>CAZSAO010000007.1:34886-73527 GCA_964605275.1 uncultured Legionella sp.
AGTCTCTAATTTGGGCCAGAAAAAAAAGTGACAATATTTAAATGAGTACACGGCCTATTTATTTAGATTACATGGCAACAACGCCAGTAGACCCCTCTGTAATAGAACAAATGATGGTGCATTTAGGTCCACAAGGAGTTTTTGGTAATCCAGCCTCTGTAACGCATAGTTACGGTACTCAAGCTTTAGTTGCCGTAGAGTATGCAAGACAACAAATTGCTGAAGTAGTTCATGCACAACCGCAAGAGCTTATTTTTACCTCTGGTGCTACTGAAGCGAATAATTTAGCCCTTTTAGGTACCGCTCGATTTTATAAAAGCAAAGGGCAACACATTATCACCATGAGTACGGAGCATAAAGCGGTGCTCGATAGCATGAAGCAGCTTGAAAAAGAAGGCTTTGAGGTTACTTATTTAGCGCCACGAGCTGATGGTTTATTGGATTTGACTTTATTAGAGCAAGCCATTCGTGCGGAGACCATTTTAATATCCATTATGCAGGTTAATAATGAACTTGGTGTGATTCAAGATATTGAGGCAATTGCCGCTTTGGTCCGTGATAGGGGAATTGTTTTTCATGTAGATGCGGCCCAAAGCGCGGGGAAACTGGCGATTAATATGCACACTAATGGCGTGCATTTAATGTCGTTTTCGGCGCATAAAAATTATGGTCCTAAAGGCATAGGTGCCTTGTATGTGCGTAGTAAGCCACGAATACGCATCCAACCGCAAAGTTTTGGTGGCGGGCATGAACACGGTTTGCGCTCAGGTACCTTACCAACGCATCAAATAATTGGCATGGGGGCGGCCTTTGCTTTAAGTGAATCTCTTCGCACTGAAGAGCAGGCGCGCTTATTGCGTTATCGAACCTCCTTGTGGCAGGGGATAAATCATTTGCCTGGAATTCAATTAAATGGGCATGAACAGCAGCGAGTAGCGGCAAATCTTAATATTTCTTTTAAAGGACTTAATGGCGATTCATTATTATATGCATTACATGAATTGGCCGTGTCCACTAGTTCTGCGTGTATTTCGGCAAGCGCCCAACCTTCTTATGTATTAAAAGCATTAGGATTATCGGATGAGTTGGCACACAGTTCGGTTCGCCTGTCTTTAGGGCGTTTTACTACAGATGAAGATATTAAGAATACGATTCAGATTATTTGTAAGCAAGTAGAGCATTTGCATCGAATGGTGCCGCAATGATGTATAATAATAAAATACGCGATTATTTTTTTTTACCGTTGCATGTAGGTGAATTAGATTGTACACAGCCACGCACCGTATTATTTAGTACCGCACCGTATTCCTCCAAAGACATCATAGCGTTATTTATGAGTTGTGATGAGGACTATTGTATAAAAGAGTTATATTTTAAAACCAATGGTAATCCTTATCTTGTTGCTGCCTTGGAATATGCATGTAGGGCCGGTATAGGACAAAAATTGGATAACATGGCACTTGATATAAATGAATTAACAATGCAGTTGGAGATTCCTTTTAACCAAGCTCCGGTGTTATTTAGTATTCAAACAGCATTTAAAAAACTTGCTCATTTAATGAGCATGAAACGTAAAGGTGAATTATGAACGCAGTACATCATACCAGCACAATAAATCCTGAAATTAAATTTAGTGACGCCGCCATTAAACATGTGGTGTCTTATCTTGATAAACAAGAGCACAATAAAGGAATTCGTTTATCGGTTAAAAAAACAGGGTGCTCCGGCTTATCTTATGTAGTCGACTATGTGAATGAACCGGTGAGCAGCGATTTTGTTGTGCCATTGACGCAAAAATACTCCATTTGGATTGATAAAACCAGTTATCCTTTTTTACAAGGCATGAATGTGGATTATGTAAAACAAGGGTTAAATTATAAGTTTATATTTAATAACCCCAATCAAACCGGCCAGTGTGGCTGTGGTGAAAGTTTTACTGTCGCTGAGATGTAGTTTATTTGCTAACATAGAACGCACTTTATTAAGTGCGTTCTATGTTAGCAACGCGTATTGGTTGAGATTTCATTATTCCTTTCCTCATTGAGATGTGAATCGGTGCTTTTTTTGAAGCAAAGAAGAATTTCAGCAACATCTTGTTTTTCGGTAAGTAACGCTGTAGGGGTTAATTTAGATTGTAGATCATTCTCCTTAATGTGTTCATTTTTGTTTTGAAAAAACATAGGAGGCTGGTTAGAGGATAAAATAGAGCTTATATTTTGTACTGGATTTTCATCATTAATCTTCATTTTTTTATCGTTACGCTGCGAGCGAGTGCAAGCGTTTAAAAGGTCTGAATTTTGTAGTTTGAGCTTAGATACTCTTTCTGCTTGAATGTGTCCATTTTCTTTATATAGCAAAGAAATAATAGTTTTTATATCATGTCTTTTGATTAGCGTATCTAAATGTTGTATTAAAAATATCAATGCGTAAGCACTTTTTTTATTACGTGCAATATTTATTATATCCTGCTTTTCTAAGCCTTTATGATGTAATTCATCAAAGTAGTCGTGAAGTATATCAAGAGCTTGTGTTCCTCCGCCGTGTTTTACTATTTCATAAACATCGTTAGTTGTTAATCCTTTGTTCAATAAAGCTTTATTTTTTATTATTGAGTGTAACTTTTCTCCGCCACTATATTTGCTTCCGATTGTTACTAATAGAGGAGTTGCAAAACCTAATGCTTTTAGCGATGGAAATGTGGTTACAAATGCCTCGAGACTATTTTTTGATGCAAGTTTAAAAATTGAATTAGGAACTAAAGCGTAAGGAGCTTGAAGAAGCTGAGCTGAATGTTTGCTTGTGGTCAAATAAAAAGAGCGGTTTTTTTTTAAAATTAATTCATTACATTGGACATGAGTAAAATTAAATCTCAAAAGATCATTGAGCATCGCTTGATACATGCATTCGTTTAAATCATATGCCTCTAAGGCTAAAGGATTACTGAAGCTTGTAGAATCAATTTTTGATTGCATTGTTATACCGAAGGGATAAATGTTAGTAAACTATTATACATCATAAGGTCGAATTGTAAACAGTTGCACCTTATAGTGATCACTTAATATGTTTTTTATAGTAAGTAACTGATTAAGATAAAATACAAATATTGATAAACTTTGTAAAAAACGTATTTATATTTTTACAATCCTCTCGAAAATGATACAATAATGCTTAAGAATCCCTTAATAAATGAATATGATTAAATCAATGTTTACATACTTTGAGGTATTTGATATCATCTGGTACATGATGCTCTGTGCTTGGAGTATTTTCTTTTTATTTTGTCTTAATTTTTTGTTTTAGGAGTTTTAAATGAGTGCAGTAATGCAAGAAGTGCAGAGCAATGAAGCGCTTTCAAATCAAGTGATTAATGCGGTTAAAGGTTATTTAACTGCTGTTGGTAGTAAAGATGCTAATTTAAACTTATATCAATTAATTGTTGAAGAAGTTGAAGCTCCTTTATTCCGTACTGTAATGGAGTTAACACGTTACAATCAATCTAAAGCGGCTCGTGTATTAGGTGTAAGCCGTGGTACTTTAAGAACAAAATTAAAGCGCTATTTTGATGATGAGTTCATTGGTACACGTGATTTCTAAAAGTTTTTTAGTATTCATTGAGCAAAAACAAAGTTTTTGCTCTCTTACAATTTCATTGACTTGGTTTTCTACAGCATTGCACCATATTCTTTGAAATTGACTGGTCATATGTTTATTGGTGACTGGTGCTTTGAATGCCGCGGTTAAAGCCGCGGTAATTCAAAGTAAAAAAACGATAACTTCTCAATCATTCCTACCCCATCGAAGTTTGAAGCAAAAATAATTAAATGAGTATTTGTGTCGATACCTATCGTCAAGTCAGCTTCTTTCGATTTTTTTTAGAATATGTCATTAGAGTTCAATCACAGCTAAAGTTTTTTCTTAATTTCATGGTCTTTACCTAAGCGCTCTGTTATTATTGCTAACAGAGTTGGTTAAGCAATCGCTCTTTACTTTTAGTAAAGGGAGGAAAGTCCGGGCTCCAAAGGGCAAGGTGCCAGGTAACGCCTGGGAGGCGCGAGTCTACGGAAAGTGCCACAGAAAATATACCGCCCCTAATGATTTATCATTAGGGGTAAGGGTGAAATGGTGCGGTAAGAGCGCACCGCGCGGCTGGCAACAGTCGTGGCAGGGCAAACCCCACCTGGAGCAAGACCAAATAGGAATCCATTTGGCTTTATGCCATAACGTGCGGCCCGTACGGGATTTGGGTAGGTTGCTTGAGGCGTGTGGTGACGCACGTCCCAGATGAATGATTGTTCACGACAGAACCCGGCTTATCGACCGACTCTACTTTTTTTATGCATTGCTGATATGATATCGATAATCCATCTGTAGCGTATTTAGTAACTGCTTGTTCCTTCGCCCGCTGGCGGGAGAAGGTGCCCATAGAGCAGATGAGAGTGGGTTAAACAAATCCTTCATAAACAATATGATTGTAAGAATTCTTTAAACGACTCGTAAATACATTGCTATCGGATTATCCCCATAGCAAATTATGTTTTTGCAACGTTTTTTTCTTTTATTTTAAACCACCCTCATCCGCCCTGCGGGCACCTTCTCCCGCCAGCGGGCGAAGGAAACATGCTACGCGTATGAGTTATGTGGATGGTTAACAACGAATTAAGTATTCCTTTAATAAAAGGTTAACTTGTTCTGGATCGGCCCGGCCTTTAGTATGTTTCATGATGTGTCCTACAAAAAACGCGAGTAATTTGTCTTTACCCGCACGATATTGTGCGGCTTGTTCCGGATAATTATGAATTAATTCGCTTATCAATAACTCCAATGACGCTGAGTTGTTGGAGTCAACACTATGGCGTTCAATAAGTGCTTCAATATCTTCCTCTCCTTGCCAAAGTGTGGCAAATACTTGTTTGGCACTATGGGTAGAAAGAGTTTTATCGGTTATTTTATTAAGTAGCAGGGCGGTGTTTTTTGCGGAAACAGGAGTGCTGGCAAACGATTTGTTGCCTTCATTTAATCCGGCAGCATAAGGACCTTTTAGCCAATTAATAATGAGCTTATCTGCACACGTCGCTGTCTTTTTAATCTTTTGATAAAAGGCATAAATTTCGGGAGCAGAAAGAATAAAATGAATGTCTTCTTCATGTAAATCAGGAATTCGTTCTAGTTTCAGCTTTATTTGTTCGGGTAATTCATTCATCGATCGTTTTATTTCTGCTATTTGCATACGAGTTATTTGAATGGGTAATAAATCGGGATCGGGAAAATAGCGGTAATCATTTTCGTTTTCTTTGCTACGCATGCTATGTGTTGTATTCGTGTCAGGGTTATATAATCGCGTTTCTTGTATGATAGGAATACCTTGTTCCAGTAGCTCTTGATGTCTGGCTTGTTCATAAGCAATGGCTTTTTCAATATAGCGAAAAGAGTTTAGATTTTTAAGTTCAGTACGTGTACCCAAAATAGCTGCGTTCTTGGGTTTTAATGATAAGTTCACATCACAACGAAAAGAGCCTTCTTGCATGTTGCCATCGCAAATATCTAAAAAACGGACTAATTGATGCAGTGTTTTTAAATAGATGATTGCTTCTTCTATCGAATATAAACAAGGAGTGGTGACTATTTCTAAAAGTGCCGTTCCGGCGCGATTTAAATCAATACCAGTAGAAAAAGCGTGACTATTATGTAATGACTTGCCCGCATCTTCTTCGATATGAGCGCGATCAATAGTTACTTTTTTAATTGAATTATCACCAAGCGTTATTGCTAAACTCCCATTACTTACAATAGGCTGTTGTAATTGGCTGATTTGATATCCTTTGGGCAAGTCAGGATAAAAATAATTTTTCCGTTCAAAATAAGAGCCGTCATTAATATCCGCTCGCAGTGCTAAACCAAGTTTGATTGCCATGGTGACTACTTCTTGATTTAATACCGGCAGTACGCCAGGTAAGCCTGCATCAATAAAACAGGTTTGTGAGTTTGGCTGTGCGCCAAAAGCCGTTGAGGCACCAGAGAATAATTTTGATTTGGTTTTTAATTGGACATGTACTTCTAATCCAATAACGAGATCCCATTCCATAATTGACCTTAATATTGAGGGGTAGCGAGATGCCAATCGGTAGCGGATTGGTAGTGATGCGCTGTTTGTAACAGCTGTGCCTCACTAAAAGGCGCGCCCATTAATTGCATGCCGATAGGAAGTCCTTGAGAAAATCCAGCTGGAATTGATAAAGCGGGCAAACCGGCTAAATTAGCTGCTACGGTAAACACATCCGCAAGATAACTTTGCATAGGATTCTCTTCTTTATCACCTAATTTAAATGCTAGTGTTGGTGTTGTAGGACCTAATATTACATCTACTGTTTTTAATGTAGCGAGCAATTCTTCTTGAATTAATCGTCTTACTTTTTGTGCATGCACGTAATAGGCATCAAAATATCCAGCAGATAATAAATGAGTGCCTGTTAATATGCGTCGCTTTACCTCAGCACCAAATCCTTCTGTTCTTGATTGTGTTATCAGTTCATTTAATGAGTTGGCTTTATCACTTCGATGACCAAAACGCACGCCATCAAAGCGTGATAAATTAGAGGAGGCTTCAGCGCATGCGAGTACGTAATAAGTGGGTACCCAAAAAGAGTGATAGCTCAAATCAATTTCTTTGATTGTTGCTCCTAATGATTTATATACCTCAACTGCTGCAAGAATAGCGTTTTGAATGTCACTATCTACGCCTGATTGAAAAAAACAGGTTGGCAGACCAATAGTTAATGAATTTAAGGGCATTTGTAATTGAGCGAAATAATTAGGTGCTTCACTCGCGACAGAAGTTGAATCATGCGGATCAAATCCTACAAGGGCTTGGAGGATGATGCTTAAATCTTCAGCGCTGCGTGCCAAAGGGCCTGCTTGATCCATGCTGGAGGCATAGGCCACCATCCCATAGCGCGAAATCAATCCATACGTTGGTTTGATACCACTTATTCCGCAAAATGCTGCGGGTTGGCGAATGGAGCCACCTGTATCAGAGCCTATTGAGTAGGGTGCTAAATGAGCGGCTACGGCCGCTGCCGAACCACCGGATGAACCACCAGGAACGTGCTCTTTATTCCACGGATTTTTCACGGCACCAAAAAAACTTGACTCATTGCTTGAGCCCATGGCAAATTCATCCATGTTTGTTTTGCCCAGCATTACGGCACCATGCTGGTGTAATTTATTTACGATGGTGGCGTTATAAGGTGATTGGAACTGCTCCAACATTTTAGAGCCACAGGTGGTAGGAAGTGTTTTGGTGCAAAATAAATCTTTCAGCGCCATAGGAATGCCCGTTAATGGCGTATAGGTCCCTTGCTGTAGTTGTTGATCAGCACTACGCGCTTGAGATAAGGCGTAGTCTTCATCTAAAGTAATAAACGCATTTAAATCATGATGTAGTCTACTATTATTTAGATAGTATTGCGTGAGTTCAACGCTTGAGATTTTTTTTGTTTGTAATGCATGTGCCATCTGCTGCAATGAGGTGTATTCCATATTATTGCTCCACCTCAATCACTTTCGGCACGAGGTATAAATCATCCTCAAAAAGTGGTGCCATAGCTTCAAGTTCAGCAAGGCATTCTTGTTCGGTGACCGCATCGGCCCTTAGGCGTTGATGATGAGCAAACGGATGAAATAACGGTGTTGTATTTTGAGTATCGACCGTACGCAAATGATCAATAAAATTCATAATCGAATTAATTTCTTCATTAAGGGCTGTTACATCACCTGCTGCGCTATCTAAACAGGCTAAGTGTGCTATTTTTTTTAAATCAGTGAGGGAAAGAGTCATATATTATTTACATGGAAAAACTCCATGCACTATTTGGTTAAAAAGCATAAGATATTATAAACTGATTATGTGAAAAAAGGAGTAGTAATGACAAGGAAAATATTAAGTTTGTATGCAATTTCAGTGGTATTAGGATTATTAACTGGCGTGGTTGCCTCGTTATTTCAAATGGCTATTGGCTGGTTGGATTCTTTATTGCATATATTGCGCCATTTTATTGAACAGAAACAAGGGGTGGTGGCCTGGTATTCTGCACTGATGTCGATGTTGATGCTACTTAGTGCTTGGCTTATGGTGCACTATTATGCTCCTGAAGGCACTTTATTGCATAAAAGGCCGATTTTTTGGCATCGTTTATTGCCGGTAAAATTTTTTGCAGGTGTTTTATCTTTGTCGGCGCAAATGGTGATGGGACGAGAAGGACCCACTATTCAATTAGGTGGAAATATGGGGCAAATGTTGAGTGACTTTTGTCGCTTATCACAACATCGCGGTGATACTTTGATTGCTGCGGGCTCTGCTGCGGGTTTGGCCGCCGCATTTAATGCACCTTTGGCGGGCGTATTATTTGTGATGGAGGAAATGCGCGATCAATTTAACTATTCCTTTCTTAATTTTCAAATGGTTGTTATTTGTTGTGTGAGCGCCACAATCGCCATGCAAGCTATTTTAGGCTCTGGTCCTGCTATTCAAATGGAAGTTTTTGCTTTGTCTCATTTATCTTCTTTAGGCTATTTTCTTATTTTTGGTTGTGTCGTCGGACTAATGGGTCTAGCATTTAATAAATGCTTAATGAAGGTATTGCATGGCGTTGATTCCTTAACACGAAGAACAAAATTGCTGTATGTTTTATTGGTCGGAGCTTTAGTGGGCTATCTTGCGGTAGTATACCCGCAAGTTGTTGGCGGAGGTTACGAAATTATTGCTCAAGCCTTGCAGTTATCGCCTACATTTTCGGTGATACTTGTATTATTGTGTGCTCGTTTGGTAATGACTTTATTGTCTTATTCGACAGGAGTTCCTGGTGGTATTTTTGCCCCGATGCTTGCTTTGGGAACTTTATTAGGTTTAGGTGCGTTTGAAATGTTTCATTTTTTTATTCCGGATGAGTCGATTCATCCTGGAATGTTTGCGGTAGCCGGAATGGGCGCTCTTTTTGCAGCTTCAGTGCGCTCCCCTGTAACCGGGGTGGTTTTAGTGGTAGAAATGACGCAAAATTATTCTCTGATTTTACCTTTGATGATTAGTTGTATCGCTTCAGCAACGGTGGTGCAAGTAGCTAAAAATGCGCCTATTTATAGCCAGTTATTACGGCGACGATTATATTTAGATAAACACAATAAATAAGCACTGTATTGATTTAAAAATAAATTTTATTAATACTGGGTTAACTAAAGATAAACAGCTCAGCTAGGAGATAGTATGGCGAAGGAACAGAATAAGTTAAAGTCGATAGATGCGCCGCTGTTTAGTTATTGGAGTGCGTTGTATCAATCATTTTATTCAAAACGCTTGTATATTGATGTAGGAAAGCGTTGGCGCCATTTTGGTATTGGTTATGTATTATTACTGATTGCTCTATGGTCTATTCCCTTTGCGGTTAAGGTGGGACTAGATTTTGATATTATTTATAAACAGCAATTAACAGATCCTCTTTCGACCATTCCCACACTACTCATTCAAAACGGTGAGGTTTCTTTTGATAAACCCATGCCGTATATTGTAAAAAACAAACAAGAGCAAGTGGTGTTAATCGTTGATACAACTGATAAAATAAATTCTTTTCTTCCTGAGTATCCTTACCTTTCAGTTCTTATTAATAAAAATTCAGTTGCATTTAGAATGCCCGAATTACAATTCCCCGGAATTCAACAGCAACACGTTAATCCTAATAAACCAATTATTCAAACTTTTGATAAGGGTGAGAGTCTTATTTTTGATGGTAAACGTATCGTTGAACAAAATGATTTCAAACGGTGGAAATACATTGTCACTTTATTGGTTTATCCTGTAGTGTTTGCCGTATTTTTTAGTTTATTTATAGTATTATTTTTTACTTTTGGCTTTTTAGGGCAATTGTTTGCACGCATTTTTTTCTCTTTCCAAATGTCAGTAAAACAATCCATTACCTTATTGGTTGTGGCGGTAAGTCCTGCCATGTGGCTGTTACTCGGTTTATTATTATTTAATTTAACCTTTCCAGGCTATGGCTTTTTACTAGTAGGGGTGCTCGCATTGTACTTTTCATTTGCAACCTACTCGTTGAAATCGGAGAGTAGGCAATTGGTGCGTTTATGAGCGAGCTCATTCATTTCGCTCATGGTAATGGATTTCCCTCACCTTGTTATAGCCAGTTATTAAATAACTTGGCTATAACCTATGAGTGCTGTTATATCGATAAAATAGGACATAATCCCTATTATCCAGTAAGTGATAATTGGCCTTATTTGGTTGCTGAACTTATTGCGCATATTAAATCGCAAGCGACTTATCCTGTTATTGCTGTTGGGCATTCCTTAGGTGGTGTTTTAAGTTTAATGGCAGCTATTGATGAGCCCAGTTTATTTAAAGCAGTAATTTTGTTAGATTCACCATTAATCGGGCCATTAAAATCGAATATGGTTCGCTTGGCAAAAACTATAGGAATGATTGATAGAATTACTCCGGCGCATAGAACTAAAGGTCGACGTGAACATTGGCGAACAAAGCAAGACGTTATTGCGTATTTAAAAACGCGCGATTTATTTAAGACCTTTAGTGAGGAGTGCTTGGATGATTATGTGACGTATGGATTAGAAAAAAAAGATGATGAGTATTATTTACGTTTTGATAGGCACATAGAATACAACATTTATCGTACTATTCCGCATATCATTCCAAAGCTCCAAGGGCAGTTAAAAGTGCCTGCTGCTTTAATTTATGGTGATCAAAGTGGGGTGGTTAAATTAATAGACCGGCAATATATGTTGAATCATTTTGGCATACGAAGCTATAAGACCAAAGGAACCCATTTATTTCCCATGGAGCATCCAAAAGCTGTGGCAGAGCAAATAATTGATGTTATCGATGATCTACTTTCCCTAGAATAAAAACTCAATAAAAGGAGAATATTGTGTTGCATACTATTTTTATGTTGGCATTGATTGTGGTAGTGGGCTTGCTACTGACTAATCAAGCGGCTATTTCAGTATGGGCTATATGTATTGGTTTATTTATTGGGTTGTTTGCCCAATATGGCGATGCAGGATGGGGCCTATTAAGCACATTATGTATTATTGAGCTTATTTGTATTTTAGGCTCAATTACACCAGTACGTCGCCTCTTTATGAGTAAACACGTATTTAAAATAGTACAAAAAGCCTTGCCTACGATGTCGAATACGGAGCGAGATGCTTTAAGTGCGGGCACTGTGAGTTGGGAAGGCGATATTTTTAGTGGGGCACCGGATTTTTCTTTATTACGTAGTACACCTGCAGTGGTTTTAACAGAAGAAGAACAGGCATTTTTGCAAGGGCCGGTCAATACATTATGCGGTATGCTTGATGATTGGGATATTACTCATAATCGCACCGATTTACCTCCAGAAGTCTGGCAATTTATAAAAGATAATCGCTTTTTAGGTATGATAATTCCTAAACAATACGGTGGGCTAGGGTTTTCTGCAACAGCACAAATGTCTATTTTAGTAAAAATATATGGGTGCTCTGTTACTGCGGCAACGACTATTTCTGTACCCAACTCTTTAGGGCCAGGCGAGTTATTATTAAAATATGGAACACAAGCGCAAAAAGATTATTATTTGCCTCGCCTAGCCGATGGACGAGAAGTTCCTTGTTTTGCTCTAACAGGGCCTAATGCTGGCTCCGATGCTGCCTCTATTCCTGATATTGGTACGGTATGTACGCAAGTTGTGCGTGGGCAAGAAACGTTAGGTGTGCTTTTAAACTGGGACAAACGCTATATCACGTTATGTCCTGTAGCGACGGTGATTGGTTTAGCTTTTAGAATGTTTGATCCGGATAATTTATTAGGGAAAGGATTAGATGTGGGTATTAGTTGTGCGTTAATTCCTGCTCATACAAAAGGCGTTACGACAGGGCGCCGTCATTTTCCTCTTAATACTGGATTTTTAAATGGTCCGACGCAAGGAAAAGACGTATTTATTCCCATGGATTGTCTCATAGGTGGTCTTGCTATGGCCGGTCACGGATGGCGCATGCTCATGGAGTGTTTAAGTGCTGGTCGTGCTATTTCTTTGCCTTCTAGTGCGAATGGTGGTGCGCAACTTGCTTCACTAGCATCAGGCGCGTATGCGCGTGTACGTCGACAATTTAATCAATCAATTAGTCGTTTTGAAGGAATAGAAGAACCGTTGGCACGTATTGCGGGAAAAACATATATCATTGATGCGGCATTAACTATGGCTGCTGCTGCAATCGATCAAGGTGCTAAACCTTCGGTGGCTGGGGCTATCTTAAAATATCATACTACTGAAATGTTGCGTGAAATTGCCTGTGATGCGATGGACATTCATGGCGGTAAAGGTATATGCCTGGGCCCTAATAATTATCTGGGGCGCGGGTATCAAAGTGCTCCTATTGGCATTACTGTTGAGGGTGCTAATATTTTAACGCGAAGTTTAATTATTTTTGGCCAAGGCGCTATTCGTTGTCATCCTTATGTTTTTTCTGAGATGGAAAGTGTGCGGCAAAAAGATATGATTGCTTTTGATAAAGCTTTTTTTGGTCATGTAGCTTTTGCATTAGCTAATTTCACGCAATCATTTATTTTTGCTTGGACCGATGCTTATGGTACTAAAGCACCGACGAGTAGTGCAAAACGGTATTATCAATTAGTGCATAAATACAGCGCTAATTTAGCTTTTTTAGCTGATTTTTCGATGATTAGCTTAGGTGGAAAGCTCAAGCGTAAAGAAAAAATATCGGCTCGCTTAGGTGATATGCTCAGTTATTTATATTTAACTTCTGCTGTATTAAAACGTTTTTATGAAGAGGGAGAGGCTGAGGCTGATTTACCTCTTGTGGAGTGGAGCTGTCAGCATTTGTTGCATCAATGTGAAGCAGCCATGCACGGTGTATTAGTGAACTTCCCTATTCGTTGGGCACGAATGGCATTGTTACTTTTGTTAAAACCAATGGGCATGCAACGAGAAAAACCTTCTGATAATCTAGGGCGCACATTAGCTCGTATGTTAACCGAGCCTAATGAAACTCGTGCTCGTTTGACGCGTTTAATGTATGTGCAAGCGGGAGAGCACAGCCCAGTAGGACGACTTGAAGAAGCTTTTCACAAGATTTGTGCTGTTGAGGCGCTCGAGAAAAAACTGGGAACAGTTGCCAAAGAACATCACTTGAGCTCGTTAACTTCATTAAATTTGCTTGAGGAAGTACGCTCGTTGGGATTATTTTCTGAAGACGAGTTGCAGCAATTAAAAGAAGCTGAGTTAGCGCGTCAAGAAGTTATTAAAGTAGATGATTTTGCCGATGATGAGTTAAGAAGAGCAACGGTTGAACATAAAATCATGGAGAACCTACAAAGAACAACGGATGAGGAAGAGTTATTAAGCTAATACGAATGTTCAGCGATTCCCGGTCAATTTCAACTCATTGAAAAATAACGTCATCCTGAACGCAGTGAAGGATCTCCTAGATACGGCACTGAGCCTGATTCAGGAGATCCTTCACTGCGTTCAGGAGATCCTTCACTGCGTTCAGGATGACGTGGTGCTGCACAGGGAATTGCGGACGAATGTTCAAATTGTGTTGTGATTTTACTAAAGCTTAAGTGAGTAAGTGATGAGTTTATATATTGGTTTAATGTCTGGTACAAGTATGGATGGTATTGATGCCGCATTAGTTGACATGCCCTTAAATCGCCTTATTCATGGCGTTACGCTTAAATACAGTGATGAAGTACATCATTTATTAACGCAACTTGTTAATGAGCAGCAGATAAATTTAACGACTTTTTGTCAGCTGCATGTTTTGGTCGGACGAGAATTTGCGCGCGCAGTACAGCAGCTTTTAGATGAAAGTAAGGTTGATGCACAAGTGATTAGGGCTATTGGCAGTCACGGACAAACGGTGTGCCATGATGCGATGGGAGCAATTCCTTATACTTTGCAATTAGGATGTCCTCATACTATTTCAGAGCTCACTGGAATTGAAGTGGTTGCGGATTTTCGCATGCGTGATTTAGTTAATGGGGGACAAGGAGCGCCTTTTGCTCCGTTGTACCATCAAGAACTCGTGTCGCACACTAATGAAGCTATAGCTTTAGTTAATGTTGGCGGGATTGCCAATGTTACGCTTTTGGCGCCAAGTCAGTCGACTATTGGCTGGGATGTTGGGCCTGGAAATTGCTTAATGGATGCATGGATTAATAAGCATCTTAATAAAGAATACGATGCCCAAGGTGCTTGGGCAGCACAAGGAAGAGTCCTTCCTGAGCTTCTTCGTGCGATGTTGGCGGATCCTTTTTTTAAAGAGTTACCGCCTAAAAGCATCGGCAAAGAGTATTTTTCATTATCATGGTTGGCAACGCTACTACCCAAAGAGTTTAATCCTCAAGATATTCAAGCCACGCTCTTGGCGTTAACCGCATCGTGTATTGGTAATAGCATTCTTGAGAGCGGGCTTGCGATTAAAAAAGTATACTTGTGTGGTGGGGGAACTCATAATACACAGTTGCATACTTATTTATCTCAATTATTGCCTAATGTATTGGTCGCGAGTACAGTCGATTTAAATATTAATCCTGATTATTTAGAGGCAATGATGTTTGCCTGGTTAGCGTGTCAAACAATCAATCGCACCCCAGTAGATTTAAGTAGTATTACCGGTGCAAAAAAGCCAGCGATTTTAGGCGCTTTGTATCCAGTTTGAATCTCGATTTGAGATCGTCTGGGTGCTGCACATAAAGCACCGCATGTAGGCAAACCAAGTTGTTTGAGTGTTCAAAATGACGTGGTTTTTTACCGGAAATTGTTGGTGCAAAGTAAAATAATGTTGACAAATTGAATCCCTCTACGCTTTAATGAACGGTTTAGTGCCAAGATAAACATGCATTAAAAAAACACAGATTTGATTGTACTTATTAGGAGTGACTATATTGAGTGCCCAATATATTAATAGCACCAGTGGATGTGAGCGCAGCAATTTGAAAATGTCTTATTTTATTTTCTTTTTGGCGGCCTCATTCTATTTATATGAGTTTATTTTACAAGTTGCTCCTAGTGTAATGGCCGAATCCATGATGCAAACATTTGGTGTGTCTGGCGAAGGCTTTGGTTTTATTTCAGCGTTTTACTTTTATGCTTATGCGCCTGCACAATTACCCGCAGGCGTGCTCTATGATCGCTATGGTCCGCGTAAATTAATGACTTTTGCTATTATTTTATGTGCTGCAGGCTCTGCTTTTTTTGCCTCTACTGACAGTATTGTAACCGCTTCGATTGGACGTTTTTTAATTGGCATAGGCTCGGCTTTTTCTTTTATTGGTGTATTGGTTCTTTTATCGCGTTGGTTTCCTCCTTATTATTTTGCTATTTTAGCGGGTGTGGCGCAACTAATGAGCTCCATTGGTGCTATGTTCGGTGAAATCCCCTTGGCCTCACTTATCAGCATGGTGGGCTGGCGAAATGCGAGCTTTCTTCTTGCCGCAGTAGGGTTTATTTTGGCTGGATTTTTTTGGGTATTCATTAGAGATTACCCTCATCAACAAAACCAACCTACGCCTACGCATTATTTAAAAGATGAGTGGAAGCGATTAATTGCTGTATGCAAACACAGCTATACCTGGATTATAGGGGGGTATGCTTTTGCTATTTGGACGCCAATAGCCGTATTTGCTGCCTTATGGGGTGTGCCGTATTTACAGGAAAAATTTGCTATTAGTGTGATCAATGCTTCAGGATTATGCAGCATGATTTGGTTGGGAATTGGTGTTGGGAGTCCTTTACTTGGCTGGTTAAGTGACACAATTGAAAGCAGGCGTATTGCGCTCATGCTGAGTGCGACTCTGGGCTTAACGGCGACATTATTACTTCTTTATTGGCCAGATTTAAGTTATTCGTGGACGTATGTTGTTTGTTTTGTTTTAGGATTAGGCGCTGGTGGACAAACAGTCAGCTTTGCCGTGGTAAAAGAAAATAATCCACCAGAATTAGTCGGTACGGCTTCTGGTTTTAATAATTTATCCGTATTAATTGGCGGGGCTTTATTTCAGCCTTTTGTTGGTTATTTATTACAGCACAGCAATTCATGGCGTTTAGTTAACGGCGTACATGTATACAGTATAGAAAGTTATCAAAAAGCATTATTAGTCATGCCGTTGTGCTTTCTAGCAAGTTTATTAATCGCTTTATTTGTCTTAAAAGAATCGCATCCTGCGCAAAAAGCTATTTAAAAAATATGAGTGTGATTTAGAGAGCACTCATATTATATTTATGTTGTAAACGTTCACGCGTAAGCTCTAATTTTATGAATGCATTTGATTTGATGGCGAGTTAGCATCAATATTATTACCATAATTATGTTCTATTTTCAGACTCTTTTGCCTGCGTATTAAAACTAAACCCAATCGCTATAAAAATAAGAAAAAGAATGATCGTAATAAGACTAAAAAAGCCGAAATAGTAATTGAGATGGTGCTCGTATACTTTATTAGCTAGTTCAATTCCCAGAGCGCTGATGATCATACTGCTAAGACTAATAAGTGCAGAGGCCGTACCTTTACTCACATTGGTTACATACAAGCAAAAACGATTCATTGGCGCATGAATAATGCTTAATGAGAAAAAATAAATGATGACGCCTGGTAATAAATAATAGTAATGATTGCCATAAAAATAGGGGATAAAGGCCATTAGTATCGCGCCAAACGTTGCAAAAATACTTCCGATAAAGACGATTTTTTCGATACTGTATTTATAAGTTAAATGATGCAAAACCCAATTGCCAATAATCGTTGCGCCAAAAACAGGTAATTGCCATAAACCGTATTCTATGACGCTTAGTTTGGCTTCGGAAATGAAAATAATGGGGGCCAGCGCAATCCACGATATACAGGGAATACCTGCCATGCTAATAGCTAACAAGCTAAAACAAAATGTTTTGTTGCGTAAGAGGGTAGCATAATTTTTAAAAATAGCACGAGGCGTAAATGGTGTTTTGGCTATGAGGTGTCCTTTGGTCGTTATTTGCCCCAGGGGTTCAGGCATAGAAAACCATAGCCCCCATAAGGTGATTACTGCGGCACATGCAATCATAATAAAAATCATTTGCCAGGAAGAAAAATGAATAATTACCGCACCTAAAAGTGGGCCAAGTAATGGTGCTAATATAGAGGCATTGGCCATGAGTGCTATGATTCTAATGGCATCCATATCATCAAATAGCTCTTGGATAGTGGCATAACCAATGACGGTAATGAAGCACAAGCCGGTGCCTTGGAAAAAGCGTGCCGTTAGAAATTGATCCATTGAGTGCGCACAGGCAATTCCTACGGTAAAAATACAAAAAAGAGCGGCACCAACTAACATCGCAGGACGTCGGCCATATGCATCAGAAAGAGGGCCAAGCAATAACTGTAAGCTGGCTCCTCCAAGCATATAAACAGTAAGAGACGTCGCAACCATCGACTCAGGAGCATTAAATGAATGCACCACATCAAGCATGCCAGGCATGATCATATCGTTAGCGATATAAGTTAAAAACTCATATAACACTAAAAAAGCAGCAAATATAAATGCTTGTTTGCGTGAGATGGCGATAAGGGGCTGAGACATAGTGCTCTTTATTAGTTAGAAAAAGATTGGAATTGATATAGTATACAATCAAAAGGTTAAAATTAACACATTTTGTTTAGAAACTCCTGGATGTGGCTTTTTTCTTGTTCCGCTCTTAAATAGGTTTTAAGCAGTTCAATGTGATGTAGATATTCCTCGTTACTAATGACGCCACGAATTAATTCAAATTTTAAATAAACGCAATAAGTATTTAATACATCGGTTTCGCAATAATTACGAATTTTGGCAAGGTCACCTTGCTGAAATTGCTCCCAAACCTTTGAACCGCTCATGCCCATTTTTCCTGGAAACCCAAGCAAAGTTGCAATATCGTCTAAAGGTGCAAAGGCTTTATTTTGATAGCCTGCAATAATATCCATTAAATCAATATGGCGATAATGAAAGCGACTTAAATAATTATTCCAGCGAAAATGCTGCATGTTTTCTCCGCTTTCCCAATAGGTAGGTGCTGAGATGCCATGCACGAGTGAGCGATAATGCAGTACGGGCAAATCAAACCCACTTCCATTCCAGCTGACGAGCGTTGGTGTATGTTTATCAATTCCAGCATAAAAGCGACGGATGAGCTCTTGTTCATCGGAGTGTTCATCGCCTAAAGACCATACCTTAATTTGTGCACCATGTACTAGTACAACGGATATGGCGCAAATTTTTTGTAGATAATGAGGAAGAAATTCATTGCCGACCTTGGCTCGTCTTAAAGCAAACATCGCTTTCGCTGTATCGCTATCAGACAGACCTTCAAGATGATATAAGGTTCGTCCTGCGGCAATATCGGGAATGGTTTCAATATCAAAAACTAAAACGCTCATAAAATTATCCTTGTAAATGAGATTGCTATCATAGTTAGGGAAAGGCATGGATGCAAGTGAATATATTTGTTAACATGACTCTTTTATTTTTGAGATGATCTCATGAAATTAAAGAACTATTTATGTACTTTATTGAAACTAAAGATTTATTTGATTAGTGCTCTGGCATTAACATTGACCTCGTGTGTGAAGCAGCCGCCTTCTAATATTGATAATATCTGCCATATGTTTAAAGAATACCCGCAGTGGTATCGCGATACGAAAGATGTAGAGCGACGTTGGAAAGTGCCTGTTCCGGTACAAATGGCCATTGTTCATCAAGAGTCGAAGTTTCGAGCGCGCGCAAGGCCACCACGCACAACATTTTTATGGTTTTTCCCAGGCAAAAGACCGACTACTGCCTATGGTTATGCGCAAGCATTAAACGGTACGTGGAAAGAGTATAAACGAGCTAACGGTAATGTATTTTCTTCACGAGATTATTTCGGTGATGGAATTGATTTTATTGGTTGGTATGCAAATGGTGCATATCGTCGAGCCGGCGTTCCGCGCAATGATGCTTATCCTTTATACCTGGCTTATCATGAAGGGGTTGGGGGATATCAACGGAAAACGTACTTGCAAAAACCATGGTTAATTCAAGTAGCAAGAAAAGTTAAAGCACGTTCGCACGTATATGAAGCTCAATTAAGGTCATGCCAAGGCTCGTTAAATCAAAGAAGTTGGTTTTAATGAAAAAAATAGACTAAACAGTAGAAAAGTCAGGATACTTTAGTATACTTCAAAATTATATTTATTTTAAAATAGGAGTTTTTAATGCGATTAATGCTTTTAGGCGGACCCGGTGCAGGTAAAGGAACTCAAGCATCACGTTTAATTGAACGTTATAAAATTCCTCAAATATCTACAGGTGATATGCTACGAGCCGCTATTGCTGCGGGTAGCGCTTTAGGCTTAAGTGCCAAAAAAGTAATGGATGAGGGTGGTTTAGTTTCTGATGATATTATTATTGGCTTGGTTAAAGAACGTTTAACCAGTGCAGATTGTGCGAATGGTTTTCTTTTTGATGGTTTTCCTAGGACATTGGTGCAAGCGGATGCCTTAAAAAAAGCCGGGATTTATTTGGATCATGTGGTTGAAATTGCCGTGGATGATAATGAAATTGTGCAACGCATTAGTGGGCGACGTATTCATCAGCCTTCTGGTCGTGTATACCATATTCATAACCATCCGCCTAAAACGGAAGGTTTAGATGATGAAACCGATGAGCCTTTAATTCAGCGCGATGATGATAAAGAAGAAACGGTTAAAAATCGATTACATGTGTATCATCAACAAACAGCACCATTAATTGATTATTATAAAACTGAAGCAGAAAGCACGAATGAACAGGCGCCTAAATTTCATACGGTTATGGGTACAGGAAGCGTAAGCCAGATCTTTGATCGCATCGTTCAAGCGCTGGATGAAGAGAAGTAATATGTCGTGTCATGAGGTTACGAGTGCTCAGTTTCAATCGTGCATTAGTGCGCATGAAGTTGTTTTTGTAGATTTTTGGGCTGCATGGTGTGCTCCGTGCAAACAATTTTTACGCGTTTACGAACAAATTGAAGAACAATATCCCTCTATTTTCTTTGCAAAAGTAAATATCGAAGAAGAGAAGGAGTTAGCTGATTTGTTTGAAATTCGTTCCATTCCTCATTTAATGATTTTTAAAAAAGGAATCATTATTTATTCGGATGCAGGCACTATTCCTGAGTCTGCATTAAAAGAACTGGCCCAACAAGCACTTGCGGCTGATGTAGATGCTATTGTTGCTGAGTTGCATAGTCCGCAAGATTAAACTTAATAGTATCACTACTTATCGTTACTGAGTTTTTGCTTATTGAATGGAGCCAGAATGCAAGAAAAAATAATTTTAATTACAGGTTGTTCCTCCGGTATAGGTTTTGAATCTGCTCTTTTTTTGCAAAATAAAGGGCATCGGGTGATTGCCTCATGCCGAAAAGAAGAGGATGTTTTAAAGCTTGCCGCTTTGAATATAGAGGCAATACAGCTAGATGTTAGTGACTCTTTTTCAATTAATAATGCTTTTGCTCAAGTAATGGAACAAACTTCAGGTCGTTTGGATGTATTGATAAACAATGCCGGTTATGGGCAAGCCGGAGCATTAGAAGATATTAGTCGTGATTTATTAAGAAAACAATTTGAGACGAATGTTTTTGGTTTGCTTGAGTTAACTAACCTAGCTATTCCAATCATGCGCAAACAAGGGCATGGTCGAATTATTAATATTAGCTCGATATTAGGCATCATTAGCATGCCTTTTCGCGGCGCTTATAATGCATCAAAATATGCTGTTGAAGGTCTTTGTGATACGTTACGATTAGAGCTCGATTCATCAGGAATACAAGTAATTGCGATAGAACCAGGGCCTATTGAAAGTAAGTTTCGTGATAATGTGATTGATCATTCACTAAAAGATATTGATATCGCTCAAAGTCATTTCTCTTCGCAATATCAAAGTATGTTGCATGAGTACAAACAAAAAAAAGCCGACTCAATGTTTACTAAAAAACCTGCTGCAGTAATTAAGTGTTTAGTTCATGCAATAGAGTCTAATAAGCCGAAAGCAAAGTATCCGGTTACAGTACCTGCACATTTAATGATTTTTTTAAAACGTATTTGCAGCACTCGTTTGCTTGATAAATTGTTCTTAAGTGTTTCTAAAAAAGAGTTGGCGCAAAAATAATTTTTATAAAAGGAAGAAAAAAAGAAATTTGTTTGCTACTATTTTAAAGTATCAAACAAATTCTATTAACTATCAAGGAAGTATGAATATGAAAAAATCAACAATGGCTGTTGCTGCTCTTTTAACTGCGTTAACTGCTGCTCCTGTAATGTCTGTAGCTTATGCTGATGATGCGGTTCCATCTGCAACGACTACTGTTCCTTGCGCTGGTTGTAAAGGTGCTGGTACTGATTGCAAAGGATGCAGTGGTTGCAGCGGCAGCACTGGCAGCGCTGGATGTGCGGGAAGCACTGGTTGTACAGGTTGCCAAGGCAGCGCTGAATAATTTGATTCTTTCAATTAAAGAGGTAGCCTTGAGCTGCCTCTTTCTTTTTGTGACGTACTATTATGCAAAGGACTACCGATTTTATTTTACCGAAATTGTCTAAATGGTATAAGAAAAAATATTTAGGCTATGCAACTCAAGTACTTGAGGCACAACAGAAAATGAGTACCAGTGAAGGTAAAAATATTCTTCACTATACACTGCAAGACCACACGCAACATGAACATATGAGCCATTACCCTAAAGGTGATCGCATTGATAAAAGCAGTGGTGCTCAATATTTTTATCATTGTCATCGTGAGGACTACGATACTACCGAACATGGGCATTTTCATTGTTTTTTACGTTATAAACACATTCCCAAACACATCAAACCAGCAGCCCTAGCTGACTGGGATAAATATATTGATAATCCTATGACTCATCTTATTGCAATTGGGATGAACCAACAGGGGATGCCTATACGTTTATTTACTGTTAATCGATGGGTTACTTCTGAAATTTGGTATGATGCAACACATGCATCTGCTGTTCTTAAGCGCTTTAAAATGCAATTAGTGGATGAGCCTTATTGGCACATATTAGATCAGTGGGTGGAAGGCATATTGCATTTATTTACGCCGCAAATTAGTTGGTTGCATCAGCGCAGAGATGAGCTAATTCAAATACATCAACAACAAAATATTCACGATAATGTATTTTTAAACAAAGAATTAGAAGAGCTTTCCTATCTTAATATTGATTTAAAAGAGCAAATTGAGTGGGTTATTAGTTAATAATCTTGGGTTAATCCATGTGAGATAAACATCATGTATGATGAGTTGCGTGCTTTTTATAAAATGAATACTTTGCCTTCGATTGATTTAGGAGGCATTGTTGTTGATGGGCAGTTAATTGCTGATGGCGCAGTACATCTTGTTTTGCACTCTTTAAATCGGCATGGATTAATTGCCGGGGCTACTGGCAGCGGCAAAACAAAAACAATACAAGCATTATGTGAGCAATTGTCGCTCCAAGGTGTACCTTCTTTAGTGATGGATGTTAAAGGTGATATTTCAGGATTGGCGATGCCTGGTGTTTTGAGCGATGCATTAATAGCTCGCAATCACTCGTTGAATTTACCTTTTACACCCAGGGGCTTTCCCGTTGAATTATTAGCTTTAGGCGAATCAGTACAAGGTGTTCCTGTACGCGCACTTATTTCTGAACTCAGTAACTCGCTTTTTGCCCGTCTTTTAGATTTAAATGATACGCAAGAAGGCGTATTGGCCGTGTTATTCGAGTATGCACAAGCGCAAAAAATTCCTTTGCTTACCTTGGATGATTTTAAGAATTTTCTTTTATTTGCGCAAACAAATAAAGGGCAAACTGAATTGGAGCGTTCTTACGGCAATGTATCTGTTGTTTCTTTAAGAACAATACTACGTAAAACAATCACATTAGATGCTCAAATAGGAGCTGATTTTTTTGGTGAGCCTGCATTTAATGTAATGGACTTGCTTAATCAAACCAGCGCTGGATTAGGTGTTATTTCAATAGTGCAATTAATGACGATGCAAGATAAATCCGCTGTATTTTCTACATTTATGTTGAAGTTACTCAGTGATGTTTATCGATTAATGCCCGAAGTAGGGGATGTAGAGAAACCTAAGTTAATTTTGTTTATTGATGAGGCGCATTTGTTATTTCGTAATGCGAATAAAGTATTGCTCAATTTATTAGATACGGTAGTAAAATTAATCCGATCGAAGGGCATAGGCATTATTTTTTGTACGCAAACAGCAAACGATATACCTGAAAATATTTTAAGTCAGCTGGGTTTAAAAATACAACATGCCTTACGGGCATTTACCGCTAAAGATAGAACGGTGATGAAATTAGTGGCGCAAAATTTCCCTTTATCGAACTATTATAATACAGAACAGGCGTTGACCGCTTTAGGCATAGGTGAGGCACTGGTTTGTGGCTTAGACGAAAAAGGAGTCCCTACTCCATTGATTCAGTGTCGGATAAGGGCGCCCGAATCGCGCATGGGCGTATTAACACACTTTGAAATACAGCAGTGTATTAATTCATCTAAATTATATGCTCATTACTCTCAAAAGGTGCAGCGCGTTTCGGCAAAGGATATGTTAGGGAGTAGCGACGACAGTACAAAACAAAACAAGAGCTCGTCCTCTAAAACAGAGGATAGTCGCTCATCGTCTTTGTTACAAATGATTCGGACCATTTCTAAAAATACGTTATTTAGGCAAGTGGTACGCCAAGTAGTGCGTGATTCTATGCGTGCTATTATGACGCTATTTAATAAAAAGCGATAAATGTCGCAAATCAATTACGAATGATTTAATTTAAATCACGCATATTTTTTCGCAGCGCTACTAAATTAAAATTGAACAATAGCATGTTTTTATATTAATATGATTTTTTTTAGATCGATAAGGTTGATTTGTGCGATACTTACCTGAGAATATAAAGGCAATGGCTAAGAAGTTAGGTATTCAATTTCCCACTACGTTACCTTTGTTTTTTAGCCCACCCAATATAGAGTATTTGACTGATTGGGCGGAGAGTCAGATTACGCTTATTGCAAGAAAAATAGCCTATAAAATGGTAGAAAATCTTCAATACATCGCTTTTGAAGATTTTTTAAAGCAACTGCAAAAAACAATTAATAAATTTCATGAGATGATTAACGATGATCCTTACGTGTTATTAATTGGTGAATTAAGCCCCGATAAATTAGCAGAAGGGTGTAGTGATCAATGGATCGCTGGACTTGCCTTAGAATATTGTGGCTTAAAAGCCCCCGCAGCAATATTAACACCCAATCAATTAAAATCCTGGCAATGTAGTGCTCGTACAACAGTAACTAATATATTGATGTTAGATGATGCAGCGTACAGCGGTGAACAAAAAAATCGTATATTAAAGTATTTTTGTGATCGGAGAAATGAAATTCAGAGCGACACGCTTTCTTTTTATGTGGGTATACCTTTTATGACGCGTTATGCAGAACATACTTTAACTGCTATGAGATCTATATTTAAAAAATTAATTGTTCTTGAGCACGTGTCCATGTTATCGACAGCTGATATTTTGGATAGTGCGGACATGTTTTATGCTAAGCAAGTTAATATTGGTTTTATAAGTCACCGTCAAACAGTTACCTATTTTGATCATCGATTTGCTGATTTTTTTTCTTGTTTTCAACAAATATATAATGGTTCAAATTTACTAAGCAGCGACTCCGTACATATGATGCATTTTTTAGGTTATACTTTTGACCTAGATCGTGCACAAAAAAACAAGAATCTTTGTTTTATGCACGAACCCAAGCAATATAACAAATTGGCCATCTCATTCACTGATCCTAACCATGAGAACAATTGCTCTGGATATACAATTCCAACGATTATCCCACCGTACCAATTGCATCAGTATGAGCGTAAGCACGATTTAGCTCGTGTTATAGAAGCTGGAACAATAGGTCAACGCAGCCCTTATCTTGTCAACGATCCTGAAATTGTAGCTATATTAGCCAAGCCGGTAGTACAAAACAATCGTTTTTTCCATTTTAAAAAGTCAATATTGTCTCTTGAAAAACAAAAGGAATATGATAAAGCGGTGATGTTAGGAAACCACAACGAAATTACCTATGAAGAACACGTAAACAGGCATAAAAATTATCAACAAGTACAGCATGAACTAAAAACGTGTTTTCCTATTCTTAAACCGCTAAAAACAGAGTCCAGACATCCATTGTTACAATGCCTAATGGATACCTTGGTGCCAATATTTAACCTATGCATGAGTGTCACCGGCCTTCGAATGGTGCTCGCAATGTTCCAAGAAGTGGTATATTGCAATCCATATCCAGATTCTACAAACCGTCTCAATTAATGTATTGTAAACGTGATGAATACAATTACAAAAAAAAGAAATTCAAATAACTTTGGATTAACTGAGTACCGATAAAAAGATAAATAATAGCTGATGTGCATAAAAATGGGCCAAATGGAATTGGAGTATCTTTATCTTTCTTTTTTAAAGAAAGATAAATTACACCCACGATAGTGCCTAGCAATGAAGAGCATAAAAGAATAAACGGCAATGATTGCCAACCGAACCAGGCACCAAAAGCGGCAAATAATTTAAAATCGCCATGCCCCATACCAATTTTGCCAGTGATTAAATAAAAGAGTTTAATAAATAACCACAAACTTAAATAAGCAGCCGCCGCACTAAGAACGGCATTGGGTAATGAGGTAAATAGCGAAGAGGTATTAGCAATAAGTCCTAACCATAATAAACTTAATGTTAAACCATCGGGCAATAGTTGATGCTCTAGATCAATAAAAAAAAGTGGAATTAAAAGCCATAATGCAAGTAATGCAAAAATTAATGGTAGTGTAAGTCCAAAATGGGCACAGGCAAGTAATGACAGTATCATTGTACCTAATTCAATCAATGGGTATTTGTATGCAATAGAGTTTTTACAGCTATAACATCTTCCTTTGAGCAATAAATAGCTAAGCACTGGAATGTTTTGCCAAAATTTAATCGTGCTATTGCATTGCGGGCAAAAAGAGCGCGGTACAAATAAATTAATAGGAGGCTGTTCATCCTTGGGTTTTTCTATTTCTAATAGGGTACAGCATTGTTGTTGCCATTCACTTTGTAACATGATGGGCAGACGATGAATAATGACGTTTAGCAGGCTTCCAACACATAAAGAAAATACGCCAATGTATAAATAGATAAACCAAGAGTGTTCGCTAATGAGTTCAAAGATCATTTTTTACCTTAAAAAGCGTTATATGATGGAACCTAATTTAAATATGGGTAAATACATAGCCAGTACAAGGCCGCCAATAATTAAGCCTATAATCGATACAATAATTGGCTCTAATAAGCTGTTTAAAGTATCTAGAGCATTATCGACTTCTTCTTCATAAAAGTCTGCTATTTTTCCTAGCATTTTTTCTAAGGTACCGGATTCTTCACCAATAGCCACCATTTGAATCACCATATGGGGAAACAATTGGGTATGCTGCATCGCTTGATGTAGCATGTGTCCGGCGGTGATTTCTTCTCTGATATGATGAATTGCTCTAGTAAATGTACGTGTGCCCGTTGCATGGGCTACACAGTGCAACGCATCAATTAAAGGTAGGCCTGCGGCAAAAATAATAGATAAAGTTCTGGCCATTCGCGCAATAGCTGTTTTTTTTACTATAGCTCCTATAATAGGGCTATTTAATAAGAGCGTATCGCCCCATTGCTCTACCCATGCCCATTGTTTGGCGCTGTATATGAATGCGATAATTAATGCGCCTAATCCTGTTAATACATAATACCAATAAGCATGTAACCATCGTGACCCATTTAAAATACTTTGGGTGAGTAGAGGTAATGGCGCATTAAATTCATTAAATAAAGATTCAAATTGAGGTATTACAAAAAGTAGTAAGCCCGTGGTAACTAAAAAAGCAATGACTAAAAGGGCACAAGGATACGTGAGTGCTTTTTTTATTTTCTTTTTAATGTTTTCTATTTGTTCTTTATAACGGGCGACTTTATCTAACATAATATCTAAAGTCCCCGACTCTTCACCAGCCTGAATTAGAGTACATAAAAAGTTATTAAAATATTGAGGATAACTCGCTAAGGCTTCAGCGAGTGTTAACCCTGAGGCAATATTATTTTTAATGTGCTCTAGTAAATAAGAGAACTTTTTATTGTTTTGGCTTTGAGCGGTGACATCCAAGCAATGAAGCAATGGTATTCCTGCTTGAGTCATGGTTGCTAGTTGTCGGAACAAATGCATTATATCGATTGAGGTAATTGTTCGGGTCGAAAAAAAATAAGGCACTACTCTTTGTGGTTTTATTTTTTTAACAAGAATCCCGCGATTACGTAATTCGTTTTTCGCTGTCATGATATTAATAGCTTTAATATCGCCGATTAATTGTTCACCATACTTATTAATTCCTTTATAGGAAAATGAGGGTAGGGTTGCAAAGGTTGGTTTCATATCGTTAGTCCGTTACGACCCTGTTAATTTCTTCGATGGTTGTGATACCCCGTTTTACTTGCTCTAAACCGGTTTGATAAAGAGTGAGCATTCCTTCTTTTTGCGCGTGGGCTAATAAATCAAACGAGCTGTTTCCCTTTATTAGCATCTGACTAAGATTTTTTGTTAAAGACAGTACTTCGTATAAACCAATTTGTCCTTTATAGCCTGAGTTACATTCGCTGCATCCCACTGCTTTATATGAAATAAATTCATCATGCTCACTAGATAAGGAATTAGGAATAGCTGATGCCTTAGTGTTAGTTCTTGGTGCTTTACAATAGGGGCATAGCGTTCTTACTAATCGTTGAGCAATAATTAATGTGAGTGAATGCGCTATATTAAATGCAGATACGCCCATGTTCATTAAACGACTTAATGTATCTACAGCACTATTAGTATGTAAGGTCGATAAAACTAAATGTCCGGTTTGAGCGGCTTTAATGGCCATCTGCGCTGTTTCGTCATCTCTTAGCTCGCCTATCATAATAATGTCAGGGTCTTGGCGTAAAAACGAACGAAGAGCTTGAGCAAAGCTGAATTCTATTTTAGGGTTAATTGCAACTTGATTAATCCCTTCTAATTTGATTTCGACAGGATCTTCTATGGTTGTAATATTAACCGCGGGGGTATTTAAAAGACTAAGCGCGCTATATAACGTTAGTGTTTTGCCACTGCCTGTTGGGCCAGTAATTAAAATCATGCCTTGTGGTTTTGCGAGTGCTGCTAGAAATAGCTCTTTTTGCACATTGTTAAACCCTAATTCATCCATGGTGCATTGAATTTTATGAGCGTCTAAAATTCGAATAACTATTTTCTCACCATTAATGGTCGGGCAAATATTAACTCTAAATTCTGTGGAATACATTTTAAAATAACCGTCTTGCGGCAGACGTCGCTCTGAAATATCTAAGTTAGCTAATATCTTGATGCGTGCTAGAATACGTATCGCTAAACTTAATGGCGGCGCTTTGAGTTCGTATAATATGCCATCTTTTCTTAATCTAATTCGATATAATTGTTCGTAACATTCAAAATGAATATCGGATGCCCCTTGTTGTATGGCATCTAACAGTAATTGATTAACGAGCTTAATGATGGGTTTATCATCCGTTGTGGTATTGGTGCTTAACTCTTTATCGGGTTGCTGTTTAGTAAACAGTTCGAGAGCTGATTTTGTGGTATTTTTTGTTTCTTTAAGAACTATTAATTGCTGTATTAGCGCTGCTAATTTGTCGCTTTCTACCACGACAGGATGAACTTCAAGCCCGGTATGAAATTGAATTTCTTTAAGTGATGTGTATTTTCCTGGATCATCGGTTGCGATGAATAAATGATTATTGTTTTGCACGAGAGGAATCATTTGATGATATTGAATTAATGTTTCATCAAGTACATTGATGGGCAGTGAATCAATAGAAATAGTATCTATATCCACCATCGGCACATCAAAGTGCTGGGCCACAATCAATGCGATTTGTTTTGCGCTTAAAATCTGATGTGTAACCACGTAGCGAATAAAAGAACATTGTTCTTTTAACGCGTTTTGATATAGTTGTAATGCTTGCTTTTTGTTTAAAAGTTGTTCGTTTACAAGCAGCTGTCCAATGCCTTGTAGCGGAACATCAAATGTTGATGTAATCATATAAGTGTAAAGTTGGCTTCCATGTCTTAGCTAATCATATCATAAAGTTAAAAAATACCTATAGGTTAAATAATCCAATAAATCAGAGTGATTTAATTTAAATTCCTTATGCGTTTGGCTTGATTTCTAATATGAACAGAGTCGTCCACATATTCTTTTGGAACTAAACTGTTTACGCTAGGAAAAAAATGATAATGGTTTATTGAGCGCTCAAAACTATCATGAGGGCGATTTATTTTTTTCATCAGTGGCACCCAGTAATATAAATAGTAATGTTGTTTTTTTAAGCGGGTTTTATAGGCCTTGCATTGCTCCTTTTTATAAACACGAACACTATTTAATTTTTTTGTTCTTAAATACTGTTGTCTTTTAATAGTATGGTCTCGCTCTTTTTCTTTTAATGGTTTAATGATGGGTGTATTTGGTTGTATTTTATTTGAAGGGGCTATTATTGGCAGTATTGTGATTTTTTTTATTATTTTAGGAGGATTTACAACCGGGGGTAATTGAGGTTTATTATTTTTAATAGGAAAAAAAGAAAATGAATTCTGTTTGTAGGGAATTATGAGGTCATTGGATGCTGCAGGGTTCGTGATTGATTGATGTTCAGTGAGCTCGATTAAAGCGTCTTGCTCGTTGTTAGAAGGACTGTTCTTTGCAATAAAAAAAGCATCCCATTTTTTTGCTTTTAAAGTGGATACTTCAAATCCTTTGAAGTTCATTTGTTCCCTTAATGTTTGTAATTGACTCAAATGGTTCGCAAATGCATTGTTTAATGCATTTTAAAATCTCTATGATCATCATGTAAGCATAGAGTATGTTTTTGTTTTTGGCGACCAAGTCAAATAAAAGGCATGAAATAAGCAATTCCCGGTGAAAAACCACGTCATCCTGAACGCAGTGAAGGATCTCCTGAATCAGGCTCAGTGCCGTATCTAGAAGATCATTCATTGCGTTCAGGATGAAATTATTTACAGGATTAATAAAAAATAATGTACGACGATATTTTTTTAATCATGAAAATATGTATTATTTTTCAATGGGTTGAAACTGAGCAGGAATAGCTACATGAAAATGAATGGAATAGGGGGCGGCTATTAAAGTTGTTTTCTAATTAGACTTAAAACAGTTCTTCAGTATAATGAATAGCACGACTGTTTACCCAACTATAGGTGTAAGTTATCAATGTCATTATTAAATAAATTTCTAAATTTTTATAAAAAATCAGCTGAAAATAGAATTCAATTTTATATCTTTTTAGGTTTTTTAGTTGTTCCTGTGGTAGGAATGAGTTTATTGTATCTTTTTGTTAGACTGTACTGGTTATAATGATTTGAGGGGATTTGTTATCTGAGCAGTAACAAATTCCCTCAAGAAAGGATACTTAAGGTGCGACTACGGGAGTTCCGGGTGCCACGACTACCGGGCCTCCGTTAAATAAGCTGGATATGAGTAAGATGACAAAAAGCACCAAGAATAAAAAGAATAATACTTTAGCCATTGTCGTTGCTGTTGAGGCAACCCCTCTAAATCCAAAAAAGCCGGCAATTAGCCCGATAATAAGAAATACTAACGCCCAGTATAACATGTGACCTCCTTGTTATAAATAAATTCACTTCTCTTTAAGTGTAGCTGCTTCATTAAAAAATGTGTAAATAATTGTCTTTTAGAATAAAAAACAATTAGAATAAAAAATAAAATTGCTACTGGCTACGACGTTTTGATAAATCCAGATTGTTTCGTCTCACCATGGGACACAACTTAAAAAATACGGCACAGGATGAGTAAATAAATCCTCTTTTAATTACCTGTATTGGAGGAGCACTTTGGAGCTATTGATGCATATTAATAAAAAAAAGAATGGACGTAATTTGCTAAATGGCGAGATGAGGAACAATTAGTGGTATGCAAATAATGGTATTATTGAATTCAAACCATACCTAACATAGTGGTGGATGATAAAATGATGCAAATTACACAAGAAACTAGAGGAAATATTTTTCAACATGGCTGGCGAAGCTTAAAGAACTTATTCCGTACTAATACAAAAAATAATACGGTTTCGTTTTCCTCAGACCCCTTATCCCCCAGAAATCTACAAACTACAAATAGTATTGATAATACAGAAAAAGGATTAATTTTACCTACTCCAGAGCGCTTATTATTTACTGCACTTTTTTCTAACGCAAATAAAGCGGCTGTTCTATTAGAGCCTTTTAATAGTTTTCTTATTAAACAGTTTTCGTTAGATGATGTCTACATTCTTAAAAGGGGGCTCGAACGTAAATTGGAGTCGGGTATAGCAGTTGATGATATTCAACGTCAATTGCAACTTGTTATGGACATTTATAAGCATATAGCAAATATTAATAATCTTTTTGATAGTTTAGCGAATATCTGTGGCGTAATTGTATTGCACGTTGGTAAAATAGTAGAAAAGAATAATAGTGAAAAATCATTGCAAATATCTCTTGGATTATTTAATAAAAAATTCTCCAATCCGTGTGAGCTAACGCAAAAGCTATGTTTATCATTACCTCTCGATGTCTTGGCGATTGTTTTAAATAATTTTGAAGCTACGCGCCGTTTTATGCATGATAACGGTCTAATTTTTGAGCAGTTAAAGTGGTTGGCCGAATCGTCTTCTGGCTACTTAAAACTTGAAATATTATTAAATGATGATCGTGGTTTGATACGATTAAGAGAACATGATATAGCGTTTGAACAGTTAGCTGAATTAGACTTAGATGATTTTAAAATATTATTAAGTGATAAGGATTCAGATAAAGTTGTAGAACTATTTAGAGCCTTACAATCGCGTAAAATGGATTTTTTATAATAATAGAATTAATTATTCTTGACAATAATGAGTGATACTTTATATAGCGTATTTTCTGGAGAGCTTACATCAAAATCGACAGAAATTAATAAGCTTGGCTATAACTCAAAATCCTGAATATAGGGTCAACATAAACGTGATTGTATCGTGCGATACTTCCCCAATATTTTATCTACCCACATTAATTATTTGATGATAATCAATAATCGTGACGATGTAATTAGAGATTGATAATCAATTACAAATATTAAAACAAAGCGGTGTTCAAGCTATTTGGTCTCATATAGCAACTAATTTTACTGCAGAGGTGAAAAAAACGTGTGGCGAGATCTTCTCCGATGAAGATGTTAAATTAGGGGCCATGCAAACCGTTGTTAATATACCAGAATTAGAAGAGTATATTAAGTCACAAAAAGCACAAATAACGCCTCGAAATGTTCCTGGAGAAACCGCTGCATTTACTGGATTTCGTCGTGGATTTTTAAATTCGAATTCTTCAATTAATAGTCGCTCTGTGAATTATCAAGAAGAGCCTTGTACTATTCAGAATAACTTTAGTAAAAAATAATTAGTTCTATTATTTCATGTGCCTGGAAGGCCAAGGCGCTGTGCAAATCACCTTAAGTTCCGGTTATTATTGAGCTTTATCAATCAAAGCCGAATATCATATAGGGGGATACAGGCTTTAAATTCACACCTAAATTTTTATAATTTGATTGATTTTTGCTCTAACAATTCATCTCGTTACTTTGCTAAAGAAGGTCATTTCTGTTTTTAATAGTTCTCAGCTTACTTTTATTTAAACAACATCCGTATTTTTACGGATGTTGTTTAAATAAAAGTCATTTATAATGTGTAAAATTATTAATACGTGGAGAATAGAAAGGCAATGGGGAACTTTACAGAAAATTTAAATAGAAAGATGAGTGTAACGGATAAAAAAAATTATTATCGTTTTCTTTATCAGTCCTACATGACGGCACCTGAATGGCGAAATGTTGAAATATCTGAGGATTTTGCTCATTGGATGCAAGAAGATAAATCAATGTTTGCTTTTCCTTATTTAAAGCAAATTTTTAGCATTTGGCGAATATTATTTCTTTCCTACCGCTTTGCTCGAAAACATGATTCTGATCAAGCTATTTTAACATCAGAATATATGGTGATGGATTTATTTGTTACTATTTTTACCACTGGTGAGCTGATGCCTAAAGTTCTTTTGGCGGCATTGCTTTATTGTTTTTTGCCTAAAAAGAATAGCAGTGAAATGCAACAACACATGGCTGAGTACTTCAAATTATATGCTGAGGAAATTCAAACACAACCTTTTTATAAGCATGACTATAAACACCACCGAGAACAATTGGCTTTAAAATATAACTCATGTGAGCGTCGAACTTGGGTTGATTGGTTTTCATGGAAAAGCTTATCTGCAGATTTATGGACTAAACGTTGGGTTGGTGCTGCTCTTCAATATATTTTTCAGCCCGGCGAGGGAGAAGAACCATCACCGGTAACTACTGATATTTTAGTGAAATTTAAGGCTAAAGGCGTCACTGACGAGATGCAGGCAAAAGAGCAATTTGTTTGTAGTTTAGAAAAGGCAGTGAACGACTTTGAGGATTCGTTAGATTCTAAAACGGAGGAGGATGAGATTAAGATTGTTGGTACTCATATGTATTGCAAAGATAAAAATAATGACACCGCTGTCTATACGCGTTTAACCTCACCACGATATACGGATTTTCCTAAAGCTATTAATGCCTTGGCCCAACAAGGAATTTTCTTACGAAAAATTGCAGGTCAAAATCAGGTACAAGTTAAATGTGAATTAAACGCACATGAAGCAGATAACTTCATGCGTGCGAAAAAAACAATGAATCATATTCCCGGGGTTCAGCTACTGTATACCTATTGTGATGGGATAAGCGATAAACGAGAGTTATGTTTATTTGCTGTATTGGTAAAAAACTTACATGAAACGCTACAAAAATTAGAAGCGCCTTTAGAAAATGAAGTCAGCTCAAATGTAAAATTTGTCCATAACTTTTAAAGAGAACACAATGAGTATTGCAACCGATATAAAAGACATTCTTGGTTTTTTTTCTACAATTCCGGCCGGAAGAATTGATAATCTCTATCTTAGAGAGCCCAAAGGGCCTTTAGAGCAAATGGAGATTTTTATAAGAATACGTTTTCTTTTTCTTCTTTTTTTAAGTTTGAACTTAGTTGATCTTGCCGTGAATTTGACCTTGGTTTTAGTCTATGCAGGCAGAATTTTATTTAGAGGGGAGGAAACACAAGAAACTTATTTAGCGGCACAGAAAAAATATGCAACGGCGTTTGGAAATCGATTTTATGCTACATTAGCTAGTCCTGTGGGGTTCATTTTTCCTAAGTTGGTGGTGTTTTATTTTACACCTGAAATTAATGAAAAAGGGGTTCGATCGGGAGGGAATTATTACCATGTTCCTAATGTATCGTTACAACAACCTGAAACAGTTGAAGAGTTGCAGGCATTAATAAAAAAATCAATTATAGAAAAACGTCAAATTATTCCTATTGGGGCAGGGCGTAGTCAAGGAAAACAATTTTTACCTGAGGGAAATGGAAAGACATCATTGATTATTGATTTAGATCATTTTAACACCGTGGAAATTGATTCGGAACGTGAGACAGCCACTGTAGGTGCGGGAGCGCGTTGGTTCCAAGTACAAGAAGCTGCTAATAAAAGTAGATTGGCATTAAAAGTAATGCAAGCATCTAATATTTTTTCTGTTGGCGGTTCGATTGGAACAAATATACATGGATGGGATCATAAAACAGGTATGCTATCCAATACTATTTTGTCTATGAAAATCATTGATACTCAAGGAGCGCTTAAAACACTTACGCCTGAGGATGAGTTGTTTCATTATATCACGGGTGGTTTAGGCTTATATGGCATTGTTTATAGCGTTACATTGCAGTTAACAAAAAATGAAAAGCTCAAACGTGAAAGCATGATTATCTCGCTGCATGATTATGTACAATACTTCAATGACAGCATGCGTTGTAACGATAGTGTAAAAATGCATTATTTTCGTTTAGATCTTGACCCTCAAAAACCCCTCAAACGTGGGTTCACTGAAAGTTATGTAGTAACCGATAATAAAGCGGTGATTACACCCAATTTAGTTGCAGAATTAAGTCATGGCACGCGCATGCGACAAATTCTTGTAAATATCGCAAGACGATCAATTTGGGCGCGAATGTATTATTTTAATAGTGAGTTACATGATGGGTTGAATAATAATCCTATTATGACAACTAACGAAGTGATGAAGCCACCAATCAATGCATTATTTAATCCCTCATTAAGTGAAGCGGAGTGGTTGCAAGAATATTTTTTACCGGGAGAAACTTTAGCCGAATTTTTAGATGAGTTTAGTGATATTTTGGCGAAAAACGAGGTCATTTTATTAAATGCGTCTATTCGCTTTGTTAAGCAGAATAACCAATCGCCTTTATCCTATACCCATGATGGAGATCGTTTTGCCCTAGTCATTTGCTTTAATCAATCATTACAACCAAAGCATGTGATTCAAGCTAAAAAATGGTTGCGTGAAGCACAGCATTTAACCATAGAAAAAGGCGGCTCTTATTATCTGCCTTATCAACAAGTCTCTTCGCCAGAGGATTTTGCCAAATCGTTTCCTTATGCTAAAAAAGCGCAAGCATATAAGAATACAATTGATCCTCATCAAATATTTACGAGTGGTTTTCATCAAAAATATATGGCCTCAACACCTGTTTTTAAAGTGAATAAGGAAAAAGATTATGTTCGGATGGTGTTAGAAAATAGCGTATGGCGAAAATCGTTTGAAGGATTTTTAAACCATGTGTTACAACGTGTAGAGGCTGAAAAATTATACGCGTTGTTGGATGATATACTACTGTATAATGATTCTCATGCGGAAATTTATCAAGAGCTGTGTCATCGTTTATATGAAGTGATGCCTTCTGTAGTTTTTGATACAGCCAATAAATTAAAATCATTGCACGCAATTAAAAATGATTTAGGTGAGCAAGCACGTGTTTTATTGCCTTTTAATAAGAATACGTTAAATGGAGTAGTAGAAATTGGTTCGCCTGGCCGTTTTGCCACAGGCTTTAAAGCGCATTATAAGGTAAAAGGCAAGGTTTATGCGGCAATTGAATCGCCTTCATTTGGAGATTACATTGATGCAGGTACTTTCTCTCCGTATGATGTGTCGGTGAAATTAAATTATAATAACCCTCATTTAAAAGACATTCCTAGTCAAAGTGCTGACATTATTACGTGCTATGTTGGCATACACCATTTTCCTACACATAAGCTGGATGGATTTTTGCAAGAAGTGAAAAGAGTGTTGCGCGTCGGTGGTCAGTTTTTATTGGTTGATCATGATGTTGGTGATGAAGATTCAGAAAGTATGGCTATGGCTCATTTTGCTCATTTTATATTTAATGCAGTTAATGGTGTTTCACTAAATGACGAAATGAATGAGTTGCGTGATTTTAAACCTATAGCTCATTGGCGTTCTTTGCTTAGTAAACATGGTTTTGATAACGTGACCGGGGCTGATGTACCTATGATTCGTCAGGGCGATCCAACCCGAAACTGGATGATTACGGCTATTAAATCCTCTCCAATACCCGTAATTACTTTAAATAAATCAACGATGAATAATGATTCTTGCAAAGAAAAAAAGAATAGGGTGCCTGCCTCTAAATTAGGATTATTTCATCTTAACTCAAATTCGGACACACCCTCTGATGAAGAACATCAAGAAATAAATAGTCTATTAAATACTAGAGTATAATCTTTTGTATACCGTGCAGAAAGCACGGTATACAAGAAAAAATACATTTTAAGTACTCAAAATTAATCGTGCGATACTTTCCTAATATTTTATCTGCACATATTAAAAATTTGATGATAATCAGCAATTCCATTAGGGCTGAAGCTCCACCGCATGAACTGTTGTAGTGATAATACAAAAAAACACTAATGCTCAACACGTATTTCACTAAACTTACTCGGTAAAGTAGGTAGACGCAAAATAATAGGACTGATGTCGTTCATACTCTAATCGTTGGCAAGTAATTAAACAAAGCAATTATTTTTTCTTTTTACGAGCTCTTTTTTTTCTCTTCTCGTTTGTATTTACTGATAAATTCGTACTGCTCATATTAAACATTTCTTTTATATCTGTTTTTAATTGAGCTTTATTTAATTTATTAAATAAATCATGGCTACTTTCACAGGCTAATTTATTTTTTACGTTGACAATATAGGATTCTACCGTTCGAGAGGAGATATTCATTTTTTTTGCAATTTCTTTATATGTATTGCCATCTAATAATAAATAGATGCATTCAATTTCTCTTTTTGTTAATCCCATTTCATGGGCAGGTAGAGCGGTACGTTTTTCGACATAGTGCGAAATTCCTAAAACACCAGCTAATGTATTGTTGACGTGATAAATAGGTATTTTGATGGTTATCAAATCAAGCCAAGTTGAATGAGCTTGATGCATTCGGTTATAAAATAAATGAGCTTTTTGAGTATCGCTGACTAATTTATTTTCTTTTGTAAAATATTCTGCCGCTTCTTCATTATCTTCAAAAAGTTCATGCAGTGTTAATCCTAGAGGATCTTTTTTTAAAATACTTTGAAAAAAGCTACGATGTGGAGCATTCATGAAAAATAAGATGTTGTTTAAATCGACGGCATAGATATGAATATTACCTTCAACGGCACTTAAAACATCTAAATCTATTAAATAACGATTTGTTGTATTCATATCAAAATTTAAAGATTAATTTGATGCAGACATATATTAACAATAGCAATATATTATTTAAATACAATCTAAATAAGCAGAAACGTTCTGATTTATTTTAAAAGCGATGTTTTGATATATGTTTGTCACTAACTCATTAGCGACAAGTATAGTACGAAGAAATTATATACCTTACTTGAACCAGAGGTTGGTGATAGATATAAAAATTAAAAATAAGCGTGCTACTATTAGGGTACCTATTTAAAAATCTAATAAACTGAATCGATTTACGATTTTTTTATAAAGGCTTAATATTATGTTATATGAATACGAGATTGGAATATACCGACATTTTAAAAATGAAAAGCTGTATGAAGTTGTTGGCCACGCTATCCACAGTGAAACACGTGAGGAAATGATTATTTACAAGGCATTATATGAGTGCAACGAGTTTGAAATGAATCAACTTTGGGTTCGCCCTAGAGCAATGTTTTTTGAACACGTTATTCATAATGGTAATAGCATGCCACGTTTTCAACGAGTAAAAGATTAAGCTAAATAATACAATTAATATATTATAAATTGATGTGAGTATTAATATTTTTTGAAAATTAGGGGATATATTTTTTATATTGAAAGAAAATTTTTGATTTATATGGTGGCTATGGGTGGACTCGAACCACCGACCTCAGCATTATGAGTGCCGCGCTCTAACCAGCTGA
>CAZSAO010000008.1:0-22178 GCA_964605275.1 uncultured Legionella sp.
AGTATCTAGCGGTTTTAATGTTATTTGTAGGTGGGGTTAATTACGCGCTTACAAACATTCTCAGGCTGAACCTTTATATTCTAAAGTGGTAGAAGCTCTTGATGATCTTAACTATAGTTCAAGGCCAAGTATGTAAAGGTGATGTGTTGCTATCTTGTGATTGATTTTAGCCATTCATGATTAAAATAAATCACGACACGTATTTCTCCGCCATAACGATGCTAAACAAATTTAGATTTGACCACATCAGACGTTTTACAGCCAAAAATTATTTACGAGCATTTATAAAAAAAAGCGCATGGCCCATGCAAATCACGATGTGCATCTTCTTGCCAGAACCATCAATGAATGGCTACTACAAGGCATTCAATCCATTATCGATGGCACATATACCCCAAGATTTTTAAAGCGTTATTACTTTAAAGAGGGGCTGCTCGATCAGCGTCACATGTCAGATAGAGCTCTACAGCATTTAATACTTCAGCAATTAAAATTAACCGCACCGGCATGCAAAGAACACTGAGAAATGCACGTGAGCACGTAAGTCTGATGGTTATTAATTGGGGGATGGTAAAATTTTTTCCTTTTGTCATTAGTGAGACTACAGCCAAGTGCTCTTGCTTCTTACAAAACAAGCGTATTTAGATGAACCATGAAAAGGCAATGCGCAAGACCAATATTAAATTCGTTCAACGACTAAATTGCAGCGCTATTTTTGCCTCCACAGCCGGAGCAATATTAATTACACCACTCGCACTACCCTTATTAGAACTCATCGTTCCGCGCATCGTGGCAGAATCGGTTTTTATTGTGATAAGGCCATTAACACAGGTGAAATAGAGCTGTTCCGCTGCATGTGTAGGACATATATAGCTGCCATGCTCTTTCTTCGCATTAACATGCAAAGAAAAATGGTGCGCGTTATCGATTGAACTTATAAAGCCTATTCCTTGATATGTACACGTTCCCACCATCCAATGAGTAGCCCTACCCTTACCTGACCAACTGCCCACAATCGCATCGCATGTATTAGGATCATCTAAATGAAATGAATAATCAGCATAAGCGCTCACGGCTAACAATAACATCCCTATAAAACTTATAATGGTTATTTTATTCATTAGATCCCTTTAATTTTTAGTTCCTATTAACTATCCGCAGCAGCAATTTCGTTAAGTAAAAAAGCTAGGCGGCATCCGGCAAAAGCAATTTGTTGTTCACTCAAGGTTATAACTTTTTGTTGGTATTGATTATCAGGGCGTTTATGGGTACGAATAGAATATGCCTGTGTACGTGCTACAGCATGTGTATCATTGAGCCAATGTTCTATTGAATAAGGTTGATTTATCTTAGCACAAGGCCATTGAGCTTCTAATTTAAATGCATGAATTTTGCGTGCAATCCACGACTCCTTTTTTAATGTGCCAGCAGCACTATCCCAATACTGATGCATATTTTTGGCTTTGGGCGTTTTGGAAAAAGTATATAAATTCCCGCCTAAATCACCTTGCGGAAAACGGCGACTGATTTTAGTCGCCGTATGTAATGGCTGGTGTATATCCCCTACGACATGAATCAGTACTTTTAAAAAGAATGATTTGCTTTTTTGCGGACTTGAATTTTGAGAAAGCACTCGCTGTGCCTGCTTTATTGCCCACAACGCATTTTTAGGCTCGACAGGGGGCAGCGTGCTTTTATCTTTAGAAAAAGGAATATCAATATAGTGCCATTTATCAAATTGATGAATATTTTTATGACGAATAGCATCTAACCAAGTAGCATTAATAACAAAATAATATTCTAATGAAGCATTGGGAACAGCAAAAGAAGTACTAGATAAACGTTTTGCTTGGGGGGTTAAATTATCATACGCTATCTGAGCAATTAGTTGGTGACCTGCGGCATTCCACGTGTAGCCAGGAAGGCTACACAAGAATAATAAAACACCACAAAAAAATTGGTTCATGCTCAACCAAGATAAGGTGACCAGGCGGGTTCTTGCACATCACCATCACGTGCGGGTAAACGGACTCGGATCCGTCCATCTAATGAAACAATTCCTAAAACGCCTTTATCCTGATAATGAGTAGCATATAGCACTAATCGGCTATTAGGAGCTACTGAAGGCGACTCATCCATTCCAGAAAAGGTTAAGCTTGTGATTGGTCCACCGGTAGCACTTTGAGTACCAATATTAAAGTTTCGATCATCACGATGCAACATTACAATGTTTTTCATATCAGGAGTATATGAAGCACGTGCATTATAGTTGCCTTCAAACGTCATGCGAGTCACTTGCCCATTGGCCAGAGCTAAGCGATACACTTGTGGTGAGCCTCCTCGTCCAGAAGTAAACAATAAATTACGCCCATCAGGAGAAAAACGCGGTTCGGTATCAATGGCATTACCAAAGGTTAACTGCTTCATCGAGCCTGATTGTACATCCACACTATAAATTTTAGGGGCGCCACTTTTTGATAAAACCACCGCCAGTTGGCGACCATCAGGTGACCACGCAGGTGCGCCATTAATCCCAGGAAAGCTGGTAATTAAACGTCGTTGCCCTGTTTCCACTGATACCGTATAAATTTGCGCTTTTTTACGCTCAAAAGATACATAGGAAATGGAGCGACCATCAGGCGACCATGAAGGGGACATAATAGGTTCGGAAGAAACCAATAAACTTTGTGGTGTATAACCATCGGCATCAGCCACTTCAAGAGAGTATCTACTGCCCGCTCTACTTCTTTGCACCGAGATATAGGCAATTCTCGTAGAAAACACACCGCGCTCACCAATGAGCTTTTGATATACTTCATCGCTAATATGATGCGCTAGTGCGCGCGTTTGCGCTTCTGTAATTTTATATGTTTTGGTGAGTAACACCGCACCATTGGCTGCAGCATCATTTAGAGTAAAAGATACTTCATAATACCCCCCTACTCTATTAACACGCCCACTCACCACACTATCTGCACCTAATTGCTTTAGTACGCTAATAGGTGATTGCGCATGTGCACTTTGTGGGCCTGATATAATTTTAAACTGCCCTGACCAGCTTAAATCATTTTGCACTATCTTGCCTATATCTTCGGCTGTTTTATCAGAGCCAAAAGAATTAATGGCAATAGGTAGCGCCGAGTTAATTCCTTGGGTCAATTCCAGATCCAGGGCATAGCTCTGTTGAAAAACACATAACAAAAAAACCGTAATAATTCGATTCATCACAAGGTTACCCTCTAAGTTGTTCAGGACGAACAGTTAAACTAATATCGCGAAACAAATTAAATGTTTCTGCATCTTTAGGTACCGGAAGTGGGGATGCTTTAAAAATGGCAATTTTAGCAGATCTATCTAAAATAGGGTCACCACTACTACGTGTTAAAGACACTTCCAACACCGCACCATTAGGCGCTAAACGAATTCTAAATTGGCTGGACAAAGTACTATCAACATTATCCGGTAAAATCCAATGCTGACCAATTGCATTAACAATAAGCGACTTATACTTATTTACTTCACCGGCCATTTGCGCTTGTCGCTCTGCATTTTCTGCTGCTAATTGTTTCGCAGCCGCCGCCGCTTGTTGTTTTTGACGCTCAGCGTCGGCGGCAGCTGCTGCAACTTGCGCTTGTTCAGCACGTGACTTCTCTGCTTTTTCTGCTAACTCGGCTTTTTCTTTAGCATCTGCGCGTTGTTTTTCTTGTTCTGCGTGCAATTTATCGGCTTTTAACTTTTCATCCGCTTTTTTTTTAGCCAACTCGGCAAGCTTCTTTACTTCAAGCTCTTGTTGCTTTACAAGTGCCTCTTTTTGTTTTTTTAATTCTTCTATGCGTTTTGATTCTAATACTTTTTGATCTGCAAGCTCTTTTAAATGCTTTTTATCTTCTTCGGCTTGTTTTTTGCGCGCAATAGCAATTTTATTCGCTTCATCTTTTAACTTCGCGAGTTGTTTTTGTTCTTGAATACGCTGTTGTTTTGCTTGTTCTAATTGCCGACTAAAATCTTGCTGGCGTTTTGTCTCTGCTTGCTTTTGTTGCTCACGCTCTTGCTTTAAACGATTAACCGTTTCCATCACCTGTTTGCTATCAATATTTACAGCTTTAACTATTTCAGGCTGTGGCAATAGGCAGTTGCATTCCGGGTGTGTTTTGCGCCTCTTTAGTTAAGACAGTATGTTCACTAGATGTGTCGGTAACTAATAAAGCGATTAAACAAAGATGAAATCCTATCGCTAAGAAAAAAGAGGTTCGATAATTCGTTGGTATTTTAGCTATCATGCCGAGCTCCCCGCTTCATTGTCATCTGAATCAGTTAATAATCCTACTTGTTCCGCGCCAGCTTGCTTAAGTAATGCCATGGCTTGCACGACTTTGCCATAAGCCACACCTTGGTCACCTTTCACTAAAACATTAAGTTTTTGTTGTGACTGTTTTGCTAACTCTAATTCTGCCGCAACACGAACCACTAATGCTTGCGCTTCAATCGGGTCTTCAGGAATAGTATTAATATTAAGAAAATAAGTACCTTCTTGGTTTACAGATACGATAATAGGCTCTCTATCTGTAGGCTGTAGGGTTTCACTTGCCGCTTTAGGCAAATCCACCGTAACACCTTGACTGAGCATGGGCGCTGTAATCATAAAAATAACTAATAGAACTAACATGACATCAATGTAAGGAACCACATTAATTTCAGAAATAGGACGCTCGCGTTTTGTTTTAGCTCGCAACATTTTTATATACCCTTTACTGTGCTGATGTTTGTTGCTCAATGAGCGAAATTAATTCGTCTTGAAATACATCATATTTATTTAATAACTCATTCGCGCGAGTAGAGTAACGGTTGTATGCAATAACCGCAGGAATTGCCGTAAACAAACCCAGTGCAGTGGCAACTAAAGCTTCAGAAATTCCAGGAGCAACCATAGCAATAGTTGCTTGTTGCGCATGTCCCAACGCTTGGAATGAAGTCATAATCCCCCAAACGGTACCAAAAAGACCAACGTAGGGAGAAATAGAGCCTACTGAAGCAAAAAAAGATAAATGCTGTTCTAATTGCTCCGCTTCTTTGGCATGACTAATTTGCATCACTCGCTGAATTGGTTCAATAGATACTTTACCTACTTTACGTGCACGCACAAACTCTTTAAATCCTGAATGAAAGATAGCCGCCATCCCTTCTTTGTCTTCGCGAGTGCTGTCAATATCGGTATATAATTTACTTAAATCACCACTATCCCAAAAGCGAGTTGAAAAAGTATCGGCTAATTGTTTTGTCTTTTTAAAGAACCAGGCTCGTTGAAATATTAAAGTCCAAGATACTATTGATGCACCGAACAATAAAAACATCACTGTTTTAACAACCAGTCCTGCTTGGATAAAATACATAAATATATTTGCTTGAGTCCCCACGTTTTTCTCCACTGTCCCAAAGGATGTTATCTTTAAGTTCCCAATTAATTAAGAACGAACTGTAAATCAAATTTTTTATTTTTTAAATATACTTGGCAACTTTTTTGGCTTTAAATTTTTTGTTACACACACTATTTGTAATGAGGCAACACTTATCAATATTTGATGCTGATTGAGAATCCTTTGCTCCATCGTAAAACTGCACTTTTTAATTTCTGTGATTGTTGTATCTATAGTGAGTAAATCATCAAGCCTAGCTGGCGCTTTATACTTAATAGATAAATCACTAATAGCAAATAAGGTGTCTTGGTGTTCTAGTTCGCTTAAAATAAGAGCATACGTTCTTAGAACTTCCGTTCTTGAGCGCTCCAAATACCGAAGATAGTTAGCGTGATACACGATGCCCATGTAATCCACATCTTCGGTATACACACGTATTATGTGCTGATGAGTACTATTAATATTCATTATTTTTCTATAACGTTTAGACCAAAATGTTCATATGCCCGAGGCGTTGCTATTCTACCTCGTGGTGTGCGCATAAGGAAGCCTTGTTGTATTAAAAAAGGTTCTAAAACATCTTCAATTGTTCCTTTTTCCTCACCAATAGCAGCAGCAATGCTCTCTACACCAACAGGACCACCATTAAAACGCTCAATAACCGCTTTTAAAAGCTTTCTATCCATAATGTCAAAACCATTATGATCCACTTCTAACATCTCTAGAGCTTTTTGGGCAATATCCAAACTGATGACTCCCTCACCTTTTACTTCGGCATAATCTCTGACTCGACGTAATAAACGATTAGCGATACGAGGTGTACCACGAGCACGGCGCGCAATTTCTCGTGCACCCGGAGCATCGGTTGGAACTTTTAGTAACTGAGCTGATCGCGTAATAATTTGAGTTAAAGAATCAACCGAATAATATTCCAGTCGCTGCACAATACCAAACCTATCACGTAACGGTGATGTCAGAGACCCTGCGCGCGTGGTTGCGCCAATTAAGGTAAAAGGAGGTAATTCTAATTTAATAGATCGAGCAGCCGGTCCTTCGCCAATCATGATATCAAGTTTGTAATCTTCCATTGCAGGATAGAGAATCTCTTCAATAACAGGAGTAAGGCGATGAATCTCATCAATAAATAACACATCATTAGGCTGTAAATTAGTCAAAATTGCGGCAATATCACCTGCTCTTTCGATAACAGGCCCGGAGGTTTGACGAATATTTACACCCATTTCATGAGCAATAATATTTGCTAGCGTTGTTTTACCCAATCCCGGTGGACCAAAGACAAGAACATGATCTAAGGCATCATTACGTTTTCTTGCCGCATCAATGAAAATTTGCATTTGTGAGCTTACTGCTTCTTGCCCAATATACTCTTTTAGGGTTAGAGGCCGAATAGCGCGATCTATCGCTTCTTCTGAAAGAATAGTTTGACTACTGATTAAGCGATCACTTTCCAGCATAAAGTTGTCTATAGTTCATAATAATTAATGAAATTATTTTAACATAGGTTGTAACGAATAATAGAGATATCTCAAGTATTTCTAGGGCAAACGCATCCAATAGATTGATTTGCGACCACCTAGCCTACATTACGCGCTTTATGCGCAAAATCCAGTTCGAATTTCGATTCAAGATCGTCTGGATGCTGTGCATAAAGCACAGCACGTAGGCAAAGTAGGTTGTTTTAGTGTTCAAAATTTAGATGCGTTTGCCCTGCACGTATTTCTTAATACGCGTATTTATTTTAATAAGAGCACCAAATTAATTTAAATCAGAAACAAGATGTAAAAGGCGCCAATCCGCATTAGACAATTGATCATTAAAAAATAGATACAACGTATTTGTTTCTTCATTCGATGCTTTGAATAACCGAAATAAGGGATTTGCAATAAGAATTTTTATTTGTTCATAACAAAGCGTTTGTTGATTTAAACCATTAAAATGCCATTGCTCATTACTATAAAACAGCTCGTTAATTTCAGGATGAGGTGTAGCACAACCATGATAACGCCTACATTGAAAAAGCAACATACACGCAATGCTTAATTGCACCCACCAAGAAAGCGAGGAATAATAAATAAAAGCGATAGTTATACCGTACATAACGATAAGCAGTCGTTTATAAAGGCGCGATGGCGCAGGCTTAACTGTGAGTTCGGACAAAGGCAACAATTGCGGCTAACTCAAGAGGATAAGATTCATCATGCCCCATCAACCAGGCAAATAACTCCGGATCAGTACACGTTAATAATTCTCTAAACTGATTTAATTGATGTGTATCTAATAACGGCAGCCCTTTTTGCAAAAATTGGTCAAAAATTAAATCCAACTCCAGCATTCCTCGACGGCAACTCCATTTCAATCGCGCCATTTCTTGCGTATTTAACATAAAAAACTACAAACCTTTTTTTTAAATCGTTGCAGTAGATGATACACTACCTTTTTTATTTCAAGCAACCTATTGAATGACTATGACCGAACCTCTAACACACCAAATCAATTCCCGTACACTAACTACGTTTTCACCGATAACACAAGAACTACAATTAAATTCAGGAAAAAATTATTTGTTTGATTTACCTCACTTAGGCGCCCTATCGATTAACGGCGACAAAGCAGTTGAGTTTTTACAAGGACAATTAACTGCAGATATAACTAAAGTCGATGATGTGCACATGATTCAAACGGCACAATGTAATTTAAAAGGTCGCATTTTATCACTACTTGATATAGTGCAATGGAATGAGCTGCTTTTAGTTACCTCTAAAGACATGCTTGCAGCCACTCAAAATAGCTTAGCTAAAACAGCAATGCTTTCACGTGTAACAATGCACGAAGCACAAGAACTAGCGTTCTTTGGCTTTTATATGCAAAATCCTGAAGATATAGTGCCCTTTTCCATTTTTCTACCTAAAGTATTATACGGTAAATCACAAGGAGATGGCTTTTGCTATTATCACTTAGGCGAAGGATTTTATATTTTTATTGTAAGAACTGATAAATCATCTGCTTTAAAGCAATCATTTGCCGACAAAAATCAATTATTAGGCTCATTAACGTGGCATACATTACGATTACAACATAAACAATTAACTATATATCCAGAATCACGTGGATTATTCTTGCCCCACCGCCTTAATTTACAACAAACATCTTATTTAAGTTTTGAGAAAGGATGCTATAAAGGACAAGAAATTATCGCCAGAACTCATTATCGAGCAACACTAAAACATGAACTTCGCCTTTTTATCATTAATTGCGAACACGCTTTATTCTCAGGGCAAAAATTATTGAATAGGACGGAGGATATAGAACAAGGTGAGTTGGTAGATTACAGTGTTTTAGATACCAATCGCTATCTTATTGCGGTGTCGATGCTGAAAACAGCTTCTTTAGAGGTACGTTTAGAACAAACACAAGATGTGCTTTTATTAGAGCCCTTTGAAGGAAAAGTTGTAAAACAAGCATCAACGATATGAAACATCCCATCATTTGTTGACAACATTCTGGATCTCGCGAACAAGTCGCGAGACGAGGGATTCTAAAAGACTAAATGTTATTTCGAATTGATATTCAGTTGATAATTATTGTCTTAATTGCGGAAATAAGATGACATCACGAATAGATTGCGCGTCAGTAAACAGCATCACTAAACGATCGATACCTATTCCTTCGCCAGCCGTTGGTGGTAAACCATACTCTAATGCTTCAATATAATCACTGTCAAAGTGCATGGCTTCTAGATCGCCAGCATCTTTGTCCTCAACTTGTTTACGAAAACGCTCGGCTTGATCTTCTGCATCATTTAACTCTGAAAAGCCATTAGCAATTTCGCGGCCAGTGATAAAAAACTCAAATCTATCCGTTACGTCGGTGTTATCATCACTTCGACGAGCCAACGGAGAAATTTCCGTGGGGTAAGCCGTAATAAACGTCGGCTGCATTAATTGATGCTCCACTGTTTCTTCAAAAGCAATCATCTGCAATTTACCTAACCCATCTGTTTTTTGATAAGACAGATGCAATGTATCTAGGAAGGTACGACATGATTCAACGGACTCTAACTGAGCGGGCGCTAATTGCGGATGATAATGCAATAACGCCTCCGTTACAGTCATACGTGCAAAAGGCTTGCTGAAATCAATCACATTACCTTGATACTGTACTTGTTGTGTGCCCAGTACGGTATCACATAAATAGCGCAATAAATGCTCCGTAAAGCTCATTAAATCTTTATAATCGGCATAAGCTTGATAAAACTCGAGCATAGTAAACTCAGGATTATGGCGTGTTGAAATCCCTTCATTACGGAAATTGCGGTTAATTTCATAAACACGCTCAAAACCGCCGACTACTAATCGTTTTAGATATAATTCAGGTGCTATTCTTAAATAAAGCTCCATATCTAAAGTATTGTGATGAGTAATGAATGGACGAGCCACAGCACCACCAGGGATGGGGTGCATCATTGGTGTTTCAACTTCCAAATACGCGTGCTGATCCATAAACTGACGAATCGCTTGAATTAAGCGCGAGCGAATTAAAAAGTTTTTCCGACTTTCCTCATTAGCAATCAAATCGACATATCGCTTACGATATTTTGTTTCTTGATCCGCTAAACCATGGAATTTATCAGGCAATGGACGTAATGATTTAGTGAGCAGCTCTAACGTGTGCGCATGCACGGTTAATTCGCCGGTATTCGTTAAAAATAACTCGCCATTAACACCAACTATATCGCCCAAATCCCAATGTTTAAATTGCTCGTATACTTCAGGCAAATCATTAGCACGAATATAAACTTGGATACGACCTGATACGTCTTGAATATGGAAAAAACTCGCTTTACCCATTACGCGGCGTAATACAATACGACCAGCCACGGCTACTTTTATTTGTTGTGCAGCCAAATGCTCTTTTTCTTGATCAGCATATTGCTCTAATAATTCACAAGCTAAATGCTTGCGACGAAATGCATTGGGAAAATCAAAGCCTTGCTCACGTAAATCTGCTAATTTTTGTTTACGAATTTGGTAGACTTCGCTTTCATCTAATATATGTTCTTCTGTCATTCTGCCCCTACTCCTGCTTTTAAACTGGCTTCGATAAATTGATCCAGTGAGCCATCTAAAACCGCTTGCGTGTTACTGGTTTCAACTCCGGTGCGTAAATCTTTAATTCGTGATTGATCTAACACATAGGAGCGAATTTGCGATCCCCATCCAATATCTGATTTTGTTGCTTCTAAGGCTTGTTGCGCTGCATTTTTCTTTTGCATTTCCAGCTCATAAAGCTTAGCGCGCAGTTGTTTCATTGCTTGATCTTTATTTTTATGCTGGCTGCGATCATTTTGGCATTGAACCACGATACCCGAAGGCTCATGTGTAATTCGTACCGCTGAATCCGTGCGGTTTACGTGCTGCCCCCCTGCTCCTGATGCTCTATACGTATCAATACGTAAATCAGCAGGATTGATTTCTATTTCAATGTCATCATCAATTTCAGGAGAAACAAATACCGCCGCAAACGATGTATGGCGTCGATTACCCGAGTCAAACGGCGATTTACGCACTAAGCGATGAACGCCGGTTTCCGTGCGTAACCAACCATAAGCATATTCGCCAATCAAATGAATGGTCGCACATTTAATACCGGCTACATCACCGGCCGAACATTCAATCAACTCGGTTTGAAAACCATGTTGCTCGCCCCAGCGTAAAAACATGCGTAAAATCATTTCCGCCCAATCTTGGGCCTCGGTACCCCCTGAGCCTGATTGAATATCTAAATACGCATTGCAGTTATCCATCTTACCAGAAAACATACGTCTAAACTCTAAGGCTGCAACGTGTTGTTCAATTGTTGTAAGCTCGGCACTAATATCATTAAAAGTTTGTTCGTCTTGCTCTTCTCGCGCTAATTCAAATAAATCAGTTAAATCAGTTACTGATTGTGTTAATTGCGTTAAAGTAAGAACGATACCTTCTAATAAAGTACGCTCCTTCCCTAAGGCTTGCGCTTGTTCCGGATTATTCCAAATGCTGGCTGATTCAAGCTCACGTGATACTTCTTCTAAACGTTCACTTTTCGTATCAAAGTCAAAGATACCCCCTAAGCGAATCAATACGCTTAGCAAGATCGCCTAAAGATAAATTAATCTGATTCACTTCTAACATCAGCGTCTCTTAATAATTATTAAAAAAAGAAGTAATTTTACAAGGAAAGCAACTTTATCGCTATAGGATTAGCTATTTAAATCATTTTTTTCATTATTAATAAAACACTGTAACGACTCACGCATCCAGTGCTTAGTGAGTAATCTGCCGGCTGTGGCTGCTATTTTTAAAAAGTACGTTCGGAATCTGGGGCTGATTAATAAATAAGGTGAGTCATAAAATATCATCCAAATGAACAGGTACTACCCTATTTCTTTTTTTAAACGCTTAAATAGACTGCAAAATGCACTTTAGAAAACGATCTGTTAAGGTTTTATCATAAATCCTATTTACAAAAACAAAGTGCTCGTTGCATAATCGGCAACCATAATGGAGGGCTATTTGCTGCACAGTAAGCAAGTAGTTGAATTTTTTGAATCATTTGAGCCAATAAAGATCAAATTGACATTAAAAAAAACTTACTCCATTGTATTGATTAGATAAAATAGTATTTACTAATCAATACAATGAAACTAAATAACGTATAGGATACGCCTATGTTAGCGCAAGAACAGTCAACTAAAACAAACAACAAAAAACATATTATGTCCATTATAGGAGCTTCCTCAGGTAACCTGGTGGAATGGTTTGATTTTTATATTTATTCTTTTTGTGCCATTTATTTTGCCCCTTCTTTTTTTCCTAGTGACAATTCCACAACACAATTGTTAAATACAGCAGGCGTATTTGCGGTAGGTTTTTTTATGCGTCCTATTGGTGGCTGGCTATTAGGACGATTAGCGGATAGACAAGGGCGACGCGCCTCTTTAATTGCTTCCGTCATGATGATGTGTTTTGGTTCTTTAATGATAGCTTTTCTACCTACCTATGAAACCATAGGAGTCGCAGCCCCCATACTTTTAATTGTCGCACGTTTGCTGCAAGGACTATCGGTGGGTGGAGAATACGGTACTAGTGCAACCTACATGAGCGAAATAGCACAAGAAGGCCGAAAAGGTTTTTTTACCTCGTTTCAGTATGTCACGTTAATTGGTGGCCAATTATTAGCTGTTTTAGCATTGTACGTTCTTCAATCCCTATTAACGGATGCCCAATTATATGCTTGGGGATGGCGAATTCCTTTTATTTTAGGTGCATTGGCCGCCGTCGTGGCATTATTCTTACGTAAATCGTTAAAAGAAACAGTGAATAAAAATCACGCCAAAAATAAAGAGGCCGGAACATTAAAATCATTAATGCGCCATAAAACAGCATTTTTTACTGTGGTGAGCTTTACTGCGGGTGGTTCCTTAGTTTTTTATACGTACACCACCTACATGCAAAAATATTTAGTCAATACAGTTGGCATCGAGCTTAAAACCGCTAGCCTAATCATGAGTGGCGCCCTATTTATTTTCATGATTATTCAGCCTTTATTTGGCGCTCTATCTGATCGCATTGGCAGAAGAAATAATATGATTTGCTTTGGGGTGTTAACTACCTTAGGTACGATTCCTATTATGCATACATTAGCCGGAACCACTAATCCCTATGCTGCATTCGCACTTGTATTAACGTCGTTAATTCTTATTAGCTTCTATACCTCGATTAGCGGCTTAATCAAAGCCGAGTTTTTCCCTGCAGAAGTGCGCGCTTTAGGTGTAGGTCTATCTTATGCTTTAGGTAATGCTATTTTTGGTGGCTCAGCAGAATTTGTCGCGTTAAAACTTAAATCCCTAGGAATGGAACCTAGTTTTTATTGTTATGTCACTCTATTATGTGCTTTTGTACTAATAGTTGCGTTGTTTATGCGCGATCCTGATGCCAAAGGTTTTCTCAATAAAGAGCAATTAAATACCTTATAATCAATACCCCATATACAAATCATATGAGGTATGAAATAGATTCCAGTTTTATGCGATTTATCTTATGGATTCGATTTGAATGATGATTCATTACTTGATAAATCTTTTACATGACCGCTGTTCTTTTTTTCCGGCAAAGATAAACTCCTAAGAAAATTTTTAACGGCCTCAATGTTGTCAGGGGCAGGGTATTGATTTAGTAACTGTTGTTTTTGACTCTCAATTACTTTTATCTTAGCATGTGTTTCGTGTCTTTTTGCGCTAGTTATCATAATAGCAACTTTTAAACTAAAGGAAAGTGATCTATTTTAACACATATAAGCGCAAAATAAAAACACTTTTCCTTTTTGTAGCACGCTGGAAATTTAACTCTTAGGAGTACCCTTCCCTGGAAAAAGACTTACCGTATTACCTGCATTTAAATTATCTTTCATTTTAGGAGTTCCTTGCTTCGTCACTTCATCAATACGATATATAGTATGCATAGGAATAAACGTGCGTTTGACATTACTAAACTCCACTTTGAGTTTTTCTTCGGAGGGATCCACCACTAATGCCGTTTGCTCACCAAAAACAAGCTCTTCTACTTCAAGGAAACCAAAAATTTCACTTTCTTTAATAGAGCGAGCATAAATTTCATAAATAGCCTCTTGATTGGCAAAAGTAATTTTAAACAGTGTTTTTGCAGTCATTAAATCGACCCTTTTCTAAAAAAAATCAATTATACAAAAATAAAGACGTTTTGTTCAAACAATTTGATGTATTTAGTGCGTAAAGACGCATATTATTAATTAATCGCAGGTAAAGGGTTAATAAAATCAAGACGTTTAGTTTTTGAATACAGTGAGGGACTCAATGGTTCGTATTTTTGCGCAATATAGCAATAAAAACCTGCGGGAAATGGCCACAGCATTTTCCCTATTTCATTAAAAAAGGCTAATCTATTAATTAATATTTTATTGCGCACCGGTGGGATATAATAAAAAGTACTCAATGCACATTGCCTATACCCCCGTTGGAATAACAGCCGATTCAAATGAAATGACGTATGCATTTTAAATGAATGATCAGCATAACAATTCAATAACCCACTCGCCAATGCGCTGCCCCATAAACTCCACGGGTTGATACAAAGAAAAATAATATATCCCATCGGCTTTAACACACGATCTAATTCGTTAATTAAATATTCATCGGGGTTAAACGGCTCTAAAGCTAAAGGCACCACAATACAATCTAAACTGTTGCGTTGTATTGGCAACTGATCTAATGAACAGATTAATTCATTAGGCTTATTACATGATGCAGGAGTAGCTATCCATTTATTTTTAAAGACTAAGTCATCAAGCCAAACATTTTGCGCACAATGGCCTAATTGCAACAAATTATCTCCTTTTAAATACTTTTGAAAAGGATATAGTTGTTTTTTAAATTCGCTAGCAACTGAATGTCCTAACGACGATGCAAACCAACCATCAAGAGCATTAAATTGCTTTGCTTGCTGTTCAATCAACAAAATAGTGCCTTTAAAATAAAATGATACAGTAACAATACAACGAGTTAGGGTTTCAAACAATTCTTTTATCTAAAACTACTTTTTTCTACCTTTACAACCACTATCGGGAACGTTATTCTGGTTGGTAAATAGGCGCACTATTTTTTATCTGGTCGATAACAAGGAGGTCGTAATGAGAGATAAATTACAACAACTGGAGTTGAATAATACTCTACATAAAGAAGCGCTTCGCAAATTAATGTCTACTCCTTTTGATATTCATAATATGGTGCAAAATAAGCAATTATCTCACTATTTAAATAAATATGAACTAAATCTTAATCAAATGTATTTATATCAAGGCCTGAGTAGCGGAATTACAGCATGGTTGAGTTCTTATGCCATTAATATTTTTATACCCACACCTGGGCTAATGCGCCAAACTTCGGCCCTTTTATTTTATATTGGTTTTGTTTCCTCACTTCTAGAGCAATTTAATAATCCTTATTTTTTGCAACAACACCAAGAAATGAAAGAATTATATAATTGGTGTCTTAAAAACAACGAACAAAAATACAATGCCACAATAGATAATACAGCTAAACTAGCAACCCCTATTATGCAACGTTTTATTACATTACTAGCTCCTTTATGTGATCCATCTTTTATGATTGTTTGGCCTAGAAATGAAGTATTAAATCATAAAGCAACGGCCAATTTATATAATAGATTTTTTGCGTCCCCCAAAAGCCAAGAGCAACAATGTATTGAGAAATTAAAACTGCAAGTGGAACAAAAGCAATTTGATCAAGATACCTTAGAACGATTAAAGCATGCCGTACACTATTTCACATCAAAAGAAGGACTTACTGAATTACAAAAAACAATTTTGGATATGATACCTAATGTTATAAAAGATTCAGTCGCTCAAATAATTCCTTATAATCTGCTAAATAAACGCTAAAAGCGTTTATTTTAAGCTATTAATGAAGGTGTACTTTCAACTTCAACATGGGAGCATGTGGAGAAATTATCGCTTTTATTAAAAAAAGAGTATTTTTTAAATTCGTCTAATTTTAAAGTCTGAGAACATTCGCTACTCGCTAATGCATATAATTTTTCATAATTGTCATATAAGCGTTGTATGTGTCGGAATAAATAATACTGCTCATAAAATTGTCCTTGCATGCAATATATCTCCCACATATTATTAATTGCATAAGTACAAAAAACCAATGCCGCACCGGCCAAAGGGAGAGAAACAAGCAAATCGTCCCGAATAAAAGAGCAACACCAAAATAAAAGCGAGGCAAAAGCAACATCCATTAATGAATAAAGATAAAAGGATAATTGAAGTCGGCTATTTTCGTTGATAAATGAAGAAAGCGAAATAGGCAGGGGAATTGATAAATCTTTTTTAAACAATAGAACGATTTGAGGATTTCGAACGTGCTGCCCCACTACTTCTTGCTGTTCTACTTCAAGCGAACCCTCTCTCTTGCTTAACTTTTGTTGGTAATATGTTGCACTTGTTGCAGCATAATCAACATCATCAGCACGCGCTAAATATTTAATAATATGACCAATACAATTAAACGGTAACTTATCTTGTTGCGCTAACAAATTAACTGCATCGTGCAGATATTGTATATGCTTTTTAGGCCTACTTATCAAATAGTTTAATTTAGGTGTTTGATTATAATCCACATTATAGTGAATAGTATTAGGCGCTATCGCGCTAAAATGAATGAGTGCCTCTTTAGACATTTTATTAACAAAAACAGAGGATATATTAACTGTTTTAATAAACGGTAAACTACTTGCCATCAACTTTAAACTTTCGAGGGGAACAAGTGAAAAGGAAATAGAGGAAAAATTAATTTCTTTAATATTAGAAGGTAGTTTAGCAAACAATGAAGCAATAACTTTCGCTCTCGAGCAATAAAGCGAATAATAAAAATACCCAGGCATTATCTCGTTGATAAATGAAACATTACCCATGGTTAAATTAGAAGAGGATTCTATTTTTAATCTTTTTATATGCCAAGAAATATTAGAGAATAAGTCCATCATTTGCGGCAGATAATCTTCAATAAAATAACGTCCTCCCGCGTTATATTGCCAAGTAGCATCGTCTAAAAATCCTGGAATTATTAACTCTAATGTTGTAACCGTGAGCGGAATTTCATTTAATGTACTTGAAATATTGTTCATAGCTGAATCCGACAGAGTCAACTCAAAAGTTTCTTCCATATTTTATATGGTAAAAGAATAAGAGAATAAAGTGTACCATTGATTCATTAACTGGCAAAGAAGTTATTTTTAAATCAAAAACAATGTGTATCGATTAAGTTTTTAAATATTGTTTTATATCAGCTTATATGTAATTCACTTATACTATGGTGGTGTTCTATTGATGTATCTAGCCGTGAGCCGTGAATAAGCCATCAATAAATACCACTTGACTAGGGCGTGCTTTAATTTAAAACCGTTTATTAAGCACTATTGGGAATCGATATCCTTGTCATTGCTAGCGAAGCTACGCTCGCAATGACGATAAAAATATAGCTCTGTTTAAAAATTGAGAGCACATCCTAGAATTAACATTATTTTTAAGGTAAGTAATGAATAATCCCACTATGTTCACAAATAAAAAAAGTTTCATACTTTTTGCGCTAATCAGTCTTTCTTGCGCGCTGCATATTCTTTTTGTTGGCTATCCCAAGCTGCTTATTGAAGAAGCATACTACTGGAATTACGCACAGCATCTAGATATTGGTTACATTGATCATCCACCGATGATTGCGCTATTGATTAAATTATCTACCTGGATTTGGGGGCATAACGAATTTGCGGTTCGTTTTCCAGCATGGTGTTGTTGGGGGATTGCGGCTTTTTATTGCTACCGCTTGAGTGAATTAATACATCAAGGAAGTGGGTGGTTTGCCTGTTTGCTCTTATGCGTACTCCCCTTTGGTTTTGTTTACTCTTTTTTTATAACACCCGATACATTACTTATGGCTTTGTGGTCTGCATTACTTTTTTATCTCTATCGTGCCCTGTGCTTAGGAGAACAAAATGCCTGGTATTTAGCAGGAATAATATTAGGCCTAGGATTATTATCAAAATACTCTATTATGTTACTCGCATTTTCTAGCTTTATATATATGGCGTTTATTTCACAGGCACGCACATGGTTTTTACGTAAAGAGCCTTATCTTGCTGCCATCATCAGCCTGATTATTTTTTCACCGGTAATTTATTGGAATGCTACCCATGAATGGATTTCATTTGCCTTTCAAACAACCCGACGTATTAATGAACACAGTCATAGTAATTTGCCAAATTTCTTAGGATTTGTGATTGTTTTTTTTACCCCCATAGGATTAGAGGGATTATTTAGGCTATGGCGCCCCAAAGCAGATGATGCATCATTAACCTCGCATGAAGCACAACAATTCATGCGTATTTTTGCAGGCGTCCCTCTATTAATATTTTGCTTATTTAGTTTAAATCATACCTTAAAATTTGATTGGATAGGGCCTACGGGATTAGCCGTTGCTCCATGGTTTGCCAGTATGATGCAAACCCAAATACGCTCTTGGCGTTTATGGGCAATAACATGCTTCATATTGCTTTGTATTTATGGAGTATTGCTCATTACTCTTAGTATAGGCATACCTAATATTGAAAACCTATCTCTTTTAAAAAAATACGGCGACTGGGAACAATTTTCTCAAAAAGTTACTTTTATTGCTGAACAACATGATTCAACCTCACATAACCTAATCATTATTCCCTTAGACAGTTATGCGGTAGCTAGTGAGTTATCATTTTATCAAAAAAAACAGCCTAAAGAATATCCAATCATAGGGGCTCAATTATTTGGTTATAACAGTTTAATGTTTGATATGTGGACAAAAAATTATAACCTGCACAATAAAAAAATAATGTTTATAGCCGCACATCCCTATATGTTGGAATCAGCATTTTCATCTTTAAAACTAAACGCGCTAACCCAACAAGAACCTATTTGGCCTTATAAAAATAAACAACAACAAATACAAAGCGCGTATTATTATCAAATAGCCGAGCTGCAATAATACTTATATACTTAACAATAACGTGTTGAAATAGACGCATCAATTAAGTCATCAGCATCAAATACATGCTGATGACATCGTTGCAAAGGCTCTTGCTTTTGTTTTAATGCATCACATAAAAATAACACCGAACTGCTATTTCGCTCAAAACATTTTAATACTCTATGTATTTGTCTAAAATTTAAATCCCATTGTGCAAATAATTCCACGTTCATTACGTAGTGCTCAGATTCCAAAATGCTATTTAATAAATGTAATGCGGCACAATATTTTTCTAACTCTTCTGAATTAGGATGTATCTGCTGCAGCTCAGTATCAATTAAAGAAGTTAATCGAGAAAAGATGTAAAAAAAGATATGCGTTTCACCCTTTATTTGCGCTAAATTAGCGCAAAAGCGTAACGGAGCATCTGGCTTAAACACATGGCGTGCACGTTCAAATAAATCATGCTCATCAAGATTTTTTATAAAGCTCGTTGAGAGTTTCAACAAAATAGGATAAAGAGCAAGAAATACTCTTTGATGCCACTCATTACGCAACGTATTAGGCAGTAGATGGGGTTCTGTTTCAGACAATGGTTCAAAATACAAAGCATGCAATAATTCGTGTTGAGGTTGCACCAACTTATCAGAACAGTTTTTAATTATTAATTCACGAATAATGTTAAACCACGTTAAATCCCCTCTATAACAGGTATAAATTAATAACTCCTCTAAAGAGTGAAATGTCGTATACATCGCTTCATCGTCAACATATGTCCCATTTTCATTTTTTGCATAACGCGCATTTAAATAATTTAAAGTGGCTAAATGCCCTGTTACTACTAATTGCTGGCGTTCTTCTTCTTTAATATTAAAATCAGCAACAGCAACATTCTCCGCATCAATTAAAATAGTTTGCCCTGAATACTTTTTTAATCGTAAACGATCTTGCTCCCAACCACCGACAGGATCATTTACCCCTGCTAACAGTCCCAAAATCCAATTTTTAATAAAATGCTCTTTGTAAATGCGTTTATTTTCATTGACAATAGAATATTCTATTCCCGTATTAAATTGCACAGCGAGAGTTTGCATATTATTACCATATTCCGACTCTAAAAACGTAGAAGCACTTTGGTGATACACATTAGTGGGAAAATTATTTAATACTCCTCCATCATTAAAATCATTGCCATTAATATGTGTATCTCTAAATACAAGGGGAATACTGCAAGACGCTTTTACTGCTTCACTCACTTCCATATCAGGGGTTGTAACAACAGAAAAGTACGAGGTTTTACTCAAATGTTTATTCGTTGCCGTGACAACAAATTCATCACCTATTCCACAGTTAGGATATTGTTTTTTTAAAGTGTGGAGCAGTGCAAAAGTTATTTCTCCTTGCGGTCGAGCAATTTGATATTGAGTGACCATATCTTCTATTTTAAGAGCAATAAAATAATCTAACGTTGTTTTCAGTGCACGCGCATCAGAAAGCCCTTTGCTATTAATATTAAAATAAAGCACATGCTCCTTTTTAATTTGTTGAAATAACTCAGCAATTCGTTTGGAATCAAAGCCTAAATAGCATAACAGGCTCATAATAGCACCAGCTGAGCTTCCGGCAAAACGCTTGGGGACAATCCCCGTTTCTTGTAATGCCTTCCATACCCCCACATGTGCAAACATGCGAGCGCCACCGCCTGCATACACCAAGTTTTCTATCGGAGGCTTTTTTTCTTGTACAATTAAATGATTATTACTTTTTTGAAATAGCTTTATGGTCTTTGTCTCATGTAATAAAGTCATCTCATTATTCGATGCAACTGCCGCATCTTTAGCAATTATGGGCTCTTTTTTAAACCATGAAATAAACCAATTCCATAATCGTTGATACCAGTTTTTTTGCGGTATATATTGGTGCTCTTCTCTATGTTTAGACATATTTTGAGAACGTAGCTCATGGTTAGTGACATCTATGGACAAAGGATGACAATTATCACAAAGCTCCATATAATTAACGGGGTGTGTGTATTTATTTTGTATTAATGCAATTAAATGCTTTGTAATAAATACACGCTTCGTATTAGGTTTTGATTCTAATGGTATTTTTGCAGCAAATGCAAAACCAATTAAAAGACCATGTAATCCATGGCGCATATTGATACTTGATACATTATAATTTAATGTATCATTCGCATTATTTATGTTCCATCGCTCAACAGGCTCACTCCTAATCCATTTTCGTATTCGACCAAACCAACTTAATGACGTTTCCGCAGTAAATCCTCTGTGCTCATTAACAGCAATATTTTGATTGTATAAAATGATCTTATCTTGTTGATGAGGATGCAAAAGCCACGTTAGAAAATTATTTTTTTCTTCTTCACTTATTCTCGAAAAATCAATAATCAGGCGCTCGTTATCAAACAAATAATCAGCCAGTTTGACTGTTTTATCAGGCAATTGTCCGTTAATCAATAATCGTCCTAAAGACACTGTAAGAATGATTTTTTTAAGTAAGTCCGTATTATTAAGGTTTTTTGCATCCGATTTTAATAATTGACTCATAATATATTGAGATGTCATTCTTCACCTTTTAATGAAACATTTGGAAAAGTAATACCGTGCTAGGTCTTTATACATAAAGACGATATATTTATTATTACGGCAAACAAAAGAATAAGATTATATATTAATTAGGACAAAAAAAGAACATTTGAGTTTGAATTTATATGGGTTGGAAAAAACACATAAACAGAATAAATTATTCAAAACAAGCAGAATAAATATCGTTGCTTTTAATATCTAAGAAGACATTTTTATCTTTGGTTTCGCACATAGTGTACGAAGCCAAAGATAATTGTCGTTAGGCGAGAATAAATTTTTTACAAACCAGTGTCTACTTTAAAGCGTCCACCAAATTTTGATTCAAACGTTTTAAATAAACTTTCTAATTTATCTTTGCCAAAATCATTGGCATAATTAATAGGACCGCCCCTAAATGGAGCAAAACCTGTAGCAAAGATCATGGCTGCATCGAGTAGGTCAGAATCCGCCACAACCCCCTCACGCAAACAAGCAGCAGACTCATTGACCATACGTAAAATTAATCTATGAGCAATAGACGAATCAACGGATGCAGCGGTT
>CAZSAO010000008.1:22188-65742 GCA_964605275.1 uncultured Legionella sp.
AATTAATATATAGAAACAACCAAACTTTTAAAGTCAATAGTCTAAAGTCAGGTATTTCAAATATTAATTAAAGTTTCTTAAGAATTATTATAAGTGTTAATTTTAAAATGTTAAAATTAATCTATCAGCAATAGACGAATCAACGGATGCAGCGGTTGCTTTTTTAACGGGCTTTCCATCTTTATATTGGTAAAAGCCACACCCTGTTTTACGCCCTAACTTCCCTTCTTTAACCATGTCACGCAGTTTTTGCGGTATACTGCCACCAAAATGGCTGGTTAGATTTTCAGCTACGGCCAAACAAACATCCATTCCTACCGTATCAGCTAATTCTACAGGTCCCATAAACATACCAAAACGCAATGCGGCTTCATCAATTACTTCCGGACTATATCCTTCGTCTAATAGTTGCACGCATTCCATTAAATAAGGCATCAAAACTCGGTTCACTAAAAAGCCAGGGCTTGATTTTACAGGAAGTGGTAATTTACCGATTTGATTCACAAATGAACAGGCTTGTTGCTGTGTTTCAACAGCAGTAAGCGCACTACCCACAATTTCAACCAAATCCATTTTAGCAACAGGGTTAAAAAAGTGTATCCCAACTAAGCGTTCAGGACTATCCATAACACTACTGATTTCATCTAATGGAATGCTCGATGTATTGGTCGCAATAATCGCTGTTTTCTTAGCAACAGACTCAATATGTTTCATAATCTGTTGTTTAACCAGCAAATTCTCAAATACTGCTTCAATAATCACGTCCGCACAAGCAACACCTCTTCCTTCAGGATCGGGAATTAAATTATCCATCGCTTTTTGCACCAATCGAGGCTTACGCAATTTTTTCTTGTATAAAGTGTGCGCACGACCAATAGCCGGAGCAATTTGTTCATACGATTTATCTTGCAATGTCACTCGAAGACCACGTAGCGCACACCAAGCGGCAATATCACCACCCATGATGCCTGCTCCAATCACGTGCACATGTTGGGCACTAAACTGACTGTCTTTCGCAAAACTTTTCAAGCGCTCGCGTAAATGAAATGCGCGGATTAAATTTTTTGACGTATCATTTGTTGTAATAAGGCGCTCAATAGAATCCACTTCTTTTAAATACGCCCTATCTCCGTGAGCCCCTTCCTTTTCCCATAAATCAATAATGGCATAAGGTGCGGGATAATGTTCTTTTTTTACTCGCTTGGCCACATTGTAACGTAAAAGACGCGCAAGTACTGTTCGTACTACAGAGGAATTGGTGCATTGCTCTATAAACGAAGGCTTATGCACTGCAGGCTTATTTTTAATAAAGGCAATAGCGGCGCGTTTTAGTTGACGAACAGGAACTACCTCATCAATCATTCCTAATTTTTTAGCTACAGGAGCAGGGATTCCCCTACCCGTTAAAATCACTTGTGATAGCGCTTTAAATCCACCTATCAATTGTGGAAGTCGTACCGTCCCGCCCCATCCTGGATGGATTCCAAGCATGACCTCAGGAAGACCTATTTTAGTGTCTGCTTCATCACTCGCAATTCTATAGGTACATGCCAATGCTAACTCATATCCACCACCCAAGCAAAAACCATTAATCAAAGCTATAGACGGAATAGATAGTTGTTGCAAACGAGCAAAAACCGTTTGTCCTTTTTGTAAAAAATCAACAACATGCGAGGGGCCGGCAAACTCCGTAAATGTTTTAACATCTGCTCCGGCAATAAATCCTTTATTTTTCAATGAGTGAATTACTAAGCCAATAGCTAATTTATCTTGCGCTATTTCTTGTAATATGTCATTAAACTCATTTAAAACCTCATCATTAATAGAGTTGACGGGGGCATCATTTCTACTAAGACCCAACCATAAAATATGGTTCGTATCATGTTGCCTAGTCCAATGTTTATAATTTTTCATGTCCTTTTACCTCAGTCACTCGTTCAAGATACATCGCCCCGCCTTGCCCACCACCAATACAGATAGCAGCCATGCCTCGTAATTCATTACGCTGTTCCAGCGATTTTAATACATGAAGAACAATACGCGCACCACTAGCCCCAATAGGATGACCAGCAGCAATAGCCCCACCCTCACGATTAAGTTTATCAGCAGATGGAGCACCTAATGCTTCATTTAAACCAAGTTGCTCTTTGCAATAAGTATCATCATCCCATGCAGCCATACATCCTAATACTTGAGCTGCAAATGCTTCATTAATTTCCCAACAATCTATTTCATTAGGTGTTAATTGTTGTCGTTGTAAAATGGGGGTTGCGGCATGCACAGGCCCTAATCCCATTTGAGCCGGATCAAGTGCCGACCATTGAGAATCGACAATACGTCCAATGACTTTTAAATTATATTTTTTAACGGCATCAGCGCTAGCTAATAAAAGAAGGCAGGCACCATCCGTAACTTGTGAACTATTACCAGGAGTAACCATACCGTATTTTTTATCAAAAAACGGCTTTAATTTTGCCAGTTTTTCTACAGTAGAATCAGCTCTCATACCGGTATCTTGATTATATACTCGTCCTTTATAATCAATAATGGGAACCACTTCCGCCATTTTTTGTTCATTATATGCTTGAGCTAATTTCATATGACTTTGACAGGAAAATTCATCCATTTGCTCTCTAGTCAGATTAAAACGATAAGCCACTTGCTCTGCAGTTTGCCCCATAGTCAATCCAACGATAGGATCGGTAAGTCCCCTTAGTAAAGCAATAACGGGTGCTAAAAATGAAGGCCTAAATTGAGGAACCAAAGCCATTTTTTGCCCTGCAGTTTTGGTACTGAACCATTTGCCAAGCCATCCGGCCATTTTCTGATTAAATAACAAAGGTGCATGACTCATCGCTTCGGTACCCCCAGCAAGCACTAACTCGCTACGACCACTGGCTATTTGCATTGCCGCATTATCTAGTGCTTGCATACCTGAAGCACAATTTCTCATAACCGTAAATGCAGGAACCTGATTACCACATCCTAATCGTAAGGCTACAATACGCGCAATATTAGCTTCATCAGGACCTGGCATGGCACTACCAATGATGACTTCATCTAGCGCATCAGGAGAAAATGGTTGTCTATTAAGTAACGCTTTTCCGGCCGCCACTGCTAAATCAGATCCACTAAAAGCACCAATATCTTTGGCTTTTAAAAATGGAGTCCGACATCCATCAACTACATATACATCCCGACCACTTAAATTTGACCGCTGTTTCATTAGTTCTCCTTGTGCAGGCCATAACAAATAAACTACTGTAATATAGAATGAAAGAGTAGCAGTAATTTTAGAAATATGTAAACCCTATCATTGATTTTAAAAGAAAATTCTATTTAAAAAATATTCAATTCATCTCTCAATTAACCAAATAAACCTATTAATTAAATTTTTTTAATAATTATTACAAACAAATATTGACGGAGTCAAAATACCTGATATACTGCCGGGCAATTGATTGGAGAGATGGCCGAGTGGTCGAAGGCGCTCCCCTGCTAAGGGAGTATGGGAGAAATCTCATCGAGGGTTCGAATCCCTCTCTCTCCGCCAATCAATCAGTGCGCCCGTAGCTCAGTTGGATAGAGTATTTGGCTACGAACCAAAGGGTCGGAGGTTCGAATCCTTCCGGGCGCACCACTTCTTTCAAGTAAATCATTTTTACATTACCAATTCTATATCAATTCTATTTGCATCAAGATGCATGGTATTAGGCGCATCTATCTGATTTTGATTTGACATTCGAAATAATGAACAAGCAATCAATGATGAGTTTATTTGCTGCATCTGATATTTAGCATAGCCATTTAACCCAGTAATCATAATTAATCCTGCTATAATAAAAGCCAAAGTAATGCGCGTATCTAATGATATCCATAATGCTGTATTTAATAAGGCAGGAAATAAAAAATGTATTAAAAAACTTAATGCCGCAAAACGATTTATTGTCGACTCACAAGAAGGCTGAGCATATGCTTTTTGTACGTTACAATAGTGACTTTTTAAATGGAACCACATAATACGTTCATAAGTTATTGTCGCAGCCACACAAAGCATGGAACCCCAGCAAGGATTTAGTCTATTTGAGGATAGAAAAAAACCTCGAAACATAGCAAAGCCTAACACGAGCACCATTGAATATCCCAACTCCGTCGCCAATAAATTTCGATGATGAACATGCTCTAATAGAGCTAAAATCTGCGTTGAATCTATTTCTTTTGTCTCAGTCACATAACGCCCGAGCACTAACAAAACATCATAGCCCAATAATAGCTGCATACTTAAATTACCATACCAACCAGCACTGTACGGCTCAGGTCTTATCGAAGAAGAATTTAAATAAAATGCACAAGCCCCATTCGATAGCGCCCAAAGCAAGTCAGTAAGGCATTGTATTTTATTTTTAGTAAGCGGCTGCTCACTATTTGACGCGCAAATCAAAGCCAAATGTGCCATAATTCGCATAACATATAAACCATAGCTTAATACATCAGTGCCAGGACCTAATGTAGTTAACATTGAATTTATTTGTTTTTCATTCTTCCATTGCTCATAAGCTATAGATGACATCGAATACTTTATCCATAGCCAATATAGACGAGTATGATTTACTTCTGAAATACCATCAATAAACATCATAACAAACGCACTAGTTTTTGCATAATTGGTCTGCTCTTGAACTAAAGATAGAGTAGCTGTTTCTATATCGTGTCCAAGCAACTCTATTCTACTTACAGGAGCCATTTCATCATGATTCATCAACGTTCTCGATAAAAATTTATATGGCTATTTTAGTGTATAAATAAATGAATGTGGTTCTTATTTTCCTAACAAAAAAGGATTGTTAAATCAAATATCTCTTTAAAAAAAACTTATAACCTATAAAATGGCTTTATTTGGGATAATTATTCTTATGACGCTAGACAAAATTGATGTGCATATTTTAAAAATATTACAACGGCAAGGAAATATTCCTAATTCTGCTTTAGCAGAACAAGTAAATATTAGTAAAACAGCCTGTTGGAATCGCACCAAACGTTTGCAAGACGATGGGTATATTCAAGGTATTTACGCTGATTTAGATCCTGATTTAATTGGATTACCGGTATTAGTGTGTGTGGGTATCATTTTAGAGCGCTCAACAGCTAATAGTTTTGCCTTATTTGAAGAGGCGGTACAAAAAATACCCTTAATTATGGAGTGTATTTTACTGGCCGGAGAATTTGATTATTGGATGAAAATCCGCGTGAAAGACGTGCAAGCTTATAAGCGACTCTATGCAAATGTACTGCTTACATTGCCTGGCGTTGCGCAAATCCGATCATTTTTTACATTGGGTGAAGTTAAAAAGCGACATGAATACGTCTTTGAAGCAAACTCAACATTGGTGGGAAAGTCGAATCAATAACACGCTAACCTTTTAAAAAGAAAACCGATGCATTATGCCAATGCATCGGTCCAATCCAATATTAATAATGGTATTGTTTCCAACGTTCAGATAAATTACTATTAGGTAATGTTTCATGCACACCCAATGCAATACCCCCTTCATTAATTTTTGATTCAAATATTTTTGCTTTATCTTCTGGAATTCCCCAGCCCACTAAAGCGCCTAACAATCCACCAGCAAGAGTGCCTGCACCAATACCGGCAAGACCAGCAGCGATAGGACCTGCTACAACAAGACCTAATCCAGGGATTACTAAACTAGTACCAATAGCAGCAATTGCCGCAGCCACACCACCAATAGCAGCTCCGGTTACACCACCCACAGCAACCCCTTGAGAGGCTTTAGAACCCTCTTTCACTAATACTGAATCATAATATTTATTTCTAGAATGCTCGGACATAATCACATTAATATCTTGAGGTGAATAACCTGCATCCAGCGCATCTTGGTAGGCTTTTTCTGCCGACTCTCTATCATCAAAAACTTCTGAAGTAACATGCATATCTTTATTTGTAGTAGTCATAATTGTTCCCTAATTAACGTGTGACGAAAGCACACACAATCCATAATGTCTTTTTTTGCGACACTTAAGGTATAGAGCAGACACTTTAGCCTGTCAATACAAGAAAACTAATTCGAAGAGAAGAGTGTTGAAACCATTCAAATTTTATTTTTTTACTATACTGTTTAAACTTGATCCAAAAGGAACATTTGAACGAATGCAAAAGCAAATTAGAAAACGAGATCAACGCTACTCGGGTTGTGTTAATCCAATGGTACACAATTTTGGTCATAGCTCAGAAGCCTTACAATACAGTGGCCGAGTAAATCAAAGTACGGAACATTTTTCTTTTATTAAAAGAAATAAAACCACACAACCATGGACTATTATTACTCCATGCTCGGGGAATGCTTTTATTTTAAAAAAAGATGAGTTACTTGTGGTAGGTTTAACTGCGTGTGCAGCGCCTCTATCAAATAATAACGTTCTAAAACCAATTAGTTACAAGATACTGCGACAAAAAACCAACTGAACATATTCAAAGTCTTAACACATGAATATCTGCGATTATATTTATAGAAAAATTCACTCATGCTCAATAAAAAATAGTACATTTTTGATGATGTGACAAAAATTTAGCTGCTCTTTTGTTTTTTTAAACATCAATCAATTAGTTACGCTATTGGTTAGAAAAAAAAACAAAAGTAAATGAGTAAAAAGCTATGGTAAGCGGATAAATTTAGTTATGATGGTCTCATTCGTGATTTTACGGCTTTTAAATGCGCTCGATAGCACTTTTACTTTTACTCTTAATTTGCTCTATTGCAACACATGCCGATGATATAAACATTTCAACTGTTACCGGAAATGGAGCTACTTTATTTTACTTACAAGCAGGCGCTTTTAATTTAGAAAAAGATGCCCAAGCCAGACAAAAAGAGCTCGCGGCAAAAACCACAGAACAAATAGAAATAAAAAAGCTAGCCGATAAACATCTTTATTTAGTACAAATTGGCCCTGTTGATGATTATCAAGTAGCCCGAACCATTAAATCGCAACTATCAAAAAAATCTTATAATAGCCCACAACAAAACTCATCGTTATTAGCACCAGGTCAATCAACAAACACCAATCCTTCGCTTAGCGATGATTCTCAAGGCAAACTGTGGAACTTACGTAATGCCGATATTCGTGCAGTGGTAGCAGAAGTATCCCGCGTTACAGGCAAGAACTTTATTATAGACCCCAGAGTACAAGGGAAGATATCCATTATTTCTACTACCCCCATTGCAAATAAAGAGCTTTATCAAGTATTTTTATCAGTGCTACAAGTCTCAGGCTATGCTGCTATTCCTAACGGCGATATGGTTAAAATAGTTCCGAATATTGACGCCAAAACACAATCATCTGATGTACTTAATGAAATGAGAAATCCGCCATTAGGAGATGATATGATGGTGGCGGTAGTGCCGGTGCATTACGTTCCTGCAGAACAACTTGTTCCGGTATTAAGACCTTTAATGCCTCAATGGAGTAGCATTTCATCCTATAGTCCATCAAACATGGTAATCCTCTCAGGCCGTGCTAATAACATTAAAAGCATTGCAAACATCATTAAACAAGTAGATACCTCATCCTCCTCTGATGTTGATATGATCCCGCTAAAAAACGCGTTAGCAATGGATGTAGCTAATACGTTGAAAGAATTAACTAAAACACAAGTTAATACCGGCAGAGCTCCGATTAGTATTACATCAGACGATCGCAGTAATGCAATTTTAGTTGCGGGAAATAAAACCGATAGAATTCGAGTTAATATGTTAATTATGAAACTCGATAAGAAAAACTCGCAAGGACTAAATTCTAATACACAAGTAGTATACTTACATTTTCTCCGTGCAGAGGATTTAGTACCGATATTAGCCGGTATAGCCCAAGCTAATTTCAGCGGGAATGTAGGGACAACCATTGGAAAAATTACACGTCCCGCATTAGATAGCACTAATCCTGCTTCTAATATTGTTGGACTTTCCGATCCCAATAATACAGATAGCAATGCAACGAATAACCCACCACAAGTCTCAAGCAGCCCGGAGGCGATGGGAAATACTTCGGCTTCCAGCACTCAGAACGAAGGGTCAACCAAACCTACGGTACAAATTATCGCTGAACCCAATACTAATTCGATTATTCTAAATGCGCCTGCTTCTATTATTCGTACATTAAGAACGGTAATTGAAAAAGTAGATATCAGACCGGCACAACTCCTAATTGAAGCAGTTGTTGCCGAGGTCAATGAAGATGCCGCCAATAACTTAGGCTTAGAATGGGGCACCAATCAACAAACAGGAAAAGCCAGCAGCTTTCGTTCAGGTTTTGCCATTCTTAATAGTCATACCAGCGCCTCTGATTTTCAGGCGCAAATCTATGCGCTTGCACGAGAACAAAAAGCCAATATCTTATCAACACCTTCGGTTGTTGTACTTGATAATAGGCAAGCTAAAATTCTCGTAGGTAAACAGGTTTCTGTTGCGTCCACTAGCTACCCTAATAATGCAGGTGGTACTACTACAGCAAGCCCTTACACAACATTTAGTCGAGTGAACGTGGCATTACACCTTTATGTACGTCCGCAAATCACACGCGGTGAAGGCATTCAAATGCAAATAGATCAAGGCAATGACACCATTGATCCACTAAATAGTGCAGCCGATGACAATGTTAATCCTACATTTAAAATAAGCAGTATCGTAACGTCGGTGCATGTTGAAAGTGGCGATGTGATTGTTTTAGGCGGTCTAACGCAAAATGGTATTGGTAATGAGGATGAACACATTCCTATTTTAGGAACTATTCCAGGTATTGGCCGTTTATTTCAGCATAACCGACGTACACGAGAAAAGCGCGTGCTGATGGTATTTATTAAGCCGATAATATTACATAATGAACAAGAGAATCTGCAAGTTAGCGGTGAAAAGTATAATGATCTTCGTCATTATCAATTAGATTGGATTCGCTCACAAGAAGCATTTATCCAAGGCGACAAAGAAACAGTAGTTGAGCCTTTAACTCAAGCCAGCTTACCGCGTCCTTTTGCCCCAAAACCCCTAGCAGAAATGACTAAATAAACATGGATAAAGACGATAAAAAAAACACGCTTCCTTACAGTTTTGCAAAACTCAATGGAGTGGTTATTGGTGAGTTTCGTGATGAGGGTATTTTAATTTATCATTTATCTCATGTTTCTTTTGAAATTTTTGCTGAACTCGAACGTTTTTTGCAGTCTCCCTTAGTACCGGAAGAAGTTACCCCAGAGCTTTTCCAGCAACATCTCGCGCATACCTACCAATCAAAATCCTCTATCAGTGATGCAGCTGAAGGAATGGAAGGTGATATCGATTTATCTTTATTAGCCAATCAATTGCCCGCCACAGAAGACTTACTGGAGAATCAAGATGATGCGCCTATTATTCGTTTACTTAATGCACTGTTTACACAAGCAATAAAGCAAAAGGCATCGGATATTCATATTGAAACGTATGAAAATAGAGTGCTCGTTCGTAACCGCATCGATGGAATATTACAAGAAGTATTAGAAATTCAACGAGCAATAGCTCCTTTAGTTATTTCTCGCGTTAAAGTAATGGCCAAGTTAGACATTGCCGAAAAAAGAATTCCGCAAGATGGACGCATTTCATTACGCATTGGCGGCCATAACATTGATGTGCGTGTTTCTACCCTACCCTCAAATCATGGAGAACGGGTTGTTTTGAGAATTTTAGACAAACAAGCAGCTCAGTTGGACTTAAATTTATTAGGCATGAAACAAGCAACAGCTCTTAATATTCGCTCCTTAATTACCGAACCCCATGGAATTCTTTTAGTCACCGGCCCTACGGGTTCTGGAAAAACCACGTCACTCTATGCCATGCTCACCGAGCTCAATCAAGTAACGCGAAATATTTTAACTATTGAAGATCCTATTGAGTATGATTTATCCGGCATAGGTCAAACACAAGTTAATAGCAAAGTACAAATGACCTTTGCCAAAGGGTTAAGAGCGATTCTCCGTCAAGATCCTGATGTAGTGATGATTGGGGAAATTCGCGATTTAGAAACAGCAGAGATAGCCGTGCAAGCCAGTTTAACAGGGCATTTAGTTTTATCTACGTTGCATACTAATAGTGCTTTGGGCGCTTTAAATCGCTTACGTGATATGGGCGTAGAGTCGTTCTTGCTGTCATCAAGTATTATTGGTTTAATTGCTCAGCGTTTAGTTAGAAAATTATGTCCCCATTGCAAAGTAGCGCACCAATTACGAGAGGATGAATACGAGCTAATGGGATTATCTAATACAGCCGATACCTCACAAGTTTTTGAACCCAAAGGTTGTGACCAATGCAATCATTTAGGCTATCGAGGACGAACAGGAATTTATGAAATTATTTCTATTGATGAACAGTTAAGAAGCATGATTCATCGTAATGAGGATATTCAAACCTTAGAAAACTATATTAGACCTAATACGCCAAGCATTCGTGCAGATGGCTTTAATAGAGTTCTATGTGGCGATACTTCCTTAGCGGAAATACTTCGTGTAACGACTCAAAACTAGATTTATCAACAAACAACTTATTTCTTCATTTGAAATGAAATTTGTCCTCCACGCTCTAAAATAGCCTTTTTAATTAATTCAATTTCTTCGGTGCCATGCTGCACTCTTAATGCTTGCAACATATCATGTTCTGTTATTCGAGCACATTTCATGCTTTTTTCTATATATTGCCCATTTTTTATCAGCTCTACTTTTTCACCCTTAAGATATTTACCCACTAGATGACTTTTATAAGCGCAAAAGATAAGTCCTCGATAAATAAGAATAATCAGAGTAGATACAATAATTGAAGGTAATAAAGGAATATTATTAACAATGGCTTCGCCTAAAATGGCACCAAGAATAATATAAATTATAAAATCTAAAGTAGAATGATTGCCATAAAGCCGAGATAAATTAATACGAAAAATGATAATGGCATATAAAGTAATGAGTACGCCGCGTAAATAAAGCTTATAATCAAATAATTCGTTTAATCCTAAAAATTGCTCCATAGAATACTCGCTTATCATCTTATTGCAGCAATTCCCAGTGAGTGTCAATGCTGGGAATAATAGCTATTGTCGCAAATAATTTCTCATAAATTCTGCAAAAAGAATGTCATCTTGAACGCAGTGAAGAATCTTCTCAACATAGAACTGAGCCTAAGCCAGGAGATCCTTCTCTACGTTCAGGATGACGTGGTTTTTGACCGGGCATTGCTTATCTTATTTCAGGGCAAACGCATTTAATAAATTAATTTAACATCACCCCGCCCATGTTCCGCGCCTTATGCGCGAAATCCAGTCTCGTACATGATGAGGCATTGTATTTACTCCACCCATAAAGACTGGGACATAGGCATAAATATCGTGCTTTATACTCAAAGTTTAGATGCGATTGTCTTGATCTTATTACTTTTAGTATAGATAAAGATTAATGAAGATGTTAGGCAAATAATTTGTATGATAATCAGTGCGATACTCGAGTGAGTATCGCGGTTCACGATTATGCGTCCAGTGATTGAACTACTGTTCGCCAGGTAGTCCCACCACTTCCATCTTCTAATTCAATTCCTTGCTTTAATAACTCCATGCGAATCTCATCTGCTTTTTGCCAATTACGTTCGCTACGTGCTTGTGCTCTATCTGCTATTAATTGCTCAATAGATAATTTGTCTTCTTCAATCATTCCCGCTTGTAAAAACACGATTGGATCTTCATGTAAGATACCTAACAACCCAGCAAGATGTTTTAATGTAGCAATAAGTGTTGGTGTACTATTTTTATTGATTTCATGGCTTAATTGAAATAATACCGACAACGCAATAGGCGTATTAAAATCATCATTCATCGCGCAATTGAATTGCTCTAACCAATCAGCATCTACTGCTGCTTCTGCAATAGAGCTCTCTTTAATGCATTGATACAGCCGAGTTAATGCTTTTTGTGCGTTCACTAAATTATCTTCGGAATAATTTAGTGGACTGCGGTAATGACTGCTTAATAAGAAATAACGAATTACTTCCGGATGATATTTTTTTAATACATCTTCTATCGTAAAAAAATTACCTAATGATTTGGCCATTTTTTCATTATTAATTTGCAACATGCCCACATGCAACCAATAATTAGCGAACGTATTCCCAGAGGCCGCCTCACTTTGCGCAATTTCATTTTCATGATGCGGAAATTGTAAGTCTAAGCCACCACCATGAATATCAAATTGTTCACCCAGCTCATGCATTGCCATAGCAGAACATTCAATATGCCATCCTGGACGCCCATCACCCCAAGGTGAAGACCAACTGGGCTCACCCGCTTTGGCTTTTTTCCATAAAACAAAATCCAGTGGCGAACGCTTTTCTTTAACAACTTCAATACGTGAGCCGGAAATTAAAGCATCAATATCTTTGTTAGATAGCTTGCCATACTCAGCAAAAGAATCCACTTGATAGCACACATCCCCATGTTCACTAACATAGGCGTGCTCTTTTTCAATTAAACGCTCAATCAAACGAATAATCGTATCAATATGACCTGTTGCTCTGGGTTCTAAATCAGGCGGAAGAATATTGAGCGCTTTTGCATCATGATGCATCGCATCAATGAATTGATTGGTCAGCTCACCAATGCTCACACCACGCTCATTGGCACGGGCAATAATTTTATCGTCGATATCAGTAATATTACGCACAAACGTCACATCATAATTTTGCGCACGTAGATGGCGCACAATGACATCAAAGCAAACCATAGCACGCGCATGCCCTAAATGACAGCGATCATATACGGTAATACCGCAAACATACATGCCGACTTTTCCTGGCACTAAAGGTTTAAACTCTTCTTTTTGTCGTGTTAGTGAATTGTATAAATACAACATCATGCCCCCTTAGTTTGTTTTTCCCCAGGTATCTTTTAAATCAACTACGCGATGATACGCTTGCACTGCTCCATCACTTACTTTATTTACACAATAATAGCCTAAACGTTCAAACTGAATCACTTCACCTTCCGTTTGAGCTGCTAAAGCCGGCTCACAATAAGCCTGCTGCACTTTTAACGAGTCATGATTTAAAAATTGGAAAAAATCATCTTCACGTGCAGGATTCGCATCATGAAATAATCGGTCGTATTGGTATATAATAACAGGATAAGCGCTGTCACAAGCAACCCAATGAATAACGCCTTTTACTTTTCTGTTTTCTGGATTTTTACCTAAGGTGTTTTCATCATAAGTACAACGTAATTCAATGACCTCACCCGCTTCATTTTTAATGACTTCATTGCATTTAATAACATATGCATGACGCAGACGAACTTCCGCACCAGGAGCTAGGCGAAAATATTTTTTCGCAGGCTCTTCCATAAAATCAGAACGCTCAATGTAAAGCTCTCTGGCAAAAGGAATACTGCGACTTAAAGACTCAGGGTCTTGCGGAAAATAAGGTACGTGCAGCTGCTCGACTTTATCTTCAGGATAGTTATCAATCACCACTTTAATCGGATCTAAAACACATAAGGCTCTTTTGGCTGTTTTGTTAAATTCGGTACGTACACATTCTTCTAACAAAGACATCTCAATCACTGAGTCACTGCGAGAAATACCAATCATTTCACAAAACTGGCGAATAGCCGCAGGTGGATAGCCTCGCTTACGCATGCCTCTTAATGTCGGTAAACGTGGGTCGTCCCAACCACTAACAATTTCTTTTTCAACCAATTCTCTTAGTTTACGTTTACTCGTTACCGTATGAGATAAATTTAAACGAGCAAACTCAGTTTGTACGGGTTTAGCGGGTAGAGGTAAATTATCAACTAACCAATCATATAAGGGACGATGGTCTTGAAACTCTAAAGTACATAACGAATGAGTAATATGTTCTAATGCATCAGAAATAGGATGGGCGTAATCATACATTGGATAAATACACCATGCGTCACCCGTTCGTTGATGATGCGCATGACGAATACGATATAAAACGGGATCGCGCATATTAATATTACCCGAAGCCATATCAATTTTTGCTCTTACTACATGCGTACCATCAGCAAACTCCCCGGCTTTCATGCGATGAAATAAATCTAAACTCTCAGCAATTGGCCTTGTACGATAAGGACTCTCACGACCAGGAACTTGCAAGGTACCACGATACGCTCGGATTTCTTCCATAGTAAGGCTATCAACATAGGCCAAGCCTTGTTCGATTAAATGCACGGCAAAATCATAGAGTTGTTGATAGTAATCGGAAGAGTGCGTCATTGCGCACCATTCAAATCCTAACCAACGCACATCATCAATAATAGCCTTCACATACTCATCTTCTTCTTTCATTGGATTCGTATCATCAAAGCGTAAAAAACATGTTCCTTTAAACTCTTCTGCTAAGCCAAAATTAAGGCAAATAGATTTAGCATGCCCTACATGTAAATAACCATTGGGCTCGGGAGGAAAACGAGTAACTAAAGACTGATGCGTGCCGTTTGCCAGCTCTTCAGTAACCAGTTGTCTAATAAAGTGTGCGCGTTTTTCGTTTGAATCAGTCATTTAGTTTATCCGTATTTTTTTTAGTGTATTAATCTTATATTAATAACATACCTTCATCACTTTAAATTAGCTATTTAAGGCTCCCAAAGAAATAAAGGTCCTGGTGCGGGTTGCGCTATAGTAAATTGTTTGGGATAAGTCACCTGTACGAGATAGAGCCCATAAGAAGGTGCTGTTTCAGCGCCTAATCGGCGATCTTTAGCCTGTAATACTTCTTCAACCCACAATACGGGATGCTTGCCCGAGCCTATTGCAATTAAGACACCGGCGATATTTCGTACCATATGATGTAAGAACGCATTGGCAGTAACATCAATTACGATTAAATCACCACAGCGTGTTACTTCTAGATTATGAATGTTGCGCATCGGTGTATGCGATTGGCACTCTACTGAACGAAAAGAAGTGAAATCATTTTCGCCCAATAAAAACTGAGCTGCTTGATGCATTAAGCGATGATCAAGTTGTCGGTATTGCCATGTAACATTGCTCCGCAATAATGCCGGACGAATGGCGCCATTATAAATAACATACCGATATCTACGTGCAGTGGCAGAATAGCGTGCATGAAACTCTTCCGAAACCTCTTTTCCCCATTTGACACAAATGTTTTTAGGTAAAAAAGAATTGGTCCCATAAATCCATGAGCGCATAGAGCGCGCTTTATCGCAATCAAAATGAACTACTTGGTTTGTTGCATGAACGCCAGTATCGGTTCGTCCAGCACACACTACAGAAATGTCACAATCCGCTACTTTTGATAAAGCACTTTCTAATGCTTGTTGTACGGTGTGCAATCCTGTTTGTGCCTGCCAACCATGATATTGGCTTCCATCGTATTCAACCACTAAGGCAATACGCATTGAATATTCCTGATAAAAGGGCCAATTTATAATACCCACTCTGTTTTGTCTAGCGTTTATCTGGAGATTAATGAAAATAGCAGGAAGAATATATAATCTGGCACTAAGCGCTGTTACCAATTCAGATTTTGATATTTCACAACGTGTGCTCTGGGTCTATTTCGTTCTATTACAATAGGTAAACGGTGCACATTAGGCAATACTTCGGGCTCCAGAAAGTACGTCTGGACGATGTTGCGTTTCAAAAAAGCACAAACCAACAATCTCTAATCAAAAAAATAAGCGAGTTAATTTTAAAATAATTAACACATTATGCCAATGGTACTACAATTACCAATATGGCTATTTTTTAACCCTGTTTGAGTTGGTTTTAAAATGACAATAATGAATCAAGAAAAAATAATTACTAATTTAAATAAATATCTCGACTGGCATAATTTACCTATACGTATGAATGAATCAGGTGTTTGTAATGGAATCGCTACGGTTTATGCAAAATACGTATTAGAACATCGAGAAGATGAATTTTTAATGATGTTAGAACAAATCGCCTTATTGAACCCAAATGACGAATTAGCATCACAAGTCAATCATTTTGCCACAGAAGTTGTATTAAGTTTTTGCCTAAGCAATTTAACAACCAATTAAATCAAAATAACTCCGTTGAAATGTTGCAAATAGATAACCAAAGTTTAATAAAATCCTATGAAATAGGCTTAGTAACCCGTGATGACAATTGGATTTCTATTTTACACGAAATAGCTTTAAAAGAAGATGGCGAGGCGATGCTCGTTAAAAGTGTTAATCATGTAATCACAATTAACAAAAAAAATGGAGCCTATATTATATATGATCCTAATTATGAGCAGGTTTTTAAAAAGTTTAACTCAGAAAAAGAGCTGCTCGATGAATTACATAATGTCTTTCATATCGAAGGTTTTTTAGGGTTGACACTACAAATTGTGAGACACCCCTCGCAAGAAAACAACACGCGTTCTTTTCCTGATGCCTCTAAATTATATCAGCAGCATATGGCTCCAAAAATAATTTCACGATCAGGATGGATTTCTATTGATAACATGGAGTTAGCGAGAGGGTTAAATAATTTTGAGATGATTAAATCTATATATACGCAAGAAATAAATAAACAACGCTCTTTTAATGCGGCAGGTTATGCAATTAGTTGTAATCGACCCCAAATGTTACAGTTTATACTAGAACAAATATCTGATAAGGATAAAATAGACTTTATAGGGCTTTTTCAAGCATCATGCTCTTACGGCACCCTTGATACATTCAACGAATTATTAAAAAACGAACGAGCCAAGAATCTTTTTTTAAAACAAATAACCAAAGAGAAGTGCTTTTGTGATTTTATGATGGGGGCTGTACAAAGTAATGATATTGATTTGTTAGATAAAATCATCACTTTTTATCAAATTAATGATGAACCAGAATCCTGTTCTGATAAAAAAATCGTTGAAACACTTTTTAATAATCATCGTCTATCACTAGACGAACCACTACATACTAATATGCTAATTGCGCCTAGCGGGGATATTATTCGTAACGCTATTATGCGTAATGCTACTAACTGCCTAACCTTTTTATTAAAAAAAATTACTGTAAGTGATTATAACCTAACAGAAAAACAGATGCTCACTTATTTATCGCAAGCCATTAAAACAAATCATCCTCATATGGTGAATTTACTTATTGATGAAATTAAAGCAACAATTCCTGAAGAAATACAAAAAAAACTATTTCAATCCATTAAAATGAATATTAAATCAGTGGAGCAAACTGATATATCCATTTTACGTCAATTAAAAAGTTGTGGCGTACCTTTTTCAACAATGGCGCTTGCTGTTATTGATATTAAAGAAAGTCGCCCAATTAGAGTCTTATTACCCATAGGTATTATGCTTAATAAATTTACGGACTTTATTAAAGAACAAATAATAAGTAGCATTGAACAAATGCAAAAATTTAAAAATGAGATAATACAAACTAAAACGCACAATTCATCATCTACGCATACAGAGAGTAATAATTCGATTAATAAAAATTAATATTGATTGAGCTTAAATTAAAAATACACATCGTTTAAACTCTGATGTTCTTATCTCATAACAAGAAAATATTATTAGAATCTAGTTTCAAACAGAAAGCTGCATTGCATGAATTCCACGCATAAAAAGTAGATAATCCAGCATAAGCATCACCTTTTATGCTCAAAATTTAGATGCGTGCCCATGCATGCGTTTGCCTTGATATTGCAATTGTTACACGCCTCCCTCATAATCACCACTCAATAAGTTGAGGATTTAATGACCGCGTTAATAATCAATGGCAAAGAACTTGCTGCGTTAAAAAAAGAAGACATGAAGCAAAGAGTAGATGCTCATATTAATAAAGGATATAGAGCACCAGGACTAGCCGTTATTCTTGTAGGCTCCGATCCCACCTCTTCTATTTATGTAGCCAATAAACGTAAAGCCTGTGATGAAATAGGTATTACGTCTTATTCATACAATCTTGCAGCGCAAACCAGCCAAGATGAATTGCTTCAGCTTATAACTCAATTAAATAATTCGGCTGAAATAGATGGGATACTAGTACAACTGCCCCTTCCTTCTCACATTAATACTTCTTTAATTATTGAACAAATAACACCAGCAAAAGATGTGGATGGTTTTCATCCTTATAATTTAGGCCGATTAGCACAAAGAAATCCTCTACTTCGACCATGCACTCCATTAGGAATTATTAACTTATTACAGCACTATAAGATTGATGTACAAGGCAAACATGCAGTGATCGTAGGCGCATCTAATATTGTAGGACGTCCCATGGGTTTAGAGCTGCTGCACGTAGGCGCCACCATTACTGTATGTCACCGATTGACTCAAAAATTAGACCAATTAATCCAAATGGCTGATATTATAATTGTGGCTACGGGCGTGATTGATGTCATCAAAACACAATGGCTCCAAAGCCATCAAATTGTAATTGACGTCGGTATTCACCGACTAGAAAACGGCCAGTTAAGGGGCGATGTTGATTTTCGTCAAGCCAAAAATCACGTTGCTTATATTACTCCAGTGCCAGGAGGTGTAGGGCCGATGACTATTGTTTCTTTATTAGAAAATACATTGCTTGCGGCGGGAGTGATCTAAATTACTTCTCTAGATCATCCCAATTAAACTCACCGCTTAATTCATCAAAATCGTCTTTGAATTCATGCAGTAAACGTTTGCGCTCTAATCGCTCTTCCAGCAAACGCTTTACTTTTTTCTTATGGCTTAATTCTTCAATACTTTCTTTTTCTTCTTCATATTGATGTTCATTAAATGAATAATCCTCTAAATCTTCATGCAAAGACATAGTACTCTCCGTTATTAGGCCCCTTCTACCAAATTATAGTGCATAAATTTAAATTATGTTTCAGAGCCAAAAGGATTATTTTTACATTATGCCTAATTCAAACCATACTTTGTGGAGTGCTCTAGCAGATCAGTTTTTGAGGGTAGGTCATTATGAAAAAAAGAATATGTGCCGGTGATTACTTTAGGAATAAATCGTTTTATAACTAACTCTAAATTGCTTAATATGTAGGTCCAATGAGCATATTTTTCTAAGGTAGGTCGCGCCTTTTTAATAATATCAGTGCACGCTGCTTTAAAAGTCTGGACATCTATATTCTTTGCTTCTAGCTTAATGTAGTTTTTTTGTAGCATGTTGTAGAGTACTCGTACCTGCATTGCAGGCGTCCTTATTGGCGTGCTAGCCCATAAAAATTGCTCTTTCTTTTTTATTTCATTTAGCTGTGCTAAAAAATCGTCTATACAGCTGCTTACTGGCACTTTTTCACCATGATACGTATGGTGAACCGTATAAGTCCCCACATGTAATGACAGCAACTTTCCTAGCTCATTATCAAGATTATAAATATTATCCATTGTTAGATCATCGGCATCATGACCATGAACAAAATCAATACTGTAATCGCAATGCACTGCAGGTCTATTAATAGAATTATATAATCTATTCCACATAATAAATTCCATGGGATAATCACTCAAATCACTTTTTTTAGCATATCCTTGATACATTTTCTCCCGCTTATATAGCGTATGCACTGTATTACTTTGCACATACAATTGAAATTGGGTGTTTATGTTATCAATCGTTTGAGCGAGCAACATGCCGGTTGCGGCATGATATTCAACTCCTAACCATTGGGCGAGGTTCTTAACCGTGTTCAACCCTATACTGGCATGGCTATAAATAACAATATGTTGCATATTCTCGCTTAATGAATATGAAATGGCGCGTAGAGTCGGGCTATAACTTTTCTTTACAAGGGCCAATAGTTCATCTCTTGTAACAAGGTCTTTATCTACTAGTTTTTGCAAATTAATCATCGATTGAGCGTGACAAGGCAATAACATAGGCGGCTGGAAATCTTCTTGCTTCTCACACGCCTCAAGAAATTCACTACTATGATTTGAAATAAGTATTTCAACACATACTTTATGTTCATTTAATTGCTCAAGAATTTTAAGCGTAAAATAATCATTACTTCCTCGATCCGCTAGCTCATCTCCAAGCAATCTCACTAAAGAATTAGCCCTAAATTTGATGGTGGCTAATATTTGATTAAATATATCTAAATGCTCATAAGTTACATCATCTATTGGTATTTTATAAATATCAACAAGTCGATTATAATCAACTGCATCAATATTCCATGCTATGCCCTGTTTAACCAACATAAACAATAACTTCATTGCATTGCCATGCAAATCACCAATGGTAAATTGCCCACCTGCAACCACTTCATATATCGCATCGGTTACAGGTAATTGGAAAATATCCACTTCTTCATTAATAAATTTACTTGGCATAAAACGCCTTTAATAGTATTTTATGATAAGATAATATCACGGCTAAATTAGCTCATTATTAAATCCTATGTACTCATCGTATAATACTCATGAGTTACAAGTGACTATCTATTCGTTTTTTTCATTAAAATCGCACAACTCTGTTATACTTCATCAAACTCTTAAAAATGGCAGTTATATGTTAAGTTATCAACACGGATATCATGCAGGAAATTTTGCTGACGTACTAAAGCATTGCGGTTTAACCCACCTGCTACACTATTTAACACAAAAAGAAAAACCCCTATTTTATTTAGAAACACATTCAGGTCGCGGGTTATATGATCTAAATAATCATCAAGCATTAAAAACAAATGAGTTTAAACAAGGCATTCAATTGCTTTGGGAACAAAAGCAAAAACTTCCCCCGGCATTTGCTGAATATATCAAAACACTTAAAAGACAAAATACAGATGGGGTATTAAGACACTATCCAGGTTCTCCGTTCATCGCCACGCAGTTCCTACGCAACATCGATAGAGTTTATTGCTGTGAACTACATCCTACCGAATACGAGCATTTATTGAATATGCCACAATCGCACAAAAAAATTCATTTCAGTCATAGCGATGGGATGGATGCATTAACCTCACTAGTACCTCCTCCAGAAAAAAGAGGTTTAATTTTTATCGACCCATCTTATGAAGTAAAAGAAGAATATAAAACAATACCTCAAACAATTAGCCAAGCACTTAATAAATTCTCTAATGGAGTGTATTGCCTTTGGTATCCTGTACTTGATCAAAGAATGAATGAACAATTACATCGAAGATTAGATGCGATTGGGGCAAAAAATAGCGTACGAATAGAATTCAACTTGACGAAAAAACCCATGCAAGGAATGTATGGTTGTGGTCTGTGGCTTGTCAACGCACCGTATACTTTTGCTGATACCATGCATCAAGTGTGCACGACATTAAAGCAATACTTTAATCCTAACGAATCATCTTATTTTATTACTACGTCAAAATGATTATCTATCCTATTAAGGCATTTACTGATAATTATATTTGGGCCTTAGTTGATAAAAATGCGGCTTTGTTTGATTGTATGGATCCAGGTGATGCCCAACCTGTTTTAGCGTTTGCACAACAACAAGGCCTCAGTCTACGCTCAATATTAATTACCCATCACCATAACGACCATATTGGTGGTGTCAATGAACTAAAACGTCATTATCCGCACTGTGCGATATATGGCCCAATAGATTCTCGCATTTCCTCAATAACCCATCCATTAAAAGAGGGGCAACAATTCAACATAGGTTCTTGTAAGTATAAAGTGCTCGCCACTCCTGGGCATACATCCACGCATATTAGTTACTTTGAAGAACAGCAACACTGGCTTTTTTGTGGGGATACTTTATTTGCAAGTGGTTGTGGTCGAGTATTTGATGGGACTATAGAGCAACTGCATCACTCACTCATGCAATTAAAATCACTACCTACAAACACGCAAATCTTTTGTGCCCATGAATACACGTTGCATAATCTTCATTTTGCGCAATGGGTCGAGCCCCAAAATGAAAACATCGCACGCTGCATCGAAAAAATAAATGATGCAAGAGCCGCATGTACTTTGCCCTCATTATTAGAACAAGAACTGCTTATTAATCCTTTTTTACGTACGGATAAACCTGAAGTTCAAAATTTTGCCTTAGTACATGGAGCATTATCCGCTCAATCTTTAGAGATATTTCGCGTGTTACGTGAGCAAAAAAATTCTTTTAAATAAACAGCACCGCCAATCAAACTTTGATAAGTTTTATTTTTTTAGTACACTACATCATCAATGATATTCTTAGGCCAAGCTATTGAAATGTAACACATTGGCTCAACTAATATTTTTTTGCATTTTTATCGGATGCGCGCAGCCTATGAGCGCGCAAGAAATACCCAATGCATGGGATGTTGTACGTAAAGAATTTAAACTAAACCATGAAGTCAGCCGTCCCGAAGTGCAAGAGCAAATCCGCTGGTTAGTCGCTCATCCCGGTTATTTATACAAAGCAAGTCAACAATCAGAACCCTATATTTATCATATAATTAGCGAAATTAGAAAACGGCAACTGCCTGGTGAATTGGCTTTAGTTCCAATGATTGAAAGTGCGTACGACCCCTTTGCTTATTCCAGCGCAGGTGCCTCAGGCTTATGGCAACTCATGCCTAAAACCGCTACTGAATTAGGGGTAAAACAAGATTGGTGGTTTGATGGTCGACGCAGTATTGGCCATTCAACTCATGCCGCTTTAAATTTTCTCGTTCATTTGAACAAAGTATTTGCCGGAGAGTGGGCGCTGGCTATTGCCGCTTATGATGCCGGCGAAGGGGCTATTGGACGCTCAATCAAAGCTGCTGCACCATCTGGAGCGCCGGTTTCTTTTTGGAGTTTATCTGTTCCCGCAGAAACAAAAGCCTACGTACCACGTTTATTAGCATTGGCCGAAATAATTAGTAATCCTGAGCGTTATCATGTTCGTATTTCTAATATCCCCTACGCCCCTTATTTTGAGGAAGTAAATATTGGCAGTCAAATTGATTTAAATCACGCAGCACAACTTGCAGGGATGAGCTATAAAGAGCTGATCAAATTAAATCCTGGCTATAATCGCTGGTTAACAGCCCCCTATGCTCCCTTTAAATTACTTATTCCAACACAAAAAGTAGCACAGTTTAATTGGAGTTTGGCCAATATTTCAGATAAACAAAAAGCCAATTGGACACAACTTCGTTTGCAAAAAAATGATAAATTAAATCAAAGTACCGTGCGTTATCATACTCATGCGAATTGGATAAAGCCTGGAAACCAATTAGCCACTAAACAATCGGTCCCACCCACACACAACCGATTTGTTCCGCCAAGCGGTACAAAAAATCATCGCCTTATTCATATAGTACAAGCTAATGACAGCTATGCTCGCTTAGAGCAACTCTACAGTGTGACCATGAAAGAAATTCAAAGCTGGAACAACATGGCAGCAAATGATTCACTACGTCAAGGCCAGCAATTACTTATTTGGAAAACAATCAAACCTGCCGTTCCTTATCTCGTAAAACCTGGAGATACTATTCATTCGATTGCACAAACGCAGCACACCTCAATTAATACATTATTCAAATTAAACCCCAGTTTGTATAAAGCACCGAATCTTCAAACAGGGCAAAAAATATTAGTTGGCTAAATAGTGTGTTATACTCTGATCAATCTATTGAATAATTAACTTATATAACATATGAAATTACTGTTTGATTTTTTCCCTATTGTTTTATTTTTTATCGTATATAAATGTTGCGATATCTATACAGCAACAGCTGTTGCGATGATAGCTTCGGTTACGCAAGTGATTTTTTATCGCTTTAAGTTTCAACAATACGATAAAATGCATTTAATTAGTTTAGCTATTATTGTCGTGTTAGGCAGCGCCACATTATTATTTCATAACCCAGTATTTATCAAATGGAAACCCACCGGTATTTATTGGTTATCATCATTAGTGTTTTTGGGCTCGGGGTTTATTGGCTCCAAACCTTTAATTCAAAAAATGATGGAAGAAAACGTACAATTATCTAGTTCTGTATGGCATAAACTCAATAATGCATGGGCTGTTTTCTTTGTATTGATGGGCTCGCTTAATCTCTATGTTGCTTATTATTATGATACGGACGCATGGGTCAATTTCAAGTTATTTGGCGGGGTAGGATTTACCTTACTGTTTGTATTAATGCAAGCATTTTACTTATCAAAACATATGGATGAGAAAAAGCTAGAAAAATAAATACTTAATTTTTGTTTTGGATCAGCCACAAAATGATAATGTAAAAGCTTATATTCAGTCCCCAGGCTATGACTGGTTTAATACGGGGCTATAGTATAATTGAACCCATTTAAATTAACAGCAAAGTAAAGGAGCGGTCATGCGATTACTACTGGTTGAAGATGATGAGCTTCTTGGCGATGCAGTTAAAACAGGATTAACTCAATTTGGCTATGTAGTCGACTGGTTAAAAGATGGGGAACTCGCTCGAGCCGCTATAAAATCTGAATCATTTGAGCTGGTTATTCTGGATTGGGGACTCCCCAAACTTTCTGGTTTATCTTTATTACAATACATACGTCAAGAAGGAAACACTACCCCCGTTATTATTTTAACCGCGCGTGAGTCCGTAGAAGATAGAATTAAAGGATTAGATAGCGGTGCTGATGACTATCTGGTTAAGCCATTTGATTTAAATGAATTAAGTGCGCGTATTCGCGCCTTGGTCAGACGCTCGCAAGGTCGTGCGGATGCAGTATTACAATATAAAAATATTACTCTAGATCCGGCCGCTCATTCTGTTTTTGTTGATAATATACAAGTTAACGTTCCTCGTCGTGAGTTTGCCTTACTACAAAAATTATTAGAGCACAGTGGGCAAGTACTTTCTCGTGAGCAATTAATGCAAAGCATTTATGGCTGGGAGGAGGATGTAGACAGTAATGCTCTAGAAGTTCATATTCATAATTTAAGAAAAAAATTAAATGCCAATTTCATTCGCACTATTCGAGGTGTGGGCTATATGGTAGAAAAAAGTGATGGTACGTCCCTATCGTGAAATCATCTATTAGAAAGTTTTTATTAATTAATTTACTTCTAGCCATTACCATTACCACAACGCTTACCGCTATTGGTAACTATTATTTAGATCAAAAAGACATTCAAGATCATTTAGATACGCTTATGGCTGTATCGGCCCTATCTTATCAAGCCTTATTAGGCGATGACGTACATCAGCGCTCTTTGTTAAAAATTCAAAATTCGCTGGAAACTATTCCACAACAACTTAATGCCTATTATGCAAAAAAATATATTAATGAACCTGCAGAAAGCTATCTTGATCGCTTTAATTTTCAAGTATGGACGAATGGAGGAACCTTATTATTACACTCCTCTACTGCTCCGAGAATTCCCTTAACCGCCGAAGTAGATGGCTTTAATGATAAATCCATTTCCGATCAAAATTGGCGGGTATTTACTACTTATAATGATAAGGCCGGAATTAGAACCGTTTTAGCAGAACGTTATGATACACGTAACGAATTAGGTCATAAAATAGCACAAGATGATTTATACATCATGCTACTGACCTTTCCGTTATCAGGGCTTCTTATTTGGATTATTATTGGCAGAGGGTTAGCCAGTTTAGATAAAGTAGCAGAAGAAGTGGCTAATCGCGCACCCAGCCACTTAGAGCCCGTAAGTTTAGAAGAGGTGCCCGAAGAAATAAAGCCGGTTATTGATGAACTAAATCAATTATTTTTCCGCCTAAAAGAAGGTTTTGAGCGCGAGAAACGATTTGCCGCCGATGCGGCTCATGAATTACGCACGCCTCTTGCAGCACTTAAAGCCCAAGCGCAAGTCGCTTTAAATACGAGTAATATGGAAGAAAAAAATCTGGCATTACACAAACTCATTGCCAGTGTAAATCGTAGCACCCATATTGTGCAACAACTTTTAACCATGAGTAAACTCGTTCCTGAAGCCACGCAAATGAGTGAAGAAGACGATATCAACTTGGAAAAAGTAACGCGTGATATCTTAGCTATGATGGCTCCCTTTGCCGTAGAAAAACATATTGAGCTGGAATTTGAACACGAAGAACATCTCCCTTCTATTAAAGGCAATACAACCGCTTTAGGCATTTTAATTCGCAATCTTGTCGATAATGCCATTCGTTATACGAACGAACAAGGACGGATTAGTGTTCAATTGCTGAAAAATAATAATGAAGTCGTATTAGAAGTATGTGACAACGGACCAGGAATTCCCCCCGAATTACAATCACGCGTATTTGAACGTTTTTTCCGCGTATTAGGCAATAAAAGTCCTGGAAGTGGGTTAGGGCTTGCCATTGTACGTCAAATTTGCGAACTGCATGGAGGCCGAATTATTTTAGGCTCCCCCTATGCGAACTCAGGCTTAATTGTGCGCATTTATTTACCCTATTAGATATCCTCTAGCGACTAATGAGGGACAATAAATCATTAAGTCCTTCAATAATCCTTTGTGTGTTATTTTAGAATATTTTGAAATCCATAGGCTACACTTATAATAGATGCATTTTATGGGCACTTTATTATGAAACAAAAAGAACCGGATACTGTATTAAATCCCCTACAACAGCCTGATCCAGCACATTCTAAGGAAAACACACCTTCCGGGTTTACTGCTTTTCAAAGCATGAAAGATTTACTAAATGCTAATGAGCAATCCAATCAAAAACCTTTAGATGATAAAGAAACCAATAATGCGGAGTATAATAATTTTGCTTATACAAAAAAACAAACAGATCTTAATCATCAAACCATTATTGTTAAAAAATTCACCAAGGATTCTTATAATGGCCCTACATTAAACGATTTTATGGAACGCCTCAATATTATATTTGAGGCAGCAGAAAAAATGATTCAAGACAATCATCAAGATCAAATTATTAAAGAAAAAAAAATGGCCATTTTAAGGGCTCATAAAGAAATAGCTATTAAAACGCTTGAAAAAAACTGTACGATAGAACCTATTCCATTTAAAGAATTATTTTATAATCTCAAAGCACATGAAGAGCTAGTACTTGCAAAAATTACGTCTGCTACCCATATTATTGGCGAGTTTATAAATAACAGTCTCCCTTTATTCAACGAGTCTCATACAAAGGCTAAAAAAAACTTAGCTAAAACCGAATCAGAAATTACCGTACAAAAGGGTAGGCCTAATTTCATCAATTATTATCCCTCCACAACGGCAGAGTGTGAACGAGTAAGCATTCAACGCGTGATAGGTGATGCAATCCCCAGCACAGAGCGAAGTAAAGCACAATTACCTAATTTTGTTGAATGTGGCATTGGATATAAAAAAGACAACACATATCAAGAACAATTTCACGGTTATAGGCATAGTTCGTATACTCCGATTAAAATGGAAAATAAAGACGAACGCGCACGAGCTACCCGAGAAACGGTCAAGGAAATGCTTACTGAACTTACACGACAGGAAATTAAAAAAAGCTCGTATGAAGAAAACAACGATCCTATAGCAATAAACTTTTCCTCTTTATCCTTATTGAGCCCTATATTCCTAGATCACGTCGCAATGCATGGTGAATCAGAAGTTAATCAATTAACAGAATGCTATGATGCATTAATGTCATTTAATAAAATTCCACTTAAACTAGATATTGAGGGTAAAACATACACAATAAAGCCCAATATTACGGTATTAAATGCTGCTTCCAATGGACATGGAGCCAACATACACAATAACTTTAACAATGGTTTAATGTATCGAGAACTACGTATTAACGCTCAAGGTATTAATCAATTTGCATTTAAAACACTTAATTATTTGTTGGATAATACCAATCAAAATACCAATCCACTATTAAAGTCTGCAGTTGATTTACTGACAGAGTTACAGCAACAAAAAGATACAGTGGAACAGAAAAAAAAGGGTCAAAGCCCTGACGAAATCAAAAAAACTCAAGAAAATATCTTGGATTTAGAGGTTGAATATTATAATAAATTTGAACAATTATTTAATAAAAATAGAAATGAATTTCTTAAAGAATTAATAAATGCTGCCAAGTCTAAAAATCCAAACGATGATAATAAAGAAAACAATGATATAGACGTAGCTAATCTTGCTTTTCAAGCCATCGCCATGCAAATAGATCATGCAGTGGAACCACCTCAATACGGTGCTCGCTATTTATTAGCATGTCAAAAAATGGGGGATTTCGTCGATTTCTATTGCAAAAGTGGCGAAGATAGAACTGGGAGAATGCAAAATTTACTTGAAGAGTTGTGTGAATACAAACGCGAATATAATGAGTATCCTGAATATAAATATGATAAGGGATATCTCTATGGATATCGTAATGAAATAATAGCTAAAAATGCCGACACACAAGTACGTATTGCTCAACATGCCTCTGAGTTTGCAGCAAGTAGAGATATTAATGATCAAAATGCTCATGGTGCCCGAGGATTGCAAATAGGATCCGATTTAAAATTAAATAGCAATTTACCTAATGCCACGGGTAAAGCATTAGCTAAAATGGCCAAAGGAGTTTATGACGTTTCCTCATCATTAACATCTGATAATTACATCGCTCAAATCCTTAACGAGATTTCTGAATATTATCAACAAATAAAAAAAGAACGTAAAAAATTAGTGATAGGAGAAAAAATGGATGTTGCTGCTCTTTCTGCTCTTCAACAAAAGATAGAGTCTAATATCACATTATTACGAACTAATTTAGACAAACTTAATTCTTCCCCATTTAAAGAGCTGCTTATTTCAAATAAAGAATGGAGCCCCAATTTAAGTAGAATGACCGAAAAAGTAACTATTCATATGGTGGACATTAATAATGAGATCAAAGAATACGAACGACTATTAAATAAAGTAACTGTTGCGGCAGGAACAAGCTATTATTTATATGTAGGTAACGGAATATCTGTACTACCCATTACAGTCCAAGACAAAAAAAATGTTATTAATACACCTAATTTTTCAGCCAATATAATTCTTACGGCACAAAAAAATAACTCCGATAATACCTCTCTTTTAAAAGTAGATAACGAACCAAACGATGACATGCATTATCGTTGTACCACAAACTATGCGGGCAATGATTATAATACAATTGCTATTTTTGATTTATCGATTGAACAAGCACCAAATAACTCGCCCCACTCAAAACCAAATATTAAACTCCAGATGATCCAAGCCCCTACATGTATAACAGCAGATGAAAATAGCTCTATACAGATTATTACTCCGAAACTATCGCTCAAAAATGAACTTCATAGCTATATGAGTATGGCATTAACTATTTTAACAGCCAAAGACGGTATCCCGACCCCAGATCACCCAATTATAATTGAACATGGAACGGCACAGCAACGTGAAATGCTTTGGTCTGTGTTAGTAATTTTAGGCGAGAAAAAATTTGACTTTAAACCCGATGCGTTACAAGTATCCGCAGGAGAGTTTTCACCCGATAAAATAATTACTAAAGGCTTTTTGGGTAAAACTAATATTGCGAAAGAATCTATTCTTCATGAACTGACCTCTGATAAAGATATGAAATTTGAAGTGGAGCGTTACCTAAAAGATGCAGGTAAAATAAAGCAAGATATGGAAAAAGGGAATGCTTCTGATTTTAAAAGTGAGATTGAGAAGGGACGGGAACGGGATGCTACTCCTGACTCCCCAAGGTCCGTTACTTCACTTAATTGAATGGCTAAATGAACGATGAAGGAGCAGAGTATTTCAAAAAACGAAATATAAACAGTATCTAGTTTCAGGTTTATTTAATAATTGATTTAAAACTAGTTTATCGTGTCGACAAAAGCTGCAACGCTTCACGAATCAATTGCTCGCACGTTTTCACGCCATCATCTATTTTACTCACCACTTTATGTGCTTCTTGCGGTTTATAACCTAAAGCTTCCAAGGCACTGATTGCTTCGTCTTGATTTTTGGGTGGTTTGGTATGAATTGTTGCCGAATCAGATAATTCGCCAAATTGCTTAATCCCATCACGCATTTCCACCACCAAGCGCTCTGCTGTTTTTTTTCCTATGCCTGGTAACTTAGTTAAGAAGGCAGCATTTTCTTGTTGAATGGATTGAATGAATTCTTTCGGTGTAATGCTCGATAAAATCGCAATAGCTGATTTAGGGCCTATGCCATTGACTTTGATTAACGCTCTAAATAATGCACGTTCTTCTTTATCCAAAAAGCCATATAATAATAACGCGTCTTCACGTACTATCGTATGAATATGTAAACCTACTTTTTGCTGAGATTGTTCAATTTGGAAAAAGGTATTGAGCGAGATTTCCACATCGTATCCCACCCCATTGACATCTAAAACTAATTTTCCTGGTTGCTCTTTATCAACCATGTGACCACTAAGCCAACCAATCATTATGCCCTTCTCCTTTTAGTTGCTCTGCTTCGTTTTGCAATCATAGGCAGCGCATAACGCCTATGAGCACGACAAATAGCAATTGCTAATGCATCTGCAGCATCTGCTTGTGGTGCTTTATTTAAAGAAAGTAAATGCACAACCATATGACTTACCTGGGCTTTTTCTGCACCACCATATCCAACTACCGTCTGCTTTATTTCTCGCGGTGAATATTCACATATTTTAATCCGATGGGATGCGGCAGCAACCATTGCAACGCCACGAGCATGACCTAGTTTTAAGGCGGAACTAGGATTTTCATGCATAAAGACTTGCTCTATTGCCACCTCTTCTGGTGAGTACTCATCCATCAAATGGCAAATACCATTATAAATCTGCAATAATCGCGCACTTAGCTCATCCCCCACGGTGGTACGAATACAACCGCTATCGATGTATTCAATAGCGCGATTGTGCTCTTTGATAATTCCATATCCGGTAATGCGTGAACCGGGGTCAATCCCTAGAATAATTGTCATTAATGCATATGCTCAAGCATGGCATCGGAAAATTGAGCATTTGTATAGACTTCTTGCACATCATCCAGATCTTCAAGCATGTCAATTAACTTAATTAAGCTCTCCGCTGCATCATCAGCAACAGGTATCATTAAACCCGCACGCATCGTCAAATGCGATTGCTCTACTTCCAATCCCGCATCATGTAACGCCGTTAATACCGCATGATAGGATTCGACAGGGGCTATAACTTCAATTTGTCCCTCATCAGCGGCAACATCACTAGCACCCGCATCAAGGGCCACCTCCATAACGCTCTCTTCAGAAAGCCCAGGAGCCATTAACAGCTCACCTTGATTGACAAACAAATAAGACACAGAGCCATCTGTGCCTAAATTACCACCATGTTTAGTAAAGGCATGACGCACATCAGATACCGTTCTATTTTTATTATCAGAAAGGCAATCAACTAACACAGCAACGCCACCTGGTCCATAACCTTCATAACGCATAGCAACCATCGCGTCATCATCAAGCCCACCTACCCCACGTTTAATCGCATTATCAATCGTATCTCGTTTCATATTAGAGCTGAGTGCCTTTTTCACAGCATCACGTAAACGCGGATTAGAGGATTCATCACCGCCACCCATGCGCGCAGCAACAGTAATTTCACGAATAAATTTAGTAAATATCTTTCCGCGCTTGGCGTCTTGCACGCCTTTACGAAACTTAATATTAGCCCACTTACTATGACCTGCCATGATATTCACCTTATCCAATACATAATGCAGCAATTATACCTCGCCTTTAGGGGAAAAAAAATCTCTATCCTCTAGATGATTATAAAAGTAATGAGTTTGCTCTAATTAAGCGTATTTTTAACACATATTTTGTGATACTCGACAGATTAACAAGGCAAAGGCATGAGTGATTTAAATAAAATCACTCATGCCTTTTGAGTCTAATTTCTACGTCTTGTGACTTGTTCGCAGGCTCCGGTAGTAGGGTAAAATCGCTGGATACCGCGCACAAAGCCCGGTACATAGGCAATTAGAAACATTTTCAATCACCCATACTCTCGCCCTAGACAGATTAGCTCCATTTAGACTATGCTAACTTGATAAAGCCATAATAAGGAGCAGGCAGTGTATCTACACGGATTTGGCAATTATCACGCCACTGAAGCCATTGCAGGCGCATTACCCAAACAACAAAACTCGCCACAACAATGCCATTTAGGTCTTTATGCTGAGCAACTAAGTGGGAGTGCCTTTACGCGTCCTAGACACTTAAACCTACACAGTTGGTTATATCGTATTTTACCCTCTGTGGCTCAAGGTACTTATAGCCTTTATGAGCAGCAAATAATGGCCCCATACGTTACAGCACAATCACCCAACCCCTATCGTTGGTCACCGATAACTCAAAAACAATTAACCTGTGATTTTATCCAAGGATTATTTCATCTAGCAGGTAGCACTCATAACAGCGTTTTTTTATATGATTGCAACCAATCCATGCTAAATAAATACTTTGTAAGTAATGATGGCGAATTACTTTTTGTTCCCTATGAAGGAGCTATTCGCTTGCATACTGAATTAGGTGTTCTTGAGATAAGTCCGGGCATGACTGCCGTTATTCCTCGAGGCATAAAATTTAAAGTGGACGTATTATCTGCCAACGCTTGCGGATATGTTGCTGAAAATGGTGGTGCACCATTTACTCTTCCTGCTTTAGGAGCTATAGGTGCTAATGGCCTTGCCCATCCTCGTCATTTTGAATACCCTATCGCCGCATACGAACAAATACCTCAACCGTGTACTATTATTTGCAAAAACCAGCATACTCTTTGGAGCGCCCTTAGCGATCATTCGCCATTAAATGTCGTCGCTTGGCATGGAAATTATGCGCCTTATCGTTATGATTTAAGTTTATTTAATACTATCAATACAGTGAGTTTCGATCATCCCGACCCTTCCATTTTTACTGTACTTACATCAGAGAGTGATAGTCCAGGTATTGCTAATTTTGACTTTGTTATTTTTCCACCTCGTTGGATGGTTGCTGAGCATTCATTTCGTCCTCCTTACTTTCATCGTAATATAATGAATGAATTAATGGGGTTAATCCGGGGCGTATATGATGCGAAAAAAGAAGGATTTGTACCTGGCGCTACGAGCATTCATAATTGTATGACCCCTCATGGCCCTGATCACCAATCATATGAAAATGCGCTATCCCAACAACTAACACCGCAATTTAATGACTCGCTCGCTTTTATGTTTGAGGCGCGCGATTATTGGCAGGTGACGGAACAGGCAATAATGCATTCATCATTACAAAAAAATTATGCTGCATGCTGGCAAGGATTTACCAGCCCCAAAACATTCCATTCTAAAATTAGCAAAAGCAGTTAAAAGCCCTTCTTTATAAGATTACGGCAGAGTTAAGCGGAAAAATAAGATCGAACTGTTCAAAAACAACAAATAGCGGTAAAATTAAAAACTTAAATTCCCATTTTTACCTATTCTATAGGGGCCGCGATGTTAACCCATGACCAGAAAAAAAAATATGAGGAGCAGGGATACTTAATTATTAAGAACTATTATACGTTAGATGAAATAATAGATATGGATACCCACAGTAGCTTACGTGAACAATACTGGCAAGATGACGCAAAAGAAGCGTTAACACACACAACTATTGCAGAAGGTACGTCGGTTTGGCTTCAAGCGCACGACTCAGCAATGGAGGTTTATAACGATCCTTCTAATGACTTATTATTAGAACGATTAAATGGTATTGGAAATTTAGATCCATTTTTTTTACAAATAAGTTTAGATTATCGGATACTATCAATAGTTAGCATATTGTTAAACACATTGAATGCTTATCATCTAGCAAATCAACTGAATTATAAGCGGCCAGGATCAAATTTTGACATTAGCCCCAGCCTAAATTAAGTACTACCTTTTAGCTACGAAGCGAAAAGATGTAAAATAGGCTGGCATTTAAAAATAGCAGTTAAAATAAATCTTCTTGCGTCAGCCCTAATTTTTCTAATAACGATCGCAACGTTTTTAATGCTTCCACTTGAATTTGACGTACTCGTTCGCGAGTTAAATCAATCTCTTTACCCACATCTTCCAGGGTTGCTTTTTCAAAACCTCGCAAACCAAAACGACGTGCAATAACTTGTTGTTGATTTTCAGTCAGTTTATCCAAAAGAGATTCGATATGCACACGCAAATTTTCATCGGTTAATAATTCAGCTGGATTAACACTGTTTTCATCGGCAATGGTATCTAATAATGATTTATTTTCATCATAGCCAATAGGTGTATCTACTGAAGTTACTTTATCATTAAGGCCTAGAAGTTTTCGTACATCTTCTAATGGTTTATCAACCATTTCAGCAATTTCTTCAGGCGAAGGTTCATGATCTAACTTTTGTGTTAACTGCCTTGCAGCACGTAAATAAACATTGAGTTCTTTTACCACATGAATAGGCAAACGAATCGTTCTTGTTTGATTCATAATCGCACGTTCAATTGTTTGTCTTATCCACCAGGTGGCATAAGTCGAAAATCGAAATCCACGATGCGGATCAAATTTTTCTACGGATTTCATTAAACCTAAATTACCTTCCTCAATCAAATCTAATAAAGGTAAGCCACGGTTTAAATAACGTCGGGAAATTTTAACCACCAAACGCAAATTAGATTCGATCATTTTTTTTCTAGCAGCCACATCCCCTTTTAACGCTAAAGTGGCATAATGAACCTCTTCTTCCGCACTTAATAAAGGAGAGAAACCTATTTCACCCAAATAAATTTGCGTTGCATCCATTGCTTTGGTTATATTTTTTCCAGCAGGAATAGCAGCTATTGCTGCTTCGTCAGAAAGCTCAGGGAAGTTTACAAGATCATCCTCTTCTATTTTCTCAAGTGAATCATCTAAATCATCATCCTCTATTAACAGTAAACTGTCTTCAGATTCAGACCATTCTTCTTTAATATCTTTATCTTTAATTGACTTGTCATTATCGCGCATTGTATCACCTATATGGTTTTATCATGCCTATCAAGAAAAATCGTGTAGGCACTTCTTATTTTTTAACAACACGTTATTCGTCAATCTTACTTTAAATAATTCAATGGATTGACGGGCACCCCTTGCTTTCTGATTTCAAAATGTACGCCCCAGTACTTATGATCTAATACACCCACTTGCGCAATCACTTGTCCTGTTTTGACCTTTTGTCCTTCAGAAACCAAAACTTTAGCATTATTGCCATATGCAGTTAGGTACTCATTATTATGTTTGATAATAATGAGATTTCCATATCCAGTTAAACCATTGCCAGCATAAGCTACCACACCGCTTAACGCGGCATGTACTGCCTCTCCTTTTTGAGATGCAATATTTATGCCTTTTTTGCCTTGACTAGGAATAAAAGAACTTATAAGTCGGCCATGAACAGGCCAATACCATCCCGAAGGGTTATATTGATGCGCCACTATAGTCGGTGAATTTTTTTTTGTTTCTACATAAACAGTTGGCGGCCGATAGACTGCTTTAGCTTGTCGTGAGCTTGTAAATACGACGGGAGCACTACCTCGCAATCGCAAAACCTGCCCTATTTGTACTTGATAAGGAGGATTCAAATGATTCAATTGAGCTAATGTTTTAAAATCGGTGTCGTAACCAAAAGCAATAGCATACAGTGTTTCTCCACGTCGAACGGTATGAGTTTGTGGTGTTCGAGAAAAAGACTGTTGATGCAATTCAGTTACCGGTGCTAGGTTACCTCCCCCGTCACATGCGGCAAAAAACAGCAAAAACAAGAGGCAAAAAATAGTTTTAAATAAGGGTCGCATACTTTATTCTCATTACAGCATAATAAATTGTACCCCTTCGTTACCTCATCCAGAGCGAAGCGAAGGATCTCCGGGTTCACTCATATGTTCTTTGCGCAAGACAAAAAACATATGAATCAGCTAATCACACTTAACGTTACTTAACCAATGAGATAGTTGATCAAACATTTTGTAATTGGTCATATCCAAATGCAATGGGGTTACCGAAACCATTCCCGTGTTTATTGCATTAAAATCAGTTCCTATACCTGAATCGGCTTCCGGACCTGGACGTCCTATCCAATAAATGGGCCTGCCGCGTGGATCATGATCTTTAATGATAGGTTCTGCACAATGGCGTTTACCCAATCGAGTCACCTGCATTTCTTTTATATCTTCTATGGCAACATTCGGTACATTTACATTTAAAATAGTTTGCGAGGGTAATCCATTCACTTGCAATTGCATGACCAGCTGTTTTGCAATCAACGCCGCGGTTTGATAATGATGCTCTCCAGCCAAGGAAACAGCAATGGCGGGCAAGCCTAAATAGCGTCCTTCCATAGCGGCAGCAACCGTTCCAGAATAAAGAACATCATCACCTAAATTAGCCCCATCATTGATTCCTGATACCACCATATCAAATTGAGTATCTAAAAAACCAGTTACGGCCAAATGAACACAATCGGTCGGAGTGCCTTCAACACTATAATAACCGTTGTCCATTCGTTTAACATTTAAAGGTCTAGTCAAGGTTAATGAGTTACTCGCACCACTACGATTTCTATCAGGAGCCACAACCACTACGTCAGCAATTTTAGCTAACTCGTTGGCTAAAGTCGCAATACCAGGGGCAAAGACACCATCATCATTACTTACTAATATCTTCATGCTTAACTCGCAGGTGATTCTAACCATTTAACCACAGCTAAACGATCGGCTAGATCTTCTTTATTGTGCGCTAGAGTATTTTGCTCTTCTGCTGTAAGGTGATTGCCTTTTATGGCATGCTCTTGAGCGGCAATAGCTTCTTGTAAAGACAAAATTTTAGTACCAAAACCTTGGGGACTCGATTGGAGTTGATAGGCTAGCGTCCCCATGCGCTGTCCTAGTTGTTGCAACTTAGAACATTGGGCATCTTGAGCGTGCTGGTTGGCGCATAATGTTAAGGCTGCTTGTAATTCTTTAGGGTTAGATCGGTAATACTGTTCATTTTTAACAGTACATGAAGCGACTCCTAAGGCAATTAAGACCATAACTAAGTACTTATTCATACATAACCTCTTGATGAACACTACAAAAAGCCGATATTATCACCCATCAGTACGTAACGCTATCTATGAGACTATCCCATGCTTGATTTTAAACTAAATCGTGACCAAGAAACAGACGAACTATACATTGAAACATCTTTATGTGGTAAACCTTTACTAACCACTCCCCAATTGAATAAAAGCACGGCATTTACACAAGAAGAACGAAAAGACTTTGGCTTATTAGGCAAGCTTCCTCATCGAGTAGAAACATTAGAAGAACAAACAAAAAGAGCTTATCTACAATTTTCCAGCTATACCACAAGACTGCAACAAAATATTTACCTGAATAACTTACACGATAAAAATCAAATTTTATTTTATAAATTGCTTAATAAGCACGTCGGTGAAATGTTGCCTATTATCTACACCCCAATTGTAGGTACAGCAGTACAACGTTTTAGCCATGAATACAGACAACCGCGTGGTTTGTACATTGCTCATTCGGACAAAAATCAAATAGACGAAATTATCAGCAACCGCTCTAATCCAGAAATCGATTTAATCGTTGTTACTGATGGCGAAGGAGTTCTAGGTATTGGCGATCAAGGCATAGGCGGCATGGATATTCCTGTGGCCAAACTCATGGTTTATAGTCTTTGTGGTGGTATTAATCCCACGCGTACCCTGCCTGTCTTTTTAGATGTGGGCACTAATAATCAAGAGCTATTAAACGATCCGATGTACTTAGGCTGCAGACATCCTCGTATTAATAATGAAGACTATGATGATTTTGTCGAAACCTTTGTTAATGCCATTCATAAACAATTTCCTAATGCCTTTTTGCACTGGGAAGATTTTGGTCGACGTAATGCGCGCCATATTCTTGACAAATTCCAAGACAGTTTATGTACGTTCAATGATGACATTCAAGGTACAGGAGCCGTAACCCTTGCAGCTCTTTTAGCGGCTTGTGATGTTACAGAAACGCCACTGCAAGATCAGCGCATTGTTGTTTTTGGGGCAGGCTCTGCAGGCACAGGAATTAGCGATCAAATTATTGATGCACTCATGCGTCACGGTTTAACAGCAGAAGAAGCATATCAACGTTTTTGGTTAATTGACCGACAAGGCTTATTGCTCAGTACTGATCTGGAATTAACCTCAGCACAAAAACCCTATGCGCGAAACATAGAGGAGTTTAGTGGTAGCGAGCTCAACGATAAAGAGTACATATCACTTACCGATACCATCAAACACGTAAAACCCACGATATTAATCGGCTGCTCGGCACAACCCGGTTCATTTTCCCAAGATCTAATTGAAACCATGGCACAGCATTGCGATCGCCCCATCATATTCCCTCTATCCAATCCCGATGAGAAATGCGAAGCACAACCAGAAGACATTTTAAAATGGAGTAAAGGTAAAGCATTGGTTGCAACAGGTACAGCCTTTCCTGTTATTGAATATCATAATCGTATGGTACAAGTAGCACAATGTAACAATGCGCTGGTATTTCCTGGTATTGGTTTAGGTATTTTAGCCGTTAATGCTTCTCGCCTTACTAAAGAGATGATTTTGGCATCAGCAGAAACGCTTTCGACCTTTGCTCCGAGCAAAAAAGACAGCTTTTTACCGTTATTACCTTCGTTAGATGATGCACAAACGGTGGCGAAAGAAATTGCAATCGCGGTGGCTCAATGTGCCATTGACTCAGGGCATGCGCAAAAAAATCAAGACAAAGATTTAAAAGCACTGGTTGAAGAGTTATTTTGGGAACCACGGTATTTACCGTTTAGAAAAACAGTAGCGCAAAAATAACAAAGAAATCCTTTATTGCAAATCGTGCTAGAACGCACTAGTACGATTTGTTTATAATCGAACAAGGCAAGGAGCTGAAGAATGCTAGAGAATGTACTTCCAACGAATGTCTCAGGCATGCCATGTGATACTATTTTTTTTCAAGGCATTGGCACAGCCCAAACTCAAGCATTAAAATATATTGGCGATAGAACCATTACTGCTACTAATGGACAATCCATGTGGTGTGTTGGCCGCAATCAACTCAAACCATTAAATGTACTGTACCACGTGCATATTGGTGTAGAGGTTGAAGATGTTTTTTTAATTGATAACTCCGCGTATTTTTCTAAATTATTACCCTCTTATTTATTAGGCTCATTCATTTCATGGCAAACCAATTCATATTATGGGTTTCAATTCTCATCTCCCCCACTTCCGGCCAATGAATCAGTAGAGTTCTACGCTCCTAATATTTCTCGCATGAACGTAGGGCAAACTACAGATATAGCCACTCATAAAGCAAAATATCAAAGCTGGCAGGCACGAGAAAATAAAAATAAAGGGCTTATTTTATGGGGTGTATCGCGCGGCACTGCGGCCACATTTTGTGCCTTTGCCGAAGAGCATTATCCCGAAGTACGATTGGTTGTACTTGAGGGCGCTATTGATTCCGTACAAAATATTTTAACAAACCATACCAATGCGCTCGTTCAAAAAGAATCATTATCTCAATCCATAACAAATGCCGTAAGCTCCGGCCTGTCTTTTTTTAAACAAAAAGCGCTCACCGATTACGACCCCAACGGCCCCTCACCATTAAAAAGTGTGGACTCATTCCCTGAACAAGTGCCGGTGGTATTTATTACCTCTAAAATAGATAGAGTAGTGCATAGCAGTAATACCCAACATATTGCTAATACTTTAGCAGCAAAAGGGAAAAATGATGTATATCTTTTAACATTGGAACACTCCCGCCATCCTTCGTATATGTTTGATGATAAGCACGATCACGATAAATACGAGACGTTTATCCATGCCATTTATAAAAAATATAATTTAGAGCATGATTCACAATTAGCGCAAAGGGGAGAACAATGGATTGCTGAAAGTACGTTACATACATTAGAGCCTTCTTTGGTGCAGATGAACATCTAATCCTTAAGAAAAGAGCTCAATAATGGCACAGATGAAACAAACCTTGTTGCGACCATCAGCAAGAAGATACACATGTGTTCAAATTAAATTAACTGGTTTAATTTAACACTGATTAATGGTATTATACCGTTCGCTTATACGCCTGTGATAGGTCACCATGAACAATATTAAAGATGAAGTAACTTCAGCAGGTAACGAGGAGTTAGCTTTTTCTTCCTTACCGCTACAAGAGTCCTTATATAATAATCTTAACTCGCTTAATTATATAAATATGACGCCTATTCAGGCTCAAAGCCTCCCTTTAATGCTAAACAATCAAGATGTCATCGCACAAGCACAAACAGGCAGTGGCAAAACAGTGGCTTTTGGTTTAGCACTTTTGAACCAAATCAAAATAAACTTGTTTGCAGCACAAGGACTCATTTTGTGTCCTACACGCGAATTGGCCGAGCAAGTAAGCCAAGTTCTTCGTCGTCTTGCTCGCCTCATTCCGAATGTTAAAATTTTAAATCTCTCCGGCGGCACGGCAATGAGACCACAAGTTGATTCGTTAAAATACGGCGCACATCTTATTATTGGCACGCCCGGTCGCATTCAAAAGCATCTAGATAAAGGCTCTCTTTCTCTAGCAAAACTAAACACCTTAGTTTTAGATGAAGCCGATAGAATGTTAGACATGGGCTTTTTAGATGCAATCAATCAAGTGATTACTCATTGCCCACGCAAACGACAAACGCTTTTATTTTCTGCGACATTTCCCGAGGAAATCAATCAATTAGCCGCGCAATTCATGCAAAAACCACAGCAAGTAAAAGTAGCGACTGAGGCCGAACATGTAGATATTGAGCAAACGTTTTTTGAGGTAGACAGTCAGGCAGATAAATATCCTTTATTAAAAAAACTACTATCCCATTACCAACCACTATCTGCTTTAATTTTTTGTAATACCAAAGAAAAAACGCATGAAGTATCTACGCTATTAAATCGTGATGGATTTAATGCGGCCATACTTAATGGTAATTTAGACCAAAGCGCGCGCGATCAAGCAATGGTTCAATTTAGCAATCAAAGTTGCTCTATTTTAGTGGCAACCGATGTCGCCGCTCGTGGATTAGACATTAAAGATCTGCCGGCAGTAATTAATTATGAATTAGCATTTAGTCCTGAAATTCATATTCACCGTGTAGGACGCACTGGGCGCGCGGGAACCAAAGGTGTTGCGCTAAGTATTACAACAGTAAAAGACGCAGAGCGCCTTTGTCTTATCGAGCACGCAATGACTAAGCCACTAAATTGGGGTGTCAGCGCCAATTTATCTGCGGCTAAAGAATCACATGGTTTAATTCCGCGCATGATTACTTTACGCCTGGCGGCAGGGAAAAAAGATAAAATTCGTCCGGGCGATATATTAGGCGCTTTAACTAAAGATGCAGGACTTGCCAGTGATGCGATAGGAAAAATTGATATTGCGCCCACCCATTCGTATGTGGCCATTGAACGTAATCACATAGGCCTGGCGTACGAACACTTCCTTAAAGGAAAATTAAAAGGTAAAAAAATCGGCGTGCATAAGCTCCGATAACTAACACATTAAGGTTAAATATGAAACAAACAGGCACAGTGAAACGTTTTAATAAAATTAAAGGGTATGGTTTTCTTGCAGCAGATACAGACAACCAAGAACTCTTTGTTCATTTTTCTGAAGTTCGTAGTGAAGGCTATAAAGAGTTAGCCGTTGGCGCGCGCGTTTCTTATATTTTAAAAGAAGGCGAAAAAGGTAGCTTTGCTACCGATGTCCACGTTATTGCTTAATTTTTAAATGAGTTTATTGCTATGTTAGATATACGAAGTATCAGTATGGAGTTTGGTAAAAAATCCCTGTTTCAAAATGTGGATTTAATTTTATTACCGTCTCAACGCTATGGTGTAGTAGGTGCAAACGGTACCGGAAAATCTACTTTTTTAAAAATTTTAGCAGGTGAAGAATTACCAAGCCAAGGTTGTGTAGAAAAAGCCAAAAGCTTAAATATCGGCATATTAAAGCAAGATCATTTTCGCTATGAAGACTACAGATTGATTGATGTAGTCATTCAGGGAAATCCTACCTTATGGGCTGCGCTCACCGAAAAAAATGCCATTTATGATAAAGAAGAATTCACTGAGGAAGATGGTTATCGCCTAAGTGAATTAGAAGAAATCATCATGCATCAAGGCGGTTATGAGGCTGAAAATACGGCTAAAAACTTATTGATTGGTTTGGGGATTGTTGAAAAATACCACCAAAAATCTTTAGGCGCCCTATCGGGGGGCTATAAACTACGCGTGCTATTAGCGCAGGTGTTATACCAGCAGCCCGATATCATGTTATTAGATGAACCAACCAACCATTTGGATATTTTATCCATTGCCTGGTTGCAACAATTTTTAAAAACATTCCCCGGCCTTTTAATTTTCATCTCCCATGATCGTAGATTTTTAAACGAAGTATCTACCTGTATTTTGGATATTGATTACGACACAGTACTTCCTTATCCAGGCGATTACGATAAATTTGTTGCCGCAAAAGAAGAGCGATTGCTGCTAAAACAAAGTGAGCTTAAAAATCAAGAGAAGAAAATTGAAGCCATGCAAACCTTTGTTGATCGCTTTGGTGCAAAAGCCAGTAAAGCCACGCAAGCTGCTTCTCGGCAAAAAATGATTGACAAAATTCAACTGGTAGAAATCAAAGACTCTAATATATCCACTCCGTTTTTCAACTTTCAACAAAGAAAACCCTCTGGCAAATCTATTGTCAAAATAGAAAATGTCCACAAAGCCTTTGCTGAAAAAGTCGTGTTAAAAGAAGTAACCTTTGATATTTATCGTGGTGACAAATGCGCCATTATTGGCCCCAATGGTATTGGAAAATCAACGCTATTAAAAATTTTACTGCACGATACGCCTTCTGATCACGGCTCTTTTGAGTGGAGTGAAACAACGAGCACCGGTTATTTTTCCCAAGATTACCGCACTTTATTAAATCCCGAACAATCCGTTCTAGAATGGATGGAAGACAATGTTGTGGCATCGTCACAAGAAATACGCAATATCTTAGGCCAAGTGTTGTTCCGAGGCTCCGATGTGGATAAAAAAATAGGGATGCTCAGTGGGGGTGAATCCGCACGTTTGGTTATGGCAAAAATAATTTTAGAAAAACCAAACGTTTTAATTCTTGATGAACCAACAAACCATCTTGATTTGGAATCAATTGATGCACTAATCGAAGCATTAAAAACGTTTCCAGGAACAGTGTTGTTTGTAAGCCATAACCGTCATTTCATTGATAATATTTCCACCCGAGTTTTAGTGCTAACGGAACAATATGGCGCTCAAAATTATTTAGGTAATTATCAAGAGTATTTAGATCAGTTTGGCACTGATTATCTGCAAACGGCTAAAGAATAGTAATGCGCTCTAAGATTCCTCCAATCACCCAACGCAAGCTGGGTGATTGAATTTGGATTATCTATTGCAAAACAATATGGCACTCAAAATTATTTAGGTAATTACTCACCTTACGCACGGAGCGTGTCAACAAGCCATTTTTTTTAGCTCCTGCATTG
>CAZSAO010000009.1:0-3848 GCA_964605275.1 uncultured Legionella sp.
ATCCATCGATCTTGCCCTATTACTGGATCCTGTGGACAAGCCACAGGACGTAGAATTTGAAATTAAAAAATACAAAATTTTTCAGTGATTTAATTTAAATCACTCATGCGTTTGCCCTGCGTACACTCTGAACGTATTGCTCGTTACAAAACAGCTCAAACTGACCTTACTCATGCTCTTCGAACGAAAAAACAAGAAGTGAATAACAATTATTGCGGACTAGGTACACTAGAACACACATCAATAATAATATTTTGTGTCCGTTTGCCATTATTATGCGGTGTATTAAAAAAACTTATTAATGCAGTTTTTTTAGCTCTCAGCATTTCTTGCTGTTCATTATTTAATGCTGCTTTTAGTAGTTTATCTAATTCCACTGCATTTTGCTTAAGAAAATTAGCATCGACATTAAATCCCTGAATTACCATCCCTTTTTCGGCCATTTTCATTTTTACTTCCATTTCCTGATTTTTAATAAATGCTGTCTCAACCCTCTTCTTTACGTCAGATTCATTCACCGAAGAGTTGAGTAAGCGAATTAAAGAGTAGCTGGATTTTGATTTAGGAGCCGGATATTTCCCCACAATTTCTTTAGAATATAACCCTACTTCATCTACAGTTAAATTATTTAGTTGTTCTTTAGTGGTATTATACTGTTGCTCGGAAGCAGGCGTACGAGTGGCGTAATCCAGTAATGACTTAACACCAGCAAACAATGCGCTTACAGGGAGTAAAGTGAATTGAATTGCTACGGTAAGTGGGCCAATAGGATATAAATTTATTGCTGAGGTTAAATTTCTCCAGACCCCTTTAATATTACGTGCATAGAGCAAAGAAAAATTGGATTTAGGTATTGTCATATAAATGCTCCTCAATCAGTTAGAGCACTATGCTATCACAAAACCAAGAACAGTACAATATATGCACACATTGCACCAACAATTTCCGTGGAAACACCACATCATCCTGAACGTAGTGAAGGATGACGTTATTTGCAGAGTTTATGAAAAATAATGTAACTACTCAGTTTCCCTTCTCCCGTCAAACGGGAGAAGGGAACTTACAAATTATTTTACTGCAGAACAAAAGCCCCCCTATCATGCCGTGGTTTGTACTAGTGAAGACTCAGCAAGGGCTGCAAATTTTTGATCAGCAACAAAACAAAACCCTTTATTATCTTTAGAAAAACCAGCGATAAAATGAGGCGCTGTTTCTTCATTTTTTAACGTATTAATCACGTTCAATTGTAGTTTAGGCAAAGCAACATGTAATAAACACTGATCATCAGGTTCATTTTTAATGGAAATAAATTGCGACATTTTTACTTTATTACCTAATGAGTCTCTCCACCCGGCAATAGCGGCTCCAGTAGCATCAGATTCCTTTAAATTCGCAGAATAAAACCCATTATCATTGTTTAAACGACAAAAAGCAGTACTGATTTCATGCGTAGCATCTTGTTTCTCACTAAACCATACCTTACCAAACCACGCATTATTACCAGTTACAAATTGCTCTTTAGTATCTTTTTCAATTTTAATATGACCGTTTAAACGACTTGTTTGCAATGCTTGTAACTGTACACCTGGACGTAATGCTAAAGACTTATCATTTTGATTGGCTTGTTGCAGCATATCCACTTTAAAATTAAAGCCTTTGGCATTTTCCAGTTTAACACCAAAGACCCAACTGTCATTTATAGGATTAAAACGCATAAATGCTTGGCCTATATGCCAGTTTAGTGGCAGCGCATTATCTATCATAGAATTATATTCATAAGACAATTTTAGCTGATTGGTTTGTCCATCAATTAATGCCGTCTTTACTTGAAAATTATTATCTTGACGATGAACTTGGAAAAAATAACCATATTGTTCACCGCTTTCATTGGCCACCATACCAGAAAAAGACCAGCTTCCAACTAAAGGATCGGCAGTCGGCAAAGAGGACTCTATCGCCTCCTCCGCGGAAAAAGTAGACGAGCTAAAAAATAAGATACTTGTCACTAAAAAAACAATAATGCGATGTGCTACCATGTTAACAAAAATCCTGTAATTGTTGATGAGACCATAACGCGTTCCAAAATGCATCGTCAAGGACGGCATTTATGGGTAAAAAATACATATTATCCGTACTAAATGTATGACATTTTATAGCATCTTTTTCTGTCATAATTATCACATCGGCATCATATTTTAAATCTTTTTGTTTAAATTGATAATGATCAGGATAAGAATGAGCAATAAATTTTATTCCTAATTGTGTCAAGGTGGAATAAAAACGTTGTGGATTTCCAATTCCAGCAATTGCTCTGTTTGTTCCCATTAAAGAGTCAGGGCTTATCATTGCACCACTTTTTAATTGCGTCAAATCTCCAGGAACACAACGCATAGAATAAGCATCAGGCCATTGACCTTCATTAACCACAATAAAATCCACTTTATTTAAACGTACAGCCGGTTCTCGCAAAGGTCCTGCAGGCAAGCACAAGCCATTGCCTAAGCCTCTGGTGCCATCAATAACTGCTATTTCTATTGTACGCCCCATTTTATAATGTTGTAACCCATCATCACTAAGAATAATTTGGCATTGATGATGTGCTAATAAATAATCAATAGCGGCTGTTCGTTGCGGGGCAATAACCACAGGACAGCCCGTTTTTCTTGCCAGTAATAAGGGCTCATCCCCTACCCAATATGCCTCATCATTTAATTGTACGTGATAAGGAAACTCAGTACATTGAGCGCCATATCCACGACTAACAATACCCACCCGAATCCCTTTATCACGTAGTTGGCGTGCAAGCTCAATAACTAAAGGCGTTTTACCTACTCCGCCAACGGTTATATTACCAATCACTATTAGAGGTACTGGACATGAAACGTGTTGAAAGCGTAATAAATACGCGCGTCGCACTTTAATAACGAGCTGATAAACTAATGACCAAGGATACAAAAAACAGGCACTAAGAGATAAAGGACCATACCATATTTTATTTATCAACGACATTAAGCACTTACCGTTTCACGAGCTAATCCCATTTGTTGTACTTGATACAGCTGCGTATAGTGCCCATCTAATGCCAACAATTCCTGATGCGTGCCCTGCTCAACAACCCGCCCCTGATGCATCACAATAATTTTATGTGCCTTTTTAATGGTTGATAAGCGATGAGCAATCACAATCGTGGTGCGATTATGCATCACTTGCTCTAAAGCCGCTTGAATATAATGCTCGGATTCACTATCCAATGCCGATGTTGCTTCATCAAGAATCAAAATAGGCGCGTCTTTTAAAATAGCGCGAGCTATTGCAATACGTTGTCGCTGTCCGCCAGAAAGCAGCACGCCATTTTCGCCAATAGATGTATCATAGCCATTAGGCAAAGCGCTAATAAACTCATGCGCATAGGCTTGTTTGGCAGCCGTGATGATTTGTTCGCGGGTGACGTGGTTGCTACCATAAGCAATATTGTTTGCTAGGGTATCATTAAATAAAGTCACGTGTTGGCTTACTAATGCCATCTGTTCTCGTAAACTCGATAAACTAAGCTGCGTAATAGAAATATCATCCAGCGTTATAGAGCCCTCGCTTATGTCATAAAAACGAGGTAACAAACTGGCTAATGTAGTTTTTCCACTACCAGAATGCCCAACTAAAGCCACCGTCGTACCCGCATCAATTGTGAGATTAATGTGATGCAATATAGTAGGACCGGCACGATAAGCGAACGATACATTATTCAGATGGATACGTCCTTCTAATTTATCGTTTAAATGCATGCCCGTGTCTTGTTCTAGCGCTAAATCTAATAAGTGAAAAACACTTTCCGCTCCCGCTAATCCACG
>CAZSAO010000009.1:3858-55122 GCA_964605275.1 uncultured Legionella sp.
ACCACGTTGAATGGTAGCATTCAACGTGGTTAAGGTTTTCATCGGTTTAATAAGCTGTAACATCGCGGCAATAATCGCTAAAAAAGAACCGGCTGTAATAACAATATAAGTCGATAATTTAATCGCGGCAAAAATAATCATGGCAATGCCAATACCTATCACTGCTTGCACTCCAGCCACATTGAGTGCTTTGCTCATGGCTACTTTCATATCATTATGACGCGAATGCTCTGTTGCTTTATTGAATTTCATTTTTTCATAATGTGTGCCGCCAAAAACCCGTACTACTTTATAACCATCAATTGCTTCGCTAGCAATTTCAGTCACCTCACTCATAGTTTGTTGTACTTTATGACTAATGCGACGTACGCGTTTATTTGTATAATTAACAATCACGCCAATAAATGGGATAGTAATTAAAAACATCAATGAAAGCTGCCAGCAAATGACCATCATCACCGTGAGTAAGCCAATAACCAAACAAACATTTTGCACAAAATCAGTTAATGCATCCGCACTGACTTGTGCAACCTGTTCCACATCATATAAAATTTTCGATAACATTTGCCCAGAAGTGGCTTCATCATAATAATCAGCAGGCAAATGAACAATATGGGCAAATACTTTTTGCCGTAATACTTTTACTACCGAGCGCGCCACCCACGTCATACAATAACTACCAACAGAACTCACTAAACCACGTAAGGTGATACCAAATAAAACAATAAAAGGGATAGTTTTAACAAAAGCCATATCTAAATGAATTAATCCCTTATCCAAAAAGGGACGCATCATGTACGTAAATCCTGCATCAATACCGGAATAAAGTATATTAGCACCTATTCCTAGTGCTAAAACGGCCCAAAAAGGTCGCACATAAGAAAGCAGGCGTTTATATAAAACGGTTGTTTTTATCAATGGAGGTTTATTCATACAAATGATTCAATACTCAAAAAAAGTGACCAATTGTAACGCTTATTTGCATTAAGCGCCAATAATACAGTATGTCGCCAGCAATTCCTGCTGAAAAACCCGCTCATTCTCAACATAATGAAGCGCTCCTAAAACCAGGATCCATATCATGTCTAGGTTGATAAAACCCAATCAGTGCAGCAAAAAATGTTTTTATTTCCGATGTTGTGGCAATTCCACCTCAGGAGATTGGCGATCTTCTTCAAGTTTGTCTTTATAAAACAAAGTCGAGTTATAATAACCATCAATCTTACTCGTGACTTTTTCACCCGTATTAGTGCTGATGCCTAATGTTTTTAGCACCTTGCGAAAACAATCCACTATACGCTCAAAACTGCCATAATTGCGTGTATGCTCTTTGAATACCCCACGATTGGACGCAAAAGCAACATATACTTGCGCCATAAACAATTTTTTGCCCATAATATCAGTAGTACCGTCAATTTCTTCACGTTCAATTTGGAGTTGGTTCATTATTTTTAACTTATTCGAGCTCGAAACAATAGGCTGATATGCGCTTATTTCTTTACAAACTTGAGTATATAGCATGTTGATTTCATTATCATTCAGCCCCCAAATTTGCTGTACTTTATTTCCATAATCCCCATTTTTTAACGCATCCCATTTTGTATTTTGTTCCTGCGCATGCTTCGCTGCAATAAATATTAAATCATCTTCTTTTAGCAAGCGGTTATCTTGATGTAAAATAGGATTATCCACTAACAAAGGGCCATATGCATCGCGAAATGCGCCGCATTGACCATAATCACCTTTACCAAAAAAATTATCTAAACAAATAATATGAGCTTGTTTTATGTCAGGATCTGCCAAATCATGGCCATGAACATAAGTTACTTGATAAGCACCTTTATGAGTGCTATGTCTATCAATGCTCTTATAATCCCTACCCCACACAATAAATTCTAAAGGATAGTGTTCTGCGGTTATTCCTTTATTGGTTAACAGACTCTTTTTGTAATAAGGTTTATAATCATATGCCGCAACTGCATTAATGGTCTTTTGTGTTATGTATTGATGTAATAAACCCTCGCGCAGTACATGTACATATTTTTTATTTATATTCTCAATTGTATAGGCAAGCTCTTGCGCCGTATCGTCTTTATAACGTACCTCAAACTTCTTCGCCAAATGTTTAATCATCGCAAACCCCATCGGGGCATGACTATATAGACTAATCGAATTATTTTTATCCAGCGAATAACTAACAATAGTTTGATGCTGTTGATGTACCCTTACAAGGCTGTTCAACTCCTCTGCACTAATTAACTTCTTAGCCAATAAAATGCCCATGTTCGCCATGGAAGCACTTTGATCCCCGCCTAAGGAATCTTTATATACCTCATTATAATTTATTGTTTTTACCACGCCAGCTTTAGTTTTTTCCGCTTGAGTAGCCCGCTCATTTGCTAAAGTAAACTCCAATGAGTGATTGGATTGATTAATATCAAAAGCTACTCCATTTGCGTGCAAGTGTTTTAACAAATAAAGAGTATAAAAATCATTGCTCCCTCTGTCTGCTAGCTCATCACCTAATATTCTGATAAAAGGCCCAGGTTTAACGGGTATTATATCTACCAGTTGCTTAAAATCATTAATATCTTGCGGCGTTAATTTTTCTACCGGCTTATTATAGATTGTATAAAACTGAGCATATTGAGCTTTATCAACCTGCAGCACTCCTTTTTGGATTAAGATATAAAAAAGTTTTAATGCATTTCCATGCATATCCCCCAGCGTAATAAATGGAGCGCTCCCAGTTTCAGCGCTAGGACAAGTCATCAAATTATCTTTTTTTCTTATAATACCCAAAGGAGCAGACATATAAATTCTCTCAATCATATCTATATTTAGTGTAGTTAAAAAATACGGACTAAACCAATTTAATACACTGAAATTTTAAATGATTCGCTACAGGCATAAAATTATTTATAAAAAACTTATAAGCACGCTTATGGTCAATTATTGATAAAATTTAATATCCCATATATATTTTCCGTTGCAAGAATAAAAACATACCACAATATTTTTATCCTATACTATACTTGTCTCTAATGAGTTTTCGGTATTTTAGGCGACTTGATTTTTTTGCCCCTCAAAGTAGAAAAAGACACAGAGTAGTCATTCTATTGTAAGTCTTTTTCTACTTTGAAGGTGGAAAAAATGATAGCATACAAACCGAAAATTCATTAGAGGCAAGTATATACGCCTAGAATACTATAAACAAAATACGCTACTAAAATAGTCTATTTGTTTTTAAAGGGAGCTCCTAATGAGTAATGATTCTATTGAAGAAGAAATTAAAAATTATTGTGTTACAAAAATACAACAATTTATTAAGGCACGAGGCAAGATTGAACATAAAACAGGCCAGGCTATTCTTTTTCCCCATAGCCTTTTTTCGCAAAATATTGCGCTTACAGAAGAAAAAATCACTGCCGCCAATCAATTATCGTCCATCCTGTCTAAAGCTGGATCGGTAAACGAAGCATATAATGCACTTAATAATGCGCCAGACTTAGGTGGCGATTTTGATGCGCTTATTGGTGAATGCCTTTATGTATTAGATAATATTGTGCGAACTCATCAAAATAACTCTCTTTAATTCATTTACATCCAGTATAATTCAAAAAAAAACTTTTTGAACAATTTAAAAACATTGTCTATATTTATATATACAAGAGCACTGCCAGGAATTTCGCATGACGCAAGTAAAATCTGAATGGGAGTTTTTAGGTAAGGGATCATACAATAAGGCTTACGTAAATCAAACTAAAACAGAGGTTTTAAAAATTCAATTGGATTCATCAGAAACAGATAATCCAGAACGTTCCGTACGGTTATGGAATGCAATTAATTCGGATAAAGGGCTGCCTCCAGCACGTATTGATGAACAACGCAAAGGATGGATTTGTCCTTTTGTCTCTGGCAAACAAGCAAATGATGTTGAAATGCGTAAAGCTTTAATTGATATTTTTAATAAAACCGGTCGAATTGTTGTTGATGCAATAAGTCCAAAAAACTTTCTTAAAACGGATAAAGGCTCTATTATTTGCGTTGATATAGGTCTTGCGGTACAACTTGAACGCAATGAAGAACAGAAGTTTATTCAACGAAGAAAAAGTATAACCAGTCTCAATGCTTGGGATAATGATCGAGATCTATATATTCCTTACTTCAGAGATAACTACCGGACTACGCCTCAAACAATCGATACTATAAAAGCATTACTCTTTATAAAAGAAAACCATCCTCAGTCCTATGATGTTAGTTTTTTAAAGAATAATCTTTCGCTAACTCAGTTATTAAGTAATGCCTACTTCCTTCCAGATCAACACCCCACAAAAAATAATGCTTTAGGAGCATTAATCGCCGCGGTTAAGGTGCAGCATCAAGAAATACCAATAAAATACAAGGAAGCGTGCACAGATTATCGTGATAAACTTCACAAAATAGAGGAAATTAAAAAAAATACTCTTAACTCGCCCAAGTTATCACCAGAAGAAAAAAAATTTATTAATACGGTGTTCAGCACGTTAACTGAGACAATACTCAACCACCATCATGATTTATTGAACATTCCGAATAAAACCATAGCGAATATCGAAACGAAAAACAAGAAACAGACCAATTTATTGAACAATATCTAGGAAAAATATCATTAGAAGTGAAAACCATACCTATTCTTAGCGGTTTAAAAGGATTTATAAATAATATGTGTGCTACTTTTTGTTTACCCCCTCCTTTTATCATCACAAACAGTAAAAATATCAACACTGTTCAAGAAATGAAACAAACTTTGTTTCAAGAAAGAGCCGATTTGGAGGGGACAGAATTATCGAGTAGTGTCAAACCTAATGTTTAGAATAAATAATCATTCATAGTTCCCTTACACTAAAAAATTCTTCTTGAAGGATTGTTGATATTTGCCCTTGCCAACGTGCATCGCTTTATTTGCCCTCAAAGTAGAAAAAGACTTAGAGTAGAATAACTATTCCGCGTCTTTTTCTACTTTGAAGGGACCAAAAAATCAAATCGCCTAAAATACCGAACACTCCTGCAAGAACCTTCAAAGTCATATGCAAAAAACCCTATATCAGCCATCTACCTTCGCTCATCTAAGCATGCATTCTTTCGAGGTAAAAATTCATTGGAAATGTTAGGAGTCCCATCTAATCCGGATATGAACAATGCACAAGAAATTTCTAATGGTTTAATGCAACTATTTGACAACAAGAAGCGAGGCTAATTCGTTAAGCCAAGATCTAAAATAATCGTGAATATAAAGATATTTGTTCATCAGAACAAATATCTTTATATATGACCTCATTGAGTCAGTACTATATTATTAAGACACTTCCCAAATAACCTTCTATACTTGTGAGTAACATAAACAAGGATGTATCCAATACATTTTAATCAAGGAGAATCAAATGGCAGATGAAATTAATCCTCTATTTACCGCTACGGCCAGTGCTGTGGGTGGGCGCAATGGTCACAGTGAAAGTACTGATGGCGCTGTATGCGTGGATTTATCGGTACCTAAAGAAATGGGCGGCCCTGGTAAAGAAAAAACAACCACACCTGAACATCTTTTTGCTGCGGGATATGCTGCATGTTTTGGTGGCGCATTAGATTTTATCGCCAAACAACATAAAAAAGACACAAATCATGCAAAAGTGACATGCGCGGTTTCCGTAGGGCCTCGTAGTAAAGGCGGTTTTGGTCTTGCCGTTAAAATGACTGTAGAAGATAAAAGTATGGCTACATCTGAGCTTAACGAATTAGTACACGAAGCTCATGAAAAAATTTGCCCCTATTCTCATGCCACACGAAATAATGTTGATGTACAATTTGAGGTAATTGGCGGTTAATTACAAACTATGTTTTTTATTATAATTCATAGTGAGCACCGGGGCACTCAAGAATACTTAAGCACTTACAGCAATTCCCGGTAAAACACCACGTCATCCTGAACGCAGTGAAGGATCTTCTAAGAGAGACTCAGTACCATATCAAGGAGATCCGTCATTACGTTCAAGATGATTTTTTTGCATAATTTATGAAAAATAATACACGACAATATTTTTTCTCGTAAAATACGTACTATTTTTCAATTCGTTAAAATTAAATGAGAAGTACTGAAGCTCTTAATTCTCCGGTTATGAGTGAGTCTGATCGGGGCAAATGTTTAAATATTTTTTAAAATTAGGCCAAAACGATGGATTTACTTACCCATGCAGTACTAGGTGCCTCATGTGCTCATTTAGTACTTTATAGAAAAGATTATAAAATTCCTGTTATAGCAGGTGCCTTAGCAGCAATAGCGCCAGATGCGGATCTATTTATTACATTATTTAGTACTAATCCATTGAGCGTGGAATTGTGGCATAGAAGTTTTTCTCACGCGCTAGCGTTTATTCCTATCGGCGGTATTCTCGTCACCCTCTTCCTCATGCTTTTTCCTTTGTTTCGCAAGAAATGGAGCATTACTTTAGCCGCAGCACTCATAGGCATGGCCACCCATGGCGTATTAGATGCGTGTACCTCCTATGGTACACAACTGCTCTGGCCCTGGAGTCATCAACGCAGCAGTTGGGATATCATTGCTATCATCGACCCGTTGTTTACTATTATTTTAAGTTTAGGTGGTGCTTGGTCCATTATATTTCACGAACGAAAAGCCGCTATTCTGAGTTTAATTTTAGCTAGCATGCTGTTATTATTTCATTGTTTCCAGCATCAAAAAGCCATTCATGCAGCACAACTTTTTGCCAAAAAAAACCAAATTACGTTAACTCGTATCCGCGCATTACCTGCGTTAGGCAGCGCTACCTCTTGGCGAATTATCGCGCACAAACAACAATGTGTTTTTATTGCTACAGCTTATACTCCTTTATGGGGAACAGCCTCTATAGCTCCGGTTATGGAGGCTGCACAATGTTCTTGGGCTACACATCCTCATGACTTTGCAGGACAACAAAACCAAGAGCTGGATATATTTTCTTGGTTTAGCGATAACTATCTTATCGTTGCCAATCAAAATCCTTTAATCATTGCTGATGGGCGCTATACTGATTACCAGGGCAGCAGGTTCATTTCTTTATGGGGTATTAAAATCAATAACGCAAAAAATCATGTAACGAAAGTAAAGATGATTCCTCTTAATATTTCTTGCGAGAACCAATGAAAAAACACCTTATTTTAATAATTGTTTCATTTGCTATGCTCATGGAGGCAATCGACACAACGATTATCAATACAGCAATTCCTAATATGGCGCAAAGTCTTAACGTCAATCCTCTTGACTTAAAATTAGCCCTAATCAGTTATTTGGTAAGTTTGGCTATTTTTATTCCAATTAGTGGCTGGATAGCCGATAAGTTTGGTCATAAACGCACATTTATCTTTGCTTTGGCTCTGTTTACTTTAAGCTCTATTGGTTGCGGCTTCACCCATACTTTATGGCAACTTATTGTGGCACGATTTATTCAAGGACTGGGCGGTTCGCTTACTATGCCTGTAGGACGTTTAATTATTATTCGTCTTTGTGAGCGGCATGAGCTGGTATCAAAAATGAGTATTGTTGTGATGGTTGCGGCGTTAGGAATGATGTTAGGCCCTGTATTAGGAGGCGTTTTAACGACTCATTTTTCTTGGCCTTGGGTCTTTTGGGTTAATGTACCTTTTGGCACCTTAGCGATTATTTTAGCATGCTACTTACTACCTCACATGCCAGCAGTTCCTGTTGCCCCTTTAGATAAAACAGGCTTTTTTTTATTTGGTAGTGGACTAGCTACTTTAACTTATAGCCTTGCCGCATTTAGTGAATCAAACTTATCACAAGCTTATGTATTAGGCGTATTTCTTTTTTCTATCATAGTGCTTTTACTCTATTTACAGCACTCTAAATCACAAGCACACCCCATTGTTAAAGTTGCTTTGCTGCATAAAAGAACTTTTCGCATTTCGTTAATCGGTAATTTGTGCACCCGTTTAAGTTTTGGAGGTATTCCCTTTTTATTACCTTTATTATTTCAAATTGGTTTTAATTACTCACCACAAACATCTGGTTTTTTATTAGCCCCTACAGCCCTTGGTGTATTATTAATTAAACCTTTTTCCATTTATTTGTTACGTTTTCTAGGCTATAAAAAACTATTAATTATTAACACCATAATGGTCGCCCTTTTATTATGGACTTTTACTTTAATAAATGAATCAACCTCGTTATATAGCATTTGTTTTTTAACATTTTTATACGGATTTTTTATCTCATTGCAATACACCGGCATGAATTCATTAGCTTATGCCAATGTGGCGCAGGACGAATTAAGTGCGGCAACAAGTATTATGAGTACCATACAACAATTAGCGCAAAGCTTTGGCGTGGCTTTAGCCGCTATTTTAGTACATATCTTTTCTTTATATGTATCACAAAGCTCTGCAGCAAAAATTATGGCAGGAACCATACATCATGCGTTTCTTTATTTGGGCCTTATCACATTGTTTTCCACTATAATCTTTTTTAAATTAAAAGATGAAGATGGCTTAGAGCTGATTACTAAACCGCAATCGTAGATACTTTTTTAATCGCACTGTCTAAAGCATCACTGTGATAAATGGCTAAAATTTTACTGCTGTATTGCGGGTCGGTAGCATAACCAGCTTTATTAAGCTCTTCAATATATTGAGCCGCATTATCAGCTTGTGCTACAGCATGTTGATAACGATGATTGTTTTTAATGAATACAACATAATCATCAAAACTCTCCGCAAGCGATGCATAGGTTTTAAATGATGCTTTAATTTGTAGTGGAATGCCCGCCGCATATTCTGTTGTTTTTACATTAACCGACGACGCATCATTATGTTTCGTCGCTTTAATATTAAATAAGTTATTGCTACTCACTCCTTGAGCATCTTTAATAATTGATTTTCCCCAACCTGTTTCCAAAGCCGCTTGCGCAATTAACATTTTTGGATCTAATCCGATACGCGCACCCGCATGCTGTGCCTTAGTCCACAATTCCTGTACAAAATTATCAATATTAGGCGCAGTTTGTTTTTCAACGTGCGAAGCAACAAATGAGGGCAGAGGAATTAAAGTGCTTACTGAGCGTGTATCTAGCGTTTTAGCTACAACGACGTTATCTGCCGATTTAGACTCCTGCAGCACCTCTTGAAACGAGACGTTCTCTTTCTGGCTAAAAATAGAAGCGGGAGAAAAATGTGCATTAAGCCTATTAGTTTTTAATAAAGAACGAAGTACTAGTCCTTCAGAGGAACTGGTGACATTGGGCAGATCAAAATCCTTTTTGGTAATGCGCTCGATACTCATAGAATTAACTAATCCATTATCTATTCATCAGGCTATTTTAAATGAGATATACAATAAAGGAAGGAATATTCTCTATTAAAGGTAAATAATGTGTGTTCGCGACATAAAGAAGCCCCATCCTCCAAACGAAGTGCACTTTGTGTGCGTCGCGCTTTAATTAACATGCCAATTAATTCTGCTGTTAATGGCTGATCAAAACTTGGATTTTTGATTTTTTTAATTTGCTTGGCCATATAATCCTACTTCAATAGGATTAATCTATAAAAAGCCAAAGTTTTCTTACTTAATTATTGTAATTAAACGATACAATTACCCAAAAATTCCTCATCAAAACACGCTACTAAACGACTATTTAATGGCGTTAGCATCTCTTTTTGTTTTGCTAATGAGATAAGATATTTATTTAAATAATTAATTTCACTCACCCGCCTCTTTTTAACATCTTGATACATTGAAGAATAATTAGCTGCTGTATATTCTAAGACACAACATACTTTTTCAAATAAATACTCTGGCGTAATAGCTACATTATATGCATTTAAAACCGTCACAATTTCATGCGTCAAACAACTTAATTGCTCACGATGTGCTAACAAGTGTCCATTAGTACATGAATATAAAGCCGTTAATAAATTAATACTGCAATTAATAGCAAACTTATCCCATATAAAAGGCATGACCTCCTTCGCCCATTCATATTCTAAAGAGCTGGCGTGAAAAAAAGTGCTTACTTTATTGCGTTCCGTTGTAGAAAAAGTTCCTACAGTAGCACCTAAAATAGTCTTTCCTTGTAAAAAAGCGTTGACGGTATAAGGCTGCTCTAGATAGCCGCCCAAAGTAGTAACACCAGAAATAAAGCGCAAGCCAGGAAAACGATGATGCAACTCTTCGATAACACCTAAGCCATTATGTAATAAAATGATAATACTCTTAGGATTTAAACAAGGTGCTAAAGATGAAAGAAGTGCCGCCACATCATACGCTTTGGTACAGCAAATTAAAAAAGAGATGGGTTCATCCATGCACTCTAAAGATACTGCAGGCGGATGGCAGGAAAAATTTAGGCTATTAGTGTTTAAACGCAACAAAACAGAGTTATAGTGTTGCAGTTGCTTTTCATTTTTTAAAATGAGCCGTACATCGCCTCCGCCGCGACATGCACTAGCAGCAAGAAGCGTACCTATTGCTCCAATGCCAGCAATATGATACTGAGGTACAGGTAAGAGGATGTTGTTCATATTTCAAACCACTTTGTTGATAAAAACTGACTCGAGCATTATATACGCATCGCGAATGAATTTTAGAGTTTTTAAAAAAAATCTCTTGTAAAATAAATTAATGAGAGCATGCTATGAATTATAAATAAATTCAGTTATAAACAAAATCACACGTACTCCATTAGAAATTATTACACTGCGGCCAGGTCAAGCTCATGAATGGTTTAAAACAGTTTTAATTGCCTACGTACCGGGCTTTATGCGCGGTATCCAGTGATCTTGTCCTGTACTGGAACCTGTGGACAAGCCACAGGACGTAGAAATTGGATTTAAAAAACATAAAAAAGTTGAGTGATTTAAATTAAATCACTCATACTCTTGCCCTGACACTGCAGCAGGCTCACCGTGGATGTAAAGATAAGCGTGCTATAATTCGAATAAAAGCTGTTTATTCATTAGACATGGGATTCGTGTCCGGCTTTACTTGAGGATTACAATAATGCTCAATCATAGTTGCTACTGACAGATTACCCACCTGGGAAGCTGCAATAAAATCCTGACAGGCGTTTTTTATATTCTGCCTTTTTAAAAACATAATACCGCGATTTTTATAAACCTCTGAATCAATCGGGTTTAGTTCTATAGCCCTAGAAAAGTCTCTTTCTGAACCTTTGTAGTTATTGAAAGAAAAATGCAAAATTCCTCGTAGATTATATGCTTCTGAGATATTCCGATTTAATTTTATCGCTTGATTAATATCCCGCAAGGCACCCTCATTATCATGATCGCTGTATTTGGCAAGACCACGCTTAACATACATAATTGCTAAATTAGGCTGCAGTTTAATCGCGGCATCTAAATCGCTGATAGCATCTGAATAATGATTCATTTTCATATAAAGAATAGAGCGGTTTAAATAATTGAGGGCTTCTGAAGGATTAATTCTAATAGCTTTTTTATAGTCTGTTAAGGCATCTTCTAACCGATTATGGCTAATTAAGGCATTAGCTCTTGTACCATAGGCTCGTGAAAGATACGGCACTTCATAGTTTTTTTTAATTACATCCGTCATAAAGCTGATGTTATCTTTCCATACCGTACTTCTTTGCACAGAAAGACCTAAAAAAATAATAGAATAAACGAGCAATAAAGCGTACATAACTTGTTTCGCATGCTCATTTATCTTGATTTTTTCTTCTTTAATTTCATTGTAAAACGAGCCAATAATAAAAAAGATTCCAATGTAGGGAAAATAGCCATACCGTTCTGAAACGATAAATAGCCTTGATGGAATCAATTGTATATTGATTAAAATACTTACTAAAAAAAACAAGAGTCCAAATTGGACATATTTTCTATTTCTAGCAATAGGCCATAAAAGACTAAGGAACGTTAATAAAATTAAGGGGGAAATGTAATATATTAAAGGTAAATAACCATTAATCTTAGGAGGGTAAACATAAATAGCACATAAATTAATTGGCAAAAAAATTTTAAATATATAAAAAACAAAAGAATAGCAGATCAAACAAAAAATCTCGGGATATGAATACGAAACCAACATGCTATTAGTAAGATTATCAATGGTGCCTTTGTCTAAAATCGCAATAATCCCAAAGGCAAAGGACAGAAGAAAAAATGGTGCTTTTTCCAGAAAAATACTTTTTAAAGCGTATTTATTAATTCTTACGCAATAAAAATCAATAACTAGCAAAATAAGCGGCAATGTAACCGCTTGAGCTTTAGAAAAAAGAGAGAGAAGAAAACTTAATCCAGCAAAAAAAAGATACTTTTTATGTTCAAGCTTAACGTAATTTAAATAAAATATGAGCGCAAGAATATAAAAAAATGTATACATACTGCTGCTTCGAGAGGAAATCCAAGCGATAGCCTCTACGTTCATGGGATGAATTGCAAATAACATAGCAACAATCATTGCAATTAACCGCTTTTCCGATAATTTTACGATAAACAGATAGACTAAAAGTACATTTAGCAAATGAATTATTAAATTAACTACATGTAAAGGGAATGTATTAGTTTGAGAAAAATAATAATTGATAGCAAAGCTCAGCACCGGTATGGGTTGGTACATAATAAGATAATAATGTGAAAAATAGAGCTTTAGATTAAGCCACGATAATTGAGTGATTTCTGGATAAATAAAGTATTCATTATCATCAAAATACAAAAGTTCATTTTTAAGTGTATTTGCATAAATCAGTGCAGTAATGATTAGCAATCCCATCAGAAAAACATAAACTTTTTTTTTCGAAAAAGACTCATAGAGAACTTCAAGCGTGTATATTTGGTTTTTAAATTCTTTTTTTTCCATTATTCAGCTACTTATGTGATTCCCTTTCATCAAATAAAAATATCTTGGACTAGGCCAAAGCTTTATCCAAGATCTTCAGTAATATTACAGTACATAGCCAAGAGATATATTCAATGATTGGCCCATAGAGGATTTTGTCCCAGAAATAGTTCTCAATGGCGATACCGTAATTGTACCGCAATTAGCTAAAACCGGTTCAAATATATTGATGTTTCCTCCTGTAATAAGACCATTGGCTTGATATATTTTACCTTGTGCATCTAACACCATTCCTATTGGATTATTGATCGAGGCACTTTTGATAATACACGTTGGGGCTGTATTGCCTGATGCTTCCGCTGCAAAAACATAGATTTCATTACTTTTTGCATTGGTCACCCAAATATTTCCCGCCTTATCAATAAATAATCCATTAGGCTCATCTAATAATGTGCGATCACCTGTGATGATACGCATTGGTTTTTCAGGAAGGCGACCTTGGATAAGCCCTGATGCAAATTGCTCGATCGAATGATTACCTTGATTTGCTACCCAAATATTATCATGCGAATCAATAGCTAACACTAAAGGCGTATTGAGCCCAGAGTCATTGCCAGTAATAATTCTGCTGGTCAAGGGTCTAGTATAATGCCCTGGTATTTGATAAATCTCCGCTGGATAAATGAAAATATTATTATTACGATCGGCTATATAAAGATTGCCTTCAGAATCAGTCGCAACTGAGGTTGGTTGCTCCGCATCCAACAACATACTTACCTTTGCAGCTAAATCCTCTTTCAGCTCACCACGATTACTAGCGGGCATTCTGTATAGCGCTCGACTATCTCTATCGATGATCCAAAGATTATTATTATTATCTATATGTACAGCCTCTGGTTTTAATCCTGTAAGCGCATAAGAAGCATGGCTAAGATTCGATGCAACAGAAAAGAGATGCGCACCTGATGTAGCCTCCTTTTCTTCTGCGTGAGCCTGAACTATGTTGGCAACAGCTGCTTTGTATTGCCATGGATTCCCTTTTTGATTTAAACCCATGCAAAAAGATGCTGTTGGACAAGATATTGAAGTAAGGCCTTGCGTTTCCTCAAGCTCAGATGCAACACTCCAAGTGGCTCCATTATAGCGTAAACTCCCACCGTTGTTGTATGAGGCCATACAAAAAGCAGTTCCTAAACAAGAGATAGAGTTCAATGCACCACTGCTCTTTACCTCCGGCTTATATTGTGATGTCCAAATCATTCCATCATAACTAAAAGCATCTCCCATATTATCAACAGCCATACAGAATGAGGCGCTATTAGGCGTGCAAGAAATAGCATTTAAGCTGTTATTACTAATAGGATTTTCTGGATAAGCTGTCCATGTTGTACCGTCATAACGGCTGCCGAGTCAGTAACAAGTACACGATACGTATTGCCACTATTCCCCGTGGTTAAACTGCCGGTGGTGTAACTGGCCGTAGTGCCCCCTGTTCCCGATGACACGTTGGAATAAGCACCGCCAGTACTAACTTGCCATTAGTAAGAATAAGGCATTGTTCCGTTCGATGCAGTAGTCGAAAAACTTGCCGTTTGCCCCGCATCAACTGTGGTATTAGATGGAGTAGATGTGCTTAATGCGGCATTTACCATACCATTTGTTTCAGCTATTGCTATAGATAGCTTGGCATCTGTAACTTTAATTGAATAATTAAAAGCTTGTAATGTGGTTGGCGTTCCGGAAACAGTCCCTGTTGTACTATTTAAAGAAGTGCCCACAGGAAGCACGCCGCTTGATACACTAAAGGTATAGGGCTTAGTTCCACCAGTAGCAATATTCTCTTGATTATACGCAATCCCAACCTCGGTATTCATCGAGGCCACGGCCTTTAACTGAACAGCAACTGTTGTAACAAACGTGTTTGTTGGAGTTTGGCTACTAAGTGGCAAAGAGCAATATCCGTTAATTGTAACAGAGCAATTCATTATTTTAAGCGAACTGCTGTCTACTTTGATACCAGAATAGGGGTAATTATGATTTGTCCTGGTCGTAATTGCCAAGCTACTATAAGTAATCGTATATTTTTGACAAGATATAGGACCTTTAATGTTAGCGCAGATCGTTAGTGTAGTTGGCGCCTCAAGTATTGTACCAGACTCTTGAACTAAAAATAAATCGCCAGGCACAGGAAAAGCGTTTTGAATAAGTGCAAAAGTGAAAATAATAACGCTTATAAGATATTTTATCATGATTTGTCCCTAAATCATTGCTGTAATTTAACGTAAATAGAGTAAATTTTTTACGCTAAACGTATCGCCAAATCATAAAGAGAATATGTGACAATAGCAATATGAAACTATAAAATCGATGAGTATTATTCAGGCTTATTGATGCGCATTGATTATCACTTTTTTTCCTGTATAATCACCACCAGCGTTGATTTGAACTTCAGCTTGCGGACGCTCAAAAATCTTTTTTGTAAACACGGCTAAAGCGGCATTTTTTCATTCCTCTTCTAGCCCTACCCCGCAGACTGCCTTTTTTAGGCTTGTATCATGATTGAATTATGTGGTGTTAATAAATCTTTTTCAGGGAAACTTGCCCTGCAAGATATTAATTTGTTTATTCAAGAAGGCGATATTTTTGGCATAATTGGTAAAAGTGGCGCAGGAAAATCTACTTTGCTACGATGTATTAACCTGTTAGAGCGTCCCGATACAGGGGAAGTGGTTGTTGATGGGCAAAATTTAATGACCTTATCTCGCCAACAACTTGCTAATGCGCGCCATCAAATTGCTATGATTTTTCAGCATTTTAATTTATTAAGCTCTAAAACGGTATATGAAAATATTGCACTGCCTATGCGTATTCAAGGCATAGACCAAGAATCGATAGATCTAAAAATTGCAGAATTATTGTCATTGGTCGAACTAGATGAAAAAAAGAACGCCTATCCTAGCCAATTAAGTGGCGGACAAAAGCAACGTGTGGCTATTGCACGCGCCTTAACCTGCTCCCCCAAAGTATTATTATGTGATGAAGCTACTTCAGCTCTAGATCCAGAAACAACGGAATCCATTTTAAATTTATTGCAAAAAATTAATAATCTTTATGGTATTACCATTGTATTAATTACGCATGAAATGGACGTTATTAAACGTATATGTAAAAGTATCGCGGTAATCGATGAGAGCAAAATTGTTGAAACACAATCGTTAGCTAATGTATTTAACAAAGAACACAGCGTTGCTCGTGCATTACTATACAAGCAATTAAGTCCAGAATTGCCGGCCTGGTTACTTAGCAAATTAGCATCGTATGTTACAGACAAACCGGTGCTGCGTTTATTTTTTAAAGGTGCCGAAGCCACAATACCGTTTATTAGCCAAACAAGTCGCGAGCTAACACTTGATATTAATATTTTACTCGCCAATATCGACAGCTATGACACCACTGTTTGCGGTGTTGTGATTATTGAGTTAATTGCTAATCCTTTTTTATTAGAAGAATTTGTTAAACGCTGTGAGCACGCAGGATTAACAGTGGAGGTTTTAGGTTATGTCCTACCCAATGGTTTTTGATTTACTTAATGCAACAGGTGAAACACTGTACATGGTATTGATTAGTACCCTTTTGGCAACACTATTAGGCCTGCCGTTAGGTACATTACTCTTTGCAAGCAAAGTTATTCGTCCCAATACAAAGGTGCATAAAGCACTTTCTGTGTTTATTAACACAACGCGCTCAATCCCTTTTATTATCTTACTCGTAGCAATCATTCCCTTAACTCGCTTTTTAGTGGGAACATCCATTGGAATGAATGCGGCTATTGTTCCATTAACTCTAGGCGCCACTCCTTTTTTTGCCCGCTTAATTGATAACGTATTTCAATCATTACCCAAAGGCCTTATTGAAACAGGCTATTCAATGGGCGCTAATACACGACAAATTATTTGCTATATTTTATTACCAGAAGCTACTGCAGGTATCATTCATGCTATTACAGTAACTGCTATCACGCTTATTAATTACTCTGCTATGGCAGGAACAGTAGGAGCTGGTGGTTTAGGAACTCTGGCGATTAATCATGGCTACCAACGATTTAATGCAGGGGTGATGATTTCGACTGTAGTGGTGTTAATTATTATGGTACAAATAATACAAATGCTTGGTGATTATCTAGCAAAACGATGTTCTCATCATTAATGGAGTAAATATACAATGCGTTTTTTAAGTTGTTTTGTTTTAATGTTAAGTCTTTTATCATGCTCGAAGCCATCACCCAATACATTAGTCATTGGCACTATTGCTGGTCCTGAAACAGAACTCGTAGAAACCGCGCGTCAAGTGGCTGAGAGTCAATACGGTTTACACATTAAATTAGTAGAGTTTAATGACTATAATTTACCGAATGAAGCGCTACAAGACGGTAGTCTTGATGCCAATGTATATCAACATCTTCCCTATTTAAATACAGCAATGCGTGCTCATCACTATACATTAGAGCCTTTAGGCAAAACATTTGTCTATCCTATGGGCATTTACTCCACGAAATACACCTCCATTAAGAATATTCCTAAAGGCAGTATCATTGCACTACCTAATGACCCCAGTAATGAAACCCGAGCGCTTTTACTGCTTGAAAAAGCCCATTTAATTACCTTAAAAACAGTAACACAAGGCAGTGTACCAGAAATAGAAAATAATCCTTATCAATTAAAATTTAAAGAAATGGATGCAGCACAATTACCCAGAGTATTGCCAGATGTCGCAGCAGCGGTAATTAATACTACATTTGCCCTACCTGCAGGTTTAAGTCCGACTAAAGATGCTTTATTAAGTGAAGGGAAAGATTCATTATATGCTAATATCATAGTCATCAAACAAAATAGTGATAAAAAAGAACAATTAGCTCTTTTTGTTAAAGCATTTAATTCACCCGAGGTGCAAAAAAGAGCACAAGAACTATTTGGCGATGGAGCTATCTCAGCGTGGTAAATAACAAGTAATTTAACGGTAATCGTTCAGAGGGTATGGCTAACCAAGCACTCGAACGGTCATATTTGAGTTCATATTGAAATAAAGTCAGGCAAAATGAGCGCAGCATAGGTGGCTATGTGAGCACCATTTTGCCTGACTTTATTTCAAGAGGAGCCAAAGATGACCGTTCCTTCAACTAGGCTGAACACTTACATTAGCCTTAATTTAAAAAAAAACCTTTTGTTCAACAAAAAAACAATTCTATGCTTTAAAAAGATGATATAATATAATTAATATATCCCTAATAGGAATTAGAAATGGCGGCTAACCTTGAGCTCAATAAAGAGATAATCACCCAGATAAACAGCCCGTTAACCAGCAGGATAACCAGTGCATTTAGTCATCAGATAAAAAAAGCGCTATCTTTGACGCCTGATCCAAACGTAGCCCTGAATGATCGTAATGATATCCAAAAAGACTTGGCTAAAGAAGGCGATTTAAACCTTTATCTCACTCAGGATTATAAGTTTAATTCTGAGGCATTTGCGCAATATATGAAGGCCAGAGAATCATTGGCAGAAAACTTGGGCGACGTATTTAAAAATCCTGAGCATATTAAAATTATAAATGATCCTGGATTCAAAGAGATCTTTTCACCTCCCCCTACATTACTATCAGATAGCGCTGCTAAGTTTGAAAAAGAGGCAAAGCAATTACAAGACATTATCGCCACACGTAGTAAAATAGAGCCTACATTAACTACAATGCACAACATCATTACACATGGAATTAAAGCCATTGAAGCACAACAAACAACAGAATTACGTGAAGTAACTAAAAAAATAAACGAAGTTTATCAACACCCCTCTTATACAAAAGAGAAAATTCAAGAAATTCAAGACAACATGTTGCACGCGTTAAGTGAAAAACACAAAGAACAAAAAAAAGTATATTCAGATTTAGTAATTGCAGCAGAACGTGAAGCCCATCAAGCAATACAAGCGGATAGAGATAATCACTATTTTTTAGTGATGTTAGCAAAGAATAATCCCCAGATGAACAAAATAATCCAGGATGAGCTAGCTAGGTTAAATCCTAGCTCCACAACTGATAATCTATCACTGCAAACATTCTCGCCTCAGGATGAAGACAAAGACATAGGCTACATTAGATTAATAGATTTAGGAGTTATATATACTAAAGCTGGAAGCGAGATTAAACAAGATAATGGCCAGTTTACATTAGCAGTAGCGGGATTTGGTACAGGGAGCTTATATCTTCTTCAAGAAACTATTAAAGATGATCTTCGCACCCTGGCAGAAGCAGTAAAAGCTACGGGAAAAAAGAGTATTATTATGGATGTTGACGGATTTATGAGTCAAGAAATTGCACTGCGTAGAGCAAAACAAGCCTATGAGGCCAGTATCGAAGCAGGCTTTCCCCCGGATAAAATTACTGTGCGAATAAATAAAAAAGAACAAACTTTAGAGCAATTATTTGGTAAGGATTCTGCTGTACCAGAACAATTGCGTACCCGTTCTGAAGTAGTTCAAGAACAAGATAAACAAACCAAAATAAAAATAGATAATGACCCTTTTGCGAGCCAAGAATACAAAAAAATAGTCCAAGAAAATAATAGACTCGTACAACAGCAAGAAAAAGAAAAAAAGAAAGAGGCAAAAAAAGAAGAAGCCACTAGCGAAACAACCATCAGTCCTAGCACATCATCTAATTAGTAGTCATATTATTATATCTGAAAATGTTTATCCCAGCTTTAACGGGATAAACACCTTACACCTTTAATAATCTATCTCGCCTACGTTGCTCGCTTTACACGCTGATTATATACTTGTCGCTAATGAATTTTCGGCTTTATGCACCCCTAAAATATCGAAAACTCATTAGCGAGAAATATAGCAGCATTTTATGGATTCTACACATACAGCGTTACGCGTAGACATACGTGCGGCATTTGATGTTTAAAATTTAGATGCGTTTACCCTGAGCGTTTATTTTTTACTATCTAATATTCTGATTTTCTGCTACTGTAGAGACGATAAAAACGTATTGATTATACTTATTTCAAACGTTGGCTAAAAGTATTAGTATTCACATTGCCCATCGTTATACAAACTAGTACTTTTAATGAATGGATTTCAATTTATATTTATCACTAATAAATTTTGGGTGACTTGTTTTTTTGTACTTTGGACTAGAATATTTAGTCTAAGAAAAATAACATAAAAGCCTAAAACTCATTCGTAACAAGTATAATACTAAGGAATGAACGTTATGCATATAAGTTCTTTTGATGAATGTGACAATGAAGAGACATTCGCCGATAATACCGCTATTCCCACGGAAGCTAGTTTATATACCAAGCTTGAGAGACGCCGAAAAATTGAAGAACTAATGGAAGAAAAAAGACTGCGCGATGAGCTAGTCGATTTTGCTTAAATAAATTATAACAATAAGCATTCTCCATCCCAATTATTAATTCAGATAAACATCTAAACTATCAAAAACAAGGAGCTTTAAAGCTCCTATGTTCAAATACACAAACATTCCGACAAGACAAAAACATTACAAAAATCATATTCAAATTCATCGCTCATTATGAAAAATAAAATAGTCTTTTATTTAATTTTTAGTCATAATAATGCGTTAAATATGTTACACAGTTTATATTATTAACGCTGGAGCTATTATGAATGAACCCAAATACATTACCATCAATGGGGTAATGAAAAAAAATCCTAAATACAGTCCCGAAATATATCCAGCTGTAGCCCATCCCTCAGTTGCTATAGCTAATGCTCCATTGGCGGTTGTTTCTTCTATCGATGATGTAATGGAAGCCGCAGAAACTCAAGGAAAAAATAGTCACATCACTGTTCCTGTAGCTGAAAGTACAGCAGCAACAGTTGAACTGTTACAAGATGCAGAACTACTACAACAATATAAAGCAAGACAACCTTTAGATGGTGGTGAGTTATTAGATAAAATTGGTGAGCAGTTCATGCGTTACGAAGTACCATTAGGCATGGTCAATAAGTTGATGATGTTAACTCAATATAATCTTGATTTTATTATCGATGACAGTGGCTCTATGTCTTGCGATACTGATGTTGATGCGTTAGAAGCGAGTGAACCAGTCAAATCAATAATAAGACCGACACAAATAAAAATGACTCGTATCCAAGAGGCTGAAGATCGCCTCCATATAATGATTGGCATACTAGCATACCTACCTATTGAGCATATTCAAGTACGTTTTCTTAATGATAAAAATATATTAATCCTTGATCGTAACGGAAAAACTCCGGATGAATATAAAATCTATGCGCATAATGAAATTCGTCAACGTTTTTCTAGACTTAATTTAGGCGGTACACCTGTAGCCGCGGCATTAAAAACTGGTTTTGATGACCAGGACAATGGAGCCATTATTTATTCAACGATGGCGAACCCAATGAAGGCGGTAGAGCCATTGCCCAACAAATTATTGCTCGTAAAAACCCCCAGGCTCATGCACTAACTTTAATTAGCTGCACGAATAATGATACGGATACTCAGTGGATGAAAGCAGTGGATAGTGCAGCAACCTATGTTGCTGAAGTAGATGATTTTAGTGATGAAAAAGATGAAGTTGTAAAAAATCAGGGCCCTGCTTTACCCTATACTCGCGGACTATGGATTTTATGCCAATTGGTTGCAGCTATTAATCCTTTTGATTTGGATGCTCTTGATGAAAATCTTCCGTTAACAAAACATACTTTGGATAACATTTTAGGGCGAAAACTCAATCCCAATGAATATCAATATTATTTTGAGCGTAATCCTAATGCTGCATTATATGTTACTGAATACAATCGCTTTTTACATGACGAATGCTTTGCTCATGAAATTATTTCAATGAAAGAAAAGCACTCGCGTGAAACAAGAGCGGGTTACATTGGCGGTGAACGACCAAGAATTATGCCAACAATGAACACCACTCAACTCACAGCCACAACTGCTTTAGCACAACAACAATTTGCTAAGGATTACCCAGCAGAACCAGCAATAGAAGCAGTTACTACCCCAATGAGTGCAATGAGCATCGCACCTAATGCCACCTTATTTGCTTGTGCGGCCCCCAAAAACTCGATAGAACAAGCAATTTTTAATTACACACAAAAAAATAGCTGAAAAAAAACCGCTCACGGAGTTAGAATGCTCCGTGAGCGGATTTATCTAGCCTGATAAATATCATACCGAATTGTTTTTCCGGGAATATTGGCATGTGTTTTTAACAACGGCTTACATTTTTGTGGCCATTTAACCACTACCTTTTGTTTGGTTCGGGTTAAAGCCAACTGCAGTAATTCTAAAGCATCATCATCAGGACCTATCATTTCTTGTAGCACATACATCTCTTTTTTCACTAATGCTGATTTAGTGCGTTGCGGATGCATGGGATCAATGTAGATAACATCAGGGTAATCCTCCTCTGACAGCCGCTGCAAATAAGTCTGCGCATTTTCATGCATTAATGATAAATTAAGTCCACCTTCTTCTGCACACTCTCTTCGTGCTAAAGCATCTGCTAATAATGCAGCCATAACAGGGTGGCGCTCAATCATCACCACCTGCGCACCTAGAGCCGCTAAAATAGCAGCATCTCGTCCCCAGCCGGCAGTAGCATCAACAATTTTCACGCCCACTTGCGGTTTACATGCGCGTACCAAGCCTTGATTCTTTCCCTCGGCTTTGCGTTTATTCCAAGCATTTTTGCTAAAATCAGTAAAGAGTAAATTTAAAGTAGGGATTTTTAAAGCGAGTCGCTGGGCGGTTAGATAAAGACATGACGCGTTATCTTTATCTAACCGAAACGCTAATTGCTGGGCTAAAGCGTGCGCATCATCATACAGGTTCTCGGATTCATACCCAACCTGTGCGATAGCCTCCAATGCCACTTTAGATGCTTTAGCCATTAAAATCGCGCTCCTTTAAATAATTATGATTGTAATAGCGAGATATCCGCAACATTTTGCACTAAATGCTGCAGTCGCTGCAATAATTGCAAACGATTAGCTCGGATGGTTTCATCATCAACCATCACCATTACTTGCTCAAAAAAAGCATCTACAGGCTCTTTCAGTGCGGCCAAGGTGGCTAATATTTGAGCATACCGCGCATCATGATGCAATTGTGCCACCACATCAGATTGCAACATCAGCTGGTTATAAAGCTCATGTTCTGCCGGCTCTTCAAATAAAGCGTCATTAATTAGTTGTTGCTCAAGACCACTTGCCGCATTACTTAATAGATTGTTAACTCGTTTACACGCAGCACTTAATGATGTCAGAGCAGGTGAGCTAATAAATACATTTAGTGCTTGTATCCGTTTATCAGCGTCATAAAGCCAATCATCTTGTCGTGCACGTACCGCTTGAATTACATCGATACGAACATCCTGACTTTGATAATAGGAGTTAAATCTATCTAAAATAAAGGGCTTTAATTCGCTTAAACCCGCAGGTGTTTGCGCAAACAGCGCACCATACGTTTTTAAGGAGGCATTAATCAATGAGGTTAACGAAATGGGCGTGGCAATAGATAACAAAATACGCACCACGGCTAAAGCATGACGGCGTAATTTAAAGGGATCTTTCACGCCAGAAGGCTTTTGGCCAATAGCAAAAATGCCAACTAATGTATCTATTCTATCAGCTAAAGAAAGGGCTTTGCCTAATAATGTGGCCGGTAGCTCATCGGCAGCAAAGCGCGGCATATACTGCTCACTTAGGGCGTGAGCTACATCAACAGATTCACCATCATGCACGGCATAATAATACCCCATTAACCCTTGCAGCTCGGGAAATTCCCCCACCATACCACTGAGCAAATCACATTTACTTAATTGTGCAGCACGCTTTGCATGCTCAACCGATAGATTGAGTAATGGACTTAAATACTCCATCATCAGTGCTATCCGTTGTGCTTTTTGATAAACACTGCCTAATTTATCTTGAAAAACTATCTTTTTCGTTGCTTCAATATGCTGACTTAAAGGGTGTTTTTTATCTTGACGGAAGAAAAATGCCGCATCACTTAAACGTGCGCGCATCACCTTTTCATTGCCCAAAACAACTTGTTGTGGATTCGTACTGTGAATATTCGCAACGGTAATAAAATAAGGTAATAATGCACCGAGCGCATCTTTTAATGCAAAACATTTTTGATGTGATTGCATCGAGGCAATTAATGCTTCAGAAGGAACATCCAAAAACGCCGCATCAAAACGAGCAATGAGTGCGTTAGGCCACTCAACAATAGAGGTCACTTCATCCAGTAATGCTTCTGGCATAACAGCATCAGCGTTATGAGCCTTCGCAAGGTGGCGAATTTGCTCTTGAATGAGTGTTTTTCGCGTTGCAAAATCAGCAATTACAAACGCATCGGCTAATTGTGCTGCATAACTTTGCGCTGAACTAATAATCAGCTCATGTGGATAATGAAAACGATGACCGCGGGTGGTACGTGCAGCTTATACACATAAAACAGAGTCATAAATAACCTCATCGCCATATAACATCACAACCCAATGAATGGGTCTGGCAAACTCCTCATCTCCGGCTCCCCAACGCATCGGTTTTGGAATAGATAATTGAGCCACCGCATGGTTCATCACAATAGGAAGCAACTCTTTAGTTAACCTACCCTCTTGATTACTTTCATAGACTACCCAAGCTCCTTTCTCGGTTTCCTCCTGCTTTAATTGAGCTACCTCAACGCCACACGATTTAGCAAAACCAAGTAAAGCCGGCGTAGGTGCGCCCTCTTTATTATAGGCTGCTTGTACTGCGGGTCCACGGCGAGTAATGAGTTGCGAGGGTTGATGTGTTTCTAATCCTTCAATCATCAAAGCAAGACGTCTTGGTGTTGCATAAGAGCGCACTGCACCGTATTGTAATTGCGCTTTATCTAGCGCAGCTAAAACATGAGTTTTTAACTCATTCGCCAAAGGCCACACCGCACCAGAAGGAAGCTCTTCGCATCCTAATTCAAAAATAAAATCACTCACTATTACTCACCTTTTAGCATAGGAAAACCCAAGGCTTCACGCGCATTATAATACGCTTGCGCTACCGCTCGAGAAAGTTGTCGCACACGCAAAATAAAACGTTGACGCTCAGTTACAGATATTGCTTTACGCGCATCTAATAAATTAAATGAATGAGATGCTTTCATTACCATTTCATAGGCAGGCAAAGGTAATTGTAACTCAATCAATTTCTGCGCTTCTTGCTCGTAATAATCAAAGTGCTTAAACAGCGCTTCAACATTCGCATGCTCAAAATTATACGCAGACATTTCCACCTCGTTTTGATGGAATACATCACCATAAGTGACCACACCCTGTTCGGTTTTACACCACGGCAAATCAAACAAATTATCAACGCCTAAAACAAACATAGCAATGCGCTCTAATCCGTACGTTAACTCACCAGTTACCGGCTTACATACCAAACCACCTACTTGTTGAAAATAGGTAAACTGTGATACTTCCATACCGTTTTGCCACACTTCCCAACCAAGCCCCCAAGCACCTAGTGTAGGTGATTCCCAATTGTCTTCAACAAAACGAATATCATCAGCAAGAGGATCTACCCCTAAAGCACGTAATGAATCAAGATATTTTTCTTGGATATCAAGAGGGGATGGTTTTAATATGACCTGAAATTGATAGTAATGCTGTACACGGTTAGGATTTTCTCCATAACGCCCATCCGTTGGACGACGAGAAGGCTGGACATAAGCAGCAGACCAAGGTTCAGGCCCAATGGCTCGTAAAAAAGTGGCCGGATGAAAGGTACCTGCGCCAACTTCCATATCCAAAGGCTGCAAAAGAACACAACCTTGAGCGGCCCAGTAGTTTTGTAATGTCAAGATAATGTCTTGGAATGTGGTGGGTTTTGTCATAAACATCTCAGATTAAAAACAGATTAGTGACTTGAATATAAATTCTGATAAGCCAGTTTTGAATAAAATGTGGCCCGGATTAGATGAGGTCATAATCCGGGCATTTATACCGTGATCCCAGATTACGCTACGCTAATCCGGGCTACTGCTCTTAATTTCCAGCAGCTTTTTTAATCATTTCTTGTAATGATTCTTCCGATGCAGCACCTGGAACAAACGAAGGTTCAGTGCCTTTTTTGAACTTACCATCTGGCGTAGAGGCAACAATAAATGCGGGCGTACCCATTAAATGTAATTGCTCTGCTAATTGACGGTTCGAATCAAGAATAGCACTTACTTCTTTGCCATCCATATCTTTTTTCAGCTTGTGCATGTCTAAACCAACAGATTTAGCAATGTCCATAACTATTTTATCAGTTAAATGCTTTTCTGTGCTTAATAGCGCTTCATGCATTTTTTGATATTTACCTTGCATACCCGCAGCTAAAGCAGCACGAGAAGCTGTTTCGGAGCTTTTACCAAAAATAGGGAATTCTTTATAAATTACGCGTAAATCACTGTCTTTTTTAACCACGGTGTCCATTACTGGTGCCATTTTTTTACAATGAATGCATTGATAGTCAAAAAACTCAACTACAGTTACATGTCCCTTAGGGTTACCTACAGTGGTAAGTTTGCCTTGGAATAAATCATCAGCATGGTCTTGAATAGCAGATTGCGCTTGCTGTTGCATGTTTTGTTGTTGTTTTTGTTGCAACGCTTGCGACGCTTCTAATAACACCTCTGGGTTATTAACTAAATAATCATGTACTACTTTTTCTACTTCTTTTTTTTGTGCGTCATTCATCGTAGATGCCGCGCTATCCTCTGCTAGTACTGCGTGTGATACTAACGTAGTTGCCAAAGCTCCTGCAGTTAATAAACTTTTAAATTTCACGCTTATCCCCTTCTTTGTTTTAATTACATAATATAATAGACGTTTTGTCTCACGAACCCTAGCATCGACACAAAAAAAATTCAATAGGCTTTTCAATGTTTACAATGCATTAGGAGTAACAATTGATAAATTAGCATAAGCCAGTACCAACCATTTCGCTCCATGCGTTTTAAATTTAACCTGTACTCGTGTGTGCGCACCACCCCCCTCTAGAGATAATACTACCCCTTGACCAAAGGTATTATGCGTAACATTTTGTCCAACACCAATGCCACCATATTGTTCAACCACCGGATTGCTCATCGACTTAGATGATTGAGTAGTCGAATACAAACGTGTTTTACCACGGACTTCATCAAGCAGTTCCGGGGGCAGTTCGCGTAAAAAGCGTGAGGGTTTATGATACTCTTCACGACCGTATTGTCGCCTTATTTCCGCATAAGTCATAATTAATTGGCGCATCGCACGTGTCATACCTACGTAGCATAAGCGTCGCTCCTCTTCTAAACGCCCCGGCTCTTCAACGGATTGCCGACCAGGAAACAAGCCCTCCTCCATTCCGACAAGAAAGACAATAGGAAACTCTAACCCTTTCGCTGCATGAAGCGTCATTAAATGCACCGAACGCTCGTATTCCTCCGCTTGCATTTCCCCGGCTTCTAAAGAGGCATGCGCTAAAAAAGCATTAATAAGTGGTAATGTATCTTCTTGCGTTTCTTCATAACGAAATTGTTTAGCCGCATTAATAAGTTCTTGTAAGTTATCGATACGAGATTCTGATTTATCCCCTTTCATTTTGCTAAAATGAGCATGCAAACCACTGCTTTGAATCACTAAACTCAATTGCTCATCTAATTCCATAGCCGCTGTATTCGTTTGTAATTGTTCAATTAAAGAAATAAATCGTTCTAAAGCCATACCTGCTCGTTGTGGCAAGGCTTTTTCTTGTAATAAATAACGCGCGGCATTCCATAAAGAACATTGCTCAGCGCGCGCATAACTACGCAAATCATCAAGAGTCTTTTCCCCAATACCCCGTGTTGGAAAATTTACTATTCGCTCAAAAGCAGGATCATCATTAGAATTGGCTAAAAGGCGTAAATAAGCTAGCGCATCTTTTACTTCTGCTCGGTCAAAAAAGCGCATCCCACCGTAAATACGATATGCAATATCAGCGCGCAACAACGCTTCTTCCAGCACCCGCGATTGCGCATTAGAACGATACAATATCGCTATTTCATCAGCACTAGCCCCTTCATTAAGCTCTTTTTTAATCCGTTCGCTAACAAAACGAGCTTCATCCAATTCATTAAACGCACTATAAATAGCAATTTTTTCGCCGGCGCGCCCAGCCGTCCATAAATCTTTACCCATGCGTGAGTTATTATTAGTAATAAGTGCATTAGATGCGTTTAAAATAGTTGCCGTTGAGCGGTAATTTTGTTCTAGACGAATAATACTCGCATTCGCGAAATCTTTGGAAAACTGCTTAATATTTTCAACTTTAGCACCACGCCAACCGTAAATAGATTGATCATCATCACCCACGGCAATAACGGCGGCTTCATTGCCCGCTAATAATTTAATCCATGCATATTGGATAGTATTGGTATCTTGGAACTCGTCCACTAAAATCGCTTTAAATCGTTGTCGATAATGACTGAGCAAGTCCTCATTATCGCGTAATAATTCATGCGTACGCAGTAATAACTCAGCAAAATCAATGACTCCAGCCGTCTGACACGCTTGTTCGTATGCCTTATAAATAGTGAGCAATGTTTTATTGGGACCATAGCTTAAGGTATGAATATGCTGTGGCCTTAACCCCTCATCTTTTTTCCCATTAATAAAGGCCTGACTTTGTTTGACCGGCCATTGCTCACTATCAAGATTCAACGAAGCAATTACTTTTTTAATTAAACGTCCCTGATCTTCCGAATCTAAAATGTGAAAATGTTCGGAAAGATTGGCCTCTTTAAAATGACGACGCAATAAACGATGACATAAGCCATGAAACGTTCCTACCCATAAGCTTTGAATGGATGAAGATAATAAATGGGTCAAACGCTCACGCATTTCCCCTGCGGCTTTATTAGTAAAAGTCACGGCTAAAATTTCATGTAACGAAAAGTGTTCTTGCTCAACAAGCCAAGCAATACGACTTACTAAAACACGAGTTTTGCCACTTCCAGCCCCTGCTAAAACCAACATATTACCTAAAGGCGCGCTAACCGCTTCTTTTTGATTTTCATTCAAGCCGTCTAGAAATACAGATGAAGTCATAATAACGATGTTCCAACAATTACAGATTGCTCTATTATCGTCAATTTAAGAACTAAAAACAAAAGATTTATCATCTTATCTTCTTGCTTTCATATTCTACCCAGCGCACAATAAGCGTATTGATTCATGATAAAGGATTAGCATGCACTCCCTCTTTCCATCTATTAAACCTTATGCCCAACATGAGCTAAAGGTAGACTCTATTCATACTCTTTATATTGAAGAAACAGGCAATCCTGAAGGAATTCCCGTGATTGTGCTGCACGAGGGGCCTGGAGCTAGCAGTGATGCTTATGCCCGACGTTTTTTTGACCCACAAGCTTATAGAATTATATTATTTGATCAACGCGGTTGTGGCCACTCAACCCCGCATTTAGAAATTAAAAATAATACAACGCCCTTATTACTTGAAGATATTGATGCGATTCGCGATTTTCTTAAATTGAGCGAGTTTGTTTTATTTGGCGGCGGCTGGGGATCATTATTAGCGCTGTTGTATGCAGAAAAATTTCCTCAACATATAAAAGCATTAATTCTTAATCAAATCTTTTTAGGTAGAGAACGTGATACACAATGGTTTTATAAACAAGGGGCAAGTTTAGTATATCCTGATTATTGGCACGAGTTTATTACGCTCGTCCCCGAAGAGCAACGTAATGATATTCCTCAATATTATGCGCAAATCCTGCAAGGAACTAACGAACTCGCCCGCATGAGCGCGGCAAAATCGTGGGCCTTATGGCAAGCGCGCTGCAGTAGTTTACAACCTCATTTATATGTTATTGACCAATACAGCGACCCTCATTTTGCTCTAGCCTTGGCGACGCTGGAATCACACTACATTACCAATCAATACTTCATAGAAAACAATCAAGTATTAAATGATGCGCATAAAATTCGCCACATTCCTACCTATATTGTGCATGGGCGCTTTGATTTAGTAACGCCTCTTGCTAGCGCTTGGGAGTTGCATCAAGCCATTCCTGCGTCTAATTTAAGAATTGTGCGTGACGCGGGCCATTCTGATCGAGAAACAGGACTTATTGATGCCTTAATTTATGCTACTAAAGAATTAAGTAAAAAAGGATTGGATGCATGCTGATTGTGATTCAGCGTGTCACCCATGCCGCGGTAACAGTACAAGATGAGATTGTCGGCCAAATAGGTGCAGGGCTCATGATCTTGTGTGGTTTTGAGCCAGAAGACACGGAGCAGACTATTCATAAAATGCTCGACAAATGCCTGCATTATCGCATCTTTAGTGATGCGCTTGGCAAAATGAATTTAAATGTTCAAGAGATAAACGGCGAATTATTACTCGTACCTCAATTTACCCTGATGGCAGAAACACAAAAAGGGTTAAGACCAAGTTTTTCCAAAGCAGCTTCACCACTGTTAGGCGCTCAATTGTTTACGAAATTAATTCAAAGTGCACAACAAAAATATCCTAAAATTCAGCAAGGCGTTTTTGGTGCAGATATGCAAGTAAGCTTGTGTAATGATGGACCGGTCACTTTTTTAATGCAATTTTAACAGATGGTTTGCAACTCATTAAAACTGGTGTAGTATGGTTTTAATCCATTCAAAAATAAAGAAAAAATATGCGAACAATTGCTTTGCTTACCAGTGTCACTGCTACGTTAACACTCACAGGCTGTGTGCATCAGGGAACTAATCCAATAGACCCGTATGAAACATACAATCGCAAGGTATATCAGTTTAATATGAAGGCCGATAAAGCCGTAATAAAGCCTATTGCCATCGCATATAAAACCATCATTCCAGGATTCATTCGCAAAGGGATTAACAACGCATTTAATAACCTCGATATGGTCCCCAGTGTTGCCAATGATATATTACAAGCCCAAGGTAAATGGGCAATCAAAGATACCTGGCGTTTTGCCATTAACTCTACCTTAGGGGTGGCTGGTATATTTGATGTGGCGCAAAATATGGGATTACCCCCTCATTATAATGACTTAGGATTAACATTTGCCAAATGGGGAGATAAAAACTCACCTTATTTGATGATTCCATTGCTTGGCCCAGGAACTATTCGCGACGGGTATGGCATGCTATTCCAGTTTGCCTTATGGACTCCGTACGTATACATCAATAATGATCCTATAGCCTTTGGCTTGGCTGGTTTAAGATACGTTGATTTGCGCACCCAAATGTTAGAATCAGAACATATTATGGATGAAGCACTGGATGAATACAGCTTTATGCGAGACGCTTATTTACAACATCGTAATTATTTAATTAATGGGGAAAACCAACCCGATAAAGATTTATATATTGAGGACGATAAAAAAGGAACCACGGTTAAAAACGAGGTTCCTTCTGATTATATAGATGAATAATAATCATCTAACTCTTTGTCCGGATTAGGTAATGTCTTAATCCGGGAATTATATGGCTTCAAGCTCCTGCATTACACCACCTAATACGAGATACAAATAGAATAAAAGTAGCTAGCTATTTTATTCTATTTGTATTTTCAGAACTTTTTACTGCGCTCGTTTCAGTACTATTTTTTCTTTTAGTAATTTCATCAAGAAAGCCATTGGGCCTTGCTGGTGGTACTGAAGCCGTCTCTTCGTCTGGTGTTTGCTTTTTATTAATACCTTTTAAAAAAGGTAACGGTTTTCGCTCACGTGCCTGATTAGAAGTATTGTGCGCATCATTTATCTTTTCGTTCGCAGTAACACCTAAATCACTATACCCGGCCTCAATTAACTTATTATAAAGATCTTTAAAGTCTTTTTCTGTTTTATCTCTAATTTCATTATATAAAGAATTTAATCGGGCTCTTAGATCTTGAGTTTGCGCTCGCTGTGCGCGTTCAACTTGGACGTCTTCATCGTCATTATCGGCCGGAAAGTCAATGATTCGAATATCGCTGCTTAACCCTTGAGCTTTACATTTAATCAAAATTCCTTTTAATTGCTTAAGGGTATCATTATTTAATAAAGCAGCAGTGGCCTCTTTTTTCTCTTTATCACTTAATCCCGCCAAAGTCTCACTCGACGTACTAGACAAAGTATTAATTCCAGTCAAACATAAAATAACTTGCGACAATAGCTGATGATTATTCTTCTTATCCACCATTTGAATTTGGCCAGGTTCAATCGCACGAATAGATTCTTTAAGCACTGTATTAGAAGTATCCATTAGCTCTTCTGTTTTGATTGTACCACCAAATCCTTTTGTAGCACTAAAGAGACGATTACCAACTAATAATAACGCGATTTGTGATGACATTTTATCTGCTAGTTTTTGACGATTTAGTTGATTAAACTCTATTTCTGTTGATAAATTAAAAAGAAAGCACCCCTCTTTTGTTATATCAAGAGCCATTCTTTTATTTTTTGTTTGCAGCATTTGCTCTTTAATAACCAAGGAATTAATTGATTTATCCGATGCAACTTTTGTAATAGATATGGGGCTAGAGCGTGAGATATGTTCACGTGTAAACTCGGTATTATTAGTATTAAGTAATCTGTTTTTAGACAAATTACTAACAAGCGCTTGCTGTGCTACTACCGCTTCTTTTTTTGATTCTTCATACTGTTTTATTTTAATGGTTTGTTCTATGTGTACTTGTTGCTTTTTCTCTTTTTGTAACTGGATAAGATGTTGTACTATCAGTCCACTATTTTTTTGGAAAAAAGCTCGATTACGTTCAACTAATTCTTTTGCTGGAGAGAAATTTTTATCCAAAGTTTTAAGACTTGGAGGTAGTATTTCACCAGTTAAAAGATTTTGTAAATCACTACGTGAAAAAGCGTTATTTTTTATTTCATTGTATGAAAATATAATGCTTTTATCTGTAAATTCCACATACAACGTATTAATGAGGCCTTTTTTTGCACTAGGCGTTAGAGCTAACTCAACATGAAACGAAGGCGTTGTATTTACTTTTACCGTATTTGTAGGTAAGGTTTGCTCGACCCAAGAAAAAATATCTTCCTCGTCATCTGAATCATTACCACATTCGTCTTCTCCTAAAACAGCCCTGCGCGCCAAAGCACTCTCACGAATAGTTCTCGCCACGCTACTATTTTTTTGTTGTTCATCTAGCAATAGTTGCTGTTGTTTTTTTAGATCAGTAATCTCATGTTCTATTGGTGATAATTGGGCTTCTAATTGCTGTTGTTCTTTTAATAACTCCTCTTTAGTAACATGATGCATTTTATCTATTTGTAAATCTGTTTTATTTATGGCGACAGCTTTTTTCTCACTTTTAGCTGCCTCTAAATTATGATTTAATTCACTCACTCTGGCATCAAGCTCACTTATTTTGGCAGCAATAGAATCAAGTGAAGCACGCTTTGTATTGGCTATAGCTTTATCATTAACAATATTAAAGCCCAAATAGGTTAAAAAAACGGTTAGTAATCGAACAAAAAAAGAGGGAGGAGAAGTATTTATACTTTGAATTTCATTGTTTAAAATTTCAGCTTTGCGTTGAAGCTCATTTTTATTATTTATTTTCGATGAAAGCTCGTTATTAATATCTCTAATATCTTTATCAAGTACCATTAATCTTCTGGTATATTCCGCAATACGTCGCTCATAATCTGCTAAAATATTGTGCGCCTCTTTATTAGCTACTATTTTAGTTGATATCTTATCTTGCTTTTCTTTAAGAGCATTTAATTGTTGTTGCAACAATTTTAGCTTAGCATTTCGTTCGTGCTCAATTAAAATTAATCTCTCTTCTTCATTCGTGGAAGTAGTTAACGAAGAGATCGAGTCATCTGACTCAAACGTATCCCCAATAACAAAATCGCCCAATGATTGCTCTTCAATCTTATTATCTAGGGTAACTTGTTCTTTTTGCAAATGAGTCATTTGATGATCCTAAAGTGAACACATAGTGTACTAAGTGTAACACACAAACAAAATCAGATCAACAAAAATACAATCCAACTTGTTTTTGACCACAAAAGAATGTTCAAATGGCGCATATTTTATTTACAAAAGGAATATTAGATGACTAGCCATTCATCTTAAGACAAATGGCTGTATGTGTTCATGCATCAATTAGCTTAAACGGATATGTTGTAGAAACTTTAAATAATCCCCGGTAATATCAATACCTGTTTCCAGCATAATTTCTCTAGCACAGGTAGGACTAGTCACATTAATTTCAGTGAGATAATCACCAATAACATCGATACCCACGAAATATAAACCTTTAGCTTTTAAGGTAGGCGCTATTTGCTGGCAAATCCAACGATCTCTATCGGAAATAGCAACCACCTCACCACGCGCACCGGCAGCTAAATTACCACGTAATTCTCCAGCTTGAGGAATTCGTGCTAACGCATAGGGAATAGGCTCCCCATTAATCAATAAAATGCGTTTATCGCCTTTAGTGACAATATCGGGGATATAACGTTGTGCCATGATGGTAACGGTTTGATTTTTTGTTAGTGTTTCTAAAATAACTGATAAATTTCGCCCTTGTTCATCCACATGAAAAACAGATGATCCACCCATTCCCTCTAAAGGCTTAAAAATTACATTACGATGCTCATGCCAAAAAGCCTTGAGCCGCGCACTGTCTTTAGATACTAAAGTTAACGGTGTACATTGAGAAAAATTTAAAGTAACCATTTTTTCATTTGCATCGCGCAAACTTTGTGGTTTATTAGCCACTAAAACACCGCTTTGCTCGATCAGCTCCAAAACATAAGTTGCATAGATATACTCTAAATCAAAAGGCGGGTCTTTACGCATTAAAACAATGTCGTATTCTGCTACAGGATATTCTCCTAAAGCTTTGGTCGTTGCCCACTTATCACTGTGTACATCACCTATAATTATTTCATTCATCTGAGCAAACACCCGCCCTTCTAAACAAAATAAATCGTTCGCAGTAAAGTAGGAGCACGACCAACCCAAAGCCTGTGCACTTTGCAGCATGGCAATAGTTGTATCTTTATAGGGTTTTAATAATTCTATAGGATCCATTAAGACCGCAAGCTTCATCATTATCCTCCAATCGCCGCAATTTCTTTAGCTGCTGCTAACGCCGCAAGACGTGCTATAACTCCATAAGCATAAAATCGATTAGGGCTGTCTTCAACCGCTTGATCACTACACGGATTATTACACGCTTGCGCAAACGCTAAAGGTTCAAAATGCATGCCTGGGGCATTGAGATTTTCATCAATCCCTCGTCCTTGATGCACCCGATAAAATCCCCCTACAACAAATTGACCAATCATGTATACAACAGGCTCAGCTACAGAACCATCGGGCATGGTTTCAAAAGTATAAACCCCTTCTTGAATAATAACCCTATCCACTTTACGACTGCCTTTACTACTGGACATTTTAGTACGTTGCTTACGATTTAATTGACGAATTTCCTCACCATCGTGAATAGTCATTACACTCATGCCATAAGTACCATTATCTGCTTTGACAACAACGTAAGGCTTTTCTGTGATGTTATAAGCCGCATATTGTTTACGAATCAAAGAAAACACTCTGTCTACTTCAAGTGCCAATTGTTCTAAACCTTCTTGTGCCATAAAATCTAAGCCATCTAAGGCACTAAAATAAGGATTAATGAACCAAGGATCAATATCTACCAACTGCGCAAACTCATTCGCAACCAAATCAAAGCAATGAAAATGATCCGACTTTAATCGTGAAGCCCAACCTAACTGTGCTGTGGGTCTAATTTCTTGTTCAATACCTTGTAAGACTTCTGGAATTCCACCCGATAAATCATTATTAAGCATAATGACACAGGGTTGAAAATCACTGAGTCCGATTCTATTACCTTCACGTTGTAATGGCTCTATTAGCAAAGAAGCTCCATTAGCCAAAGTGAATTCGCAAGAGCTTGTTACGTGTGGGTCTAAACTTCCAATGCGCACTACAAATCCGGCTTTTGACAAAATTGTATACAATACATATAAACTTTCTAAATAAAATTTATTGCGTGTATGACTTTCTGGCAAAATTAATATTTTTGAGCAATTAGGAAGATATTCTCCTAGCGAGGCTTGTGCGGCTTGCACGCACAAAGGCATAAACTCTGGGTTAAGATTATTAAAGCCAGCGGGAAATAAATTAGTATCTACTGGAGCTAATTTAAATCCTGCATGACGTAAATCAACAGAAGAAGTCAATGACGGCGGCGTTTCTTGCCACTTTTTTCTAAACCAAGCTTCAATTTCGCTAACTTTACTCAAAATAACTTGTTCAATGTGACCTGGGGGGCCAGAGTGGGCGGTAGTCAGATTAGGAACGGGATTTTTATGAACATTCATGTGTCTTCCTTAATATCAAAATAGGAGCTTATTAAGTAATTATTTTTAGGTAAGGATAATGAGTGTAACAGATAATAAAAAGAATACTTAATATAATCATTAACAGTTCAGCAATTCCCGGTGAAAAACCACGTCATCCAGAACGCAGTGATCTCCTGAATCAGGCTCAGTGCCTTATCTAAAAGCTCCTTCACTGCGTTCTGGATGACGTTATTTGCAGAATTTATGAAAAATAATGTACGATAATATTTTTTCATCAATAAAAATATATATTATTTTTCAATAAGTTGAAATTGGCCTGGAATTACTGTTAGTAGTTGCAAGTAAACTGATTTGATTTTTGAGCATACAATGCAAAGCTTATACTTACGCTCAACGCTTTATTTAATAATACAAATTAGTTAACGGAGCGTAGAGGATTCAATCAATCTATTGAAGACCTTCATTCTTTTTTCGAGCCGAGCAATTTCAAACAAAAATTAAATGAATAATCTTGCGTTAATTTTTCCTTAATTTGTATTATATACACTAGATATGCTATCAATATGCGTTACTAAAGGATAAATAGTGAAATCTATAACAAAACTTACGGGAATATTTTTCTTTTCCTTAGTTACAGCAGCTAACGCAAATAATTTTAATCTATATGATAAGTTATATCGCTTAGCGGAAAAAATGTATTATATTGAAGATAGTTTAAGTTCAGAACAGCAACGTGCGATAACTGAATTATCGAGCCAGCTTGAACTTATTATTAATGGAGCCGATGAAATTAGTTGCGGCACACAAAGTAGTACTTATCAAGATGCTTATCAATGGGCTTATAGTCGAAATGGTATGGATTTAACATCAAGTGAAGCAGACAAATTTGCAGCAGATCTTTTCAGCAAATATTGTCCTAAGATGTATCTGAAAACATTTAAATCCGCCTATGATTTTGCTTACGAGATTAGAGGAATGAATAGGACGCGAATAGAAGCACGATCCGTTGCAACGAATATTAGTAACTATGAAGCGGCTACTTTTTATATCAAAAAAGCACTGCAATGTTTTATAGATAGTTATACGTTTGCTTATTCAAGTGGCGGTATGAATAAGACAAGTGCTGAGGCAGAACTTTTTGCAAATCAACTTTGTTTGGTTCCAAAATAGCTCTTTATTGACTTCATTCATTAGACAGAACAATAAAACCAGACATATGTATAAAATAAATCCTAGTCATTCTCTGTACTTAAAAAGAAGAAATCTTTATAAAGACGAATACTAAATCCATATAAAGCAGCGCTTTTTACCTTTTGAGTATTTTCAATAAATGAACAAAATATTTACGAATTTTATGGCAACAGCTACACTCGCCTCCTATTTGCGATCTAGAATAAACAATAATGAATATGTTAAATACATCTCAACTTAAACCCAATTGCTATCAGTTACTACCCAAAAAACAAATTTCTGTTCCTGATGCCATTCCCAGTACATGGCTTAATGAACTTATTGATTTATGCGCAAAAAATTCCGCGGATAAAAAATGGTTTGCTAAGCATATTGGTCTCAATAGCACCTACACGCACAAAGGAGAAATTCTAACCGCCTTAAAACAATTTTATTTAATCTTAACAGAGCAGCATAATGTCTTGAACTTATCAACGAATCAACGAAGCGTATTAATAAATAAATTAACCGATGATGTGAGCCAATGTACCCCTGGTTTTCATATAAGACTTGAAGATATTCTAAAGGATGTGCATGCACCAAGAACAATTGATGAGATGTTAATGAGTTTTCGTATAGCTCTTGTTGAACGCTTAGCTAGAACAAATTGTAAAAAAATGGAGATTCATACTTATAATGGTTATTTTACTGTAGCTCATGCTCTAAATTATGGCGTGCATCCTATAGTTGAGAAAGATCCGTTCACTTATACTTTACAAATTAAAGAGCGAATATCAAAGCCGTTACAAGAGTTTTTTAATAAATTGTACCAACCTTTAGACATTCTATGGGAGATAAAAAAAACACTACAAGAAAAATTTCATTATCGAGGAGCACTCAACGATGATATAGGATATCAAGTGGTTGATTACGAACAAGGTGTTGAACTATTACAATCCATTTTTAATACAACAGATGCAAATTATGCCAACATTTTTATAACAAAACCAACAAAAGACGCTGATATTATTAGCGATATTAATTGGGATTATATTTTAAATGCACTATGGCAGAAGCTTTCATCGAATTACTTCAACTTAACACCACAACAATCATATAATATTGAAATGGCATTAAAATCACCTATTGCCAATAAAGCAAGGCAATGGGCATGCTTTATCAAATCTGCAATCAAAATAGACAATAATATTTTATTATCTACACACGGTGTACTGTGCTATTTCCACATAATCTCTCATAAGCAACTCACATCCAAACAACAATTAGATATTATTTTTGCAAGTATAAAAAATGCAGCAAAATCTCAGGAAGTACCTAATTTTTTTTGGAGCTATGCGGCTCAAACACCAGCACTGACTGATGAGTTTGTTCATCGTTTTACAACTCAGTACACACCGCGCGAAACACCACAAAAGTTATTAAAACAACTCTCAGCTTCAAAGGGAACATTCGCTCCGGGCATCATGTTAAAAACATCGTTGTTAACCTTAGAACAAAAACAAAAATTATTTTTTACATTAAAAACCAAAAAAAACAAAAATGGTCTAAACCTTATCATAACGTATTATCCTAAAGGCCTTGACCTAGTATTAAATTGTATTCCACATCATCAAGTATTTTCGATATTAAACAAACAATTGCAGATACATGATGTTCTAATAAAATCACTCAAGCCGTATCATAGAATTCTGTTGAATGTTAATTGCAGTTCCATCGAAAATATAAACACACTAAATATGATTTTTTTGCATAATCACTCCTTAAATACACTCCATGACCTCTCCGCGCTTTACCACGATCTAGGTTTTATATTTAAAGCTATCCTATATATATTAATACTATGCGGTACAAGTGGTCAGCTAGATACTTATAAAATACTAAGTATAATCACGCTAGTAGGTCTTATAAATATCGTAAACGCCGAAACTTTATATACCTTTCACACCTTATTAAATAAGGACATGGCTGACCTTCATTTTGAGCACTTAAATCTATTGCCGCAAGTAGTTGGCTTAATATATAACAATCAAATATCCCATGAAGAATCAAGACACTTATTCAATCCACCACCAGCATTTATTGATAAAGAAGCACAAAAATATCACGGTGAAATCAAACTTGCATTATCACTGGTAAAATTTTCAGCATTGATCGACATAGACACAAGCGACGCCTGGTCTTCAGATAAAAAAATACATTTAAAAAACAGTCTCGCCAGTTCACTATCGATATACACAAACAGTAAAAAAACTAATACTGATAAAATGCTATTAAAAAATAATTGGATAAATGCCTGTGAACAGGCTCGCGCACCAGAACAATCAATAATCAACCACCTTAAAAAAACCAGTTTTAATCTCTTTTGCATGCTAAGTCCCATCGGACTTATTCTTCTTAGTGTTCATTATTCCAGATTAAGTGTAGGACTTACTGGTTTAGGACTTTTATCTGATCAAGTACATAAAGTTTATAAAAATGGGGTTCGAAATCATTTCTTTACTTCCTCTCAAAATATCCAACTTAATGAACTTGAGGATGTGGTAAACAAAGAAATGATTGTTAGGAATATTTAAAATTATTACTCATTAATATAGTTTATCTATATACCGATGCTATCGATTCAGGGTTAACGCATGAGTGATTTAATTTAAATCACTCAAAATTTTTGTATTTTTAAAGTCCACTTTCTACGTCTTGTGGCTTGTCCCACAAGTATATACACAAGCCTCCTACAAACCTTACTAGATAAGACGTCTAGGGAAGAAGTTAGAAACATAGCCCTAGATCCTACGAACAAGTCGCAGAACGTAGGGGAAAACTCAAGCCCCCTAGAAATCCGTGTAGATATACATAGCATAAAGCCCGTTACATAGGCTATTAGAAGCATTTTAAACCATTCATAATCTTGCCCTGGCTATCGATTAGACAAAATCATAAAGTTAATCTATATGTATATAATAGGGATAATTATATTAATAGGGTACGCTATGATAGAGTTAGAAATAAATCCTCAACCCGATGATGAAACCTGCGGCTCAACCTGTTTGCATGCAGTATATCGACATTATGGATATGATATAGAGCATACTGAAGTTATTAAAACGGTTAAACGCTCTCTTTCTGGCGGCACTTTAGCGCCCTATCTTGGTATGCACGCTCTTGAGCGTGGCTTTACGGCCTCTATTCTGATTAACAATATGGATATTTTTGATCCCTCTTGGTTCGAACACAGTGAGGCTGCGGTAAACTTATCCGCTAAACTCGAAGAACAATTAAAATATAAATCAAATGAAGGGATTCGCCAATCCAGTTTGGCCTATCAAGATTTTTTACATGCGGGCGGAATTATTAAATTCAAATTTCTCAATGTTGAGTTATTAATGGAGTATTTTAGCTATCGCTTACCTATTATTACGGGTTTAAGTGCTACTTATTTATATAACACTCAACGAGAATATTATGTAGATGGTAAATCAATTTCCGATGATGTAAAAGGAACTCCTTTAGGTCATTTTGTGATTATTACCGGCTATGATCAAGTGCATCGACAAATTATTGTAGCCGACCCTTATCAAGCAAATAAAATGTCGGGAAATTGTTATTATCGGGTGAGTGCTCATCGCCTAATTAATGCAATATTAATGGGAATGATTACTTATGATGCTAATCTTCTGATAATTCAACCTAAATAATGTATGCATGCTCTTTCGCTCAGATATGGAGTTAAGTAGCTAAGGGGCTATCACCATAATGACGTCTGTTGGCTTGCTGTGCCTCTTCTCTCCACTTTATTAATTTGTTGATATTTCATCCCTTTAGGAATAGATAAATAAAAATACATTAGATTCTCCTATAAATGTCACATACTCATTAAATAATTAGGCTCATCGAGCTCTAAGTCGTCAATATCAACTCCGAGTTGTTGTGCTAAAGAACTTTTTGAGTACGCAACGATTCCTGTACTGTCTAAATATACAGTATCAATATCAAAAGCAGCATACCGTACATTGGAGTTGACCAGTATTTTTTTTATCTCTTTATACTTATTGTTTAAGGAAATGAGCGAGGATCCTCCTGCTAATATAATCTCGTAGTATTCATTCATCTTTATATTTAATAATTTAATCCCATGAGCTAAAGAAATACAGCCTATCCCTCCCATATAATTACTATCGCTATGCACCAAAGAACACTTAGTCTCACCAATAATAATTACTGCAATGCAACCTATTAAATCGCTTGTTCTTAATAAACTATCAGAATTTTTATCTATTGATTGGCCATTACCATTTCCTTGCTCAACAGTGAATAATGTGTACCTCATAATATACGTCTAATTTTAGAAAAAGATTGATTATACTTTAAAAAAACATTCGCGACAAAATCAAAGCAAAACGATACGATATATTATTGTTCAAATAAACCAAAATTAGATTGAACATCCTAAAAAATTTAAATGACTCTGTTAGCTCGAAACAGTAGCATTGAACAAAGCCTTAGGCGTACAATAATGCATTCATTGTTTTTCGATTTTATATTTTATGTCTTCATCGTTTAAAACGATCAGAGCTATTACTCTTTTGTTTTTATTAGGATTTATATGGGGTTCTGGTTATTCTTTAGCTAAATTAGCAATGCTCAATGGCGTTCCGCCTTTGGGTTATAGTTTTTGGCAAGCCTTAGGGCCTGCTTTATTATTAACCTTTAGTAGTTTATGTAGCAAAAAAACTGCCGTATTTCATACACATCATTGGTTTTATTTTCTTATTTGCGGCCTGATAGGCATTGCTATTCCTAATACCAATATGTATTTTATTGCCAGTCATATTTCTGCAGGCTTATTAGCTATTTTAGTTAATACAGTACCTCTTATAGTCTACCCGCTCGCTCTTTTATCACGTCAAGAACGACCCGATTTTTGGCGTTTTATCGCGTTAATTTTAGGCGTATTCGGAATTATTTTTCTTATTAGCTCACCGGTTACAGGGTTATATTCAAAATGGACACTTCTTACGTTAATTACACCGTTTAGCTTCGCTTTATGTTCTATTTACATTGGTCTGCGTCGCGTACCCATTCATTCTATAGAGGCAGCAAGTGGTATGCTCTTAATGGCTTCGTTATTGCTTACACCATTAGTTATTCAACAACATGCTTTTTATCCTCTAACGTTGCCATTGACGTTACCCAAACAAGTTATTATTTTAGAAATGATCTTATCAAGTATTGGATATTTGCTTTTTTTCATGTTGGTACGCACTGCAGGCCCTGTGTTCTATAGCATTACTGGTGGAGTAGTCGCTCTAACGGGGATGTTTTGGGGATATGTTTTATTTAACGAAATCCCCTCCCCCATTCAAGGAACCGCAACTGTATTTATTATTCTTGCCATTGCATTATTATCCTGGCGTCAAAGCCAACATTTTAAGGAACATTAATTTTATGCTTACAGAACTAGTCAAACAATTTGGCAGTCAAATTGATACATTTCTCTATTTGTTAATGCTTATAAAAGGCGTGGTCCATATACTTTTTGCTAGTGCGGTGGCACAAGATTCAGGTAACTTAACTCGTTTAGGACAACGCACCGCCTTAGTTTCAGGAGCCACCTGGGCTTTTGCTACGTTAATAGGTGGCGTTTTTGTTGCTGCGACCTATTGGATTTTGCACTACTCCACTTTAACTAGACCAACAACGACTTTAAGAGAATTTAAACCATGAGTGATTTAATCAAAAGAATCGATGTCCATGAATTAAAAAATAAAATGGACAACAATCCACAACTATGTGTTATTGATGTACGCGAACCAGAGGAATGGCAAGAGTTTCATATTCAAGGAGCATTACATCTCCCTAAAGGACAAATTGCCGAACACATTAACACGGTAGTACAGGATAAGAAAACCCCACTTTATTTATATTGTCGAGGTGGCGTACGTTCGTTATATGCGGCACAACAATTAGCTGATTTAGGATATCAAGAACTGTATTCTATTGATGGTGGCATAATGGACTGGGCTATGGCGCATTATCCAATTATTACTTAGGGTACTAGAGGATTAGCTCGCGAAAGCGGGCAACCATTAGACATTAAGTTTAGACCAATAATCGTGTCTCTTTAATGGGTTTACACCAATGCACTAATAATTGCCCACTTTCGCGAGCATAACAGATACGAGTTTCGGAGAAGGAGATAAAATAGTTTTATTTAAAACTTAGTATGTAATCGTTCAAAGGGTATGGCTAAAAGAGCACTCGAACGGTCATGTTTGAGCTCCTATTGGGATAAAGTCAAGCAAAATGAGCGCAGCATAGGTGGCTATCTGAGCACCATTTTGCCTGACTTTATTTAAAAATTTATACCTTGTAATTTATACCTAAACGCAAAATATTACTATCAAACTTAGAGCTTACTTGATAATAAGGTGTTGTAGGAACGCTTCCGAAGAAATTCGTACTCACCGTTCCCAATCCAAGATAGAGGTACTCCGCTTTAAATGCTAATCTCGTGGTAAGCGCATATTCAACTCCTCCACCCGCGGTCCATCCTGATTTGGTTACTCCTTTATTAGCCGTATAATAAATTTCTTCATTAGTAATACTTTGTTCGGGATTTTGAGCAAATAATAAATTAGCTCTTCCCCATGCAGGACCTGCCGTTACATAAACAAGCATATTATCCGAAGCCAATCGCCCAAAGCGCGCACGAAAGGAACTAACCCATTGTACATTTTTAGCAATAGATGTGGTTAGTGGTGACTCAAAAGCGGTTATTGCATTAGCACTGCTGATATGAGCATAGTCCATATCCCCTTCAAGCCCTACAACTAAGCGATCTTTAACCCAGTTATATCCCACTTGCCCACCACCCAGAAAACCCGCATCTTGCATATTCAGTGCATGAGGCGAACGCAGAGCTGCATCTTCAGGAGCTGCAGCATAAGGCGTTGTATTAGCAGACTCAAGATTAGTGCCATAACCTAAATTAGCACCGACATACCATCCTAGCCAATCATAAATAGGTGCAGCAGCCGTCACGTGTTCTTGGGTAGAAGCCCCCATCAAAGGAGTATCATCAAAGGAATAATTAGCTTGTACTAATAGCCCGTAACTGTCATGAGTAATAATTGCTTTTTGTGCCTGACCAAAAGGAGATGGTTTTTGCTCAAAATGAGAGTATCCATTGGTTGCCACATGCCACCAGCGCGCACCAACACCCACACTAAGATTGGAGGTATAACTCCAATTTAATAATGCATCTAATTGAACACCATTACCTGAGCCGTCTTCAAGCATATCACGAATATCTGGGCGAAGATTATGGTAATCATGAGCCGTCAAATTACTGCGAATATAAGCGACATCGGCAGTAGCACTCCATTGTTTTGATAAAGCAACCGCTCCATTAATACCGATACGCAATGAATTCCATATCGCATTATTATTTAAAATATCTACAGTATAAGGCATAGGTGAAGCACCGCATATTTCTGCATTGCCCGCTACTTGCTCACAGCCAAATGCATTGTAGTGTTCAAGCCAGCGATGATAGCCAATAAACGCGCCAAGACGCCATGGTTGCTGTTGAATAAAATCATAGCCTAAATCAGCACTAAAATAATTAATATTACCATTTTTTTGATCGCTATTAGTGCTGGAATAAGGTTGGGTTACCGGGGGAAAGTCTTCATCATTTAAATGCCCGCTAGTAACAGAACCCCCACCAAAATAACCTTTTACAAATAAGCCATTTTGATGACCAAGACGCCAAAAACCCTCCGCAGAATTACTTACATAATCATTATACGTAAGACGAGACACCATTCCCGACTCTGCTGTACTGCCATATAAGTTTTTAACATACTCGCCAAACCCCAACCAATAGCGAGTCCCCATTTCCAAATTCCATGGAGAACTAGGTATTATTTGTGTTTGATTCACAGCGATATTAGTAGCCATTTCTTGCTTGGCTTGGGCGGTAGAAAGGCTCAATAAAGTAATTGAGGTGCCCAATACTAATTGAGTAGTGCGTGTTAATTTAAATAAATCCATTGCCATCCTTTTAATTTATAACTATTAATCCCTAATCAATTTTGAGCAGAACATACCGATTTATACCAAAACTTCACACATTGCGCATGAGCGCATAAAGCAAACACATGTATGGCTGAACAGAGTTCTAATTGCCAACATACAGGGCTTTATGCGCGGTATCCAACAATAACCTTTTTCCCTCAAAATCACGGCAGTTACGGTACAATAAAAGGATAAAGATAACAATATTTTTATAATTTTTTCTCTGCGATAAAAAAGGCGTGTTGCAAAATCATACCGTAGAGCATTTTTTTCTGATAAAATTGGTATTATTAAAAAGGCAGCTATGATAAAGCTCTATGGCAATGCCTATCCAAAACTATAAAAGGCACTCATGTTACATATCGCATTATATCAACCCGAAATTCCACCCAATACCGGTAATATCATTCGCTTATGTGCTAATAGTGGTGCAACATTACATTTAATTTATCCCCTAGGCTTTACAGTGGATGATAAAAAATTACGTCGAGCAGGATTAGACTATCATGATTGGACGGCAATTAAGCATTATGAAAACTGGGACGTTTTTAGCACACAAAATGCAACCCGACGCATTTTTTGCTGCACTACTAAAACACAGCAAAGCTATTGCGATGTAGCATATCAAGACGAAGACATTTTATTATTCGGTCCTGAAACACGAGGTCTACCTGCTGACATTAGAGAGCAGCATCAATCCATCCGTATTCCCATGGTTGAAAATAGCCGCAGTTTGAATTTATCCAATGCGGTAGCTATTATACTTTTTGAGGCATGGCGACAATTAGATTTTAAAGTATAATTAAAAAACTATTGCTCACAAATATCTAATAACGCATTTCGCTTTCCCCCAAAGCTCTTTTTTGATACAATTCAGTCATATAAAAGACAATTGCACGAGAGAATTTAATGGGACCTAGCCAATATAATCCTAAAAATCATACTCAAGATAGTTTATTAAAGTTTTATAAACAACAACTTGTAGAAGATTCAGAGCATGCCTATGCACACGTTATAAACGAATTTGGATCCGAAGAAGCCCTTAGTTTATTTATTAATAGTCCTGCTTTTTTATCAGTTTGCTTTGATACGCGCTCAGGAAATAAAACGCTAGCTCTAGATAATTTTAAACTTAGTCTGTTAATTAAGAAAGAATCAACCAATGAAAAAGCGACCCATTTATTTGCAGGCTATAGTTATTTAATATCTTTAATGAGAGATGATTTAGGCTTAGCTATTCTTGCAGCACATAATTATCGATTAGCCAATATGATCACTCCCGCCATGTTGCTGGAAAATACTAAATTAATCAGTATATTTTTAACTAGGAATGATATAAGTGCTAATTTGCTTTGCTCGGCGGAATGTCAGTTAATTAATAACTTAAATAAAGAGTTAGCAGATTTAATTATTAAAAGTTTAAATTCTAGCCACTCCAAAGCTCATCTAGCAGTTAAAAAATTTATTATTACCTCGTTACAAAAGAAATACTTCGAACCAAGCCCCACATCCCAATCAACAACTACAGAAGCAATTTTATTATCTCAATATTTTAAACCAAATAGATATAACCGCAGAGAATTTTGGGCTCCCAAACGATATACACCCCCTTCTCAATTAAAAAAGTCTTCAGCGGTAAAAAACGATTCTTTTTTTTCTACTGCATCATCATCCCAACGATTAACACCCTCCGTTGATGAAGATGAATTAGATACAATGTTTTTGTCCTGTATGCAAGACTTTGGATTTGACCAAGAAGAACCTCCTATTCTTAATGAAGACAATATGGAAACTACTTTTTTATCATCTCATAGTGAACATGAGCATATTCCTACATTACAAGAACAAAGCGCATCATCGTCTTCATTTGTTCATCCATCGCCCAATTTGCCATCGATAGCACCTATCACGATGCATATTTCCCCCAAATACATGCCCTATGAAACAACTACTTGGCATAAAAAAAATTTAAGAACTGCAACAGACACTAGTGCAGTCGCACCGACTCCAAAAGCAAAAATAGCACAAAGTTCTTTAGCCAATCTCATTTTTTCTGAAAAAGAACACCAGCTTACTCTACCCACTCCAGTTAAAAGTGATGTGATGGCTCTTGATTTTTATTGTGCATACTCAAAAAGCGCGCTAACTCCTGAAGAACACTGTTTTTTCATTATGGCAGGTCGAGGAGAAAATGCTTTAGTGCCGAGTATACCGAGTCACTCTAGAGTAATTATTGTGTGCACAAAAGACGAATATACTTCGTTAAACGCACATAGATCAGTACAAGAATATTTTGATTTTTTGGTGATAAACGGTATCAATGCACCATTAGTTGAGCAAACATTAACCGCCATTACTACACGACGACGAGCAGCCCTACATTTTGCTTATGTCAGTAATTTATCTTCCTTTGTAATGATGGATGATAATATTGCGGAATTTATCCTACCTGCCGAATTTTTAGTTGAAAATAATGCTGACTTTCTTTTTAATTACTTAATAATGCAGCAACAAAAGATGCCCGAACCTATTTTATCTATTTCTACATTGAATCCTATACGCTATTTTAATTCTGAACATGCTTTAGGTTCTAAAGTTTTTTTAATTGATATGCACAAACTCAAAAGTAAACTGCCACAAGAGCCTGATTTACTCGCCCTGCTTCCCGCATCTTCATTAGCCTGGGGAGAAGATTATTTTATGCAAATTAGCACTCATATTTTATTTAGACCACAACAAAATGGATTTGCCATTATTGATGCTCAATCGCTACAATTAGCTCGTTCCAAGAAAAATATCAATGCATACAAAAGCTTAAACATAAAAGCAGCATGCTTAGACGATTTATCAGATGCCATTGAACAGGTATTAACATCTGCCCAAGCAGCTAAAGAAGCAATCTCTTTATTTAATGTAGAAGTAAATAATAGTTTTCGTAGACATGCCATACAAGAACAACAAAAAAAAGAATATGATTTTGCCCAGGAACATGCGCACACCTGGGGGTATAACCCCGAAGCTATCGATACAATAAGCTCACCGAATCAACCTTATTTAAGAAATTTTATTACATCTATTAACCGGCTTCTTGTGCAAAATACTTTGAATAAGCCTTTTTATCCTCATCAAGAAGAAGCCCTTAAGTTTTTAGCAAAACAACTCGGAACACCAAAAGAAGATAGTGCAGCGGAAAAAAATCGATTGGAGCACTATGTATTTAACATGGCTACAGGGGCTGGAAAAACACTTTTAGAGGCCTGCTTTACTATCCAAAGTTTTATGGCGGCACCGCAAAAAAACGTACTAGTGATTTGCCCAAGTATTGCCTTGGTTCATCAAACACGAGCGGAGTTTATGCGCTATGGTAAAGAAATGCTTCCAGAATTGCATCAAAATCAAATACTTCCACGCATTTTAGCCGTGTGTACCAATGAAATTTCAATTGACTGCTTTAAAGATAATTTATCATTGAATAATAGGGCTCATATTTTTATTATGTGCAGTGATAGTGCGCGCGCACTATTAGAAATACGCTCTGAAGTATTTAAAAATACTAGCCTCATTATATATGATGAATCCCATCTTGTGGTATCAGATGAACATTTAGAAGCTATTACAACTAAACTTAAAGAAGAACATTATTCTACCCCTTTAAGACTATTGCATTTTTCTGCTACCCCAAAGCCCTTACAAAATGTTACGGCTGAATTTAATTTCACGCGGCAAGCAGGAATATACGAAGGTATCCTAGCCCCTTTATTAGTCGATGATAGCATCGAAAGTACGTTAAGTTCTGAGCAAATAGCACATGCCCTACAGTATCAAAATCACCCAAATGGCGGCATATTAAGTGAACATAAAGGCGTAATTTACGTTAACTCAATTGAGAGTGCGAATAAATTATTTGAGGAACTAAAAGAAAATACTCCTTCGTTGAATCTATTCCTTATTCATTCCAAAAACAAAAAAACCATCGAGCAGATAAACCAATTTAGAAAGGCTTCCAACGGAATAGCTATTGCAATAGAAATGTTGGTGGAAGGATTTGATGATTGCAAACTCGATTGGGCCATAATCAATAAAAAAACAATTCAACCAGCCGCTCGCGCTCAGATTGTTGGTCGTCTTATTAGAAAAGATTCGGATAATATAAATAAGATTGGCTTGGTGTTATTATCTAAAGCAATTAATAGTATTGCACCAGAACAAACGACATTTCCAATCTCATTACAAGATTCCTATGAATATGAAACACTGCAAGAACAACTTAATGAATTAGCTTGTTCAAACACAAAGACTCCTATCAATAAGTATACAACGCGAATTAATACAAATATTAGCGCATTAAACCAAGTCAGTAGTCTTAGATTTTTTACGCCAATCATTCCTTCACCAAACAGCGTCCCTTTGAAAAAACGTAGTATTCAATGTTTAGAATCTGAAGAGCCCCGGGAATTATCACGCGTTGTACGCTTTTGTCTAGGAACATAAGGAAGGTAAGTGTTCAGCCTAGCTGAACACTTACCTTCCTTAGCGTCACTAATGCCTATCAACTTACAAAATAGTTTTAGATACTCTATCCAATGCAATAAGTGACTCCAACAAGGGCTTCATTTCTGCTAAGGGAATACTATTAGGGCCATCGCTTAATGCTTTATCAGGATCAGGATGTGTTTCCATAAATATACCCGCAATGCCTACCGCAACGGCCGCACGAGCAAGGGCCGGAACAAACTCTCTTTGGCCACCAGAAACGCCATTATTACCACCAGGTAATTGCACCGAATGCGTTGCATCATAAACAATAGGGCAACCTGTTTCACGCATGATTACTAATGATCTCATGTCAGAAACCAAATTATTATAGCCAAAAGTTACGCCGCGCTCGCACGCCATAATCTGCTCATTACCGACAGCTTTTGCTTTTTCAATAACATGTTTCATTTCCCAAGGAGCAAGAAACTGGCCTTTTTTAATATTAACGGGTTTATTCGTAGCCGCTACTTTTTGAATAAAATTTGTTTGGCGGCATAAAAAAGCAGGCGTTTGCAATACATCCACAACGCTTGACACTTCGAGTAAAGGAGTATCTTCATGTACATCAGTTAAAATAGAAACACCTACTTGTGATTTTACTTTTTCCAATATCGTTAAGCCTTTTTCAAAGCCTGGACCTCGGTAACTGGACATTGACGAACGATTTGCTTTATCAAAAGAGGATTTATAAATAAACGAAATATTCAATTGCGCACATAATTCTTTTAAATAACCCGCTGTTTCTATTGCTAAAGTCTCACTCTCAATCACACAAGGGCCTGCAATCAAAAATAAAGGTTTATCTAAACCCACTTCAAATCCACATAAATTCATATTGTTTCCTAGCAGTATGGAAGGCTAATTTATCTCTTAGCATATAAGGGCCGGTCTGATAGCCCGTCTAATACGGGCTATCGCGGGTGAAAATTACATTTGTTCTGCTGAACGACTACATTGCGTCTCACGTGCCGCCATAATAAATGCTTTAAATAAAGGGTGGCTAGCGCGAGGATTAGAGGTAAACTCAGGATGAAATTGTCCGGCTAAAAACCATGGATGATCGTTTAACTCGATCATTTCGACCAAAGAGCCATCGGCCGAAGTACCGGAAATCACCAAACCGTGTTCAATTAATTGATTGATGAACGTATTAT
>CAZSAO010000009.1:55291-65189 GCA_964605275.1 uncultured Legionella sp.
ATTAAAGCAATAACCGGATAATCCGTTTCTTTATCAAACTCAGTCGAATTCGCACCAGAAAAACCCGCGACATTTCGCGCAAACTCAATAACAGCGGTTTGCATTCCTAAGCAAATACCTAAAAACGGTACTTTATGTTCACGTGCATATTGAATGGATTTAATCTTTCCTTCAACCCCTCGCTCACCAAAACCACCAGGAATCAAAATCGCATCAACGTCATCTAATAAAGAGGCGCCGTGCTCTTCTATTAACTCCGCATCTTGATACACAATCTGTACTTTCGTATGGGTATGTATTCCCGCATGAATCAATGCCTCATTAATGGATTTATAAGCATCACTCAATTCGATGTATTTACCCACAATAGCGACTTTAACTGTTTGTGTTTGGGCCGCTTGCATATCAACCACATGCTGCCATTGACTTAAATCTGCTTTCGGTGCATTTAAAGCTAATTTTTTAACGATCAGTTCATCAAGGCCTTGAGCATGTAACATCATGGGGATTTGATAAATACTTTTCGCATCTTCTAAAGAAATAACCCCTTCTTCTTCAACGTTAGTAAATAATGCTATTTTAGTGCGATCATTTACCGATAAAGGTTGCTCTGAGCGACAAATAAGTACATCGGGTTGAATACCAATAGATCGTAATTCTTTCACTGAATGCTGTGTGGGTTTTGTTTTGGTTTCGCCTGATGTTGCAATATAAGGAACTAACGTTAAATGAACAAATAATGCTCGTTGCGCACCCAGTTCAATCCGCATTTGCCGAATGGCTTCTAAAAAAGGTAATGACTCAATATCCCCAACCGTACCACCGATTTCAACCATTGCTACATCAAAACCTTCAGCGCCCAGTTTAATATTGTCTTTAATTTCATTGGTGATATGAGGAATGACTTGTACGGTTCCTCCTAAATAATCACCGCGACGCTCTTTTTGAATCACATTTTCATAAATTTTACCCGAGGTAAAATTATTGCGTTTGGTCATCGTGGTATTAACAAAGCGCTCGTAATGACCTAAATCTAAATCCGTTTCAGCCCCATCATGCGTTACGAATACTTCTCCATGCTGAAATGGACTCATCGTACCTGGGTCAACGTTGATATAAGGATCGAGTTTAATTAATGTGACGCGCAAACCACGCGCTTCAAGAATAGCGGCTAAAGAAGCTGCGGCAATACCTTTACCTAAAGAAGATACGACCCCACCTGTAATAAAAATATAATGTGTCATTTTGACCCCGTTGAACATACTAAATGCCACCGAATGGATACTCAAATAAATTTGGCATTGGAACGGGGCTTAATTATACCAAAACACGCACAGAAATAACACATTATTCGTGTTATTTCCCTATTTGTTGCTGTATCGAATGCATCATTACCGCGCAATCAGCTGCCTCACGACCTTTATGGCCATGGACTCCACCAAGTCTATCCCACGCTTGCTGGTCATTTTCCGTGGTTAACACACCAAAAATAACAGGAATATGGTGATCAAGCATCACCCTTTGGCAGCCTTCACTGACTTGCTGACACACATAATCGTAATGGCTGGTTTCACCCCGAACCACAGCACCCAATGCAATAATGGCTTGAGCTTGTTTCTTATGAGCAATAATATTGGCTACAAATGGAATTTCCACAGCACCCGGCACCTCAATCAAGGTAATATTATCTGAATGAATACCTAATTCAAATAAACGTTGTATAGCTCCCTCTTTTAATGCCTGGGTAATATCTGTATTAAATAAACTAACAACCAGTGCCACAGGAAAACTATGGGGTACTCGTTCCAAATGGGCTTTAATTTCTCTCATGTTTATCCTAAATTATAAAGTTAAAAAATGACCCAATTTATTTTTTTTAGTTTTTAAATACTTTTCATTATCTTCATTTGACTCAGTTTCTAAGGCAATGCGCTCGTGCACCACCACACCTAATCGCTCAATCGCTTCAATTTTTAATGGATTATTGGTTAATAAACGAATAGCGCCTATGCCTAAATATTTTAATATTTGGTAGGCAATGGCATAGTCTCGTTTATCAGCAGGCAGTCCCAAATGCAGATTTGCCTCGACAGTATCTAATCCTAACGAGTCTTGTACGGCATAAGCTTTTAATTTATTGACCAAACCAATACCACGACCTTCCTGGCGTAAATAGATTAACAAGCCTCCTTCTTTGGCAATTAACTGCAGCGACTGCTCCAATTGATTACCACAATCACATTTACACGAATGAAATACATCGCCCGTAATACATTCAGAATGAATGCGTACTAAAGGAACTTGATTGGCCACAACTGGGGTTTTGGTCAGTACAAAATGCTCCCCATCATCTAAGTCATTGCTAAATACAGTCATGGTAAAAGAGCCATGATCACGCAGGGGAATAGTAGAGCTTACTTCTTCGCTAATCAGTGTTTCATGTTGAATACGGTATTCTATTAAATCTTTAATCGTAACCATAGGAATCTGATGCTGTTGCGAAAAAGCGACCAAATCATCCCGCCGGCTCATGGTGCCATCATTATTCATAATTTCACAAATCACCGCAGCAGGCGTACATCCGGCCAATCGCGCCAAATCAACACTGCCTTCAGTTTGGCCTTCGCGCTCTAAAACACCACGCGCACAGGCGCGCAATGGAAAAATATGGCCCGGAGAAATCAAGTCCGCAGCACTACTGTGGGCATCAATCGCAACCTTAATCGTATGGCCTCTATCTTGGGCAGATATTCCTGTTGAAACGCCTTGCGAAGCCTCAATTGAAACCGTAAAGGCAGTACCATAGGGTGATTGATTGCGAGAAGTCATCATTGGAATTTGTAACTTATCGAGTAGTGGCGGCGCCATTGGCAAACAAATTAAACCGCAGCCATAACGCGACATAAAATTAATATCTTGCGCCGTGACAAAATCAGCGGCCATGATTAAATCACCTTCGTTTTCTCGATGTTCGTCATCGAGTAAAATTACCATTTTCCCCGCTTTAATCGTTTCTATAGCCTGTTCTATAGTAGCGAAAGAATGCGTCATAACTCTACCTCGTAGTCCAATTTCCCGAATAATTGCAATTGATGCGCAACAATGCGAGTAAAATAATCAAACTCAATATTCACTGGCCTACCAGTTTTTAATCCACCTAAAGTGGTATTGAGTATCGTATGAGGAACAAGCATTAATTGAACGCGTTGTTCCACCACATCATTAATTGTTAAACTTACCCCATCGAGGGTAATACTGCCTTTAGGAATAAGAAACGCTTGGGTATGATGCTGAAATCCTGAGAGTTCTAAATGAATAAATTCATTTATGGTCTGAATAGAATGTACTTGTGCCGTAGTGTCTACATGCCCACTGACATAGTGACCACCAAACCGCGCCGAAGCCAACATCGCGCGCTCAAGATTGACCAAATCACCTGGAGCGAAATACCCTACAGTCGTTTTTTGTAAGGTTTCTGGCGAAATATCGAAATCCAATACGCCAACAGATGTCATTGGCAATAACGTCAAGCAAACGCCATTAACCGCAATGCTCTCGCCGGTTTCTAATTGAGCGAATGAAGAGGAAATACTTAAGCGATTAGCCAAGCCGTTATTGTGATTGGTAATAACAAGGCCTGTTTGTTCAATTAATCCAGTAAACATTTAATCCCCCAACCAATCCAAACATAATATCACATTATTTTCCATAATTTGCCACGAGACTTGATGTTTACGATCAAATAACGTGTTTTGATAAGCCAATACGCCCGACTCACCTAAATAGGAGGGCGTGATATATATATAGGTTTTATCAACTAAATGCTCTTGGTGCAACGCACTAAAAAAGCGCCCCCCAGCCTCAACCCACGCTTGATGAAAACCTAAAACACCTAAATGAACCATAACCGTCTGTAAATCAATACCCTTATCATGAGCAGCAATAGGGTAATAACTGCATCGCGGAGAAACACTAGACGGTGAGCTATAGTCTGCACGATGGAAAATATGGCAATGACTCGCTGAAGAAAAAACACGCTCATCACCACGCAACCGCAAGTGTGTATCAATAATTGCCACTGGTTTGTCCTTTATAACTCCAGGCAAACGCACATTCATGTGCGGATTATCAGCGCTTATTGTTTTTGCAGTAGTGATAATAATATCACTTTCATCACGCTTAGCATGAGTGAACTCGGCACAAAGCTCATTAGATAAAATCACCCGAGATTGCTGAGACAAACCTATTTTACCGTCTAACGTATGTGCTATTTTTGCATGCACCAATGGTTTATTTGTCTGGAGCCAATGCGCATATCCTTGATAAAATTGAGCGATTTCTGCTAACGGCAGGTAAGTAACTATTATTCCTTGTTGCTGTAATAAAGCCGATGAGTTTTTTTGCGCCACAATAGGATTAGGATCGACAAAGCCAAATACCACCTCTTCTACACCATACTCGATTAACGCATTAACACATGGTGGTGTTTTTCCCCAATGATTACAAGGTTCTAAAGTTACATACACACAGACCCCTAGCATTTTAGGTGGGAGTTGTGCTAACAATAGGTGTTCGGCATGCGGCGTTCCTGCACCCTGATGAAAAGCCTGTGCTATAATTGTTCCGTTTTGTACTGCAACGGCGCCAACACACGGATTAGGAGCGCATTGCCCCTGACCAAGTCGGGCTTGTGCAAGAGCTGCAAGTAAAAACTGCTTGTGCATTACTTAGTCGCCTATTAAAAGAGCTGTAAATGATAACAAATTATTCAATTTTTGAGTAGCCTCTATGAGCCAATTAAGCCTAAAAGATAGACTTGCTAAATGTTTTTTAAAATATACCCCAGCGATTATGCTATCCATCACAGCAGCATCCTTTACGCACGCAGGTCAGCTATCACCCTACTCAAATAAAGAATTAGAAGACTTAGAAAAACAGTTTATTCAATTAATTAATCGCTCTGATTCCATTGAACGTTCCCCTATGGCCAATCAATACATTAATCACATTGGCGCGCAACTCGCACATGCCGGCCACATGAAAACACCTTATTTTTTTATTGTTAAATCTAATGAAATCAATGCGTTTGCTGGTCCTGGTGGTTATATCGGTATTAATACCCAACTTATTTTAACAACTGAATCCGAAAGTGAATTAGCGGCTGTTATGGCGCATGAATTAGCACACGTTCGCCTACATCATTTATACAGTTTACTCGATCATCAAAAACAAATGCGTATTCCCATGCTGGCCTCATTATTAGCGTCCGCGGCATTAGGCGTGTTAAACCCCACGGTGGGCATGGGTGCGATGATGGCCTCATTATCAGGATTTAATCAAGATAATATTAACTTCACTCGCTCAAAAGAAAAAGAAGCCGATAGAATTGGTATCGATATGCTGGCAAAGGCCGGATACAACCCTAAAAGCATGGCCAGTTTTTTTAGAAAAATGCAACAACACATGCGCTATTACTATACTGATAATATACCCGCAATCTTGCGTACGCATCCTTTAGATGAAGAACGTATTGCCGAAGCAGAAAATCGTATTAGCCGCTTGCCTGCAAATCAAAATCCTGACTCTCCTAATTATTTTTTATTTAAAGAACTTATTCGCGTATCAGTGAGACCTGAAAGCAAACCATTATTAGACTATTACACCCATGATTGCCGGAAAAAAAGTACACCATTAGCATGTGACTACGGACACGGTCTAGCGTTAATGAACGCCAATCAATTCCCCGCAGCATTAAGCCATCTCAACGCCGCCTTAGAACAAGATAAAGATAGTTTATACGTGCAAATAGCGGTCGCCCAAGCTGAAACGGGCTTAAACCAACATCAAATGGCTGTAAAAAGGCTATCTGAACTACAAAATAATTATCCTGATAATTATGCAATGCTCATGGCTTATGCCGAAGGCTTACTCGCGGCCAATCAAACCGAAAAAGCCACCAGTGTCTTACTCAAAGGCAGCCGCATCTTTAAAAACGATTTAACTTTGTGCAGAGAACTAGCACGTGCGCAAGCACAAGCCCATCTAAAAAGTTATGCCTATTTTACTCAAGCACAATGCTTACTGCTTGAAGGTCAAGCACGAGCTGCAGTAGCCCAATTAAAAGTAGCAAAAAACCTAGCAACAAAAGATGCGTATCTCACCTCGCGCATTAATGCCAAAATAGATGAAATTAAATGGATGACTGCGAATTAAGGAGTTAAAGCGTCTTCTTAGACGGATAAAAAAGACATGTAATCTTGCTTAAGATTACATGTCTTTTTTAAATATTCCTTCAATATCAACAAATGACTTATTAAAAAACAAATAGAACCAATCAAGACAATAATGACAAAAATAAAAGCATTGCCTATACTGGATATATGCGTAACTAAATATGTATTCAGCCAGTATTAGGAGCCATTATGCCACAGTATGAAGACTATGAAATTGAGAATTTAATTTTACAAGTAAAAGATGAATTGGATTTAAAATTAAAAGAGTTACGAATAGGCTCATCAATGCTTGGAACTAAAATATATCAAAAAGATAGAGCGGGCGATGATATAAAGCAAATTAATAATATTTTAAGTAAGATAAGCGATGTTTTAAAAGATGAGGAATCGATTAGTGCTAATACAAAGGATTTATTAAAAATTTCATTTGGTGAAGGAACTCGGTTAAAAAGCTGGCTAAATCCACAAAATTTAGAAAAAGGTCGAGAACTATTCTCTACATATGAAAAAATAGCCCTACACTTCTCCGCCCCACGTTCGGCTGCAGAGCTTAGCAATTTTAATCCAAATGTCGACAAGACAAATCAAGGTATGGTATCGCAACTCCTTAATGTTGAAAAAGAACAAGCTCATAAGCTTTCTCTTGCAATACCCTTTTTAAAAAGAATGATCGCATCAGATAATTTTTCAAAGAAGGATAGTGTCGTTGTCAATACCTTTTATGAGAATTTAAATAATTTTCGTAACTCAATGATTGAATTAGAAGGTATGCAACACATATCAAATGAGGAAGAGCTGACTGAATATTACAAAAGCACTGCATATCAAAAAATGCAACAAAGTTTATCTAACCTTGTCTATGATTATAAAAAAATAAGCCCATTAATCACTAAAGCTAACAATATGGCTGAAGGTAGTGACAGATTTAATTGGCATTTAGGGGATTCAGTTAATTTATGTTTCGACGCACTCAATAAATTAGACAGAAATCAAAAGCTAATTGAATTAATTAAAAAAATTCCAGATAAGGCACAACAAGAAGAACTTTTGACTATAAAAAATGATAGTGCCAACATGTTTAAAGCACAACTCTTCATTCGTGCAATGATCGAGAACATTAAGAATCCACAAGATAAAATCAATACGGCGTTACGATTAATTTCTCATTTTGATAATGATTTACCTATTTTACCTCAAAAAATTAAAGACAATCCGCAAGCGCAGCAGGGCTGTTTGCAAGAGCTGCTTATCACGGCTCGCCCCAATCTATTTGCATGGTCTAAAAATAATAATGAACTTATATTGAAAGATAAGTCTGTTTTAGTAGACTCTATATTAAAAGGGGAGCATTCACAGGATCTCGATCCAGAATTAAATACTATATTGCGCAGCATACATAAATCAACTTTTCGTATAGGGACGGATAAGGAAAAAATCAATGCTTACGTTGATACAATCAATCTTTTAGCAAAAGATAAATTAAATATGCATTCAAGTGAACAACCTAAAAGTGGCCGTGAGCAAGCAAAGGAAGTAGCTGAAAAATTAGCATGGCATAGATTCGTTGGTCAAAGAGGGATCTTGGAGACTGATCAACAAACAACACTAAACAAATCATTATCATCTGATCCATTAAAGCGAGCTGCGAAATCATTTACTCAAACAGTAACGGGCCAAAAGCCAGGAGAGGAGGATATTAGTAAGTGGACCGTTCAAAGGTTATTTCGTGATACAGCCAAAGTCGTTCAACAAAGTGCTAATCAATCCATTAATCCTTCAGAAACATTTGCCTTAAGAATTAAACAAAAATATACAAAAGATATACAATTATTTGCTAATTTAGCGGCGCAAATAAATGTAAATAATGACCTTACTCACAACCAAGCCTCAGTAAAAACTAAAACCCCGCTACCACCTTCATACGCCCCCCCCCCGCGGCCGTGAGAAGCACCCCCCCCGCGACCCTCCTATGCACCACCCCAACGACCTTCATACGCACCGCCCCAACCAACCGCAGAAAAAAGAAGTATTTCAGCGGACTCTTCCACTAGAACCACAAATGAACTCAGTGAGTCAACTGAACCATCAGAAGATATTGAATCAAGTACCAAGGCTTTATCTACTAATTATAAAGAACGTTACGTATCTAAAGACTCATCAACCATACAGGAGAGACCACAATCGTTCAAAGAGACGTATCAAAAACAAAAAGCTGCCGAGGACACGGAAAAACCACGCCCAAAGAGTTGGAGTCCAGATCATTGAAAAATGATAAAGCGATTCAAAATCTTGTAGCGAAAAAAATACAGCATAAGATAATATAAATTGTTCTTATGCTGTAGCTTTCATTAAATCGTGTCTTTGTATTTTAAAAAATGCATTAAACAGCTACTATACTTATTAATTAACAAGTTATTGGTTAACCCTAAATGATAACTATTAGAGACGATGTTGATCTAACATCACTAAATACTTTGCATTTAAAATCAACTGCTTCTCATTATGTTATATTAAATCACATCGAACAATTAGCACAATTATCTTCTTTAATAGCTCAAGCCTCCCAATTTTTTATCTTAGGCGGTGGCAGTAATTTAATTCTACCCCCACTTTATAATGGTTTAGTCATTCACAATCAATTACGCGGTATTCATATCGAAAAAATTGATCAAACACTCATGGTTACCGCCATGGCAGGAGAAAATTGGGATCAGTTTGTCGCTTATTGCACGGCACATGGTGCTTTTGGCCTAGAAAACTTAAGTTTAATCCCTGGTACGGTCGGTGCATCCCCTATTCAAAATATTGGTGCGTATGGAGTGGAGGTAAAAGATTTTATTGACGAAGTATTAGTTTATGATGTGCATACAAAACAACTCGTCAGTCTGTGTAATGAAGAATGTAACTTTAGCTATCGCAACAGTATGTTAAAAAATAACTCGCGTTACATTGTTATTAGTGTTCGTTTTAAATTATCCATGCAACCTAATCTTAATATACATTATGGCGATGTAGCACAAAAACTAGCGTCTATAACAGATCCCACGCCTCTTGATTTACGCACCACCATCATCGATATACGCCAAACGAAGCTACCCGATCCACAGTGCTTAGGAAATGCCGGGAGCTTTTTCCATAACCCAGTGCTACCAGAGCAACAAATACACGAGCTTCGTGTTAAACATCCTAATCTCCCCATATTTCCCACTCCTAATCCAGCCTACTTTAAAGTATCAGCTGGATGGCTTATTGATAATTTAGGTTTAAAAGGAACACGACAAGGTAATGTCGGAGTTTATTCCAAACAAGCATTAGTCTTAGTTAATTATGGGGAAGCAGAGCAATTAGAGCTTCTCAATTTTGCTCATTGGATTCAAATGCACGTTAAAAATCACTATAACGTACATCTTAATATTGAACCTATTATTTTACGCTAGATAAGCTTTTTCCAATAAAAACAACTTCTCACCCTATTGACTAGGGCACGAACATAAGAAATTGAACGTATTTCTAATTACCAACGTACCAGCGATTCCATGTCAACTTCAAGTCATTGAAAAATAATACATAAACTCTGCAAATGACGTCATCCTGAACACAGTGAAGTATTTTCTAGATACGGCACTGAGCCTGATTCAGGAGATCCTTCACTGCGTTCAGGATGA
>CAZSAO010000010.1:0-3457 GCA_964605275.1 uncultured Legionella sp.
TCTAACTGATATACTGCCCGCATTTTTATCGAACCGTGGCCGGTTTCATACATCGCGGTAATCGCTTCTTTTGCAGTGATAATTTCTGCGGAAGTGGGAAAATCAGGGCCTTGAATATACTGACGTAACGCTGCTAAATCAGCGTGTGGATTATCTAGTAAATGCACGCAGGCATCGGCGACTTCGCGCAAATTATGCGGCAAAATATCAGAAGCCATACCCACGGCAATACCCGTTGCACCATTGAGTAAAATATTGGGCAAACGTGCAGGCAATAAGGCCGGCTCTTGCAATGTTCCATCAAAGTTATCCACCCAATCTACCGTACCTTGCTGCAACTCACCTAATAAAACATCAGCATAAGGAGACAATCGTGCTTCAGTATAACGCATGGCCGCAAATGATTTTGGATCATCGGGTGAGCCCCAGTTTCCTTGACCATCAACAAAAGGATAACGATAGGAAAACGGTTGCGCCATTAAAACCATTGCCTCATAACACGCGCTATCACCATGGGGATGAAACTTACCCAACACATCCCCCACCGTACGCGCAGATTTTTTATGTTTGGCAGTGGCTTTAAGACCTAATTCAGACATAGCATAAACAATGCGTCGTTGCACGGGTTTAAGCCCATCGGCAATATTTGGCAAGGCCCTATCTAAAATGACATACATGGAGTAATCAAGATAAGCTTTTTCAGTAAACTCAGTTAATGGTTTTTGTTCGGTGGCTTGACTCATAGGGTAATTTCTTTTCTTAGCGACGAATTAATATTGGCTAGTTTAACGTGAGAAGGGCATGAAACATAGGTTATTTACTCATTTAATAAGATAATTGTAATCCACCTTTCAATAACATGGATTATAATGAGAAGCAATAATTCCTGTGTGAACTTCTAAGATAAAAATTTATTTACCACACACTTCACCAAACATTTTTATACTTAATTAATCAAGTCTTAATATAAAGGTAATATACTCTAAACAAGAGTGAAGCCACATAATTATTTAAATTAAAGACGGAAAACTTAAATGACTAAAACAAGAAAATGTATCGACAAGGGTGTACACGACCACACCAAAAAAAAAGAATCAAGCAATGAGACTAGTCGCTAAAAGTCCTATGCAACAAGCAAATAGCGGTGAAAAGCAGAATGAACGTATTGAGGGATCAGTATTCACGGCTCTTTCTTTATTCATTGAATCATTTTCGTCGAAACAATCTCAGTTTGGAAAAGCAACGAAGCCTGAAAAGCGCTACCCTAATGCATTTTTTGATCAATTGGCTCATGTTAATTATAATCATACTTATTTGCCTGGAATTTTAACCGGGGGTGTTCTAAATGGCGTTGGAAAACAATTTTCAGAGCAAGAAAAAAAACAATTTAGAGTCTATCGTGACAATCACGGTTTATATCAATTACCTAATAATCAAAAGCAGTATATTACCCCCAATGCCTATCGTTATATAGTTTCTCCCAAAGGTGGTTTGTATATAATTACCCAGGAAACCCCTAATTGCTTCCACAATTCAGTAAGAGCATCGCAGCCTGTTCAATGTGCAGGGATTGTTCGTATTCGAAACAATGAAATAACATTAATTGATAATTTGAACGGTCATTACCGCCCGACCAGAGAGCAGCTTATAAGAACAGCTCTAGGCTTACATGCGGCTGGTTTTTTACAACTCGATGTTTCCGTACAGATTTTTGATGATACGTTTCTAACTTTTTCAACGAAACATATTGGCACAGTGCTAGAATTAAAAAAGCAGGAAGAAAATAACATATCAGCACCCTCACTTTCAAATTAAAGACAACATAATCGTTCAGAGGAATGGTATTAATTTAAGACTGATAGCAGGATGCTATCCATTTAGAGTGCTATAAGTACAAGCAAATAGCGTTCAAGTGCGCTGTCATAGCCAGTTTTGATTTAGTTGAATGGTTTTTACAAAAGTCAATTGTTGTAAGTACATATTCAGACGTGATTAGCGCAAAAGAAAAAAATTTTAACTATTTGTATACATAAAACGTGACATCCTGGCTGTAAGGCCAGGATTATCATTAAAAAGTTTAATTATTTAATACTTTTTCTCGCTTTTTGAATAGCACGTATTTGTGCCACGGCACGAGCTAATTCAATGGCAGCAACAGAATAATCCATATCACCACCTTTATTAGCCATTGCCGCTTCAGCTTGTGCTTTAGCCGCAAGAGCTGCTGCTTCATCTAAATGATCCGCTCGCTGCGCCACATCAGATAGTATACTTATGCAACGAGGCTGCACTTCTAACATGCCTCCTTGCACATAATAAATCTGTTGTTCACCGCCAGGCAAAGTAACACGTACTTCACCTGGTTTTAGCAAAGTCAACAAAGGAGCATGGCCGGGAGTAATCCCTATTTCACCAAGCTCACCTGTTGCAACAACCATTTCGACCAAGCCAGAAAAAATCTGCTGCTCAGCACTAACAATATCTAAGTGCGTTGTTATTGCCATGTCTGCTTGCCTCATAATGTTTTAGCTTTGGCAACCGCTTCCTCAATGCTACCAACCATGTAGAATGCCTGCTCAGGTAAATCATCGTATTCACCAGCAAGAATTCCTTGGAAGCCTTTAATTGTATCTTTAAGAGAAACGTATTTACCTGGAGAGCCGGTAAAGACTTCAGCAACGAAGAATGGTTGTGATAAAAAGCGTTGAATTTTACGCGCACGAGTAACAACACGCTTATCTTCTTCAGATAATTCATCCATACCCAAAATCGCAATAATATCTTTTAATTCTTTATAACGTTGCAACGTTTGTTGAACGCGTCGAGCGATATCATAATGCTCTTGACCAACGATTAAAGGATCTAACTGACGTGAAGTCGAGTCTAATGGATCAACCGCTGGATAAATACCTAACTCCGCAATTTGACGTGACAATACAACAGTCGCATCTAAGTGAGCAAACGTTGTTGCAGGAGACGGATCCGTTAAGTCATCCGCAGGAACATATACTGCTTGAATTGAAGTAATAGAACCTGTTTTCGTCGACGTAATACGCTCTTGTAACATACCCATTTCTTCAGCTAATGTCGGTTGATATCCTACCGCAGAAGGCATACGACCTAATAGTGCAGATACCTCAACCCCCGCTAAAGTGTAACGATAAATGTTATCAATGAATAACAATACATCACGACCTTCGTCACGGAATTTTTCTGCCATAGTTAAACCAGTTAACGCAACACGTAAACGGTTTCCTGGTGGCTCATTCATCTGACCATAAACCAAAGATACTTTATCTAATACATTAGAATCCTTCATTTCATGATAGAAGTCATTACCTTCTCGCGTACGCTCACCCACCCCGGCAAATACAGAGTAACCACTGTGTTCAATAGCAATGTTACGAATCAATTCCATCATGTTTACGGTTTTACCTACACCCGCACCACCGAATAA
>CAZSAO010000010.1:3467-11084 GCA_964605275.1 uncultured Legionella sp.
ACCCGCTTGTTCTTCATAACTAGGTGCTTTACGGTGAATAGCCCAATGCTCTTCAGCATCAACAGGACCCTCATCATCAATTGGACGACCTAAAACGTCCATAATACGTCCTAGCGTTTTTTTACCAACAGGTACTTGAATCGGTTGACCTGTATTGCGAGCACTCACACCACGCTTTAGACCTTCAGTTGTTCCCATCGCAATAGTACGGACTACACCATCACCTAATTGCTGTTGTACTTCAAACACTAAATCGCCATCAACTAAATGTAAGGCGTCATTGATTTTGGGAACGTTATCACGTGGAAACTCAACGTCTACCACCGGACCAATTACTTCTACTACTGTTCCTACGCTCATTATTTAACCCTCTTATAAAGCGGCTGCGCCACCGACAATTTCTGCTAGCTCTTGTGTAATTGCTGCTTGTCGGGCTTTGTTATAAGCCAATTGAAATTCTTTGATTAACTCACCTGCATTTTCGGTAGCATTTTTCATCGCTATCATTTTCGCGGCTTGTTCACAGGCAATATTTTCTACAGCACCTTGATAGACTTGTAACTCTATATAGCGCTCTAATAACTGATCTAAAAGGTCTTTTGCATCAGGCTCGTAAATATAATCCCAATGATGGCCCATCGAACTACTGTCTTCTTCCGATTTAGGCAAAGGCAGTAATTGCTTCATAATAGGCTTTTGAGTCATGGTATTAACAAACTCGTTATATACAATATGCACTGCATCAATAGTGCCATTGTAATAAGCATCAATCATGACTTTTACTACACCAATTAAGTCATTTAGAGCAGGCTCATCGCCTAAGTGCTCAACCGAACCTAAAATAGTGCCGCCAACACGCTTGAAAAAGGCCAAACCTTTACGACCAATAACCGAAAAGTCGATTTCTTTACCTTGCTCTTTCCACTCTTTTGCTATTCGAATCGTCTCACGCAATAAATTAGCATTTAAACCACCGCATAAACCTCTATCAGAAGTTACAACGATAATACCTATGCGATTTATTTCACGTTCATTCATAAATGGATGTCTGTATTCAGAGTTCGCACGAGCAACATGTTTTACGACATCATAGATTTTGGTAGCATAAGGTTTAGATGCGCGCATACGCTCTTGCGTTTTACGCATTTTGCTTGCAGCCACCATTTCCATCGCACGAGTAATTTTTCGAGTTTTATTAATACTCGAAATTTTAGTGCGGATTTCTTTTGCTCCAGCCATAGTTCACTTCGCCTTTACTGTAATTGATTGATTAGGCCAGTGAAACACTGGCCTAATTTTTTACCAACTAGATGTACGTTTGAATTCTTCAACCGCTTGCGCTAATTGTTGCTCAATCTCACCATCGTAGCCACCCGCTTCATTAATTTTATGTACTAATGCAGCATGTGTACTACGCATGTAATCATGAAGTGACTGTTCAAAAGAGATAATTTCACTCACAGGAACATCATCTAAATAACCTTTTTCCACCACAAATAAACTGATGCCCATTTCGGCTACGTTTAAAGGAGCGTATTGCTTTTGCTTCATTAACTCAGTAATTCGTTGACCACGCTCTAACTGCTTACGTGTTGCTTCATCAAGATCAGAGGCAAATTGCGAGAACGCTTCTAACTCTCTAAACTGTGCTAATGCAAGACGAGTACCGCCACCTAATTTTTTCATAATCTTAGTTTGTGCCGCACCACCTACTCGTGATACAGATAAACCAGAGTTAATCGCTGGACGTACACCTGAGTTAAATAAATCAACATCAAGGAAAATCTGACCATCTGTAATCGAAATTACGTTGGTTGGTACGAATGCAGACACGTCACCTGCTTGCGTTTCAATAATAGGCAATGCAGTTAAAGAACCTGTTTTACCTTTTACTTCACCGTTGGTTAATTTCTCTACTTCGTCTGCATTAATTCGTGCAGCACGCTCTAATAAACGTGAGTGTAAATAGAAAATATCACCAGGATATGCTTCACGACCTGGAGGTCTACGTAATAATAAAGAAATTTGACGATAAGCCCATGCTTGCTTTGTTAAATCATCATAAACAATTAATGCATCTTCACCGCGTTCCATGAAGTATTCACCCATAGAGCAACCTGAGTAAGGAGCAATATATTGTAACGCCGCAGAATCAGATGCGCCGGCCACAACCACAATAGTATGATCTAATGCGCCATGCTCCTCTAATTTACGTACAATCGCCGCAACTGAAGAGGCTTTTTGGCCAATAGCCACATAAATACATTTAACACCGGTATTTTTTTGGTTAATAATAGCATCAATAGCAATGGCTGATTTACCTGTTTGTCTATCACCAATAATCAACTCACGTTGACCTCGACCCACAGGAATCATCGCATCAATCGCTTTAAGACCTGTTTGTACTGGTTGATCAACCGATTTACGGGCAATAACACCAGGCGCTACTTTTTCAATAGGTGCCATGGCTTCTGCAGCAATAGGCCCTTTACCATCAATAGGGTTACCTAACGCATCAACTACACGACCCAATAGTTGTGGTCCAACAGGAACTTCAAGAATACGACCGGTACATTTACCTTTTTGTCCTTCAGCCAAAGAAGAATAATCACCTAGAATTACTGCTCCAACTGAATCTCTTTCCAGGTTAAGCGCCAAGCCATAAACACCGCCTGGAAACTCAATCATCTCTCCCGCCATTGCATCAGCAAGGCCATGCATGCGAACAATACCGTCTTTTAAACTAACAACAGAACCTTCATTTCGTGCTTCAGAAACAACATTGAATTGATCTATTTTCTTTCTGATTAATTCGCTGATTTCAGAAGGATTTAACGCTACTTGTTCTGACATGAAAACTATCCTCTAAATTAAGCGGCTAAGTCGGTGCTAAGCTTATTGAGCTTACCCCGCACAGAACCATCAATAACTAAATCACCTGCTCGAATGACGGCGCCACCAAGTAATGAAGGGTCAACACTAATATTCAATGATACATTACGCTGCAAACGAGCACTTAATGCCTCAATTAATTGATGTTGTTGTGCTGCGGACACATCAGAGTAGCTGATAACATCAACTTCTAATGTCTTTTCTTGTTCCGCACGATGCACTTCATAAAGCGCTTTAATCTCAGGTAATAACAAAAGCCTTTTATTCACAGCCAATAAAGAAATTAAATTACTAAGAGGCTGTATTTCTTGAGCACTAACATTACATGCCGAGTGCAACAATTCTATTTGTTGTTCTGGTGTTGAAGCAGGGTTAGTAATAAATTGTGATGCATTACTATCTAAAACAGCCTGCGCAAGTGCAAGCAAGTATTCAGACCATTGAGCAAGCTTTTGTTCTAACAAAGCGTGTTCAAAAATAGCTTTAGCATAAGGTCTGGCTATGGTAGTGCTATCAGACATGTTAAATCTCTTCTATTAGGTTATCTAACAGGGCGCTATTGGCTTTTGCATCAATTTCACGTTGCAAAATACGCTCAGCACCAGAAATAGCCAAAGTGGCAACTTGTTTGCGTAGCTCTTCTTTTGCATGATTGATTTGTTGTGCTAATTGCTCTTGAGCAATTTTTGCCTGAATCTGCGCTTCACGACGAGCAGCTTCTTTAGCTTCCTCGACAATTTGCGCGCCACGCTTGTTTGCTTTATCAATAATATCTACTGAATTTGCTTTTGCTTGCTTTAGCTCATCTTTAACACGATGTTGCGCCAACTCTAATTCTTTACGTCCACGCTCGGCCGCAGCTAAACCATCAGCAATTTTATCCTGGCGTTCTTCTAAGGCTTTTGCAATAGGAGGCCAAACCAGTTTCATAGTAAACAGTACAAATGCAGCAAAAACGATCATTTGTACGACTAAAGTTAAATTAATATCCAAGATTATATCTCCTGCAACATTGGGGTGCTAATGCACCCCTTTCGTCTGTTATCAAGATCCTAAGTTATTTAGGAATGGATTAGCAAAAGTAAAGAATAACGCAATACCTACACCAATCATTGTTACCGCATCTAATAGACCTGCAACAATAAACATTTTTACTTGTAACATAGGAACCATTTCAGGTTGACGAGCAGAACCTTCAAGGAATTTACCGCCTAAAAGACCAAATCCTATCGCAGTCCCTAAAGCACCTAAACCAATTAATAAAGCAACCGCAATAACGGTCATACTTTGAACTTGTGCTATTAACTCAACAGCTTGCATATTTATCCCCTTTACAATGGATGATGATTAAATAAGAAATTAATGTTCTTCGTGAGCCAGACTTAGATAAACTATAGTCAGTACCATGAATATAAATGCCTGCAATGTAATTACCAGAATATGGAATATTGACCAAGCCAGCGCAAGAATAAATTGGGCTGAACCTAAGGTCACCGTAGTTGCTAGTGATGACGTTGCTGCATTTAAGGTTAACAAGGCTATCAAAATAAAGATTAATTCGCCAGCGTATAAATTTCCAAATAAACGTAATGCAAGAGAAATGGGCTTAGCAATTAAGCCAACGAGCTCTAACAATAAGTTAAATGGGATAAAGATAGGATGATTAAACGGTTGTAAGGTTAATTCTTTGACAAACCCTTTAATCCCTTTAATCTTGATGCTATAAAATATTATCAGTCCAAATACTGATAAAGCTAAAGCAAAAGTAAGGTTTAAATCATTGGTAGGTACCACTTTAAGATAATGGACACCAGATATCTTGGCTAATTCTGGTAAAATATCTACAGGCACGATATCCATAAAATTCATGAGGAACACCCACAAGAATATGGTTAGAGCCAATGGACCGATTAAATTATTCTTGCCATGAAAACAATCTTTGACCTGAGTGTCAGCAAATTGCAACATAAGCTCAGCAAAATTTTGTATTTTGCCTGGGACACCAGTAGTTACCCTTCTGGCACCAAAATACATTAACGCTAGAGCAATAACTCCAGTAATTAATGAGAAAAATATTGTGTCGAGATTCAACGTCCAAAAACCACCGGTTGAACCAAACTTCATCTCACTGACATTATAAGTCAAATAAGTCAAATGATGTTTTATGTAATGTGTGCTAGATACCATTTCAGTCACTTTCGGGCCTATTTTCGTTTGTTAACTATGATCCATGGGGTAAGCCAATGTGTCATCAGTACTAAAACATAAGATGTAAAAAACGCTAAAGGAACAATATTGCAAAAAGCAAAAACCAAAGAAAATAAAAGTACGGATAAACCTATTTTAAGTGCTTCGCCTTTATAAAAATTATTTACAATTTGTTTCGCTACTCGCGCACCTTGGTATTTAAATAACCTAGCAGCAAAAAGTGCATTAGGAATAATACACACTACTCCGCCCAAAAATGCAGAGTATGCTGCATGAGCATTATACATTATCGCTATAAAAACTGTCAGCAGCAATACTAAACTAATTTGAATGAACCAAAATCGAATAATACCCTGCTTATTTAGCTGTTTGTTCACATATTCACCTAAATTTTACCGCGCGAATTATAAAACAAACCCACTCAATAAGCAATTCCCTATTTATTTAATCAACAATTCTCGGTGAAAAACTACGTCATCCACAACGTAGTTATGTATCTCATAAAATCTGGCTCAGAGCCATATCTAGAAAGATCCTTCACTGCGTTCTGGATGACGTTATTTGCAGAATTTATGAAAAATAATATACGGCAATATTTTTTTTACACACTATACTAATAAAGAGGGCTTAGGATTTTCTACTCATGCCTAAGCAGTCGTAAGCTTGCAAAAGGAATTAATATGTCTGAAAAAATACAAAGAACCGCGGCTAGTACCCGGGAAAAAATGCTTAATCGTTATGACGATGGATTGCAGCATAAGCATAATAAAAACCACCACTCTTATAGACACCATTGCCGCTCTCACCCGGCAAATCACAAAGATAATATCGAGAATGAATCCCTGATAAATGACTCTACCGGTCTATTAAGAACTTTTAATTTAAGAAAAACACGTAAACGACTGGATAAAGGACGAATCCATTGATACAGTATATTATCCTCCCAGGTTAGCCACTTCCTGGCTTGGACACAGACAATATGGCCTGATTAATTATCAGGCCACATTTTTTTGATAGGTTAAGTAACGAAGCAACGTGACCACTTTACTCACTCCGGCAGTATTACGAGCAATGCTAATGATTTTTTCCGCTTGATCTAACTTTGCCTCACCCATTAAATAAACTACATTATCTGAAGTAATCACTTTGAACATATCAGGATCAATAGAGTCATCAGCAAAAATTTGGCTACGAATTTTTGTAGTTAACCAAGAATCAGCTAGTGAATTAGAGCCTTCATTTCTTTTTTTCACCTGAATAAATAAATGATTATATCCTCTAACGGCATATAATCGATGCCTTAATTCTTCAATTAATTGCGCCGAAGGAAGATGTCCTGCAATCAAAATATCACCGTTGAATAAAGCGACATCAAGGGCACATTGCTCACATTTAAGTACCCTATCAAAATATAAGGCATGATTTACTTCAGCCACTAATTGATAGTCATTTAATTTTTTATATACATCATGCCGGTCATAAAGTAGCTTAGCACCAGTCCATACATTACTAATGCAACTACTTAACAGGGTAGTTAATGCTAATATAATGATAATCAGCCCATTTTTTTTAAGCATGCTCAGTACTAACGTATATACTGGAAAATTTTTACGACCTTCACCACCCCATCAATCCGACGAGCAACATCTACCGCTAAATTAGCTTGTTCCGGAGTAACAATACCCATTAAATATACCACTCCATTTTCACTAACTACACGAATAGATCCGGACCCAAGACCTTTTTTGGTTAGCATTTGACTGCGTACTTGGCTGGTGATCCAACTGTCTTGTGTACGTTGCGTCATCGCAATGGGATACCCCACCGTTAGTTCATTATAAATACGATAAACTCCCGGCGCCTTACGCGCGGTTTGTTCCGCCATAATGCGCAAGGAAGGTGAAGAAACTTGGCCAACAAGCAACACCACTTTATTAAAACTGGTAACCAATACACGAGACTCTCTAAATTGTGGGTTTGTTACTATGGCCGTGTGAATAACATGAAAAAGCCGAGCATCTGCTTCTAAAACACTTACGCTACGGCGATCATAGACCATACCGGCAGCACCAACAACCACTGCGGCAACACATCCCGTTAAACTAATACAAAAAGCTACAATAAGTGGAGTGCTCCAACGCAATAACGCTTTCATTTATTATCCTATCATTTGACTAAATAAAGATTGATCGATTAAATCACAAAAACAATGTAAAATGAACAAGTGTAATTCTCTTATTCGTGCCGCATTATCGGCAACTACGCGCAACTCAATATCTTCAGGCCCTAAATGATTAGTAAGCACCCCACCATCACGTCCATTTAAAACAATACTATCCATTCCTCGTTCATTAGCCGCTTGCACCGCATATAATAAGCTGTCTGAATTTCCTGAGGTGGTTAACATAACAACCACATCGTGTTCTTGACCTAAAGCTTGAATTTGGCGCGCAAATACTTGTGCATAATGATGTTCATTAGCAAAAGAGCCCAAACATACCGGATCGGCACTTAAAT
>CAZSAO010000010.1:11094-26384 GCA_964605275.1 uncultured Legionella sp.
ACGTTCCACTTCAAAATGATTTAACATTGCGCTTGAAAAATGCAAACAATTAGCGCTTGATGCGCCGTTGCCACAAATAAAAATTTTGCCATCATTTAGCAAGCAATTCACTAAACGTTGCCCCGCTTTAGCTATATCGTCAGATAAAGCTTCGGCAACAGCCATTTTGGTTTCAATCTGCATACCAAAAAGATGTCTCACTCGTTCTTCCATTTGTATCATGTACGTAACCTTACATTATGTTAAATTTTTAATCTGCTTGAAAAGCATCTTTAACCCATAACAGCGCTCCGGAAGGACCATCGATGCTAATCACATCAAAACGCACAGCGGGTAGATTTTTTGCTTTATATTTAGCTACTAAATAATGCATTGTAGTGGCAATAATTTTTTTTTGCTTCGCCATAGTAATACTGGCTAATCCTCCGCCAAAAGAACGATGAGTGCGCGCTCGTACTTCGACAAACACCAGATATTCTTTATCACTCATAATTAAATCAACCTCACCTAAACGACAACGATAATTACGCATCACCAAGCAAAGTCCTTGTTCTGTTAAATAAGTTAACGCTTTATTTTCCGCTAAAAATCCTTTTTGCTCCATAGGTACATCCTTAAATACCAGGCTGGCATATCTATTGCCAGCAAATGAACAGCTTATGTTACACTTGCTATCATTAATCTTATTATTCAGGCAAAAGGATAAACTATGACTGCAACTGGAGCAACAGGAACGCTATATATAGTCGCAACTCCTATTGGCAATAAAGACGATATGAGTATTAGGGCGTTAAAAACGTTAGACGCCGTTGATTTGATTTTGGCAGAAGATACCCGTCATTCATTGCCATTATTAACAAGTCTGGGAATCAAAAAACCTGTTCACGCCTTACATGCTCATAATGAACAAGAAAAAAGTCAGGCTATTATTCACCAATTGCAACAAGGAAAAAATATTGCATTAATCAGCGATGCAGGAACGCCCTTGATTAGTGATCCTGGTTATCCCTTGGTGCGTTTAGCACGGCAACACGATATATTAGTAATACCTATTCCAGGGTGTTGTGCTTTAATTACGGCTTTAAGTGCTGCTGGCGTTCCGTGCGATACCTTTACTTTTTCGGGTTTTTTACCAGCAAAACAGCAAGCACGGCAAAAACAACTTAACGAATTAAAAAGCTCGCCTCATACTCTTGTTTTTTATGAGTCGACCCATAGAATTAAAGAGTCACTTAATGATATTGCTCTGTGTTATGGCGAAGAATGTTCTTTGGTATTAGCAAAAGAATTAACAAAAACGTTTGAACATTTTATAACCGGCACAGCAGCAACAATAAACCAATGGTTAGATATGGAGCCTGCGCGCGTTAAAGGAGAATTTGTCTTAATTATTCCTCCTCGAGCACAAGCAAGTGAATTAAACGAGCAAGAAAAAATACTGACTATTTTATTAAACGAATTACCATTAAAGCAAGCCGTGAAAATTGCTTGCCAATTAACGAATAGCCATAAAAATGAGCTTTATAATCTAGCATTACAATTAAAAAATATTGATTAATACACACTTCGCGTATTGAAATGAATGGATCCCGCTAACAAGTAGCGGGAAGTAGGAACGGATGCTTATCACTCATGAATAAAAAAATAGTGTCGTACATTATTTTTCATAAATTATACAAACCATCTCATTCTTCACCGCGTTCAGGATGAGATGGTTTGCAGCAGGGAATTACTGCTATCCATGCAGTACAGTTGTTGGGGAATCAAATTCAAGAGTATTATCGCTGTTGCTTTCTACACTCTTAATTGTTGTCTTAGATACTGCAGAGCCAGATCCTGAGGGGCTATTATTACCCTCTTCTTTTTGGTAACCCAATAACAAAGATCCGCCCCAATAAGCAACCGTTAATGCTAATGCGGCCGGCAAAGAAACACTATAAACTGCAACAAAAACTAGGGGCGCTAAGGTGTTTTTCGCCAAAGTTAACACAAAAGCACTTCGAGCTTGTTTGAATTGTTGCTGCTGTTTTTCATCAGCGGGTGCAGCATTTAGTATTATTTGTTCTTTTTTATACGCTTCATATTTATCGCCCGTTAAATACATTGCTGCAGCAAAAATACAGGCAAAAAAGCAAGCCGTTATTAATACCGGATTAGCCAATACCAATGCCGCACTAAATCCTGTAAAAAATAAAACCGCAGCCATGGCATTAAAAGCAAAGGATGCTTGTTTTATCTTCCAGTTTTGTTGCTGTTGACTCCATATTTTTTCAGCCATCTCAGGATTAGTTAACTTATTTATGTCGTATTGATCTTTTTGATCTAAAAATTCTCTACGTCCACGCAAGTATTTATAACTAATCATTCCTATATCAAAAATTAAAAAGCCCGCAATTAAATAACCACACGTTGGATCAGAAAGACCACTAATATAATTAAAATTAGTTAAAAAATTGATGGTTGCCCACGTTAAATCATTAATTAAATTACAATGTCTTTTATCTAATTCATAGACAAAGCGCTGGTAGCGAGTGCTGCCCTTTTCTTCTTCTTTAGTAGGAAAAAAAGTGTGTTTTAATAATAAACCAGCATCAATCACAAAACGAGCGAGAAAAAGACCGACACTGAAATAATTAACAATACCCGTGGGCGCCTTGATATGAGCAATAATTTTATCTACATCTGTATGAGTACCAAATAAGGCGTCAAACTGTTCGATTAAATGTAATTCACTTGCTAAACTAAGTCCTTGCGTTAAAGTCAAACGCGTAAAAACCCAATTAATACGCCAGATATTAGCATATACCACATTAGTTCTTAACTTAGATAAGTGAAAAGGGATGCTAAGAATTTCACCTATTCCTTCTTTCAATGAACTATATAAATAACGAGTAAAAGAGCTATTGGCTTTAGTCGATGATTCGCTTATTTGCTCGTTAAGTAGTGTTTTTTTTATTTTATCTTTTAGCTTTTCATAATTAGCTGCTTTATCTTGTTGTTCATAGCCACGATAAAATACCTCTAATAAAGAAGCACAATAGTAACTATAAAACCACAGTTTCTTATTGGATAGCATTTGTTCTGACGCAAATTGCTCTTCTAAAGCGTGCAACATTCCTTCAAACTCAGTTTCTAAAAGATTTTTATTTTGTAATAAAAAAGAATAATCGACTTGGTTAATTTGTTGCTCAATAACACGCAAGCTAGCGTTTTCACTTTCTGCGAAATTAAGCTTTGAAAAAAATTGTGATTTATTTTCTGTAAAAGAGAGGTTTTCCACGATCATAACTTACAAAAAAAGGACAGTCTCTTACGGTAGCATTTGCTTTTCTCTTTTACAAGACTTTTTTGTTTTATTTTTTTACACTATGCGTATTTCTCTATACCTACTTAATCTATTAATTTTATAAATTAATAGTAAAGCTTAATAAAAATACATTATTTAATTCTCTCGTATTAATATATTGATTCAAATACCCCACGTCAATAAGTGTAGTTTTCTTAAAAGTTGTAGCAATACCAATAAAAGCACGATTTTGTTCAAAAAAAGTAGGAGGAACCCAAGCGGGGCTATTTAAATTAAAAAACACCTCATCAAAACAGGAAAAAGAATAACGCTCAAATCCTTTAATAGGAACTCGCAACCACAATCGCTCTCTTACTCGAGCTGATAATTGCGAAGAGCTAGACAATGCTCGCTCTTCTAAACGGCTACGACTATTAAGATTAAAAGTAGGTGTATTAAACACTAACCAATTTAATTGCTGCCATAAACGCCGCTCCTCAATTATTTTCCCTTCATTATTTTTAATAACATTTAAACCAGGTCCCATAAAAAAAGTAACATTACTTTTTACTTGATAACCTAAACCAGCAAATAAAAAAAGCTGATTGAATACATAAGGATTATCAATTAAACGCAGTTGAGGTTCAAAATAATATTTAACACGATGATGTTCTGGGAAAGAACCCGTTATTGTCGCAACAGACCAATATTTATCATATGATTCTAAACTATACGCTTTATTGGTTGGCAGAAAAAATATACTAATGAGTAGTAAAGATAATAATACTTTAGCACATTTTAATTGTTTGTCTTTTATAAAAGACAAAAACAAATTTATTTGGATGAAATACTTCATGCAGCATTGGCTTAAAATTATTATATACTGCTCACAGATGAATATAGTAACGATTTTTATTATAAGACATTTCACTCTATAAACTCAACATAGGCGAAACAACACAGGGACAAGAGCATAAATGGTTGAACATATCTCTAATTGCTTACGTACCGGGCTTTATGCGCGGTATCCAACAATCTTGCCCTATTGCTAGATTCTGTAAATAAGCCACAGAACGTAGAAATAAAGAGAATAATATTTCTTTTACAAGGATGAATATGAGTTTATTTTTTAATATTACTTGTGTAATAGGTACTAGGCCCGAAGCATTAAAAATGATTCCGGTTATTAATGCATTAAAAACCATAAAAGAATTTAATGTCCTTACTATAGTAACAGGACAACATAAAGAATTAGTGGAATCCTTATTACATAAAGCAAAAATAGCTATAAATGCTAATTTTTCCGTCATGCAAGACAATCAAACGCTGTCTTCTTTAAGCGCTCGCCTCTTAGTCCATTTTGAAAAACACTTAAACACTAATCCCTGTGATTTAATAATCGCTCAAGGGGATACCACTACAACCCAAATTGCCGCGTTATCTGCTTTTTATAAAAAAATTCCGTTTGCGCATGTGGAGGCTGGATTAAGGACACCCCATATCAATAGCCCCTTTCCTGAAGAGTTAAATCGTAGAATAACGAGCATGATAGCTGCTTTACATTTTTGCCCAACCCAACAAGCAGCAACTAATCTTGCGCGAGAAGAAATTAGAGATAACGTTTATATAACAGGAAATACTATTATTGATATGTTATATAGTTATACACAAAAACAACCCGTAGCCTCGTTAAGCAATAAAAAAATCATTTTAGTAACGTGTCATCGCAGAGAAATTTTTGGTGCACCTCTACTTGTTATCTGTGAGGCATTACGTGAATTAGCCCAGCGAAATCCCCTCATTGAGATTATCATGCCAGTGCATCCTAATCCTAATGTGCATTCGGTGATTCATAATCATTTAGCCAATATCACCAATATTTCTTTAACAGCCCCCCTAGATTATGAAGAGCTAGTAGCCATTATGCAGCAATCTTATCTTATTTTAAGTGATTCAGGCGGATTACAAGAAGAAGGTCCTGCCTTACAAAAACCCGTGTTAGTCTTAAGAGAAGAAACAGAGCGCCCTGAGGCTCTGGCTATTGGCGCATCAATGTTGGTAGGTCATGATGATAAAAAAGTAATTATTAATGCAGTAGAGCATTTATTATTTAATAAAGAACATTATCAAAAAATGAGCAATGCGGGTTCGCCTTATGGCGATGGCCAAGCATCCCAACGTATAGTCCAACATATTAAAAATTTTTTATATGAATCCCCAAAAAGAGCGCCCGTACAAGTAATAAAAAAAATACCCAAACCAGCGCCTCTAATGGATTAAATGATTAAGTTTTTCATTATCTAAAAATGCATATACCCTTGCCAATTGTTGATATTTATCACTTCGTCTTTTTGTTGCAAAAACAATTGGCTATTCGCTGTAATAGCCCCAATGCAGTAAAAAGAATAGTTATGCTCTCGCATGGCACATTCAAACTCATCCTGCTTATTAGGATTCATTGTCCAGCATAATTCATAATCATCGCCAGAGGTCAAAGCATAGTGTAATGCTTTGTTTTGACCAACGGATTGGATTAACTCTTTCGAAATGGGAATGGCAGAGGCATCAAGAACAGCGCCTACTTTACTCTGTGTTAAAATGTGAGCTAAATCCGAAATCAACCCATCAGATAAATCAATCATAGAAGACGCATACCGAGCAATTAATAAACTTTCATTTATTCGCGGAACAGGTCTATTCAAACGAGGTTCTATTAGGGCAAAAACCTCTAAAGGCAATTTGATTTTTTGTTGAATACACGCCAGAGCAAGACCGGCATCACCCAAATGATGTGAGGCATAAATTAAATCGCCAGGCTTAGCTCCTGTTCGTCTAATAGCTCTTCCTTGCGGCACAAAACCATGTACTTGAATAGTTATAGCAAGAGGACCTTTGGTTGTGTCCCCCCCAATTAATTGCATATCAAATGGTTGCGCTATAGCAAATAAGCCGTCACTAAAAGACTTTATCCACGAAATATCCACACTAGGCATAGTAATAGCTAAAGTAAACCATGCTGGAGTCGCCCCCATTGCTGCCAAATCACTTAAATTAACGGCTAACGCTTTATATCCTATATCAAAAGGAATAGTGGATTTGGGAAAATGTACTCCGCTAACTAAAGTATCCATGGACATTAATAATTCATGGTTGCTTGGCACGCGTACAACAGCACAATCATCTCCTATGCCTAAAATAACGTCGGAACGATCGTGTTTTTGTTGCGAAAAAAAATGATTAATTAATTGAAATTCATTCATCACTACCAGCTACCTAAGAATAAGATGAAATATTATTTACCAATGCAAAAGCTAGAAAAAATACTACCTAAAAGATCATCGGCACTAAACTCACCCGTTATTTCACCAAGTAATTGATGTGCTAAGCGTAAGTCTTCTGCCAATAACTCGCCAGCATTATGCTGTGTTAATTGAGTTTCACCAGTAAGCAGTGCTTTTTTGGCATTATCTAAGGCATCAAGATGGCGACGACGCGCTAAAAATTGCCCTTCCTCTGGTTGATAGCCAATAATTTCTTTTATTTTATTTTTTAACAACTCGATGCCTAAGCCTGTTTTGGCTGACAAATATAATGTTTCATCGAGAATAAGTGCTTCTTGCCGCGCTAAATCTATTTTATTAAACACGGTTAAAATAGGAATATCATTCATAATAACGGATTGTATTTCTTGTCTTAATAACGATTCATCTTCTGGTTTATCTACATCAACAAGCAATAAAACACAATCGGCTTTTTTTAACTCAGTCCATGCCCGTTTGATTCCTTCTTGCTCCACAATATCATTACTATCACGTAGACCAGCAGTATCAATAATATGTAGAGGAATATCATCAAGTAGTATATGTTCTCGCATCACATCGCGAGTAGTTCCTGCCACATCAGTAACTATGGCCACATCGCGACCAGCTAAGCAATTAATTAAAGTGGATTTACCCGCATTAGGTCTACCGGCAATAACCAATGATAGCCCTTCGCGTAAAATAACCCCTTGATTTGCTTGCGAGCGAATCGTATCTAATTGCATTAAAATCGTTGTTAATAAAGAAGAAACCTTACCATCATTTAAAAAATCAATTTCCTCTTCTGGAAAATCAATGGCAGCTTCCACATACATACGCAAATAAATGATACGTTCGTTTAATTGATTTACTTTTTTAGAAAAATCACCTTGCAATGTTTTCAATGCCATTCGTGCAGAGGTATCTGATGAAGCTTGAATTAAATCAGCAATAGCCTCAGCTTGTGCCAAATCAATTTTATCGTTTAAAAAGGCTCGCTCCGAAAACTCACCTGGCCGAGCAATTCGTGCGCCCCACTGTACTAGTTGTTTTAATAGCATATCTAAAACAACAGGAGAACCATGGGCATGTAATTCAACAACATCTTCGCCAGTAAAAGAATAAGGTCCTTTAAAAAAAAGCATTAGACCTTGATCCAGTACTTCATTATCAGAGGTTAAAAAAGAACAAAACAATGCTAAACGTGGCTCTAAATGTTTTGCACCATTTAATTTGAAGGCAAGCTCATAAGCTTTGGGGCCGGATAAACGAATAATACCTACCCCACCTCGACCAGGTGGGGTAGCTACAGCAGCAATAGTATCAGTCATAACTTATTTAGATTTAGCAACAAGCGTTGCTTTTTTGCTAAGCGGTTTATCATCAGAATATTTTCTAGTGATATACCATTGCTGTAAAATTGAAAGCGTATTGTTTACTATCCAATATAAAACCAAACCTGATGGAAAGTTCCAAAATAATCCAGTAAATAATAAAGGCAATAACATCATAACTCGAGCCTGTACTGGATCTGGTGGCGCAGGATTTAGTTTTTGCTGAATTAACATCGTAGCACCCATAATTAAGGGTAATACATGATAAGGATCTGGTGATGCTAAATCTTTAATCCAGAAAATAAACGGCGCTTGTCTTAATTCAACACTTTCTAATAATACCCAATACAAGGCAATAAATACCGGAATTTGAATGACAATAGGTAAACAGCCTCCTAGTGGGTTTACCTTTTCTTGCTTATATAATTCCATAGTCGCTTGACTTATTTTAGCTTTATCATCGCCATAACGTTCACGCAACGCCTGTAATTTAGGCTGTAACTTTCTCATGCCGGCCATGGATTTGTAACTGGTGGCTGATAACCGATAAAAAGCCAATTTAACTAATACGGTAACTAGGACTATAGACCATCCCCAATTGCCAATAATATTATAAATAGCGCGCATTAAAGAAAATAATAACGACGAAACAAACCATAAAACCCCATAGTCTACCGTTAAATCCAAATGCGGCGCGATGGCTTTTAAGTTTTCAGTACTTTCCGGTCCAATGTACAAGCGCGAACCAATTGTTTTTTCTTCTTGTGGTTTGACACTAAGCGGTTGGCTCACAGCACCAATAGTATAATCATTATTAGCGGCTAAGGTATAAAACTTACTATCACTTGTTGCATCAGGAATCCAAGCAGATAAGAAATAATGCTGCTGCATTGCAATCCATCCACCATGAACATCTTGATTTAAATTAGCTTTAGCCATATCAGAAAAACTAACTTTTTGATAACGTGTTTTGCCCACATTTGAATAAGAAGCACCAGTATATGAGCCTACATGAAACATACTGGATTTATCTTCTTTCGGCGAAGAACGTACTAATTGAGTATTAAAATAGCCAGTCCACGGAGTATCCCCAGTGTTATTTATTTTATAATGTACCCCAATCAAATAACTACCGCGAGTAAAAGTAAATTCTTTTTTTACTTCTAATCCATCTGCATTTTCACCATGAAGAACAACAACTAACTCTTTTTGTCCCCCACTTAATTCGTAATAATGAGCATACGATTTAAAATGAAAATCAATGGGTTGCGTTGTGCCATCATGAGCAATAAATAAATTACTATTAGCAACATAACGCTCAGCACTATCATTTTGTAATAAAACAAAAGGTTTATTTTTTTCATCAACACTTTCAGGGTAAGCTAATAAAGCACTACTAACGACATTACCTTGATTTAAATCAATAGCCACATCTAATACATCAGTCGATACATGGACTAAATTATTAGAATTAGTGGGTTCAGATGTAAGTGCTTGTTCAGAGGATTCCACTGGAACAGTTTGTTCATTATTGCTTGCATGTGGGATCACAGAATGATTCGTTTGTTCAACTATTGGCGCGGTTACTTGTGATGGCGGATAATCAATCTGCCATATATTCCACAAAGATAAACCTACTAGCGCAAGCGCTGCATATAATACGGTGCGTCTTATATCCATTTAAAGTGTCTCATCGTTAGGGATTACTGGATCATAACCACCACATGACCATGGGTGGCAACGTAATAACCGCTTAATAGCCATCCATAAACCTTTGACTATACCATATTGTTTAATCGCACCTTCTGCATAATGCGAACAACTAGGGTAATAACGACAACTAGGTTGAATTAGAGGACTAATTAAATACTGATATAGTTTTATTGGCAAGCAAATTATCTGCTGTAACCAGAGACTAATTTTTCCCATGATTTACTCAGTCGAGCATTTATACTGCTATTGGTTTGTTTTGCTACACCAGACCGTGCTAAAAAGACCATATCAACAGAAGGCAGTGAATTTTGACGAAAATATTCTCTTATCAAACGTTTCAATCGGTTTCTATCATGGGCTTTTGCTATCATTTTTTTTGATAACGCCAACCCAAGACGAGGATAACCTAAATGATTTTCTCTAAACAAAAGAACAAAATCGGATGTTACTATTTTTTTTGCTTGTAAAAACACAGAATCATAATCTGTTTTTTTTAATAAGCGTTGTGTTTTTTTAAAAGAGGACACTTAAGCTGTCAAACGCTTACGTCCTTTTGCACGACGACGATTAATTACTAAACGACCGCCTCGAGTAGCCATACGCTGACGAAAACCATGATCGCGTTTACGCTTTAAGTTACTGGGTTGAAAGGTGCGTTTCATGATGAACCTGTTAATAAATTTATGAAGTTGGCAATGATAGGAAATTTTTTCTTTGCTGTCAAATTAGAAAACACGACTTTTTTTGATTTATTTTAGATCACTGCCACATTTCAAATTTTATTTTTAACGGCAAATTAAGTTACGAGTAATTATTAAAAAATAATACTTTTAAAAGATCTTTTTTTATTATTAGTAACGACAGTTTCTGTGGGTAACTATATTAAATACTTATATATCAATAAGTTAGTTTGATTTAAATGATGTTTGTAAAGCAGGTATTAATCCTCTAATTCATTGTTAGTAACTGCGGTGACTCTTTTTATCCTATGAATTATATGCCTTTTATACACTACATCCCCCTCTTTTTATCCACATCTTTTGCCTTAATTTTAAATAATAGTTTTTTATAGGAAAAATATTATGCGGCTAGGAAATTTAAAAAATAGTGCCTATAAATAAAATTAATCAAAATTAAACGAACCCATCTAAATTTGGTAAAAGGTATTTGTGTAGATAAATACGTAGGAATATGTTTTGTTCGCATTAAATATGCTGTTGGTAATAATAAAAATATTATATATCTTTTTAATATACTTTTATTATTAGTGAGGCCATTATCTGTTAGTAACTACTATAAATATATATTTTTCATATAGTTACATTGTAAAAAACTATGTTTGTAACTACGTGATCAGCGTGTTAGCTATTTGTGTTCTTTTCTTAAGATACTAGTTATTCATTGATCAATGGTCAGCTTATACCGAGATAAGTAGCCTACTTATACATGAATTATTCACCTGCTTTTAGAGTCCGTTCTTCGGGTAATACAAGATATTTCTTACAATAAAATGCGCTTTTAGACTCATGACATTCATTCTTAATTCAGTATACTAACAAGAACAAAGGATGCATGGATTGTTTTACAGGATGTTGTTTAAGGGACCAGTACTAGGATGTACTTGCTGCAAGGATGCAGCCTCTTTCAAATGTTTTATTGATATAACATATACTATTAGTAGCGCCAAAAAATAGCCTCTTTCTTGACGCTAAATTAGATTTATCACTAAATACTAGTAAATCCTTTTATTTCTACTTCTTGATTGTACACATAATGTTGAATAATTTGCTCTGCTTGTTCTTTTGTTAGCGGTTTAGTTAGTGCGCCCTCCATAAAATATTGTTCACAATCATATTTTATTTTTTCTGCTTCATAACCGGTTAGCGCAATAATGGGAACATGAAAAGCACTCTGTTGTTCTTTTTTTCTTAATTGTTTGGCAACCACATACCCAGATGTTTCTACTAAACCAATATCCATTAAAACTAAATCGTATTTACCCGGAGCAAATAATTCTATTGCCTTATCTCCTGTATCTGCGACATCAACGATACAATTTAAAGACATAAGCAGAGATTTCTCAACATTTTGTGCAATAATATTGTCTTCAATCATTAAGACTTTGGGTATTTTGTTGGCTGGTATTGGTGTGTTTGATAAGGTAGTAGAGGCTGTTTTTTTATATTCTTTTTGTTCTTTTCTTAGTTGTATGAGCTCAGAAATATCATTTAAAGTCACGGTTAAGCCTATGATTTGTTTATGCTCATCATATAAAGGAATTCGATTTGCTTTAAAATAAAAGGATTTATTTTTAGCATCATGAACTACTTTTTCTTCGATATTTTGCACAGAACTACCGGTAAACATAATTCTCATGTCATCTAATTTAAATGCTTCAATACGATCTTGCGGCCAATGGGCATATTCGTGCATTAAAGCATAAGGGGTATTTTTAAGTTCATGAGGGTTTTTTATCCCGATTAAATTAATAAATGCTTGATTACAACCTATTAAATTACAATCAACATCTATCCAATAAATTGCTTCAGAGAAGCTGTTTATGACATCCATGTAATACTTATGAATCACATCATTTTTATCTTTATGCTCCATGTGATGCGAATACATAGTTACTCTCCCTTTGTTTTTTTAAAATTATAGTACACATTTTTGTCAAAATTATTAAATACATAGCTTTTATAATAAAAATAGAAAGATATTTTTATTCACAAAATCAATTAAGTTAGTTTATTTTTTTATCTTGCGTATAATATGAAATTAGAATTGTCTTTTATTTGCCTATTATGCGACTAATAAGTATTACCGATAGGATTCTTTGCGAATTAGATAGCGCATTGCGCACGTTTATACCACCCAAAACACGCACAGCCGCTCGTATTTCACCTGCACGTGATTTAGCTGAGCCTTCTTTAAGTAAAGTAGAAAAGCGTCATAGTGCGGGTTTAATGCGGGTTAACCATGCTGGAGAAGTCTGTGCCCAGGCGTTATATCAAGGACAAGCACTTACTGCGGATTTGGCGCATATAAAACAACAAATGTTGGAAGCAGCAGAAGAAGAAAATGATCATCTCGCATGGTGTGAAGAGCGGCTAAGGGAATTGCACAGCAAGCCTAGTATATTAAATCCTTTTTGGTATGGTAGCTCTTTACTATTAGGTATTGTGGCAGGGCTGGCAGGCGATAAGGTTAGTTTAGGTTTTGTTGCTGAAACTGAAAAACAAGTAATTAATCACTTACAACATCATTTGGCGCAGTTGCCGGCTCATGATAAAAAAACGAAACTTATTTTAGAGCAAATGCAAGAAGATGAAGAGCATCATGCTCTTAATGCGTTAGAGGCTGGTGGAATAGAGCTTCCTTTTTTAGTGCGTTATTTGATGGCTTCTGTGGCTAAATTAATGACCAAAAGTAGTTATTATTTATAATAAATATATATGCAACAATTTATAGGTTTAATTATGCCTCTCTTTTATATTTTGGTATTAAAACTAAATAAGAATAAAACACAATGGATTCATCTTATTAATGTAAATAAAATAATATTAGGCGCATTGTTATTAGTTTGCTCTTCTCTTTATGCTGCTGGAAAAAAAGAATATTGTACGGGTTGGAATTCTTTATTGAAGCCTGCCTGCCAAAGCATAAAACAAATATGGGTTGATGGTACTAATGATTTATATTTTTCAGGTTATGCATGGCATAACCGATACGTTTATTCACCCGAAAAAATAGATAAATATAATGAATTGGCTTGGGGTGGGGGTCTTGGAAAAGGTTATTTTGATGAAAAGGGCAACTGGCAAGGATTGTATGCTTTTGCTTTTTTAGATTCCCACAAAAATGTTGAACCCGTAGCCGGATATGCTTATTTAAAAGTTTTTCCTTTGCCTGAGCAATTAAAAGGAGGAGTTGGTTACACTATACTGGTTACTGGTCGACCGGATCTTAATAAAGGCATTCCTTTTCCGGGGGTGTTACCCTTAGCTTTTCTTTTTTATAAAAAAGCAACCTTGGCTGCGACCTACATTCCTGGTTTTAATAATAATGGCAATGTATTGTATCTTTTTGCAAAATATACTTTGTGAGCAGAGGTCTTTAAATATATTATTGCTTGAATTATGTTCTTTTGGTATTTTATATGGCTTAATTATTATAAGTCATAGGCTTTTTTCTGATGCCAACGTTTGTATTTATGGCGACTGAGCCTACAAGCACCGTATATCCTGTTAAATATTGGGATGGTTATATCCTAGATGAAGAACGTTTATTTTCTGCGTTAAATTCAAAAGAAAAACGTGCTGCGTTAAATACGCTGAGTCAATTTCGCATGAATAATTATGTTGGTGCTGGCTACAAAGCGTTTGTTGGCGCTTCTGTACATACGTTACGCGTCAATATTCAAGATCGGTTAGTTTTTTCTACACATCTATTAGACGGTTATCGATGCGCTATTATCCATGGTTATATGCATCATAATTATAAAACATATTTATATACTAACTCCTCTAACGCTGCACAACTTTATAATGAAAAATATCACGAAACAATGATGCACGCATTGTTGGCTTCAACTGAGCGAAGTAAAACATCTACTGAGCCTACCCCTTTGGCGATTTCAACTGAAACGTTTTATAACAAAAAAATAGTAGAGTTAACCGCTGAACAACGAAACTGTGTGTTTGATCCAGCGCATATAAATAAATCAGGTGTGATCACTGGTGCGGCCGGTACAGGGAAAACATTGGTGATGCTCACCACTATTAAAGCCGCGTTAGTAGATAACCCTAAGCTTCAAATTAGATGCATTACTCCTTGTCGTTTATTAACTAAAAATCTCATCAATCAGTGGAATGACGAAGGATATAATGCTGCAAATGTTGTGTTTATGACTTATGAACAGTTTATCGTACCGTTCACGTCTCATTTGAGGCAGGTTGATGATGATCATTTGGATGATTGGTATCGCAAGGTCTATTTGGATAAGCTGCGTAAACAACGAATGATTTCGTCACATAAAGAGGATATTTTTTTAAAAGCAGATAGTGCTAATCTCGTGCGGCAAACGTTTAAGTTTTTTGCAGGGCGTTCTGTTGATCAAATCGCAGCAAGAGATATTGTTTTTACAGATGCTGGTGCAAAGCATACTCTTATCGAAGCATATAATGTCTGGATAAATTATTTAAATGATCATCAATTATTTCATCCTGCTTTTTATGTAATTGCAGAGCATTCTCATGTAGCTCAAGTTGAATCGTTATTAGTTGTAATTGATGAGTCGCAAGATTTTACCATGCAACAAGTTAAAAATATGTACTATGATGCAAAGCATGCAGCACCACAGTCTGTGGTGCTGTTTAATTATGATAGTCATCAAATATCAGACATGTATTGTTCCTCGCGTGAGCTTATTTTAAAAATGATTGAGCACGATACACATGAAATTCCCAGGCATTCATTATTAGAGGTGGGTAATCAGCGTAGTCACGCGGATATTGTGGCTTTTGCCGATACTGTTGTTGGCATTAAATATAAAGCAACGTGCGGTAAAGCGGATATTGATGAGTGTGCGTCTTTGAACCGCGCGGTAACTGCGACTGCTTCTTTGGCAAATGAAGCGCTTTTAGAAGGGGTGGTGTG
>CAZSAO010000010.1:26394-64627 GCA_964605275.1 uncultured Legionella sp.
CAGGTCGCTCGCTTGTTTAATTTCCACGCTGTAGAGCATGTTATCTTAACTCATGAGCATTTAATCGAAGAAGCGAGTACGTTGTTTCGCATACGTCATGCTGATGGAACTATTTCTTTTGAACCGTTAGTTTTATCATTTCAACAAGCAAAAGGTTTAGAGTACGATCGAGTTTTGTTATATAAACCTTTTGAACATCCAGCTTTTGTAAGCGTTGATAAATTATTCAAAAAAGATTCCAGTCAGATACATCCACGTCCTAATCACAAAGCTAAAAAAAACGAAGGTGATCGTAAATACATGTCGGTGTTTAATGATGTTATTTCAGGTGCCCTGCGTGCAAAGCTCTTTATGGCTATTTTTCAAGATAAAGATTATTTGCGAGGAGTGATGAGTTTATTTGCTAATATGCGTGTAGCATTAAATTCAGAGTCGTTTGACTTATCAACGGCTTATTGCTCTGGTACCAGTACATCTGTTGCATGGGCTAAACAAATTGAAGATATGATTCTAATCGGTAATAATAAGAATCTTAAACAAAAATACGAAGCGCATCATTGCCAAGAAGTAACGCATCAAACATTCGAGGTGTTTGAACGCAGTGTTCTTAATATGGTGCCCACTGTTTTTGCTGCGAGTGTGAATACAGTTAACTTAGAGTCGGACTCGCTCGAAAAACAAACTAAGTCGCGCCAAGCATGGATCAAACAAATAGCAGAAGATATTCGTACGGGTAAAAAAACTAAAAAATTAAAACAGTACTATAATCATCACCGCTGTCATCTCGACACACACCAAAATTTTGAACAATTTGAGCACTCAATTCTTAATCCTTCAATAAACATTCCAGCGACTATTCAATTAGCTAAGGAGAATGATACTGATTCGTTAACTATTATTTCACCAAAAATCATTACAGCGCCATTCAATAAAATAGGTAATGACTCGCTGCAAAATCAAATAAAACAAGCATTATTGACGATAACAAAACATAATTTTAAAAGTGCAAAAAAAACAGAAGATGCTTTTGCATTTCTATTAACTATTGCTCAGAATGAAGAGAATCACGCCATAATTCAACAAGAAAAAGGCATTGATATTTTTATTTCATGGTTAACCTCAGATGATTTGATGCTTGTTGATTATGCTGTGTCCGCATTAACACATTTAGCCGTAAATAAGGCTAATCATCGAATTATGCTGGATTCTGCTTGCATTGATCCTCTAATGGCATCGATGGCAATTACTGATATAGCCATTCAACGACAGGTATATAACATATTAAGGATATTGTTTTTTGATAATTATGAGGAGATATTAAAGTCATCAAAATTTAGTGTGTGGACAGATATCATTCGTGCAGATTACCCTCCTGTTGTTAAATACTTGTTGGGGGTATTTTCTCCTGCCACAAAGCCATCTATTCAAGCCATGGAACAATCAGATATGAAAAAAAATCAATCCCGATCCTTCTACGGCTCTTTCTTTAATTCTGTTTTGCCTGATTCAACTTCAGTAGAGAAAATAGAATATGATGATTTGGGTTCTTTTTGCGCTATTTCTTAAATAAACTTTTGAAGTGAATACCTTCTATTGTGGGTTACGAAGGTATTCATCTTTATTTGTATTTTTTAATCACGAACACCGGCAGTTATTTTAAAACAATAGTGAATTTTTGTATTACGCTTAAAATCCAAATCAATAGTCTGTGCACTAATGTCTTGTACACTAAATTGTTCTTTTATATATTCATCTAATTTAAATTGACGAAAATTAGTGGAAAAATACAAAATCCCTTCTGGATTTAATAAACGCATTGCGGCTTTAATTAACGAAACATGATCGCGTTGAATATCTAAAGTATCACTCATGCGCTTAGAATTAGAAAAGCTGGGGGGGTCTAAAAAGATGACATCAAAATGATCGCGCGTGCTGCGTAACCATTTACGGCAATCTTCATTGATAAACTGATGCTTTCCTAAGTGCACATCATTTAGGCGAAAATTATCTTCTGCCCAACGTAAATACGTATTAGATAAATCCACATTCGTGGTGAATGCACCCGCTAATGCTGCATGCACACTGGCGCTGGCGGTATAACAAAAACAATTTAAAAAACGAGAGCCGGGTTGTAATTTGGCAAACTCTAAACGCATGAGTCGATGGTCAAGAAATAAACCCGTATCTAAATAGTCAAATAAATTGACTATTAGTTTTGCTTGGCCCTCTTGGACGGTAAGTGTTTGTTGTTTTTGCGCCATTTTTTCATACTGCGCTTTGCCTTTTTGCTGCTTTCTTTGTTTAATAACTAATTTGTCTGCTGCGATTCCTAAGGCACGTGGAACCACATTCATTACATCTAGGCTTCGCTGTTCTGCAACGCGTGTGGGAATGCTAGCAGGGGCTGAGTATTCTTGTAATACAGCATAGTCGTTATAAAGGTCGATGGCATAAGCGTATTCCGGTAAATCAGCATCGTAAACACGATAACAGCTTATTTGACTTCTTTTCGCCCATTTTTGTAAGTGTTGTTGGTTTTTTTGTAAACGGTTAAACAGCATTTGCGCATGAGTTGATAAGGGACTTTCTTGCGTGCCTTTTAATTCATTGCTGGTACTAATATCAAAACAATACAGCTTACATTCTATTTGGCCATTGTAGATGGCATATTGCTTTTTCGCTCTTAATCCTATTGCTTTTGCCAGCATAGGATTAGAGGTTAAAACGGCCGCTTGCCAACCTTGATAATGCGTATGTAAGGTCGTTCCTAATTGCTTATATAAAGGAATGAGTTGCGTAATATCACCGCCAATTCGCTCCCCATAAGGTGGGTTGCACACGATGAGTCCTTTGGATGGTTCCTTAGGTGGGTTAGTCGTCGCAATAGAGTCCAAATGGAATGAAACTAAAGCCCCTACTTTTGCCAACTGCGCATTTCCTTGGGCGATATCAATTGCATTGCCATCGGCATCAGCACCACTGCATTTAATTTTAGGTGCTTGTATTTGCTGTAATGCTTCTGCTTTAACTTGTTCCCACATCGGCATTTGGTGTTGCGCCCAATGGATTAAGGAGTCATCTTCACGCACTAGCCCAGGAGCAATCCGTGCGGCCATCATGGCCGCTTCGATAACTAATGTTCCGGCACCACAAAAAGGGTCATGAAAATCATAACCTTGGGCTGCTAATTGCGGCCAATTGGCGCGAATTAATAACGCTGCGGCGACGTTTTCTTTGATAGGAGCAGCCCCTGCTTTGCTGCGATAACCGCGTTGGTGCAAACTGCGCCCCATTAAATCCAAGCTGACCGTGAGTTCTTCTTTTTTGAGGTGGGCATGAATAAGAATTTGCGGATGTTCTTTATCAACCGTGGGACGAGAGTTATTTAGTTTACGGTAATGATCGACAATGGCATCTTTTACTACTTGGGCGCCAAACATCGTATTACGAATATGGTCTGATGTGCCATGAAACTCAATAGCAATGGTTTTATCGGCGCTAAAAACAGTTTGCCAATGAAAATTAGTGCATAGTTGATAAATCGTTTGTTCATTAGTGGCATAACCGTTAAATAAAATCAGCTGTACGCGGTTAGCAATACGAGACCAAAGACATAACTGGTATAAAATATATAAAGAAGCTTCGCCATATACGCCGTTGGGGCTTACGCGAGTAATAGTTAGTCCCAGCTGTTTTAATTCATCTTCCAGCACATATTCTAGCCCTTTGGGGCAGCTTACAAATAAAGAATAGTTCATAGTATACATGACCTTAAGTAGCGAAAAAGAGCTTTGGCGGCACCAGTATTTTTTTCTTTTAACTGATCATCAATCGCCTTTTTGATTAATTGCCTTAAATGTTGCACGTCTTCTGGTTCGTATAAATTAATAAACTCAGTAAGTGCCTCTTTACCCTCGCTAATAAGTTTTGTGCGCCATAATTCGACCTCATGAAAATCTGCAGTAGTCGCGCTGTCTTCTTCTAATAATTTATTGTAAGCTGCAATAATCGCTTCGAAATCTGCAGCTCGCATTAATTTTCCGATAAGTTGCGCTTGCCGTCTTTTAGCACCATGACTCTTAATATTTTTGGCATCTTTAATGGCTTTATATAGCGTGTCAGTGAGGGGCAGTGCATCGAGCTTTGCCATACTTAGATCAATTAATTCAACACCAATTTTTTGTAAAAAATCAGCGTCGCGTTTTTTTTGAGATTTACTGGTCAGTTCTTCCATAAGGGTATTCGCAAAGAAAATAATAGTACTTATTATACACTATAGGCTATGGAGTCGATATAATTATATCGGCATGCTCAATCTAAACGCATTTAATTTTTGAATATAAAATACGAGACTTATATTAACGTTTTAGGTTTTGTAGGAATTCCTCGTGCGGCTATTTATCTTGTTCATAAAAAAATGTATAGCTAAAAGATACTTGGCTATACATTTTTTTTAATCGCCCTTAATGTGTGGTTTCTTCATTTACAACAGGGGTTAGCCCTGCCGCATCAATCAGTTGTTTGGCTTTGTTAGCAACAAGGGCATGAGCATGTGTTGACGGATGAATTTTGTCCCAAAACACATATTGCTCACATTGTAGCGCTTCATTTTTATTTTTTTGTGGCAATAGTTGATATATATATCCCGCTCGTAGTGCTTCTTTGATCTGCGGGTTATTCGCAAACAATGACCAATCGGCATTAGCAAAATTAGGATGCAGGCTATGCAGATGGTTTTGTAATTCTTGATCAGTAGCTTGAGTTAACCAGCCGCTATAACCACCGAGATAACAGGGTTCATCAATGATAGAAAAACCATAATCTTTTGCATGGTCTAACGTATCACCAAAGAAGGTGTAAATGTCAAAATAAACAAAAGTTACCTCAGGATATTTTTGTTGCAGCTCCGCTATTGTTGCCGCAAGCTTTTTATTATGCACTTTGACTAAATGAGTAAGAACGCCTTGTTGGTTTTGCTCAATAGCATAGGGGGTTTTACCTAAATCAGGAAGATTGGGAATAAGAAATTTATTGCCACCGGCTTTTATCAGTTTTTCAATGGCATTGTTTATGGCTTGCACTACTGAATCGGTGATTCCATCGGTATTGGCCGGAGCGTTTAAATAATTATTGCCACCTATCCAAATTGTAAATAAAGTGTCTTCTTTTTTACTGTACGCATGCCAATACAAATAACTTTCTAATTCCATTTTTAAGGTATAAGGAAGTACTTGTTTATAAGATAATACGGCCCCTGCACCCCCAACCGCGTAATTTTTAAACCCAGTGTTGTATTCGCTAGGAAATAGTGAGGCGTATAATTGTTCAGCCCAGACAATGCCATTAGAAAAATGGCCTTCATAATAAGGAGGAGATGCAGGTGTTGTATGCCATAAAAAATTGTATAAATTACCATTATCAGAAAGACTATCGCCAAAAACAATAACCGAATCAAACGTATTGTTATTGGCGAAACTTAAACTGGTACACCATAAAGATAAAACAAAACACAGTATTTTTTTCATTCCCTTGCCCTCTATGCGTCATATTATTCAGCAGGTATAAAACTGCCTCTTTGGTGAATATATGATCTAATGGGTCTTGCACGCAAGTAAGTCCGGCTTATAGCAATGAAATTATAAATTAATACACACAGTAAAAATAAATGTAACCCGTTGATAGTAAGCTTGGTAAACACGGGAATAGTCATTAATACGCCCAAACAACCTGCGCCGCTTAATATTAGTGTTTTCTTTAAAGGAATTTTATTTTGTTGTAAAAAAACTAAAGTGGTTAATGGTTGTTGCATGGCTCCGGCAGTGGTCATAATGGGAAAAGCCACGACGGGTGATATATTCATTAAAAAAAGCACCCCCTGTACCATGGCAAATAATCCTATGCCTACGGACGTTAGAGCGCCACAAATGGCCATGGCAAAAAAGCCCAAAATTAGCTTCCATGAATGCAACTCAGTTAACTCACCGCCTACAGGTAACCAATGAAATTGATGTGAAATTAAAAGGAAAATTATTAAAGCAAAAGAGCAAATCATGGCCAGGCGTATTGCTTGTTTACTTAATTTACTCACGATAAAACCGCCGATTAAACCACCAAAACAGGTGCCGCCAACCAGGGTGATTAGCGTGGTTAAATCAACATCGACCATACCCATGAAAAATACCGACTCTATCGCACCAGGAATAACTTGCGCGCCATTATTAACCGCAGGTAACTCATCATCATGAAAGGTCCCTAATAATTTAGCTAAGGCAACATTGACGGCAAAACTTCCTACACCTATGGTGTCGGCGATAAAGGCAATAATGCCGCTAAAGAATAACTTTAAGTATTGAGCGTATGATAACGGCTGCGCTTTTTGTTTTTTTAGTTTGATAAACATAACGGCAACACAAAAGAGCGTTAGCATTAGAATCGTGGTGATAATGAAGTAAATAGCCATTAAATTCCTGTAAGTATTTTACTTTTTTAATATTTTTATTATCAAATAAATAGGGAAACCGAGTGATTATATACTAAAAACGTTGTTCGGCAAATAACTTTTGGGTTAAAAAAAGAGCTTTATGGGTTAATTATGATAATGCAATAAAAAAGCGGGTTCTTTTTTTGTTTTGCACATTTATGATACAATAAATTTATTCTATGCAAATGATACACGGCGAGCTTAAGTATGTTACTACACGTTTTGAAGAGTGTTCTTATTTTTTTATGCTGTATAGGTTATTCCTCTTTTGCGGCGAGTGAAGTCCTATTAAAAAATCATCAAGGGCAAAGTATTGCTTTTTCTAGTTTAAAAGGGCAATGGGTGTTTATTAACTATTGGGCGAGTTGGTGTCCTGGATGTGTTGATGAAATTCCTGAGTTTAATCGTTTTTACGCCGAGCATAAAAAAGACGTTGCGTTGTTTGCCGTTAATTTTGATGGATTGCCACTGGCCCAACAGCACTCGTTAATTAAGCGTTTTGACATTCAATATCCTAGCTTGGTTGATGATCCTAATGAGGCATTAGGGCTTGGCGATATTAGAGGAATTCCAGTAACGTTTGTTTTTAATCCTCAAGGTCGTTTGGCGGCTACTTTATATGGGGGGCAAACCGCCGAGCAGTTAAATGAATTAGTAGCGCGGAAAAAAACGTAACCGTTCAGAGGGCATGGCTAGACAAGCACTCGAGCGGCCATATTTGAGCTCATATTGGGATAAAATCAGGCAAAATGAGCGCAGCATAGGTGGCTATGTGAGCACCATTTTGCCTGATTTTATTTCAAGAGGAGCCAAAGATGGCCGTTCCTTCAACTAGGCTGAACACTTACAAAAAAACTTAAACGAATGGGCAGCAATTCCTAGGTGCAGGATAGCGTGGTTTTTCATTGAGAATTGCTGCGAAATGGTGTCTTTTTACGAAATACCCCATAATTTTTGTTTTTGTTCAGGGCTTATTTTTATTTGCAGCTGCCAGCTGCCTTCTTCCGTTAGTACTTCGCTTATAATCGCACCGATTTGATACAGTTGTGCGCGTAATTTTGCATGTTCTGGTGGCACTGTAATTGTTTCATGAATAATATGGCCATGTAATTGTTCGGTAATGACTTCTTTTAATAAATCAATTCCTAAATTAGCCGCGGCTGAAATCCATACCTTGCAAAAATTATCATTACTTTCTTTTTTAGCGCGCCAACCCTCATGCATATCAATTTTATTAAATACTTGAATGACCGGGATATGATTGACGTTTAATTCATCCAGTACTTGTTCTACCGCATCAACCGTATCGCGCCATTGTGGGTCGGAACTATCAATGACATGTAATAGCAAATCGGCTTGTTCTGTTTCTTCTAAGGTAGCACGAAATGCTTCAACCAAATGATGGGGTAAGTCGCGAATAAACCCCACGGTATCGGCTAAAATGGCATCGGATGAGCCCGGTAGTTCGAGCTTGCGCATGGTAGGATCAAGCGTGGCAAAAAGCTGGTCGGCTGCGTAAATTTGCTCACCAGTTAATACATTAAATAACGTGGATTTACCCGCATTGGTATAACCCACTATTGATACGGTGGGTAGCGCTGCTTTCTTACGTGCTTGCCGGTTTTGATCGCGACTACAACGCACTTTTTCAAGACGTTTATTAATCGCACGAATGCGCTCACGCACTAATCGTCTATCGGTTTCAAGTTGGGTTTCCCCAGGACCTCTTAAACCAATTCCTCCTTTTTGTCGCTCTAAATGCGTCCAGCCACGAATAAGACGGGTGGAAAGATGTTGTAATTGTGCTAATTCAACTTGTAGTTTACCTTCAAAAGTACGTGCTCGTTGTGCAAAAATATCAAGAATCAGCGCGCTTCTATCGACCACGCGGCATTGACATAAGCGTTCTAAATTACGTTCTTGCGAGGGGGATAATTCATGGTTAATTAACACAAGCTCTGCATCCAGTGCTTTTACTTGTTCCGCTATTTCTTCAGCCTTACCACTACCAACAAAATATTTTGCATCAGGGGTAGAACGTGTTCCAATAATACAATCAAGAACCACCGCTTGCGCAGACACCGCAAGATCAATAAATTCTTCTAAGGCATTCTTCGCATCAACCCCAGGTATCCCTAATTGTACGAGAAGAGCACGTTCACCACCATCAGGCCTATCAAGCACACCATTTTCCTTAAAATACAAAAAGAGAAGAATCTCTTATAATTATAGATAAATCAAGCGATTCATTTTATTCGTCTGTTTCTTGCTCGGCATGGGGTAATTGAATCATGCGTGAAGGAACAACCGTCGATATAGCATGTTTATATACCATTTGCGTGAGCGAGTTTTTTAACATCAGCACATATTGATCAAACGAATCAATAACGCCATGTAGTTTAATTCCATTGACCAAAAATACGGATACAGGAACTTTTTCTTTGCGTAATTCATTTAAAAAAGGGTCCTGTAAAATATTATTTTTAGACATTGCCTGCTCCTTGTTTTTATTGTAGTTATTAAAGGCAAAATAGAGTATCGTAGGTTTTTAAATACCCCATAATAAAACTTTAGTCTATTTTCATCATATTGGGGGACATTTGCAGAGTATATTTTGGTAAATCATTTTATAGGGAGAAAAAAGATGATAAGTAATCGGCAGTTAAATCCATATATGCTGTTGGGAAAAAATGCAAAAAGTACCTTGGAAAACTGTTCTGAAGAACAAAAACGACTATTAGCTATAGAGTGCATTTTTAATAATGATTCGAGCAGTGCGCGATCAATACCTTCTCGTGCTCTTACTGAACAATTAAATACTGCTACCGCATTAAAAAAATATATCGGTGCTTTGTGCGTAGATGGGGAAAAAGGGCTCATCTCATCGCAACTAAGTGACTTAGATTATGCTTTGCTAGGCACTTTATCGTACGATGAAAAAATAGCATGGGCAATGGATATTACTTTTCATGCATTTAGCAATAACGATTTAGTTTTTTCTAATCATTGTCAATATGATGATACAGAGGAAGAGGATTCTTTGCCTATTATTTTGTATAAGGCGAATAAGTTTAATCATGCCATCAAACGTCTATTGAATGCAGAAGATAATGAGTCGTATAAAGTCATTATTAATAATGACTTAGGCTATCAGGATTTATTACGTGAATTTCCTTTTTGGCGTATAGCGCGTTTGCAAGAAAAAGAACAGAGTATTATTCAACACTTAAATGTGACTGTTCCTAGCGGTGAGCGCTCTTTAGTCATGCGTGATGCACGCTCTATTTTTTCTAATACCTTTTGTAGCCAGTTAAATAAAGTATTTACTACTTCATCCGGTCAGAATGTATCAAAAGAGGATGGGAGAAGAACAAATGGAATGTTTCCACCTTTATCCGTTATGAATCCTGGTGATCTCTCACCAGAAAAAGAAAAGGTTTATCGTTTATAATTTAGAGCGACTAATCGTTCTTTTTAATTGAACAATGTATCTTCATCTATACTGCAGCGTTTTGTCATGCCCGCGAATGCGGGCAAGATAGGAAAAATTGCAATAATACTCTAGAAGATCGCTAAAGTATCTAGCGCAGACCTATAGGAAATTGCACACTAATCACATTATTGGTTTTAGCCGTAACAATCCCACCACTACCATTCGTTATGTTATAGACTAAAGTAAATGGTTTGTTTTCATTTTTATTATGACCATAAGTACATGATATTTGCGCAGTCATGACGTCATAACTTGCGCCGGTGTGATTATACCCCTCAACACTCGCTGGAATATTATTGGGCTTACAGGTGCTTTTATAATAAATGATGCGGTTATCATTAAAAATCCGCTCTACACCATATCCTGCAAGATAGTCCGCAAAATTGGAAATAACCTGTGGATTAGGGCAAGTAAACGTTATGTGATGATGTGTTGGATTAGCGTGTGTGCCACTACACATTAAAGTACTTATTAAAGCATATGCTGATAGTCGATATCGGGTCATCTCAATCCTTGATAAATTAATCATGTCTACCTAAAGATAGTGCTGCAACCTCTGGTTTAAGTCAACAGGGTTTAAATAATGGGATTAATTTACTCTGTTGCTCATCGCAACAAATTAGATATATTTTTGTGGATAACTTTCCCTTTTCGCTGCAGCTGAGTATAATAGCGCTTTTTTTACAAGTGATTAAATAAACTATAATGTTGGATTAATACCATTATTCGGCAGCATATTTATTCCTACTGTCTTGCTCTTTGATACGTCAATGACACTATTTATATCTGTGAGTAATTAGCTTTACTATTATTTTATCTCCCCTTGATTGATTAGGAGTTTTTTGTGTCGATTACTGTTTGGCAAAAATGTTTGGGTTTATTACAAGAAGAATATCCTGCCCAGCAATTCAATACATGGCTAAGACCATTGCAAGCCCATACGGAAGAACAACGTTTTATTTTATTAGCACCTAATCGTTTTGTAGTGGATTGGGTAAAAAAGCATTTTTTCTCTCGTATTGAAGAGCTTATTAAACAATTTGCCGGTGATGAAATAAAAAGTATTTCTATTGAAATAGGCAGTAGAACGAGTGAATCGAGTAATACTAATACCGTTTCTAGTGCAAGCAATACCGTAGAGCCTATTGTTAGTAATACGAATAGCACTAGCAGTGCTGCCCGATCCGTTGTGAAAAAGGCGGTAGATTATAAAAGCAGTCATTTAAACAAGAAATTTATTTTTGATAGCTTTGTGGAAGGCAACTCAAACCAATTAGCTCGTGCGGCATCGATGCAAGTGGCTGAGCGGCCAGGTGATGCGTATAACCCTTTATTTATTTATGGAGGGGTGGGCTTAGGTAAAACTCATTTAATGCATGCTATTGGCAATAATATTTTAAAAAATAATCCTGAAGCAAAAGTATTATATTTACACTCCGAGCGCTTTGTGGCGGACATGGTTAAGGCGTTGCAAACTAATTCTATTAATGAATTTAAGCGGTTTTATCGCTCGTTAAATGCGCTACTTATCGATGATATTCAGTTTTTTGCCGGTAAAGATCGCTCGCAAGAAGAGTTTTTCCATACCTTTAATGCTTTGTTAGAAGGCCAGCAACAAATTATTTTAACCAGTGATCGCTACCCTAAAGAAATAGATGGGGTGGAGGAGCGGTTAAAATCTCGTTTTGGTTGGGGATTAACAGTTGCGGTAGAGCCGCCGGAATTAGAAACGCGAGTGGCTATTTTAATTAGCAAGGCGGAACAATCTAATATTGACTTGCCCTATGAGGTTGCCTTTTTTATCGCTAAAAGAATACGCTCAAACGTCAGAGAGCTTGAAGGCGCGTTGCGACGAGTGATTGCTAATGCTCATTTTACGGGTAAGCCTATTACGATAGAATTTGTGCATGAGGCTTTACGTGACTTATTAGCGTTGCAAGATAAGTTGGTCACCATTGAAAATATTCAAAAAACCGTGGCTGAGTATTACAAGGTCAAAGTGGCTGAATTGTTGTCAAAAAGACGGAGTCGCTCTATAGCACGTCCTAGACAAATGGCGATGGCTTTAAGTAAAGAATTAACGAATCACAGCCTACCTGAAATAGGTGATCATTTTGGTGGTCGTGATCATACAACCGTCATTCATGCGTGCCGTAAAGTAAAAGAGCTGATTCAAGACGATAGTGATTTTGCTGAAGATCATAAAAATTTAATGCGGATCTTGTCCTCTTAATTTAGGAGAGTGTTTTGTTTAACTTGGTGATTAAAAAAGAAAATCTGCTTGCCCCTTTACTTACGGTGGCAGGAGCTGTAGATAAAAAGCAAGCACTTCCTATTTTATCGCACGTGTTATTAAAGTTAACGGATGATCTATTACTGATTACCGCAACGGATTTGGAAATAGAAATTTCGGCACAAGTGCGGTGTGAATCACAACAAACGCAAGGTGCTATTACGGTACCGGCAAAGAAATTTATTGATATCATAAAGTCTTTAGATGATAACGCCACTCCGACTATTGTTTGTGATAATGGTGTTGTGACCATCAAAGAAGGGCGCAGTTCGTTTAAATTAACAACATTACCGGCAGAGCATTTTCCTGCGAGTGAAGATGAACATAATGAGGTGGAGTTATCTCTTCCGCGCCTGGATTTATTACATTTATTACAATCCACGCATTTTGCTATGTCACAACAGGATGTTAGAGTGTTCCTTAATGGTTTGTATCTTGATTTTGAAGCCAATTTAATTTCGTCAGTTGCTACTGATGGTCATCGTATGGCGATAAATCGTTATGCGTGTACTCATGATGCGACGACTAAATTGCTAGTACCCAAAAAAGGAATTCAAGAATTATTGCGTTTGCTCAATAGCATTAGCGATGAAGAAGTATTTCTTACTGCGGGCAAGTCACATATCAAATTAGTCAGTAAACAAATTGTCTTTTCTTCAAAGCTTATTGAGGCTCGTTTTCCTCCGTACAATAAAGCAATTCCTAAAGCGCAAGACAAGCATATTATGATTGATTGCTCCTCGTTAAAAAGAGCATTATCTCGAATTGTTATTTTAGCGCATGAAAAATCAAAAGCCGTTATGCTGCATTTGCAAACGGATACGTTAACGTTAATTGCCAATAATAATGAACAAGAAGAAGCGGTAGAGTCGTTACCGGCACAAACCGAGGGCGAGGAGCTGAAAATAGGGTTAAATGCTACGTACTTATTAGACGTATTAAACCATTTTGGTGAGGGCACCATTCGTTTATCAATGTCTAATACCGATTCGAGTATTCTGATTGAATCGCCGCAGCATGAGCACTACCAATATATCATCATGCCCATGAAGTTATGATTCTTTCTTCTTTAAAAGTTCATCAATTACGTAATCTCGCCGCGGTGCAATTGCGGCTCAATCCACGATTTAATTTTATTATTGGCGCCAATGGTAGTGGCAAAACCTCTTTATTAGAGGCACTATATTTATTAAGTTGTGGCCATTCGTTTCGCTCCCGTGAAATTGCGCCTATTATTGCTATGGGAAGTGAGTCGTTAACTGTTTTTGCACGCTCCGTTGACAATGAAACCATCAGCATTCAAAAAACGAATGCAGCACCAACGCAGATTAAATTAAATCAACAATTTTGTACGGCAACGAGCCAACTAGCGTATGCATTGCCTTGCCAGGTGGTGTATGCCGATATTTTTCAAATTATTGATGCGGGTTCAGCCGTACGACGCTCTTTGTTGGATTGGGGTATGTTTCACGTGGAACATTCTTATTTGGCGGTGTTAAAAGAATATAAACGTGTTTTGAAACAACGTAATGCATTATTAAAACAAGCGTCCTCTTATGAGTTGTTTATCCCTTGGGACATGCAGTTATCTTCTTTAGCAGAGCAGCTCCATACCATGCGTCACGCGTATTTTTCTGCTTGGAATACGCACTTTGAACGAGTATTACCACAATTAACCGATACTCAATGCACTGTACGTTATTCTAAGGGATGGGATAAAAAAGAGCAGGGCGTATCTTTGGCTAAAGTCTTAGCCGCTCATTTTAATAGTGATAAACAGCGACAATATACGCAATATGGTGCTCATCATGCTGATATTATCATTGAAACAACACATTCGACGGCACGCCATTCTTTATCACGTGGACAGCAAAAAATTATTTTAATTGCCTTAAAGTTGGCGCAAGGTGCGTTGTTAGCAAAAGATTGTCTTTATTTGTTTGATGACTTACCCGCTGAACTTGATGAAACCCATCAAAATAAATTATTGAATTATCTTGCAGTGCAGCCCGGACAGTATGTAATTACCGCGACACATAATGTCAACGGCCAAAATATAATTAATCCCGAAGATCAATCGTACTTTACTCTAAATAATGGACAGTTCACTCTTTAATTGTTGAATGTTTTCTTCTTTACCGGTGATAGGAAAAGGATGCGATTTTATTTATTGTTAGTCTTTTTATCGGTCTGTTTGATTGTTTTTGTTTCTTTCTGTATAATTTGCAGAGAGTAATTGAGGAGTATTTATGCTTTTTCCAAAACAAACAAAACGCGAAGCGAATCTAGAGAGTGAAACCTTGCAAGAATCGAAACTAATAGAATTAAATTTAAATTATCTAAATATACCCAAGATTATATCTGAAGCACAAATGAACCATCTTGGGCATAGTGTTCGTAATATTTATAAAGAACTTGAGCGAGTTCCGCGAAAAGAATTTAAAAATGCTGATCCGGTAAATAAGCAAGAGTTAAGTGTCTTACCCCCCCACTTATGGATAGATATTTTCGCATCGTACCTATCTGTAAAGGATTGTTGTATCGCAATGATTGCTTGCAAGTTTTTTGGTGAAATAACCAATGCAAATAATATTAGAGAACGCTTTTTCTTGACGAAAACTTTAAATACACGATGCTCTCCTCATTTGTTTAACGAACTAGAAAATAGGGCGGAGGCTCCTCCCTTTATATCAAGAGATCTTTTAACGACGCTAAACACGTCGATCTCACAGTATTCTTTAAATCGATTGACGTCATGGGAAGAACAACCGTTAGAACAAGCCGGTGAGCAAGGATATATTCTTCGTGGAGTGCCAAGATAAATAAATGTTTCACGTGAAACATTTATTTGCTATTACCGGGGAAAAAGTATGAGTGATTTAATTTAAATCACTCATACTTTTTTGTCTTGTTTAAGTCTAATCTCTAAGTCCTGTGGCTTGTTCCACAAGATCTAGCAATTAAAGAAGATTCTTGGATGCGCGCACAAAGCCCTGTATGTTGCTAATTAAGAATCTTTTTCTCCCTATGCTTTTACCCTCCAGGCTATTACTTTTAAACGTTAAAGAATAACTTATTTATGTTATAATAAGCCATCTGCTAACCATGCCTCTTCGGGCTTTAAAAGGGTTTTTTCATGAGTGATAGTACCAGTTATGATTCGAGTAATATCAAAGTATTAAAGGGTTTGGATGCCGTAAGAAAAAGACCAGGAATGTATATTGGTGATACTGATGATGGTACGGGTTTGCATCATATGGTGTTTGAAGTGGTTGATAACTCCATTGATGAAGCTTTGGCGGGTCATTGTAAAGAAGTATTTGTCACCATTCATGCGGATGAATCGATTACCGTGAAAGATGATGGGCGTGGCATTCCTGTTGATATTCATCAAGAAGAAGGGCGATCTGCTGCTGAAGTAATTCTTACTATTTTACATGCGGGTGGGAAGTTCGATGATAATTCGTATAAAGTATCCGGTGGTTTACATGGCGTAGGGGTTTCCGTAGTAAACGCTTTATCAGAAGAGCTGCATTTATCTATTCGTCGTCATGGACAAACACATGAACAACATTATCGCCATGGCGTTCCTGATGCACCTCTAGCGGCGACCGGTGATGCCAATGATACAGGCACGCAAATTTGGTTTAAACCCAGTGCAGAAACCTTTAGCAATATTGAATTTCATTATGACATTTTAGCCAAAAGACTGCGTGAGTTGTCTTATCTAAATTCTGGCGTATGTATTCACTTGTTTGATGAGCGCAGTCAAAAAGGGGACACCTTTCATTATGAAGGCGGCATAAAAGCGTTTGTTGAACATCTAAATAAAAATAAAACACCGGTTAACCCGCAGGTCTTTTCGATGACCGCGGAAAAAGACAATATTGTGGTCGAGTTATCCATGCAGTGGAATGATTCTTATCAAGAAACCTTGTTTTGTTTTACTAATAATATTCCGCAGCGTGATGGTGGTACCCATATGGCCGGCTTGCGCGCCGCATTAACTCGTACATTAAATAACTATATTGAAGCCGAAGGATATGCCAAAAAGGCAAAAGTATCGCCTACTGGTGATGATTCTCGTGAAGGGCTAACGGCCGTATTATCCGTTAAAGTGCCTGATCCTAAATTTTCCTCACAAACCAAGGATAAGCTCGTTTCTTCAGAAGTAAAATCAGCAGTAGAGTCGAGTGTGGCGGAACATTTCAATGATTTTCTTTTAGAAAATCCAGCTGCTGCCAAAGCTATTGTAGCTAAAATTATTGATGCAGCACGAGCACGTGAAGCGGCTCGTCGAGCTCGAGAAATGACACGCCGCAAGGGAGCACTTGATATTGCGGGTCTACCTGGAAAATTGGCTGATTGCCAAGAAAAAGACCCGGCATTATCAGAATTATATCTTGTAGAGGGCGACTCAGCGGGAGGCTCAGCAAAACAAGGGCGTGATCGTAAATTCCAAGCTATTTTACCGCTAAAAGGTAAAATTCTTAACGTGGAAAAAGCGCGCTTTGATAAAATGCTTTCTTCACAAGAGGTGGCTACATTAATTACTGCTCTAGGATGTGGTATTGGGCCGGATGAGTATAATCCTGATAAAGTGCGTTATCATCGCATTATTATTATGACGGATGCGGACGTTGACGGCTCGCACATTCGTACGTTGTTGCTGACGTTTTTCTATCGCCAAACCACCGAGCTATTAGAACGAGGTTATATTTATATTGCCCAGCCTCCTTTATACAAAGTAAAAAGAGGGAAAAATGAGCAATACGTTAAAGATGATGAGGCGCTATTTGATTATTTGACGCAAGCAGCTTTAGACGATGCGGCGTTTTATCCTTCACCGGACGCTCCGCCTATCACTGCAGTGGCATTAGGCGAATTAGTACAGCAATTTAGACGTATGGAAAAAATATGCACGCGTTATAAACGTCGTTATCCTGGCGCTATTTTGAAACGAGTTGCCTATTTGCCCGCATTGAATAATGATGATTTTAATCAACAAGAAAAAATTGTGCATTGGTGTCAATTATTAGAGCAAAGCCTGCAATTGGAAGAGAGTAAAACAGAGCAATATAAAGTAGGTGCTTATTTAGTTGAAGAGTCTAATTTATATCTTCCACGTATTACTATTACTCAGCATGGAATGGACAACTATATTGTGATGAATCCTGAGTTTTTCTATGCTAAAGATTATAAAGAGCTCTCTTCATTAGGGGCGATTTTAATGAGCCTGGTAGAAGAAGGCGCTTATGTAAAGCGTGGAGATAAATTTATTACGGTTAACCATTTTGAACAGGCATTAGATTGGTTAATGGATGAGGCGAAAAAAGGACAAACGATTCAGCGTTATAAAGGTCTAGGTGAGATGAATCCTGAGCAATTATGGGAAACAACCATGGATCCTGCTGTTCGTCGCATGTTGCAAGTCACTATTGAAGATGCGGTTGCTGCTGATGCAATATTTACTACATTAATGGGTGATCACGTTGAACCACGACGTGAATTTATCGAGCAAAATGCTTTAGAAGCGGAAAATATCGATATCTAATTTTATCTATCACGTAGCCCGTATTAGCGCAGCGTAATGCGGGAATTTAATGGCCTAATTCCCCGCATTACGACTTCGTCTAATACGGGCTACGATTTTTTTTTGCTAATGTACTTACCCTGCAGTGTGTGTGTTTGGATTTGTTGTTGTTTGGCCTGCTTCTTTTTTGAAATAATGCTGTACATAATTACATTGTTCTACGATCATTTTATAAAGATCGGGAAAGATGGAAACAAATGCATCCAAATAATCCAATGCATTTCCCTTTTGATAGCCATACACACACCGATTAAATTCGGCACTTCGTTTACCTAAAGCAATACGCTCATCGGCTTTTTTCTCAGCTGTATTGAACAGTGTACCTATTGCGGAATTAAGGTGATATTTGCTTTCATATACGCGTAGCTCTTGCGCAAATACTTCTTCAATATCATCGGCAATTAAATGACGGACTTGTTTTTCTGTGAGCACGGGGTAAAGCGCTGCCATCATGTCTCTCATGACCAAATCGGTGGTTAATTCTGCGTTAGCGTTTTTACGCGAAACGGGTCCTAATGACCAATTACAGGTAGCCACTAATAGCTTTAATGTTTCTTGATATTCATTAAATTGGCTATTTCTTTGGGCGAGATGAAATATAGTAGAACCCCAACCAGCTAAACCAATATAGCTTACAAAAGGAATAAATGATAAAGAGGAGCCTACGATTCCGAGCAATGCACTGTAAATTATTTTTTGATCAAGGATGTGTAACTTTTGTTTTTGTTCTTTGAATAGAGCTAAACATTCTGTTATATGCTCTTTATGCGCTGGGTTTGTTAAATCAAAGGCTCCATTTCGCGTGATAGAGACACCTAGCTGGTCGCCATCGGCAGCAACAGCATCTGCTGCTATGGTAAAATAGTTTTGAGATTTTGTTTGTAATTTATTAATAGGGCTATTAATACCTAATGGTGCAATGGGGGTTGATGTTGCTGATTTTTTTAAGCCAATCAGTTCTAAAACTAAAGACATAATAATGCCATCCTTATACTGGTATTTAAATTCAGGGTAAAGTAACGGCTTTCATAATAAATTTTACTTTATAAAAAAGCAATAAAAAATTCATTTTGCTGAATTTTTGTTCTTTTTATTGATGGTATTAAATAAAAAGGCAGCGAAAATCTGCTGCCTTTTTAATGGTATGATAATTATTGTGCTAAGCCTCCTAAAAAGCTCTTAGTAAAATCATAGGGTGCTTGTGATATGCTAGAGCAATCAGGGTTCGCCCCTTGATTACAATTTTGTGTTTTATTTTGATTTCTATCAATGTCAGCAGACCAAAACCCAATACCTGCTAAACCATTTTGTTTCACAAATTGGCCTATACGGATTGCATCGGCAGGATATAAAATACTTTGGTCGTAATCCACGCCAATTTTAGGAGTAACACGAATCATTGCCCAAAGTTCTGCTTTGCTTTTTTCTGGGAAAATCGCTTGCAATTGTTGTAGCCCTTTTTGCGCGCTGGCCACAACACTATCTGAAATATTGCCAGGTAGTTTTTGTGCGTACCAAGCCATGGTCATCATATTGTATTCGCTAATAACAACGCCCATGTCTTTAGCTTTTTGAATTAAAGTTAAGGCATAAAGAGGAAAGCCATCTGTATTAGCAGGTAATGTTAAGCTGACCTTTGCTTTGCTATTTTGCGCTTGCAAGGTTTTTAAGGCATTAAATCGCTTAGTATTCGCGGCTGTATCGCCTAAAGCCCCTCCTTCGATATCAAAATCAATAAATGCTGCATTATAAATATCAAAAGCAGATTGATATACCTGTACTAGTTCCGCAGGAGTACATGTGCTTTCAATGGATACACCATTTTCACCCCCAAATGAGACACCTACAGAGCCATTTTTAGATTGTAGATATTGCGTTTCTTTTTGGTAAAACTTATCTTTTAATGCTAATGAAGGTAAGCCTCCCCACGCAGGGTAGCAATGAGCAGCATCCCATTGATTTTGCGTAATGAATGCTAAAATATAGGAGTAATGTTTTGAGTTATCAGCAATTTCTTGCAGATTCGATGACACCGGCGTAACCGACCAGTTCATATTGAAGGTTACGTCTTTAAATGGCATTAACAAGGCACTTTTAGATTCAGTATATGTAATAGCAATAGTTGATCCCTCAGTAAGAACATAAGGATTACTTAGTGATGCCATATACGATTTACCTTGTGCACTAAATATATCGGTTGATACATTATAGGTGCCACTTTGAATTGTTATTGGGTGAGTGCCATTATTTAAATTAGAAAAGGTATAGGTCTTGCTGCTACTCACTAAGCTTACATTTATAGTGCTACTGCTTTGAGGCAAGCCTTTAATATCTAAAGTGGCTTTCATCGTAGGAATCACGGTGGATGTATAAGACACATTGACCGTGATTGGGGTAGTGGCTGAAGCGATAATAGTCTGTGCTTTGGTTTCCGGAATGCTGGAGCTGTACACGTTATCGCCATAAGTAAAATCAGGAACCCATAATTGATAGGCTTGCTTATCAATGGCGGTAATTTGTTTTGTGCTGCCCCATGGTAATGGAATTACGGACACAGAGCCATTTAACGATAAATAAGCCGATTGTTTGGGCGTGTTAGCTACGGGTGCTGCGGGCATCATAATATTGATTTGCGCACTTTTTATCGGAGCGGTATAGGTAATTTGGGCATTAGCATTTAAGTTACTATTGCTGAGTGTAATTTGTTGGTCCGCACCGCCAGGATAAGATCCTGCTTGGTTGGTATGAAGAGTATATGTGCCTAAAGTTAATGCGGCGATATTTTTGCTGCTGCTCCAAGGAATGCTCACTTGTATACTATTGCCTAGAGGTCCTGTTAGTGTGGCACTGGCATTGCTGCCGGCATCAGCTCCCGGGCTTTGTGGGCTTTGAATGGTAATACTGCCTGTGGTGGTAGGGGCCGGACTATTGGTGTATACCTTCACGCTATTGGCTACGGAGGTATTATTTACTGCTGCTGCAACACCAAATTGCAAGGTGATGCTTTTTTTTGCGGGTAAATTAGTTTGTATCCAGCTTTCTGTGCCAAAATTTAAGCCGATAATAACCTTGTTAACCGAGCCGTTGGGCGTTGATTGTACGCTGATGGTGGGCCAGCTTAAAGGCGAATAGCTACCGTATACATCGCTAACGGCGGCAGGTAAATTAGCTTCAATCGTGCTGTTTCTAAAATCAATATCGCTGGTGCCTGTGTTCGTGAGCTTAATCGAAACGTTGGTCCAATATTGGGAGCCATTACTTTGTACTTCGGTGGCAATACTTGAGTTGGGTTGGGGAGCTGTTGCGGCAAAACTAGTGTTGGTGGTTATTTGAAAAAACAGCAAGATCAATGGCACAAATAGCTTATTCTTTAAAGTATACATGGATAGCCTCATTTATTATATGTGGCTCCCTTACATCCAAAAAAGGGATCTTGGCAAATCCTTGTCTTGCCACACAGGTTATAAAACTCCTTTTGAGTATAGTTGGTCTTTTTTAGAACAATTGCTCGTCTTTTGTAAAATTAGTGCAAATGAAAATGAACCGCATACTATTTGGTGTATTTTGTTGTATCTCGATTATTTTGCTCATTAGGTTGGTGCTGCATTTCATAATAGCGCTCCATTTGCTCTCTTAGCCAACTCATTACCGTTAATGAGGTGATAAGGGTGCCTCCTCTTAATAAGGTGCCTGAAAATAATTTAGAAAAACCAATGTCTTTGGCTGTACGGAAAAAGCCATGCATCTGGTGTGCATTGGCTTGTTGCATGGTTTTTATTGTGTCAATTGGTTGAGATATAGGAGTGAGTGTTAAACCAGTACAGGTGCCTGCAGCAATGGCTGCGATGTTATCGTCATTGATGTGTTGCTTGAGCTCATTTTTTACAAGAGGAGTAAGCGCTAGAAAACAAACAGAAAATCCTGCTTCTCTGATAAGTGTTGCTGACTGACCAATAAACAATCCTTTTATTCCATGCCATGCTATTTGTTTTTTTATTGCATTTATTAACGTAAGGCCAGGATGGTTATTTTGTTGCGTCATTATTAACTCAATAGGACAACAAGCAAAAGAGGATAAAATACCACTAAACAGGGCTGCATTGATTTTTTGTTGCTGAGGCGTCAATGAGCCAAATATGCGATGTTCTATCCACGGAGTTATTGCTACTTGTAAACCGGTTAAGGGAACAAATCCTAATATATTAGTTAATCCTCCGCGATATAACCCTTTTAATGTTCGTGGAATGGGCTGCTCTTGTTGAAGATTGGTTTTAATGACCCATAGGGGATTAGTTACAATAACTTCAGCAAAGGCTGTGATTGCACCGATTGAATAATATTCGGCGTTGGATAATTGATGAGAAAAGGATTGCACCAGTTATCTCCTGCTACTGATAGTGAAAAAATACTTAAAGGCCTTACGTTATGTAAGTTAACCGATAATAACGTTTGTTATTGTCCGAGCACAAATTAAGATGGATGAGTTTAAACATGGTATAAAACGAGAGGAAGTACACTATTTAGTGGATCCTTCGCGTCGCTCTGGATGACGTAGCCATGAGGTTTACAAGAATAAAAAATAGTAAAACGATTTAATTTTTTTGTCAAATTAAGAGTAATTCACCGCTTGATAACGGCAGTTAGAAAAAGGGAGGCTTTGTTAATGGTGGTGTACTATTGTTGGAGTTCCCATTTGTATGTGCCTGTAATTGTGTTTTATATTTTTGAGTGTCTTGGTTTGGCGCATCGGTATTTTGTTTTTGTAGGATATTATGTTCTCCGGATGAATACAGTTGCTTTGTTTCCTTGATTAATGCGATGAGCTCTTTATTTTTTTTGTGGTTTTTATCTTCACTTATACTCACGTTTAATTCATCCAGGCATTTTTGCGTTGGATCTTGGAGAAAGTGCATCAACTTCCCTCTAACGGGTGAGTCATTCCATATAGATTTTATTGATTCCCCTTGAGCAATTAACGTATTTAAATACAGGCGGATATCGGGCTCTTTTTTTTGCGTACTAATGTGTTCTTTATCAAGAGTAAGTTGCTGATCGATATTTTGTAATGAGATAAGTTCATCTAGAGTCTGAGTAATTACTTTTTTGTGTGTAGCATATTCATTTTGTTGTTTATTGAACTCTTTTGTAACCAGCTCGGGTAATTTATAATAGTGCTCTTGCCTATTTAATAATTTGAGCATCAGGGGATCTTTTATTATTGTCTCGCGTGCTTGTTTGAGTAATTTTTGTTCTGGATTTATGGCAATGTTTATAATGTTTTGTAGGCGTTCAATAGCAAATACTTGTTGTATTTCCTCATCAAAATGAGCTAATTGTTCACTAACTCGTTGTAATGTTGTGTTTATATCAGCAGGATCGCTTTCATTATAATATTCAATTATTTTATTTAGTTGTTCTCTTGCTGCTAACAGTTTTTGATTGTGGACTGAGAACTCGGGTGTACTTGTTTGATTTTGTAGAGCCTGAGAAAAAAAATTAATATTTTTTAATACATCATCCGTACTGTTTTTAGTAAAATCGTTATAACACTCTATCGCGTTGTTTATTATATTATCTAAGCTAAGAATTTCTTGAGTTAATTTATCTACTTGAGTATTTATTGCGGGTAGAGCCATAATTTCTTTGAGTGTTTGAGGATTTAGAGCTAACGCAGGTATTGTTGTTATGGTTAATGGTATTTCTGCAGTTAGTTCAATTTGTTCTTTTACGCTTAAAATGGCAGAAATTTCTTGGCGAGCAGTTTCATAATCAATGCTTTTATTTTTTATTTGATCAAAATCGCTAAATTCTTGGTAGTGGTGATTAGGAATATAGTGTGCAATGTTTTTTGCCTCTTGCCGTAAATAAGTCATGATGGCAAAACTTGCGCGTTGTTCATTTTTGTTTTCTGCCTTATGGTAGCGCATTTGCGCAAGATACAATAATTTATAAGTACACATTAGAGCGTGCTCATTGTGTTCTACCGCACTTAAACGCTCTTCATAAGGAATTTTTTGTTCTATTAATTGCGGTATAATTTTTTCTAGCTGTGCTATTTTATCTCTGTTGGTATTGATTTGTTGCGTCAGTAAATCGATTGTTTTTTCGCGCACGATGCGGCCATTAGCTATTAAGTGCTGGCTTTGTGGCAGAGAAATCTCGGCATATAATTTATTCACATCTTCTATTAAGAGAACTACATTGTTATCAAGAGGATGGTTTGTGTGGGTATGGAGTGTTTGGGTTAGTTGTTCTAAATAGATATTGGTGGGTGATTGTAAAAACCGGCGCACGGCATGTTTGATTGCGATGCTGTCAGTGGACTCTAATGTGTAGAGTCCTAATTGATTGTTAATGGTACATCGCTGGATTAGGCTTTGACGTTCATTCTCCTCATCACGATTTACTTTATCTTGTAATTCGTGCAGTGTCTGATGAATGGTGCTTAACGATGTATCTTGTTGTGCCAAGAGCTCTTCAATTTTTTGCAACTCGTTGTTTTGTTCGCTAATAGCCGACGCTATGCTTAAATTGATGTTATTCGTTTGCGCCAATAGCTTTGTTTCTTTTTCTTCAAGAGGGGATAGATTATTTTGAAATAGTTTATCTTGTTCTTTATAAAATACTAATTGTCCCTCAAGAGATTGTATGTTCGTTTTAAAGCCCAATAAATTCATGATGTTTTTTTTAAAGCTATACCAATTGTTCCCTACAAATGTGTTGGGTTGCAGGTTTGTTAGTTTTGCTTGTGCTTCTTCAATATTTTGCTTGTTAATTTTGATATGTTCTTCAATGGGCTCTTTTTCTTGCAACAATTGTTTTTGTTGCGTGGAGAGGGCACTTTGAGTTTGTTTTAGTTGTTCTATCTGTTCACTAAGTAGGGTGGAGTAATTCGTATGTTGGTCATTTAAATTGTTTAATATGCTAATTTTTACTTCGAATAAGGGTTTCTCTAGCGCATAGCGTGATGCAATCGGACGACTTGTGCCATGCTTTTTATCTAATTCATCACTAGAATAACTCGATAAACTATCGGTTGTATCATCTGCGTTGTCTCTATTTTCTTTGAGTTTTTCTAATTCGGCTGCAATGGCCTGCTTTTGGATTAATAAATCTTCTCTATGTTGGGCGTAGGCATTTTGCTCTTCAAGTAATTTATTAAGTTTATTATTTTTATCAGTTAAATCCAGCTCTTTGGCTTTTATTTTATGCTCGACTGTTTCTTTGTTGTGCCGTAATGTAGCAATGTACTCTCTATCTAATGTCCAAGTATTATTATAAATTTGCGTTGCCGTTTGTAATTGCTCTTTGAATGCATTTAAATCTTGAGTGCCATTATTAAGGATATTTTTTAATTTAGTAATGGGGAGAGTATATTGGTTGTATTCTTTGGTCGATTGTTCAATTTGCCGTGTTATTTGAGCAAGATCACTACTCACTATTGCAATAGCTTGTTCTAGCCGCATTAATGAGGAGAGTGATGCGTTTGTTGAGCGATCTTCGCTTGAGCTCGCTAGTGATTCGTTGTCCGTGAAATCGCTGATGATACTCGCATTATCTGTTGTGTTGATAGCATGTATTTTATTGTCAGTCATTTTAAGCCAGTAAAAGTCCTGTTTGTTAAATTATAGGACATTATTCTGGCTTATTGTAATCGCTCTATCGGCGCACTAATTGGCATTAAAGTTTACGAACCCAACCAATGGTTATGGCTAATACTAAACCAAATCCACAGCATGCCCCTATAGCTGGACCAATGATTGGGTGAATGAATATTCCTAGCAAGGCACCAAAAAAAATACCTAGACCTAGGATGCTGCCCACTGTGGCACAAAAGGTGATTACTGGATGAATTGTTTTATTGGATAATAGCTTGGGCAATGTTTTATTGTGATACACACAAAACCCTGTGAATAAACTTGTACCAGCGGCCCCCAGAGCACCACCAAGAGCGCCACCGATTAATGCCCCTAACAATAAATTCATATTAATGGCCTGGATAGCATGACCCCAAATCACCGTTGGTAAATCCATACATACTTTAAGTTGTTCGCCGAGCTGTCCGCCAGATAGAAAACCGGTAATAGCCCCGGCTATACTTCCGCCAATGCCTCCGCTAATACTACCTAAAGCGGCACCAATAACAAGAGCAATATATAAACTTGGGGTGGAAATAATTGTGTTTAGCATTCGCTTGTATTTTATAGTATTCATTATTAAACCTATTTAACGTTATTATTAACCTAATATTTTCGGTAATATTTTGACTAATTTATGTAAGCGAGTATTAGCTATTTTTTGGTACAGCTCATTAATTGACTTCTCAACATCGACATAATCGATGTATCCTGTTTGCATCATATACAGAATGCGATGACCTAACTCTTTATTTTCGTGCAGCAATTTATCTATCAACCGTGTTATTTTGTCATTTTCTAGCGTTTCTTGGAGATCTATTTGGCCACAATCTTTCATTAAATGTTCGCTAATATATGCTTTAACATCGAGTCCGCTTTCTTTAATTTCTTGTTGATAGAGACTTTTTATTTTTTTCAGAAAAGATTTTTTGCTAATTAAATAAGAAAGCAATTTTCTGCGGCCGTATAAGTTTTTGGGATTCAATAGGGCGCTGGTAAATTTATCCGCTAATTCGTGATATTCACTGCCAAATAGCTCTTGCTCCTCTGTGTCCTCATCATTCTGATGATTCATTTTATCTAACATTAGTTGAAATGCTTCATTGATGAGTTGAGGAATGGGTAATAGGCCGTCAAAAACACGAGTATCGGCGCTAAAAGAAATCGGTAAAAAATCTTTAATTACAAAAGATTTCGTGGCGACATCCCAGACTTGCTTGCGCTCCACCGCGAGTAATGTTGCATGTAAGCCAATGTGCTTAGATAAGGGAGCGGTGGCGTTAGTAAAACCAAAAGAGCCTATATTACTTAAATAAACACCTTGAGTACCAGGAGCTGGAAAAGGATGTACGTCGTATGCTCCTTCATAAAAATTGCGTGCGAAATGTTGTTTTAACTCAGGGGATTGAGCTTCTAATAACGCACGTCTTTTGTATGCATAAATCATCACTTTTTTATTACGGGCAATACGACCTAATAATTCTTCAATGCGCATTTCATGGCAATTTTTAAAAAACATGGTGCCCATATGGTCGTGGCATTCGGGCAGTTTTTCAATTAAGGTAACATAAGCCCCTTTGCTGCAATGCATTTTTTTATAGCTTAGAAAGTGGCGTAGTTCATCATGAGCATGAAGCACATGGCTAATTGCTTGCATCATTAATGGTGTTAGTAATTCGCTGGGGTGATTTTCATCAAAAAAGCCAAAGCGAGTAATATCCACATTAAATTGCGCCACCATCGTGGGATCGCCTGGTGCATTGAATTGGGTCATTAATACATTGCGCATGGGCGACATCTCTAGCTCAGAGATTTCTTGAAATACTTCATTAGTAACTTGGGTTACTTGCGGTTTAAACTCTTGGTTTAAATCGACTCCTACTTGAAATGCTAAATCCCATTCATCACTAGGCGTCATACCTATTTTTTTTAATTGGCGAATATGCTTGTCATTTATTGTAAATAGCATATCACGAGTCCCGCGGGGACCTAGTAGTGCCGTTACCGCGCTACCGTATTGTGACTGCAATGAAAAGGCCGAAATAATGAGTGATTCTAGAGTATGCAAATTATCTTCAAGCGTTTGCGCATCCGGCAAACCAATTTCGCGATACAGGTCTGTTTCACAAACATGTCGATGCTCATCTTCAAGAACCAAACCAAATAATTCCGGAGCAATATTATTAGCATGCATCACCGAAAACACTTCCTCCACTAAACCTTCGCATACTAAGTTCATTACGACCACCCCGATTTTAGGGCAGTCTACTGTGCGGATAAAGCGGCAAATTTGTTCAATTTTATCATTGTACGTCGGCGGAAATTGATAGGGCGCGGACAGCATGAATGCAACTTTGGTAAATATAATCGCATGAAAAATTTCATCGATAAGTTGCGCGCGCATGCGCTCACGTAGCGAAGGGTTACTGATTTTATCGCTAAAACGCAGAGGTAATTGAATACCTAAAACTTCTAGCTGCGCCATTAAGGAAAATAGATAAATATATAATAACTTGTCATGTTTAATGGCAAATGGAAAACCATTTTGAAAAAAAGCATGTACTCGTTCACGCACACGATGTTGCTCTTCCGCGGTAATGCGCTCCCAGCCTTCACGAATCCATTGTTCTGAACCCCATGATGGGTGAATTAATTCATTTAAATCATTAATGCTTGTATTCATTCGCTCACTCAAAAAAGGATTAGCTCGTGCGTTCTAGAGTATAGAGGGCTAACTGTTTTAGTGCCTCTTTATAAGCGGAGTCCGGTAGCACACTTAACGCTGTGATAGCATCATCTATTTTAGTAGCTGCTAGTTTTAGGGTGTGGTTAATGGCATCGGTTTGTGTTAATGCATCAAGGATTTGGGGTAAATGCTCTAGTGAACCGTGCTCAATACTTTCGATAATAATATTTTTTTGTGCCAGAGTACCGTGCTCTAATGCATGCAGCAGAGGTAATGTGGCTTTACCATTCGCTAAATCATCGCCAATATTTTTACCCATAGTTTGTGCATCGGCACAATAATCCATTGCATCATCGATTAGTTGAAAGGCATTACCTAAATGCAGCCCGTAGAGATATAATCCTTTTTGGATTTTATGGTTTGATTTACTAATCAAAGCCCCAAGCTTTGCCGATGCGGCGAACAACAGTGCTGTTTTAGCTTGAATGGAAGCAAAATATTCGTCTAAAGAAATATTGGCGCGATGGTTATTAGAAAACTGCTCTATTTCACCACTACCCATTTGCGGCGCAATACCAATTAATAATTGAATAATGCTGATATCACCGACCTCAACCATCAATTAAACAAATAATCGCCGGCTAAAATACTTGCTTTATTGCCCCAGATGGTATTAGCTGTTTTTTTTCCACGACGCAGTGCTGAGTCGTCAAGAACATCGTCATGCAGCAAGGTGGCGGTATGGAAAAATTCTATCATTGCAGCAAGACTAATATGCTCTCTACCTTGATAACCACAGGCGTGAGCGGTTAAGAGAACAACGAGGCAGCGTAATCTTTTGCCGCCCGCTTGAATTACATGTTCTGCAATATCGTTGACAAGTTTAACCGGCGATTTAATTTTCTCGATAATTAATTCATTTACCGCTTTTAAATCGTCCTCTACTAAGAGACGAAAGGCGTCAATTCCCATTAGTATTCCATTAAACTCAAATCGTCTTGCATGCTAAGCTCCAATTCTATTTATTGTCAATAAGCTCACTGCTTTATTTTAAAATTTTTAAAGGTAATTTGTTCATTTTTTTGATTTTTTTTCTAAAGAAGTCGAGATAAGCATGAGACTTATTCCAAAAAGAGCACCTATTAATGAGCCGTAGCCCGGTTGTTTGAGACTGCCAATAATAGCTCCTAATAACAGCCCAATGGCGAGCTCTATACTTACACTTAATGTTTCTTTTAATACGTTATTAATAGTGGCTGAAGATACCATCGATAACGTATTAAATTTGCGATGGATTTGATAGATGGTGATTGAACCAATTATACTCGCACCGGCACATGCACCTAAAATTAACCCACTGATAATGCTTAATAGCAGCATAATATTAACATCTAACATGTAGGGTAAGCATGCACCGCATTGTTCTTTTGTGTACGCGATAAATCCACCCGCAAACATGCCTATTGCCCCGCCGACGCCAAGACCTATTAACGTACTAATGAGTGCGGCAATATATACATTGGGGTTGGTAACTACCTGTTGGATAAGACTTATTATACGCATGTTTTATTCATTCCTTAACATACTCAGGGCTAACGCATGAGTGATTTAATTTAAATCACTCAAATTTTTTGTATTTTTTAAATCCCATTACTACGTCCTGTGGCTTGTCCACAGGATCTAGTAATAGGGCAAGATCGATGGATACCGCGCGTAAAGCCCGGTACGTAGGCAATTAGAAAGGTTTTAAATCATTCATGATCTTGCCCTGTTAACATACTGCTTTTATAAGAAATAATAACATATTTAATATATAGTTATAGTGCGTTATGCTAAAAAGTGATCAAGAGATGGCGCATCTACATCTAGTAAAATCGTTTAAGTCCATACCCCCTACGTTCCTGCGCGGAATCGAGTTTCGGACATGATGCGGTATTGTATGGATTCTACGCATCAAGCGTGGAGCGGAGCAATAGGTGGCGTATTTATGTTCAATTTTAGATGCGATTGCCCTAAAAAAGTGATTAGCATGTATTGCTTATATATTCTTTATTATTGGTGAATTACTGAATGACTCAAGTTAATAAGAAAAAAAAGAGCATGTCCTTTGTGACATTATTTCAGGTGGCTTTTGTTCTTTGCGGCACGCCTTTATTTATGTTTATTGATAGCCTGTGGCTAAGCTCTTATCTGCCGAATGCGCAAGATATAGCAAATAGTATTATGCTTGCTACTTATTGTTGGATGCTTTTTGTCGCAAAAAGACGGCTTTATTGGTTAATTTTATTAATGACTATTTCCGGGTTAACGGCAGAGATTTTTGGCTCTTTTGTTTTGGTTCTTTATCAATATCGCCTGCATAATATTCCCATTTATATTCCGTTAGGACATGCTGTGATTTATGCGTGCGTCTATCATATAAGCAATCACCCATTAATGTGGCGCCATCATCGCATAATAGAATCTTATTTAATTAAATCTGCTTTTGTCCTAGTTTTTACTTCCTTGCTGCTGCTCCATGATGTAGCCAGCTTTATTGGTTATATTATTTTTTTATTAGTTTTACGCATAAAGAAGAAAAAAATATTTTATTTGGCGATGTTTTTAATGACTTATTATATTGAATTGTGTGGTACGGTTTTTTCTGCCTGGCAATGGTATGGCGTGTTAGGAAATCATCCTAATTTTCCTTCTATTGCTTATACCCCAGCAGGTGCTGGCGGTTTATATATTCTTATGGATTTAGGATGTAATTTTGTTTATTACCGAATTATAAAAATAGTAAGAGATGTAAAACAATATCTTGCTTCTTTTGCACGTGCAGCAGGTACTTTTGAGTAATTTCTTAGGTGTCAGTGAACCTAATAGTGCGCCAATCATCTCAAAGAGCGCAAGCCATAAAATCAATTTAATCCAACGATTTATGTGCAAAATCAGTTCTCCAAATGTGCTGTAATCCTTCACGAAAGCTCGGATAAAGTAAAGTAGGATGTAACTCCTGTTTCATTTTTAAATTATAGACACGACGATTACTAGAGTAAAATTCTTGCTCCATAGGAGATAAATTGGCCTCACAAAGTGCAAGCAGTGGCAGTGGCTCACGCTGTAAAAGAGCTGCGGCGTACTTATCTACATGATGGGGGGCCGCCGGCTCATCATCAGACACATTATAAATGGATAGTGGCTTAGGCGCCTTAATAGAAGCGAGTAAGGTTGCTACGATATCGTCTACATGGATACGACAAAATACTTGGTTCTCTTTTACGATGGAGTATTTTTTTCCCTTTACTATGCGTTCGAGAACATTTCTTCCTGGCCCATAAATACCAGAGAGTCTAAAAATATGCAGTGGTAGTTCATGGTCTTTGGCAAAAGAAGCCCATTCTTCTTCGGCTTTTAAACGAGCAATGCCTGTTGCGGTGTGCGGTATGCACGCGCTGTGTTCCGTTACCCACGCGCCTTGATGATCACCATATACTCCGGTGGATGAAAGATAGCCTAGCCATTGTAAATGAGGCGCGTATTTTTTTATTAGATTGCCATAAGTCAACAATACGACATCATTAGTGAGTGGTTGCGGTGGAATAGAAATTAACAGGTGCGTGGCTTGCTTTAAAGATTCTTTTAGTTGAGGGCAATTAAAATTAATTAATTGCGCGCCATGATTTGCCATCGATGGTGTGCGCGTAGTTCCTACAACGTTAAAACCTTGTGCAATGAGTTTAGGAGTTAAGGCTTTGGCGGTATAACCAAAGCCAAAAAAGATAAAGTTAGATTTTGACATGCTTTAAAATTCAGGTACGTAAGGATATCCAGCCTTTAATATTCGCTCTTTTACACCTTGCCATTCATTGGTTGCTGGTGGTAATTCAATGGCGATGCATTGAGCTAGTGACGTATCGGCTTGGCGTAAATTGTAATATAAATTATAAGCGGCTTTATCGGCTTGCTTGTCAAGAGAGCAAAAAAATTGCGAGCTGGTTGAGGCCGGTTTTTCGGTGGCGATGACAAATACAGTTCCGGCTCTTTGCTGACAAAAGGCCTCTAACTCTTTTTTATGGGTAAAATAAAATAAAGTTTTTTGTGGTTGATAATGGCTATCTAACTTGCCTGGCACGCGAATATTATGTTCTATTTTACGCATATGGGTATGAATTACTTTGGTAATAGCCGGCTCACTGAGCGTGCCGTGGCGCAATATTTGATAACTATCTGCCGCAGTAGCATCAACAATAGTTGACTCTATGCCCACCGAGCAACGGCCCCCATCGAGAATTAGTAATTCTTGTTCGGGAAAAGATTGTTTTACATGCAAAGCCGTAGTTGGGCTAATTTTACCAAAAGGATTGGCGGATGGGGCAACTAAAGCAGTTTGTAAGGCGTGTAATACTTTTTGGGCAATCGGGTGAGCCGGGCAGCGAATAGCTACCGTATCTTGTCCTCCGGTTACCAGCGGATTGATGGCATCTTTTTTACAACGAAAAATTAGGGTTAATGGGCCTGGCCAAAAAGCATTAATTAATTGTTGTGCATAATCAGGAATTTCTTCCACATATTCGCTTAAATCCCAGTCACTGCCCACATGCACTATTAATGGATGGTTTAGTGGTCTTTGCTTCATAGCATAAACCGACTTAATTGCGTTGGAGTTATTAACCAAGGCGGCGAGACCATAAACTGTTTCGGTAGGAATGGCCACAGGATTTCCTGCCTGTAAAGCGGATATCGCTTGCGCAAGATGGTTAGTGATTAAAGGCATAAAGATCTCAATTGAGGTGAACAGGCTGATTAAGCGTAAAATAAAAGAATTATTTTCACATAATTTAGCCTGTGAAGAAACCTTTGATGAGTAAAAAAGATACTGTTGATGTACCCCTAAATATAATTTTGGTATTTTGGTGACCACATCGTGTTTTCTATGCGCGCATTAATTTCTTCCTCACTCATTTTTTTTACATGCCCTTCGGCTATCGCTTGTATAATAACGGCTTTGGCAATGTGTTGGCTTACTTCGCGAATGGTGGAGAGCTCTGGCAATAGACGCCCCCTACCTTGTTGCACGGCAGGTGCTAAATCACTCAAAGCTAAGGCTGCGGCCATCATCATTTTATCTGTTACGCGCAAGGCTTGTCCTGCAACAACAGCAAGACCCACGCCGGGGAAAATATACGAATTGTTGCATTGGGCGATAGGAATCGCTTGCCCATCAAATACGACTGGGTCAAAAGGACTGCCAGTGGCGACTAATGCGCGCCCTCCACTCCAGGTGATAAGGTCAGCAGGAATGGCTTCGGCACGTGATGTGGGGTTGGAAAGTGGAAATATAATCGGGTGCAAACAATAGGTCGACATGGCACGCACTATTGTTTCAGTAAATTGATTCGGTTGTCCTGAAACGCCTAATAAAATGGTAGGCTTACCTTGGGTAATGGCTTCTTCCAAAGTGATGTGCTGCTTATCGGCAACGCGCCATGGCGCTATGGCAGTTGACGATTGTGCTAATGGTTTTTGAAAGGAGAGTAATGCGTCCATCCCATCATGCAGTAACCCATTGCGATCCACTAAGTAAAAACGCGCGCGTGCTTCTTGCTCGCTAATACCTTGAGCTATCATCGCTTGAACTAATTGTTCACTAATGCCACATCCAGCAGAACCTGCACCCAATACCGCAATGCGTTGTTCTTTTAAGGGTATTTTCGCCACTTTAGTGGCAGCAATAATCGCGGCTACGGCCACCGCAGCGGTACCTTGAATATCATCATTAAAGGTACATAATTGATCTTTATAGCGTTCTAAGAGTGGATAGGCGTTTTGTTGAGCAAAGTCTTCAAATTGTAGCAAAGTAGTGGGTAAATATTTTTTGATACAGTGTACAAAGTGCTCGATAAAAGCGGCGTATTCTTCGCCATTTATTCGTTCATGTCGCCAGCCAATATATTCGGGATCATCAAGACGCTCACGATTATTAGTTCCTACATCTAAAACAATAGGAAGAGTATATTCAGGCGCTATACCGCCACAACTAGTATATAAAGATAACTTACCAATAGGGATACCTAATCCACCCACACCTTGATCGCCTAAACCTAATATGCGTTCGCCATCAGTAACGACAATAACTTTAATTTGGCGATGCGCAGCAATAGCCGCAATAGCTTGATCCATTGTATGACGCTCTGGGTAGCTTAAAAATAAACCACGCGGTTGGCGATAAATATGGGAAAACATTTGGCAGGCTTCACCCACTACTGGAGTGTAGATAATCGGCATAATTTCAGTTAAATTATCTAAAATAAAGCGATAAAATAATACCTCGTTGGTATCTTGTAAGGCTCTTAAATAAATATGTTTTTCTAAATCGGTTGTTTTGCTGCTGTACGCATCGTTGCAGCGAATCACTTGCTCCTCTAGTGTTTCAGTTATTTGCGGTACTAAACCGTGTAGATGAAAAAGTGTTTTTTCTTGTTCACTAAAGGCGGTACTTTTATTTAATAAGGAGTCGCGTAATAATTCCCTGCCTTGTTTTGCGATTTTAATTGACATTCCTTGTCCCTCTTTTTTATAGATATGATAAGTTTAGCGCATGTTTTATTTTTTGTGAGATAAGAAGGGGTTGATAATTCAGATTTTAATGTCTCGAGATGTGCTTGCGGGTCTAATGCGTTTTATTTGCTATGCGTATTCAGAGACGTTTATGGAGCCCGCGAAATCGCGGGACCTAGAGCTTTGAGTGATTTGCCCCGTTATCAGTCAGAAGATGCTTTATTAGTAAATTCATTAATTGTTAACGTAATGCGTCGAACCAGCTCGGTTATTTCTGCTTCATTAATAATTAATGGCGGAAGTAGGCGCACAACACTGTCCGCGGTAACATTAAATAGCACACCATGCTTGAGTCCAAGAGCTCTCATCTCCATGGCGGGCCTATCTAATTCAATACCAAGCATGAGTCCTTTGCCTCTAATGGCTTTGACATGCGGATGTTCGCCTAACGCATTAATGAGTTGACTCATTAATAAGCTGCTGCTTTTTATTACTTTAGCGCAGAGCTTATCACGTTCAATTACTTCTAATACCGTTAATGCTGTGGCACAAGCCAATGGGTTGCCACCAAAGGTAGAACCGTGATTGCCAGGCTTAAATAAGTCCACTGCTTTTTTGCTCATCAAGCAGGCGCCAATAGGAATGCCATTACCTAAACCTTTGGCTGTGGTGACGATATCAGGCTGAATATGGTAGTGCATATAGGAAAAAAACGTTCCTGTTCGGGCATTGCCTGTTTGTACTTCATCAATAATTAATAGCCATTGATGCTCATCACAGATACGTGCTATTTCGCGCAAATATCCTTCTTCGGCGGCATAGATGCCTCCTTCACCTTGGATGGTCTCAAGCATAATGGCTACCACATCTTCTCGATGTGCGGCAATTTTATGAATAGCATCAATATCATTAAATGGTGCGCGAATAAATCCTGGGACCAGCGGTTCAAAGCCCGCTTGCACTTTCCTACTGCCCGATGCGGTTAAGGTGGCCATAGTACGACCATGAAATGCGCGCTCCATAACAATAACCGAAGGTGTTTCAATACCTTTTTTGTGACCATATAAGCGAGTTAATTTGATAGCCGCTTCATTGGCCTCCGCACCTGAATTAGCAAAAAACACTTGTTCCATACCGGCCATTTGGGTTAGTTTTTCCGCCAGTAATTCTTGTTCTTTAATGTGATACGTATTGGATGTATGTAATAGTTTGGCTGCTTGTTGTTGAATAGTGTGCGTTACCTCTGGATGGGCATGGCCAAGTCCGCATACGGCAATACCACTAAGACCATCAAGGTATTCTTTTCCTTGCTCATCATAGAGCCAAACACCTTTGCCATGCGTAAATGTAACGGGTATTGGATTATAACTGGTAACTAAAGCCATTTATTGTACTCCTTGCAACTACAGCTTATAAGTTTTAAGTCACGCATCAAAGTAAGAGGACCTCATTTACCTTGACGCGCGATTGAAAATTAACGCATGTTGTTTGTGGCAAAATCCCAATTGACTAAAGACCAAAAGGCATCCATGTAATTAGGACGAGAGTTACGATAATCAATATAATAGGCGTGCTCCCACACATCACAGGTTAATAATGCGTTTAATCCCTCAGTCATTGGCGTGCCGGCATTGCTCGTGCTAATTATTTTTAATACGCCAGCTTCGTCTTGCACTAACCAGGCCCAACCGGAACCAAATGTTGTAATGGCTGCTTGCGTAAATTGTTCTTTAAATGCCGCAAAAGAGCCAAAATGAGTAGTAATTGCTTCTGCTAATGCACCCTGAGGTTCATTGCCGCCTTGAGGGCTTAGGCAGTGCCAATAAAATGTGTGATTCCATACTTGTGCTGCATTATTAAATATACCACCTTTGGCGTGTTTAATAATTTCTTCTAAGCTCATGTGGGCAAACTCGGTGCCTTCGACCAATTTATTTAAATTAGTGACATAGGTTTGATGATGCTTGCCGTAATGATATTCCAGTGTTTCTTTTGAAATATGCGGAGCCAATGCATCTAAAGCATAGGGTAGTTGTGGTAATGAAAAAGTCATGATCTTATTCCTTGTGGGAGAAAATGCTAAGTGTAGCAGGATAAGAAAGATATTCAATGTAGTGGTTTTTCTTGTGGGGGATGCTTATCATTATAGGCAAAAGAATGTATACTATTAGTTCAATTTTTATGTTTTTGCATGGTTTGTAAACGCTACAGCAGTAATAATTGATTATTGACGTGGCGTTTATACCGTACATAATGCGGTTTTCTTAATTAGAGGTGTGTTTGTGGATACTTTAGATAAAATTAAAAAACAAATTGCTGATAACGCGGTTATCCTTTATATGAAAGGTACGCCGAAAATGCCTCAATGTGGCTTTTCTGCGCGTGCGGTAAAATGCATTGAAACGTGTGGTGTAGATTTTGCTTATGTGGATATTTTAGCGAATCCAGATGTGCGACAAATGTTACCGCAAGTCTCTGATTGGCCTACCTTTCCACAATTATTTGTAAAAGGAGAATTAATTGGTGGTTCTGATATTATTGCTGAAATGTTGCAACAAGGCGAATTAGAAACAATATTGCGTGAAGCTACTGTTGCCTAATTTATTTGCGTACAGTTCAATTTAAATGATTTCTATTGGTTTATAATTAAGAATAAGTGCGGAATTTCGCATATTAAATGGAGATATACGATGAGCGTATTAGTCGGTAGAAGAGCGCCAGATTTCACGGTGGCTGCGGTGTTAGGAACAGGTGAGATTGTTGATAAATTTAATTTACATGAGCAACTTAAAGGTAAATATGGGTTAGTATTTTTCTATCCACTAGATTTTACTTTTGTTTGTCCTTCTGAGTTAATTGCATTGGATCATCGTATTGATGAATTTAAGAGCCGTAATGTGGAAGTTATTACTGTTTCTATCGATTCCCATTTTACGCATAATGCTTATCGTAATACGCCTGTTGAAAAAGGCGGAATCGGCCCTGTTCGTTATACAATGGCCGCTGATATGAATCACAGTATTTGCCAGTCCTATGGAGTAGAGCATCCTGTAGCAGGTGTTGCCTTCCGTGGTGCATTTATTATTGATACAAAAGGAATGGTGCGCGCGCAAGTGGTTAATGATTTACCGATTGGTCGTAATGTGGATGAATTATTGCGAACCCTTGATGCGGTTCAATTCTTTGAAGAGCATGGCGAAGTATGTCCTGCGGGCTGGAAAAAAGGTGATGTAGGTATGAAAGCATCGCCACAAGGTGTTGCTGAATATTTAGAACAACATTCAGGTTCGTTATAATTTAATGTTGGTATAGCATCCCATCTAAAAAAATATCATTTAGTTCTAATCGCCCACGTTCCGCGCTTTTTGCGCGGAATTATTGTTATTATTTTAAGCAAAGTTTTTCTAAAGGTAACTGTTCAGAGGGTATGGCTAAACAAGCACTCGAACGGCTATATTTGAGCTCATATTGGAATAAAGTCAGGCAAAATGAGCGCAGCATAGGTGG
>CAZSAO010000011.1:0-10763 GCA_964605275.1 uncultured Legionella sp.
TCGTCTTTAATCGCGTTTTGACTATTAGAATTTGACACGTAAGCGACTTTCTCCGTTTTATCGTATGTTGTATCGGTTTCTTTATTTTTGATTGTTACACGCGTTGTTTTTGGCTTTCTCTGTTTTTTTTCTTGCATAATTTTTGCTGGTAGTGGTGCATGAGTACGGTCATTTCCAAGTGGCTAGATGGTGTGGCGTTAAGGTACTACGTTTTTCTTTTGGCTTTGGCAAGGTATTGTGCCGTTGGCATGATAAAAAAGGCACGGAATATGTTTGGTCTTTGTTTCCCTTGGGTGGCTATGTAAAAATGCTTGATGAATCTGAAGGGGAGGTACTCCCAGAAGAGCGGCATTTGGCTTTTAATAATAAATCTGTTCTGGCGCGAATTGCTATCGTGTTAGCAGGGCCTGCGTTGAATTTTCTTTTTGCTTTTGTCGCGTTATGGTTGGTATTGGTCATTGGCGTGCGATCTTTAGCACCGATTATCGGTACAGTTGAGCCTAATAGTTTGGCCGCACAAGCTGGAGTTAGCGCACAACAAGAAATTATTAGTTTTAATAATCAGCCCATAGACAGCTGGCGTGATTTTCATTATGCGATGATGCCTCTTATTGGCTCAGATAAAACAGTGGACTTGACCGTTAAATCTGTGCGAGATGGTCAAGAGCATCATTTTTCTCTGCCTTTAGCACATTGGCATTTTGATGAAAAAAATCCTAACCCTATAAATAGTTTAGGCCTTGAGCCGTTTATTCCAACTATCCCGGCCATTGTTGGTGAAGTCGTTGCCGATTCCCCTGCAGCTCAAGCGGGATTAGCTATTAATGATAAAATAACGAGTTTAAATGGCACACCTTTTACTGATTGGTTGTTTTTAGTGGAGTATGTGCGGCAGCATCCGAGCCAAGAAATAACGTTGAGCGTCGAGCGTTTAGAGCAACAACGGCAATTAAAATTAGTTATTGGTACGCAAAACAAGAATGGGGTTACAGAAGGGTTTATTGGGGTTCGTTCGCAAAAAATAAATTGGCCCGCCAATTGGTTGCGTACGCAACGTCAAAGCCCACTGCGCGCGCTATTCACCGCAGGAAAACAAACCATTGAATTGACAAAAACAACATTTACATTAATGGGGCGTCTAGCTACGGGTAAATTAAGCTTAAACACTATTAGTGGTCCGGTTGGCATTGCGCAAGGTGCCGGTGATTCTGGGCGTAGTGGCATTGTGGCGTATCTATTATTTTTAGCCTTAGTGAGTATTAGTTTAGGAACGTTAAATTTATTACCCATACCCATGTTAGATGGGGGGCATTTATTGTATTACATAATTGAACTCGTGCGCCAAAAGCCCTTATCGGAAGCCGCTAAATCTATTGGATTGTATGTGGGTTTAACCTGTATTGTGGCGTTGATGATTATTGCCTTAACCAATGATATTTCTCGTTTAATTAGCTAATTTGGCTTGTAGGCATAAGCGCTGTATTTAAGATGTGTTTGTTCGAATTTAATAACATCGATTCCCGGCCAATTTCAAGTCATTGAAAAATAATACATATCTTTGTTAGTGGAACAATATTATCGTACATTATTTGTGATGAATTCTGCAAATAACGTCATCCAGAACGCAGTGAAGGATCTCCTAGATACGGCACTGAGCCTGATTCAGGAGATCCTTCACTGCGTTCTGGATGACGTGGTTTTTCACCGGGAATTGCTGATTTAATGATGAGGAAACTTGACAGCGCTCCGTACTTCCTATAAAACGGATTGCAATTTTTGCGGTGTTCTAGATGGTACCTATTTTTGTAGAATGCATAGTAGTGAGCGTTAACTAATAATGAGAAAAATCAGTAATCAATTAGTATTAGGGGTGTGTTGTTCGGCCATGTTGGCGTGGTCAACTCAAAGTATAGCTGTCTCTGATAGTTTTATTGTCCGGGATATTAAAGTTACTGGTTTGCAGCGTGTTTCTTCCGGAACCGTATTGAATTACATTCCGGTACAAGTGGGTGAAGAAATCAGCCCAAGTTCTACCGGGCAAATTATTAAAACCCTTTATGATACAGGTTTTTTTCAGTCCGTTTCTTTGGAGCGCCAAGGTAATACCTTAATTGTTAATATTGTTGAGCGTGCGACTATTGGTTCTATTTCAGTTGTGGGCAATAAAGAAATTCCTAGCGATAAAATGAAAGAATTTTTGAAAGAAATGGGCCTAGTTAAAGGGCGAATCTTTCAAAAATCCTCTTTAGAGCGTTTAGAAAAAGAACTAAAACAAGCGTATGTTGCGCGCGGAAAATACAATTCCCATATCGATACCAAAATTACGCAACTAACAGAAAATCGGGTAGCCATTGTAATTAATGTCTCCGAAGGGCGTGTCTCGCGTATTAAAGAGATTAATATCATTGGTAATCATGATTTTAGTAAAAGTGAGCTGATGCCGGAAATGGCTTTAGGTTCGAGTAGTATCTTTACCTATTTTTCCAAAAAAGACCAATATTCAAAAGCAGGAATGGATGCATCATTAGAATCATTGCGCTCCTTTTATTTGGACCGAGGCTATTTAAAATTTAATATTGTTTCATCGCAGGTATTGTTATCTCCAGATCGCAAAGATGTTTATATTAATATCCATATCGAGGAAGGTCCGCAATATCATTTTTCTGGTTATGATTTGGCCGGTAAGCTGATTGTGCCACGTAAAAAATTGGAATCATTAGTCGAAGTGAAAAAAGGCGCGGTGTTTTCGCGAAAAAAAATAACGGAGACTATTTCTTCCTTAGGTCTGGCTTTAGGTGATGTGGGATATGGCTTTCCAGCTATTAGTGCAGAGCCTCGTATTGATGAAGAAAATAAAACAGTTTTTATTACGTTTATGATTCAGCCTGGTCGTCATGTTTATGTGCGACGTATTAATTTTCATGGTAACACCAAGACTGCGGATTATGTGTTGCGTAATGTGATTCGCCAGGATGAAGGTGGGTTATTATCGTTACATAATATTAAAGAATCGGAACGTAAACTGAAATTATTAGGTTATTTAAAAGATATTGATATTAAAACAAACTCGGTTCCTAATACTAATAATCAAGTTGATTTAGATGTGAATGTAGAAGAGGCGCCTTCGGCAGAAGCCAGTGCATCGATTGGTTATGGTACGAATGGATATCAATTTAATACATCGGTTAATCAGCATAATTTTATGGGAACAGGGCGCTCAGTTGGGGCGGCTTTTAACGCCAGTAAATGGGGACAAGACTATTCTCTAAACTATTACAATCCTTTTTATACAGATACCGGCGTTGGTCGTGGTGCGAGCGTGTATTTTTCACGTGTTGATCCCAAAAATCTTAACGTCAGTACCTACAGCTCAAATCGCTATGGTGGAGACATTAATTATAATTTCCCTCTAGGGGAGTCTAGTAGTTTTCAATTGGGTTATGGCTATCAAGATGTGGATATGAAATCAATTGGGCTTGTGATTCCTATTCAAAACTTTGTTAATTTATATGGCGACCATTTCCAGCAAGTGCGTTTGAGTGCGGGTTGGAGTAGAAATACCTATAATCAAATGCCGTATCCCACGCAAGGATTTAATCAACAAGCACTTGCGATGATGGCCTTGCCTGCCACGTCACAATCGTTGACTTATTATAAGAGTTCCTATCAAGCACATGTGTATTATCCGGTGTATAGAGGATGGATTTTCTCTCTGTTAGGAAATGTGGGCTATGGTAATATGTTTAATAATAATGGCTTGCCTTTCTTTGAAAACTATTATGCCGGGTGTATTGCGCAGCCAGGACAAATTAGAGGTTATGATAGTTATTCTTTGGGGCCATTGGATAATATGGGCAACTCTATGGGGGCGAACTTGTTGGTCAATAGTACGGCCAGTTTGATTTTACCTTATCCGCTAAGTCGCGATACCATTAGAACCTCTGTTTTTACTGATATAGGTAACGTTTTTGCCATAGGTACACCGATTGCTTTAAGTGGTACTAATGGTGGGCCGTTGCGTTATTCAGCAGGGCTTTCAGTCGAGTGGCGCTCACCCTTTGGGCCATTAGCCTTTAGCGTGGCAAAAGCACTGAATGCTCAACCAACTGATCAAACACAAATGTTCCAGTTTGCGTTATCGTCAGGTTTTTAATTAACACAGATGTTAGTGCCTATCGCAACCTTATTTGAATTGTGCTAGCATCGCAGTCTTTGATATGAGGAGATAATTATGAAACGTTTTGCTATTGTTTTAGCCGCATTATTAATGGGTTCTGTTGTCAGCACCGGTTTTGCTGATGCGCCTAAAGCAGTAAAAATTGGTATTGTTGATTTACAAAAAATCATGCAAACTTCCAGTCAGATGAAAAGCATTCAACAAAAATTGGAAACTCAATTTAAAGCACGTCGTGAGAAACTTATTGCTGCTGAAACAAGTTTGAAAAGTGATATGGAAAAATTCAAGCGAGACAGTGCTATTATGAGTGCTGCGCAAAAGAAAGATTTTGAGAAAAAAATTGTTACGGCCCAACAGCAATTTGAACGTGATGGTCAGCAATATCAGCAAGAACTAACCGCTGCTCATAATGAAGCAATGGAAGGGTTGTATACTAAAGTTCGAGCGGCTATAAATAAAACGGCTAAAGATGAGCAATACGACCTTATTATGCAAAAAGATGCAGCTCCTTTTAGTGTTGCAACTCTTGATGTAACTGATAAGATAATAAAAGCGATTAATTAATAAATTTAGATTGTGTACTGTTTTAATATACAATCAAAAAAACACGACAAGATAGCGGATATATAATTCTGTTTCTTGTCGTGTTTTTACGTTTATGACAACACGAAATCACATCCATCTTTAGCGTTACGTAAGAACACGTATTTTCTTTTAGTGAGAGTAAGAAATGAGTGAACAGATTGATATTAATCAAATTTTAAATTTATTACCTCATCGCTATCCTTTTATATTAGTGGATAGGGTGCTGGACTATAAGGTTTTTGATTATTTAACCGCAATAAAAAATGTCAGTATGAATGAGCCTTTTTTTATGGGACATTTTCCTGGTAATCCGATTATGCCTGGTGTATTGATGTTGGAAGCATTAGCACAAGCCTGTGCTATTTTATCCAACCTTTCACGTGAGCCAAAAGAGGGGCATCAATTCCTGCATTTTTTTGCCGGCATTGATAATGCTCGTTTTAAACAAGTAGTTACCCCTGGTGATCAATTGCGTTTTGAAGTAAAAATGATCGGACAAAAAAGAGATTTTTGGCGTATGCATGGCGAAGCTTATGTTGGTGATAAACTAGCTTGTTCGGCTGATTTATTAAGCGCAGCAAAGGAAATTAAAAAGTGATAGATGACAGAGCAATAATTCACCCTTCGGCAAAAATAGCACAAGGTGTAACAATAGGACCAGGTACCATTATTGGTGCTGATGTTGACATTGGCGAACATACCTGGATTGGTCCGCATGTGGTGATTAATGGCCCCACAACCATTGGTAAAAATAATAAAATTTTTCAATTTGCATCCATTGGTGATGAACCGCAAGATATGACCTATAAAGGCGAGCCTACTCGTTTAGAAATCGGTGATGATAATGTGATACGCGAGTATTGCATGATTAGTCGAGGCACGGTGAAAGGGGGCGGCGTTACTCGTATTGGCAACAGCAATTTTTTAATGGCTCATGCCCACATTGGCCATGATTGTTTTCTCGGTGACCAAATTATTATGATTAATTATGCTGCTTTATCTGGGCATGTCATTGTAGATAATTATGCAATTATTGGTGGTTATGCCGCCGTGCATCAGTTTTGTCATGTAGGTGCTTATGCATTTATTGCACGCGCAACGTATGTCACCAAAGATGTTCTACCCTATGTGATGATTGCAGGTCATGCGTCGGCTGCTTGCGGCATTAATACGGTAGGCTTACGTCGCAGAGGATTTTCGTCGGAAGCGATTGATAGTTTACGTCGGGCGTATAAAATTATTTTCCGCAAAGGATTTACGGTGCAACAAGCGGTGAGCGAGCTTGAGCTCATGCAAACTCAATGTGTGGAAGTTATTCCATTAATCGATGCCTTGCAAAAAGCCACGCGTGGCATAGTGAGATAAATAAAATGCTTGCTCCTTATCTCATTGTAGCCGTAGGTGGGTCAGTAGGAGCAATTGCTCGGTATGCCTCGATTCTTTGCGCACAAAGTCTTTGGGGTACTCGCTTTCCTTGGGGGACTTTAATCGCAAATATGTTAGGGTCATGTCTTGCGGGCTTTTTACTTTTTTCCTTAATAGAGCGTTTTAATGCAAGCGAGTATTGGCGCTTATTTCTTTTTACCGGTTTTTTAGGCGCGTATACTACTTTTTCTTCGTTTAGCGCAGAAACGTTATTGATGTATCGAGCGGGTCAATGGTCTAAATTATGCGCCAACATTATTTTAAATAATGTTGGCTCGTTAGCTATGGTATTAATCGGGGCGTTATTAGCCGGCTACCTAGTGGCTACTGTTCATCAACCTTAACTTTTAGAGTGATAATTTATGTTAGATAATCAATTATTAAGAGAACATCCTCAAACGGTTGCGGCACATTTAGCAACGCGTGGTTTTACTTTTGATGCAGCGCAATTTATTACTTTAGAAGAACAACGTAAAGCATTACAAACAGAAACCCAAGCCTTACAAAATGAACGCAATGTTTCATCTAAAGCTATTGGTGAAGCCAAAATGCGCGGTGAAGATATTGAGCCTATGAGAGCGGCCGTTGCGCAGTTGGGTGTTCTTTTAGAAGAAAAAAAAGCGCAGCTCGCAAGTGTATTACAACTTATTGAGCACATGGCGTCTCTTTTACCGAATATTCCGCATGAATCTGTTCCTGTGGGACGGGATGAAAATGATAATATAGAAGTAAGACGGTGGGGAGTAGTGCCGCATTTTGCTTTTAAAGTTCGTTCACATGATGAGTTAGGTGAAGCGTTAAAACAAATGGATTTTTCTCTTGCTGCAAAAATTACGGGTAGCCGTTTTGTGGTAATGAAGCATCAACTCGCACGTTTACATCGCGCATTAATTCAATTCATGCTCGATACACACACGCAGCATCATGGTTATCAAGAAATTTATGTGCCCTATATTGTCAATGCGGATAGCTTATTCGGTACTGGGCAACTGCCTAAATTTGAAGAAGATTTATTTAAACTAACGGGTGATAGTGGCTATTATTTAACGTCTACAGCGGAAATTCCCGTAACGAATACGGTACGCGACACCATTATTGCAGAAGAACAATTGCCTATCCAGTATGCGTGTCATTCGCCTTGTTTTCGTAGCGAAGCCGGTTCTTATGGTAAAGACACAAAAGGCATGATACGACAGCATCAATTTGAGAAAGTCGAATTAGTGTGGATTACAAAGCCGCAGGATTCGTATCACGCATTAGAGCAATTAGTTGGCCATGCGGAAGCTATTTTACAGCGTTTGGAGTTACCTTATCGCGTTGTTTCGTTGTGCACTGGTGACATGGGGGCGGGAGCTGCTAAAACATACGATCTAGAAGTATGGTTGCCTAGCCAAGATACTTATAGAGAAATTTCCTCGTGTTCCAACATGGAAGCCTTTCAAGCTCGTAGAATGAAAGCACGATATAAAAACATAGAACGAAATGAAACTGAATTAGTACATACTCTTAATGGTTCGGGTTTAGCTGTGGGACGTACTTTAGTGGCGATTATGGAAAACTATCAAAATGAAGACGGCAGTATTACTATTCCTAACGCCTTGCGTCCATATTTGGGTGATCTGCAACGTATTGGATAAATCAGCCGGGCAAACGCATCTAATAAATTGACTTAAGTTCAAGCATAAATGCTGTATTTTAGGGATGAAATTTAGGTGCAGATGTCCTGGCTAAATAAGGTGTTGCTCTTATCTTTGCAGAGTAATGATGATAATAAATTTTAATTGTTTTTAAATTATGAGCTTTTTATTTGGTTTAGTAGTAGGTTGTGCTGTGGGCGCATTAGGTCATTATTCTTTTCAACAATATACCGGTGAGCGAGAAGAAGAGGACTTATTAGATCGTGATATTAATGATAGCATTGATAGTTTATTCAATGATTTTCCTGAATTAATGCACGATATGAATAGTGCTCTTAATGACGCTCAGGCGCCGCCTGCGCGTGAATTTTTTGTGGTGGATAAAGAGGCCATTATGACCTCCTCTCTTACTCGATTACGTTTTGATTTATCGGAAGAGTTTTTGTATTTGTTGCAACGTTTAGAAGAAGCAGGATATATCGAGCAATTAGAACATGATTCTTTATTGTATCGCATCGATGAAGAATTTATTAATCATTTAGCTCTTTATAACCAATCACTAACGGCTAACGAACTTGCCTCTCATTAAACTGCTCCTATCTGTTTATCAATTTCTTCTCCCTTTTAGTGAGAGAAGAACGCACGAGTTATTGTTGCTTTATAGAGTGATTGATGTTTGATCTTTATGGTCTATAATTAACATGTCAGGTTTTTGCAATAAAAATCTATTCAATGTCGAGAATAAGGAGATCATAATGAAAAAGATATTGATGAGTTTATTAGTGCTAGCATGTTGTTCAACGTCTGTTGTGGCTGCAACCGATACCACTCAAAATTGGATATGTACCACTAACGCAAGTAGCAGTGATAACGCTACAGATAAAGCCGCGGACGATCAAATGGCGCAAAATAAAGGAAGTGCTGTTACTGCATTTACTTTTGCCGAACAAAATTGTCGTGATTGCACAAAAATTACGTGTGAAGTAAATCAATAAAGTAGCAACAATATGCCGTTTACTTATCGATGTTAAGTATTGATATAAGTAAAGGGCGCTTAAGGAGTATATTATGTTAAGTACGATATTGATCATTCTTTTGATATTAATGCTAATCGGTGGCTTGCCTCGTTGGGGTTATAGTAAAGACTGGGGTTATGGTCCAAGTGGTATCGTGGGGACTGTACTTGTTATTTTACTGATTTTAGTATTATTAGGGCGTATTTAAACCTAAGAATCGATGTTTAATCGTGAGAATAAAGTAATTAGTATGAGAGCCTATTGTTTGCATGTAAGTGTTCAGCCTAGTTGAAGAAACGGCCATCTTTGGCTCCTCTTGAAATAAAATCAGGCAAAATGGTGCTCACATAGCCACCTATGCTGCGCTCATTTTGCCTGATTTTATCCCAATATGAGCTCAAATATGGCCGTTCGAGTGCTTGTCTAGCCATGCCCTCTGAACGGTTACGTTTGCATTTGCGTTGATTAAATTTTTTCTAAAAAGCAGATGCAAGCGATAGTGTATTAATATGTTCTATTAATCGCAAAATAAGCAAGTTCAATTAATGCCGTTTTGTATTCAGAAGGGGGTAACGCATTAAGGGCAGTAATGGCTTTGTCGACCTCTTGATAGGCAATGCTTTTGGTATATGCAATAGCATCGGTTTGTTCAATGGCCACTAATATGTCGGCTAAATGCGTCAAACTACCTTGCTGCAAGCTGTCTTGAATTTGTTTTTTTTGTGTCTCACTGCCGTTTTTTAACGCATGAATTAAGGGTAAAGTTGCTTTGCCATCGGCAAGATCATCGCCGATGTTTTTGCCCATCGTTTTTGCATCAGAGCAATAATCTAACGCATCATCAATAAGCTGAAATGCATTACCTAAATGCAAGCCATAGGCATATAAACTCTCTTTTATTTCCTCTGACGCATTGCTGACAATCGCACCGATACACGCAGCAGCGGCAAATAACAGGGAGGTTTTTGAGCGAATAACATCGAAATAATCTTCAAAAGAAAGAGCGGCATTATGACGGTTGGTAAGTTGTCTTACCTCGCCACAACTGATTTGATGTGATGTCTCGGCAATAAGATCTAAAACGGCATTAATACCCACTTGCACCATTAACTTGACGGAGAGTGTTAATAGATAATCGCCTACCAACACACTGGCTTTGCTACCCCAGATGCTATTTGCTGTTTCTCTGCCACGTCTTAGGGTTGACTCATCAACTACATCATCATGCAATAAGGTTGCTGTATGAAAAAACTCAATCATGGCGGCCAAAGTAATATGATCGGCACCTTTATAGCCACACGCATAGCTGCTGAGTAGCACCAGCAACGGTCTTAAGCGCTTACCACCACTTTCCACAATATGTTGCGAAAGATTTTGAATCAATCCCACATCGGATTGAATCTTTTCGATAATTAACTGATTAACCGATTCAAAGTCGTTACTTACCAATGTACGTAAACGGTCAATAGTCATTTTTTATCCTCAAACATTCAATCTATGAATGCTAAAACTGGTTCTTAAAATTGTCAAGGGTATACGCCTACCTAACGTTGTAATTTGATTATTATTCGTACCTAATAGTTAGGATATATTAAATGTTTACTCCTTGAGGTGCACTATTAATTAATGAGGTTCGGTCCGAGGGGGCAAGGGAATAAGATTCTGTTATTGCCTGATTCGTTGTAGTGGTGAAAAAATTAATAGAAAAATGAGATATGTGCTCTTCATCTACAACCGATTTCTCGGATTTAATGTGCCTGGGTATTTCTAATTGTTCTACAGAAGAGGGCGATAATTGGGGTTTGGAGGGGCATATAGATGTTGCTGTTAAAAGGGCGGTAAAACCCGCGCATATTAAGGCCATTTGGCTGCATATACTGCTTGCAGCCATAAGCAGGCCGCTATTAAAGATAAATAGTGGTA
>CAZSAO010000011.1:10921-21563 GCA_964605275.1 uncultured Legionella sp.
ACTAGCAATAAGTAACGTGCTGCCTAGAAGAGGTATATATACGGCGTAGGGCGATGTGGCAAAACGATTTAGCCATGAACTATTTTTTTCTAAATGAGAGCTAATTACGCCTTTGAGCCGATGAGCATTGGCAAATACAAATAAGGTAGTGGCTATCATAATAAACATTGGAATAATTGCTGGGACAGAAATTCCTGCTATAGAAAAAGCAATAATAAAGGCAAGGGAAACAAAGGTACTATAAGCTAATGCTCCTTGGTTTTGCATTATATTGTGCTGTAATGATTTTTTTAGCGATTGATGCTGGAATAAATAATCTAAAGATCCATTTAAACAAACATCGGTAAAAAATATAGACTTGTCTTTGTTTTCTATCGAACAGCTAAGCCCACCTTCTTCTGAGACGAGCTTGCAACAAGGAGCATCATTTAGTCCATCGCCAATAAAGCATATGCCTTGTAGTTTTTTGCCATGCTCCTCCATTTTATTAGAGTGTGCTCGTTCTTGGAAAAAATCTTCTTTTTGTTGCGGTGTTTGTCCGGCATAAATTTCATCATCGGCAAAAATGGAGCCAATTTGCTGATTAAAGGCATGCGCGGAAGCTCTATTATCACCGGTTAACATGATAATTTTTTTTGTCTTTCTTAATTCACGAAGTGTTTCGATAATACCTGCTCGTGCTTCATGTTTAATATAAATAACGCCTTTATATTGATTATCTTCGGCTACATATATCGGCGAAAGACCGGAATTGCTCGTGTTATTCGAGATTAAAGGTAGGGGTATAGCATTAGCCGCAAAATACTGCGCATTGCCAAGGTGTATTCTTTTTTCTTGTACTTTCGCGCTCAGTCCCCGATGGTGCGGGTCAGGAGTATAATCGCTGGTTTGGTTAAATAAATTGGAGGGAGTACGATGAGCCACATAGTGATTCATAATCGCTTTAGCTATTGGGTGTTGATTGCCATAGGCTTGTTCGAGTAAATAAATTCGTTGCCATAAGGGCGAATCTGTTGAAATAGTGCAGGAGTCGACTATGGAGTTATTCGTGGTTAAGGTGCCGGTTTTATCAAAAACGAACGTATGGAAGGTATTAATATCTCCCAGTGTTTCTTTTTGACGGACATGAATATTTTGTTTGGTTAAATAATAATGATGCAATAGTTTAGGTAAATCATGTGCTATAGCAATGGTACAAGGACAAATAGAAAATAACACGCCTATTACATTTTGAATGATTAATGGGAGTGTTGCTATTCCTAAAAGTGCTGGTGCGACTATCGCGGTGATAAGGCTTGTAGCAATTAAGCTACTATAAAAATAAACAAAAAAAGGTGTTGTTTTTGCCGAAGGGTGGGATGTTACAAGTCGATTAGAGCGCATTATTAAACGGCTAATAGTACTGTGATAACTGTTTTCGCTGGCTAAAACAAATATTTTTGAGCTGCGATTAATTGCTCCCGCCTTAATTTCTTCGCCATGTTGTTTGTATTGTTGAGACTCACCTGTTAATAATGATTCATCTACTATGGCCTCTTTGCCTACTAAAATACAATCTACGGGAATACATTCACCATGATTTATTTCAATAAGGGCGCCTTTTTGTAAGTTATTTTTTCTTTCTGTTGTAAGGTTTATTCTACTGAGTAACTCTGTAATGGTATGGGTAGTAATATCAGGGGATTTAACGAGTAACTGTTGGTCGTTGGATAAAAAATAAGATTGATAGGAGTCGGATAGTTCTGGGAATAAGCTGCGAATTCCTTGCAATTGTTGTTGGCTGGCTTTATTCATTAGCCGTCGTTTAATTTCATCCATGCTATTGATGCATAAAATTAAAACGCTGGGCATGATAAAATTCATAAACATCATGGAAAAGCTGCCGCCCATCGGCATCATAATGGCATGAAACAAGGTATGGGCACAGGAAAGTAGCCACCCTAGGCTAATAGTACTATCCATCGTAAAGGGTTGTTTCGCCCATAGATTTGAGAAAAAATTAAAAAGATACTTTCGGGCAGTAAATGCTGTAGTACATAATGAAATTGCGGTCAATGTTGCCGTTAGGATTATTGACGAAGGTAGTGTCAGAATTAAAAGCACAATTAACGCGGTAGAGAATAGATTAATTGCAATATTGTAAATATTGATTTTTTGTGATTTTTGTTGCGTATGGCTAGATTCCTGAGGTGGGTCAAAAGGAACTTGCGTTTTTATTTTTTCATCAAATTCGCTATGAAATTGTGCCGAGAGCTTTTGAGCGCTTTTGATAGTGACAATCACACGATTAACTCCCGAATCATGCGGTTCTAAATCTATATTTAATGTTGCATCGGCAGGTAAAGGGCGTTCTTTTGTATTACATTGCTCTAAACAGCTTCGAATGTATGCCTCAATGGTGTTACCACATCCTTCGGCACACATGATGCCGCAATATAAATAAGAGGCTTCGTATTGAATGGGTTTATTCATATTAGATCTCAGTTATCTATCAAAACTATACTGATTACTGGACTTTAGCTTTTATGAGATGGATATCTTTTTAAGCGTTATTTACATAATTATTGCCGTAAAAAAATGATAGCTCTTTATCACTAAAATGAAGTAATGGAAAATTAGCGAATAAAATAACATATTATGTTCATATTGAGCAAAACAAATGAAGAGAATAAGGGGGTTTTTATTTGTACTGGTGAATTAGAGGTAACACAGTATTATGTATTTCTATGTGGGGTTTTAACCCACATAGAAATATGCATGGATGCTACGCTGTGCATGATCTGCGTTAAGGCGCCGAATGCAATTTATTTTTTATATCGCCAATCAGAGTTATATCATTGGGATCTAGTGACAAAACAGCCTTACCCTCACTAAAATCTAATTTATTTAAATCAAGCCAAATAATATTGGGGGTAATGGTTGAGCTAAAATAAAACGTTTTTTGGCTTAAATCGGCAACCGATACCCAACGAGTAGGCCAAGCATCTTCTGTTTTATTTCCTGAAGTATCAATAGCACCAAAGGGTACCATTGCGGTTCGTATCACCGATAAAACTCCCGCTACCGCTTCGCGAACATCCTTGGGTGCGGGCAACGTTTTTAAATAAGTAGCAACGCGCACAAAACGGCTTAATGGGTCGCTATCACCAGGTAATGCTAATGTGCCACCAAAGGCGCTGTAACGCTTTAGATTTTGTAGTTGGATGCTATAAGCTGGTTCATTAGTCATAACGGTGTATTGGGGGCCGTGATAAACAATTTTTTTGCCATTGATAAACTCAATTACCGCAGCATCTCCTGTTGCATCTTGAATGTTTAAATGCAAGGGCCAGGTTTGTTTATATAATACCGTCTCAATAATTTGAAAGTTATCGATTGCCTCCAGTGCCTCTTTTACTGTTTTAAAATTATCAAGTATATATTGTGCCCATAGTGTATTGGACAAAGAGGGTATACTGTTCTCTCTTTTTTCATACGTTGAACCGGTTAAATAGAGCAGGTGGGCTGCTAACCCAAATTCATTAATACCATCGGAGGCGGCAGATGAGTTAAATTCAGTGACTACCACACTGCCATATTTTGAGCTCCAGTGTAATGAATGCTCCTCTTCACCACCTGTGCGTTTCATTGCTCGAGGGTAGACAACAATATGCGGTAAATCAGGGGTAAATAAATCTACCGAACGCGCTACGACTTTGGCTTGATTGTTATTATTCCAAAATACTGTAGTACAACTGTGGGCAATACTTGCGCCGAATAATAAAAAAGACAGTGCTATTTTGATCTTCATTAAACATTCCTTGTTGTGATGATAGTCCTGCAGATGAGTGAATAAAGTAGGATTGAAGCGAAGGGATATTGTAATTATAGATTAAACCATCGTATGTACTGTGTATACAATGGCTTAATGTAATAAATGTTGTAAGTGTGCAGTCTAGTTGAAGGAACGGTCCTCGTTGACTCCCAATAGGAGCTCAAATAGGGCCGTTCGAGTGCTTGTTTAGCCATACCCTGAACGATTGCTAAATATTAACTAGCACTATCTGTTGAGGCACCAGTTGGAGCACTTGTGCTTTGATTGGATAAGTCAGCATTAGGTTGTGCTGCTTTGGTACCTTGTAGCAGCGAAACGCTATTAGTCAAAAGCATGCGCTCTTGTATTTGTCGGCTTAAGTATAATTGATAGTTAATTTCAGATAATAAGATAGCCATTTCTTTTTGTACGGTGGCCGGTGTGGCGTTATTGATTTTATCTATCCATTGATTTTGTTGTGTGCTACTGCTATTTGAATCATTAACAGCATTAGGATTAAATATTCGCCAAGTGGCCATGGCATATTCATTAAAGGCTTGACTGGGTAAATTAGAAGAGCTTTGTTGGCCTGCGCCTTCTGCACCCGCTGGCAGCTGTTTCTTTTGTGGTAATCGTTTCGCTAAAATGTAGTATAAATTTCCTAGACCAACGGATGTTTGGGCTGCGTAAACACGGATGTTGGTTAAATAAGTACTTAATGTGGCTTGAGCTTGCGCTTGAGCGGCAGGATCGGTGGTGCTGGTGGCACTTGCTTGATTATAGAGTGTTTGGTATGCGCTTAAATTAGGCAACACCATAGGGTTTACAGACCCAGAAACATAACGGATAAAATTATTTGCTTGTTGTAATTGGTTTTGTGCGGAGAGTCCTGCTGATTCCTGCCCATTTTGGGTGTTATTTGTGCTTTGAGTGTTTGCATCGGTACTGTACATTAATGGCGCAATCAATGAGTTACTGTTTAGTTGTGCTAGAAGTGCTTGATTTGAGCTAAACGAATAATAACTATTTTGATCGGGCAAGGTACCAATGATATTTTCAACTATTTGTGTTTGAAACATCGTAGTTCCTAAGGTGCTACAGCTCGCGGGTGTGCTATTAGGATTAGTTGGATTGGCTACGCTGCCGTTAGCTTGGGTGCAATAACTTACATCTGGAGTGCCTAAAATATTAAATAGGGCCTGGCTCGTAGGATCAGACTGATAAGGTTGTTGATCAATAAGGCTGCTAACGGTGACGCTATTTCCTGCTTGATTGGCATTACCAAAATTTTGAAATGTTAAGTTAGAAGCGCTATTAATAAGATTCGCTGCTGGAGAACCGCTAGGAATAAAGGTTCCTCCAACCACAGTGTTTGAGTTAGAACTACTGCCACCACTATTAGGTGGAGTGACTGTAGGAATGCTACCAAAAAAAGAACTGTATAATAATAACTCAGTAAAGGATATAGCTGCATGACTCGTTAATTGAGTGCTTGATGGAGTAGGCGCCGTTTCGGGAGGCGTTGCGACATTATATCCTAATAATGCGGCCCAATTTTGTACGTATGCTGATAAATCAGATAACTTTTTTTGGGAGTCTGTCGAGGATGATTGAGTATCCTCATATGTTTGAGCGGTAGCAGATATCATCCATAATGACAAAAAACCGGTAATGGCAAGTTGTTTCCCTAACTTCATTATTATTCATCTCCTTCAAGTGCACGTACAATAAGTCTTAGTCGGTGAGGACTAAAAACACGCGATAATAGTCTTAAACGTTCAAATACAATATTTCTTTTTAGAAAAAATCCAGCCGGATCAAAGCTACCAAGACTTGTTTCTTCTGCATGAATTAATACTTTCGATGCGCTCCCAGGATGCACAACATCAATAGCTTGTAACAAACGAAGGCCTCGCCCTGATTTGATATTACCAACAATGCGAATAAATTTTTCCTCTTCGCCTAGTAAGCTCATATCAATTTTTTCTATATCATCTAATTCTTTACCTAGTTGAGACATTGCCTCTTCAAACTCAGGATTTCCATCAAGAGTCCAGTCTTCAACACTTTCCATAAAGGTGATAACACGGTAAATCATTGGATCTAAATATTCAAACCAATATTGGGATGATGCTTCATGGCTAAGATCTGGCATTATTTACTCTTTTTTTACTTTGTTTAGTTGATGAAATAAATCATTGCATACTACTATAATATATTATGAGGTATAAAAAACCATTACTTACGAAATAAAAAATATGAAAAAAAAATCTGAGTCGAGAGTATTAAAAGTTATCACGAGTATTTTCAGTATTCGTCGATGGTTTGATTGGGATAGAATGAAGTCATTCACTGCATTTATTGTTGCAGGGCTTCGGCGCTTATTTTTGTTAACCCAAGAGTCACCTGATATTGGAAAAAAGAAGGAAAGCGATGTCGCTCATAACAAATCATTCTTAAAGGCGCAAAAAAAGCTTAATTTAACGGATGAAGATTTGTTACAGCGAGAAAAAGCATTATTTAGACTAAGTGTGTTAATGTCTTTTTTGACGATATGCTTTTTGAGTTATACTTTTTACCATTTATTTCAAACTTCTTTTCAAGCCACTTTATTAAGTTTTGTTGTAACGCTCATTTCAGCGGCGTTGGCTTTTCGTTATCATTTTTGGTATTACCAAATTAAAAACCGCAAATTAGGCTGCTCCTTTCATGAGTGGTTTAAACGGGGTCTATTAGGGGAAAAAGAATGAAAAAATGGGGCATGTTAGTCTTCTTGGTTTTTTTTCCCTTAACGTTATTCGCAGATACTTCGTCCTTAAGTTTTGCTCCTCCGGTTACAGACTATTCTGTAGTATTTTTGGGGAACTTATTTGGTATAGTAGATGGGGTATTGCATAGCTCAGGCAGTCAAATGATGGGGGCTATTTTTTCAGTTTTTAATTCCGCTGTTCTGGCTTTAGGTGGAATTATTATCATGTATACATTGCTTGTATCCACGATGAATACCGCTCATGAAGGACAGATGTTGGGACAAAAATGGTCCTCTATTTGGGTTCCAATGCGTTCGACTCTTGGTTTGGCTTTGTTAATGCCCAAAGCATCGGGTTATTGTTTAATGCAAATTTTTGTGATGTGGGTGGTGGTACAAGGAGTCGGTGCAGCAGATAAAGTATGGGAAGCTGCTTTAAGTTATCTTAATCGTGGTGGGGTAATTATTCAGTCACAACCTAGTAGTGGCGATGCATTAATTAATCTAATAAATGGTCAGGCTAATGCGATTCCTAATGCCGCTAATACTATTTTATTAGGTCAAGTGTGTATGCTGGCTATTCAAAAGCAGCTTGAAACGCAGCGAGAACTCGATATAGCCAAAGGGGGGCGTTGCCAATCGCCATTACCTAATCAAATTGATCCCGGTCCTTTATGCTCAGGAGCTGTGCCTGATTTCTTGGGGACAATAAACTTTGTTACTGCCCAACAAGATCAAAAACCAGCAACCTCATTTAAAGTATCGATGCCTAACTTTTCCACAACAACGGGTAATGAAGAATATGCATCACTAAATGGTATTTGCGGTAGCGTGACGTGGAAGGCAATAAGCCAACTTTCTGGCACGGCGCAAACCGGAGTTAGTAATACTCTTTCTAAAACAACAACTATTAATATATTTGGAATGACCAAGACATCTAATCAAACAGCGGTTACTCTGAGTGCTTCTGAATTTGAGGCTGCTCAATTATCAAGAGCGATTGCTATTCAGCAAATGTATGTGGATTTATCTACTGTAGCCCAAATTATGGTTAATAATGATCCACAAATTAATGCTTCTAGTTCGAATGATAGCTCCAGCACCAATACGCCGTACTCAACTGTAGCTACGCAACAGTTTGGTGTACCATATACCACTAATAGCAGTTATTGTACTAGTTATGCAAGTGGCTGTACTAATTGGGGACCTTATGCTTTAACCACAGGAACGAATTCATCGAATGCAAGTGTTTTATTTAATGGTAGCGAATTTGCCGGAGCTATTACCGATTATAATGGCATCATTAAGCCTACATTAAATTTAATACAAGCAATTCAAGCCGGTTCAAGCAGTAATAAGGCTCGAGAGTTTATTAACCAAGCTAATCAACAAGGTTGGATTATGGCCGGAGCGTACTTTTTTAACCTCGTTAAGTTAAATGGTAATGCGACACGTAATGCTAATACAACTGATACTAACTCCGGCCTAGAAGGGAGCACTTCATTCACAATGGGCTCCTTTAGTACACCGTCCACTGCGTTGAGTTCATTATTGCAATGGTTAAATGGTAATCAAAAAGCCTTGAATCAAATCAGTGATCTGTTTCAAGGTGGCAGTAGCTCCGGTTCTTCTACAACGGCATCTGTAGTAAGCCCTTTTTCTTTTGCCGGCTCTATCAATACAAAAAATTTAACTTTGATCACTGGCGCCAACTCGTCTACCGTTTTTGGTTTTATAAAAAACTCATTATTGATGCAATCAGCGGCTCAACCTGGTCTATCTAATCTAAGTTTTGATAATGTAATGAAAGTTACTGCTGATAATAAAATGTATTATATGCAGCAAATAAAATTTGATTGCGGTAAAGTAAAAACATTTATGTTTTCATTTTGCTTAGGGCAACTGATGGGTAATGTTTTTTACAATGGCATCATGTATGTGATTTATAATGCGTTAATATTCTTTTTCCAACAAATTATTACGCAGATAGTAATGGCTTTTTTAATGGTGCCTTTACAAGGAATGTCTAGTATTTTCCAAGATGGTATTAGTACGTTAAGTAAAGCGGGCGCTAATCCTATTGTTGCCCTATCACAAATGGGACAAAACTACATTAATTTTTCCGGTAGTTTATGGATTATATTAATGTTCCAATCTATTTCAGCCGCTTTAATCCCTTTGTTTGGCATATTTATTTTCTCGATGATGATGTTTGTTATGCCACTGATTTTGGCATGGGTAGGTATTATGGTTAGCATTGGTTTCGTTACCAGTTATTATATTCCTATTCTACCTTATATGATTTTCACTTTTGGTGCCGTGGCGTGGTTCATTGCAGTAATTGAGGCAATGGTTGCTGCACCTATTGTGGCCTTAGGTATTACCCATCCTGAAGGGCATGATGCTTTTGGTAAAGGGGAAGCCGCTATAATGCTCTTGATGAATATATTCTTACGCCCAGCTATGATGATTATCGGCTATATTGCCGCCATTTCTTTATCTTATGTAGGTGTTTGGCTGCTTAATGCCGGTTATGATCAAGCAATTAGCTTTATTCAAACGGGTGATTATTCTAACTCGGCTGTAGTCACGGCATCTGTTTCCAATTATGGTACGAGTGCTACAGGTGTTGCTAATGAAGCTGGTGCTGGTACCGGCGGTTATGATTCTTGGGCGGGGATATATTCCTTTTTCTTCTCAATCTTATTGTATACCACGATGTATTTAACGATTGTACAAAATGCTTTTTCCCTTATTTCTTATCTGCCCCACAAAGTATTGAGCTGGATAGGTGGCAACCCGGAAAGTCTTGGTACGGAGTCTGCGCGCTGGGGAGACGAGAATGTGAAAGGAAAAATAGGCGAAGCGGGTGGTAAGACTTTTGATGCGCAAGGACAAGTTACCAGTAAAGTGGGTGCTAAAGTAATGGAAAAAGGCAAAGGAGCCGCTAGTTTCATTGCTAAAATTCCTGGCGGAACTATGGGGGCTCAAGGTGGCAAGGATTAGTAAATGAGTTAGTTGTCGCAAACGATTGGGACCACGCTGAACGACGGGCTCTAAAAGCACCAATGGGGGACCGGCCTCTTCAACATGGGCATCGCTTTCTAACATAGTGTCACAATGGATGCAAAGTTAATTTCGGTAGTTTCCGTCCCGCTGGGGCGGTAAATTTGCTGAACGGTTAATTTAATTTTAGGGGTAGTCTTTTGCACCGGCAATAATTAACTTATACGTTCTCTCACTGATAATTCCTTCCTCGAATTTTATTTTCGCATCTTGAGTCATCAACTGCCCTCTTTGGCGTACTAGTTTACGTGTGGTAGTGGTTACTTCATTAGGATCACTTTCTAGTAAAATATCACGCACTTCTTCATCAAAAACTAGATATTCTCGTAAAGCAACCCGTTTATCATCGACTGTTGGAACTAGTTTTTGCCAAATACATAAGCGAATTGTTTCTAAAATATCGATAGTTCGTCCTAATCGTTCTTCACCGGTAAACGACGTTACTAGGCGACGCATTGTTTCTGCGACACCCGAGGTATGTAATGTGGTATATACGGGATGTCCTGTTAGCGCGGCTTCTAATGCGGCACTAATAGTTTCAGCATCTCGGCATTCTCCTACCATGATTAAGCGTGGTTTTCTGCGCAAGGCGTTACGTACCCCATCAGCAAAGCTTGGCAGATGACGAGGAATTTCTGACTGACTCACAACAGAGGAAATGGTTTCAATTTCATCATACACAAATTCTATCGGCGCTTCATAAGTTAATACTTTACGGTTTGAATCTTCTTTTTCAATCAGCTCGCGAATAATAGACGCAAGCAGGGTGGATTTTCCCGAGCCTGTAGCCCCCGTAATAAACACAATACCTTCTTGTGGGGCAAGTGCTTGCAACACTACATCGGGTAAATGCATTGTACTTACTTGCGGAGGAGTGGTCGGAATTGTTCTTAAGGTAATTTGGATGGCGTCATGCCCTTCGACTAAACACGCCGTACCGTTGACCCTATATCTGTAACGTACCCCACGATTGGGTCTGAACTCGTAATGAGTGTCTATATCATGACCTGATAACAGTTGTGTTGTGGCATTAG
>CAZSAO010000011.1:21640-37653 GCA_964605275.1 uncultured Legionella sp.
CATCAAGCGACCATATACTTCGATATAAATAGGCTCACCGGTTTGAATCGTAATATCCGAGGCATTTAATCGTTCCGCATGTTCGAGCATTTTCTCCATAAACATTGGCGTAAAGCGGGTCGGTTCATCTGGCATTAAGCAGGTATTAGTAGTCATAATATCATCACATTAGTTGACAGGGGTTATTACCGGTTGCCATGTTTTATTCGTAATAATAACTTTTGATTGGCTGGCGGTTTTTTCGAGATGACTTAATTGCTCTAATGTATTCTCATCTTTGGCTACCGCAGCTTTCCACTGGTCACTATTTACATTGAGTCCTGGTAATGCAGTAATTCGTAATACTCGGTCATCAATTCGAATTTCTGATTCATCGCCAGTAACACCTAAATCGGTATGGGAAACATAAGGAGGAGAGACCATATTCATGGCCAATAATTTACGATAAAGAATCATACCCGAAAAGTCTTCTTTTAGGCGAGCCTGACTTTCTTCAAGAATTGTATTGGCTTGTTCTATGCCTTTTTTCCATCCTTTGGCGGTATAAATACACCAAATTTCTTTTTCAATTTTATTCTTGGGCAATAAAAACATATCAGGAGCTTCTGGTTGGACATAATCCATCCACAAATATTGTCGCCAGGTAGGGGCGGTGGTAATAAAATGAGCTTGCTTGTTAACTTTATACGTTCTATCGGATACGCGAATATTTTGCGTATCCGCAAGGTTTAACGTATTACGACCCTCTAACAGTACAGGAGGAAGCACATTATGTTCTAGTATTAGTGCATTGAAATCATAGATAGCGTCTAAATTTCTTGTTTGCTTGGTGAGTGCCTCATCGATAATTTTAGCGCGCCAAGAAAGGCCTGCTTGCGCGCCAAGGCTTAAAGCAGTTTCTTTCAACGCCATTTCACGAATCTTACTTACTTTTTGCTTTTTTTGGCGCGTGTATTTAGGACTGGCCATGGACTGAATGCCAGCTAGCGACCCCGTGTCTCCTGTCACGCCTTTGTTGGTGTGACAGCCCGTTAACGAAATAGATAGAGCAAGTACTAAAACACTAGGAGTAAATTTTGGCATAACGTAGCTCAACAACCTGACTGTTAGGGTAAACATAAATATCTGCTTTTTTTGCTGCTTGGTAATCGATATTACGCAATATTTCAGCAAGACTCTGATCTTTAACGCTTAAATTTATAAGAACTGGAACAGCAGGCGGAGTTCCTAAGATACGTATTTTAAAATGAGCCGCTTTAGCTATACGTGCTACTAATTCTTCAATAGGACCAGACCAATCAACACTTGCACGTGCTTGTAAATTGTAGGCATTAGGAATAGTTAGCGTATTATCTTTATTTTGAGGAATTATGACTTTTTCTATTTTTGCCATTTCAAGCATTGAATCACTTACCGATACGGCCGCTTCTGCTAAGGTGATTGCTGCATCATCACTTGGATTATTCATCGGTGGCTTTTTAAAGGTAGCATGACACCCTGCGGTTAGCGCAGAGATAAGAAAAATCATGACAATTTTATTGTTCATTCAAAGCACTTATAATTATCAGGGATTATTCTTTATGATTGAAACAGGAGCTAAGCTCCTTGTCAAGATATACTTTCTACAGGGCAAGAGCATGAATGGTGGAAAAGATTTCTAATTGCCTACGTACCGGGCTTTATGCGCGGTATCCAGAGCTCTTGCTCTATTACTTGATTCTGTGGACAAACCACAGGATGTAGGCATTGGCCTTAAACAATACAAAAAAATATGAGCTATTTATACGCATTAACGGTGTAATAGCAGAAGTTTATTGGTGTTCCAATAAACTATAAAATACATGTCCAGTTTTTTTTTGTTTTTTTTGCTTCCATGGCCCTGTACTTAAATCGATTGCTTGCGCCGATTCTAAATAAATAAGCCCCTCTGGTGCTAATAACTGATTAAGTCTTATATATTCCAAGCAGGTTGGAATCCAGTTTTTGGCAAAAGGCGGGTCAAGAAAAATAAGGTCGTATTGTTCCTTGCATTGCTCTAAATATAGCAATGCATCGGTGTTGACTACGGACAGTTTAGGGCTAGAAAATGAAGACAGTGTTTTTTTTAACTGAGCGTATGCTGCTTTGGAGTGCTCAACAAATACCACACGCGAGGCTCCGCGCGAGAAAGCTTCGATGCCTAGGGAGCCGCTGCCAGCAAAAACATCAAGGCAGCGAGCGTCATGGATATCGTGCATCAACCAATTAAACAATGTCTCTTTTACTCTATCTGCAGTGGGTCTTAGGCCGTCAACGCACGGAAATTGAATTTTTTTGCCACGATAGGTACCACCAATAATGCGAATTTCTTGTTTCACGATTGCCCCGCAGTCACAAGTAATAATGAGTCAGGCTTTATTTCTTCTTGAAATGCCTTTTTGATATCATTAATGGTTACGTCATTAATGTGCGCTAAATAAGTTGATAAATAATGTGCGGGTAAATGATAAAAAGTCATACGAAGTAATAAATTCGCAATAGCTTTATTACTTGCTAAAGACATTGGAAAACTGCCGTTGAGGTATTTTTTTGCCGCAAGAAGTTCTTCTTGCGAGGGGCCTTGCGCAATAAATTCATTGAGCACTTGTTTGCTCAGTGCAATGGCTTCGCTTGTTTGTTCTTTTTGGGTTGAAAAACCGATAAAAAATGGACCAAGTCCCGGCATAGGAACCAGTTGACTATCGACATTATAGGTTAGTCCTTTTTTTTCACGCAGCTCAATAGCTAAGCGAGAGGTAAGTCCGCCGCCACCTAGAATATAATTGCCTACGATTAAAGGAAAGTAATGAGGATTTTGATGATCGATGCCCAGTTGCCCCAGACGAATTACGGTTTGAGTAGACGGCACTATGGTATGAACTTGTTCTTCATGCGCCAGAGCCTGAGCATGTGTAATAGGGGGGGCTGCTATTCCTGCAGGTAAGGGGCTTGTTATTTGTTGCGCAATTTGATGTGCTTTTTCTTTATTAATAGCACCCACCAAAACTAAAACGGCATTATGGCCGACAAAAAAGCGTTGATAAAACGAGGTAATTTGTTTTTTACTAATGGCCTGTATTGTTTGGGCGGTGCCATTTACTGGGTGTGCATAAGGATGGTTTTGATATAATTGTTGAAAAAATAGTAATGTTGCTTGTTCACCTGCGGAGTCTTTACTGTGCTCAATAGCCATTATTAATTGTTTTTTTTCTCGATCTATCGCTTCTTGGGGAAAATCAGGACGAGTGACTATTTGCGAAAAGAGTGTGGTTGCTTTATTTAATACATCATTTTTCGTTAATGTTCTTAAATTAAGAATGACCATATCTTTATTGGTAGTCGCATCAAATTGCGCACCTGTATTGGCCAGCTCTTCCGCAATGTTCATGGCACTAATTCCTGCTGACCCTTCGTTAAGCAGTTGGGTCGTTAAAGAACTTAAGCCTGCACTGTGCTCATCGTATGCTGATCCTGCAGCAAATGCCAGGCTAATGTCGAGCATAGGTACTTCCATTGCCTGATAAAAAACAACGTGAACGCCATTGCTTGTGGTCCAGCGTTCCGTTTTAAATGTATTGGCCTGAGTTAGACCCACCCATGTGCTTAATATTGTAATAGAGAGTACTTGGTACCAGTTCATCGCTTAAATCTCGTTATAGAGGGGTTAATTCGGCTTGCGTTAGATTATCGCTTTGGAAATAATGTTGCGCGGCTTGTTGAATTTGTTCCGGTGTAATATTTTGAATGGCTTTATTATACTCGGATTGGTGTTGCCAACCAATGCCTGTGGTCTCTAATAAGCCTAACTCCATTGCTTGACCAAAAATAGAGTCTTGCTCAAATGTTTTTTGCGCAATAATTTGATTTTTAATTTTATTTAATTCTATCTCGCTAACACGCTGTGTTTTTAATAGGTTAAGTTCATTGATGAGCCCTGTTTTTAATTCGTGAAGAGTATGATTTTTACTCGGTGAACCATAAACGATGAATTGAGTTTGATAACGTGCATATAAGTTGTAATAAGTATCGGCGCCACTGGCGATATGATTGCTATGAATTAGATTTTTACTAAAACGTGCACTATTACCGGCGTCAAGAAGTCCTGCGATAAGTTCCAAGGCATAAGGCTCCCATGAGTGCTGCGCTGTTTTGACGCTGGGCACAGTATATCCTAATAATATTAAGGGAACATTCGTAGGTCTATGAATATTGATTTTTTTTTGCCCTAAGATAGGGGGTTCTTGTTGGAGGCGACGCTGAGGAATTATTTTGCTTGGAATAGCCGCAAAATAGTGTTTGGCTAAACTTAGTACTTGCTGAGGCTCTACATCACCAACAACAACCAAAGTTGCATTATTGGGCGCATAATAACGTTGATACCATGTTTTTAAATCCTCAACGCTCATTTGTTGCAAATCACTACTCCAACCGATCACTGGATGATTATAAGCAGAAGAAAGGTGTGCTGTGGCAAGAAAACGCTCAAAAGTTAATGCTTGGGGATTATCATCCGTACGCATCCGCCGCTCTTCCTGAATGACTTTAATTTCTTTAGCAAATTCATCAGCATTTAATGTTAAATTATTCATCCGATCTGCTTCTAAAGCAAAGCAGGTGGACAGTTCGCTGGCGGCGACTTTTTCGAAATAGGCCGTATAATCATTATTAGTCATGGCATTTTCTTGGCCGCCTAAAGAGGCAATTGTTTTAGAAAATACGCCTAATGGATAGAGGTGGGTGCCTTTAAACATCATATGCTCTAAGGCGTGAGATAGTCCCGTGTTGCCGCCCGTCTCATCGGCCGAGCCTACGTTATACCAAAGCATAGAAACGGCAATAGGTGCACGATGATCTTCCTTTACTAAAATTTTTAGGCCATTATTAAGAGTAAACTCTTGCACTTGACTAAAGGTCTGGCAAGATAATGACATTAACGCGATAATGAGTATTTTGTACACAGCTTAACCTTAGGGTTAAAAAAGTGATAGAATTTCATATTTCTCAGGATTTGTACACTAAATGATTAAATGGTTTAAACGAAAACAAATTTCTTCTAATGAAGCCTCAGTCCAATCATCTGCAGTAGCAGAAGAGCATTTATTGGAACAAATAAATGAGCCCGAAGAAGTTAGGGAGGAAGCGACTATTATGGAAGACGCACTCTCTCCTGTGGCAGAAATGGAGGTAGAGGTAGCTGTTGAAACAGATGATGCGATATCGGTTGCTAAAGAAAATTTATTTACTCGATTTAAAAAAAGCCTAAGTAAAACGCGCAATCAATTAGGCGATGGCATTGGTCGTTTATTATTAGGGCAAAAGGAAATCAGTTCGGATTTGCTTGAAGAACTTGAAACCCTATTAGTTAGTGCTGATGTGGGCATGCAAACAACAGATCAGATTTTAAAACGTTTGGCTGATGGTCTGGCGCGTAAGGAATTAGCTAATGGTGACGCGGTGTACCAAGCATTAAAAGGCCATTTATTGCAGCAGTTGGGTACTACTAGCGCTTTAAATTTTACCACGGCAGATAATTCCCCTTTTGTTATTTTAATGGTGGGCGTTAATGGGGCGGGTAAGACAACGACGATAGGTAAACTGGCCAAGCAATTGCAATTAGAAGGTAAAAAAGTCATGCTCGCTGCAGGCGATACCTTTCGTGCCGCGGCCGTGGAGCAATTGCAAGTATGGGGCGAGCGGAACAATATTCCGGTGATTGCACAGCATACCGGTGCTGATAGTGCTTCGGTTATTTATGATGCGTTGCAAGCAGCCAAGGCACGTAAAATTGATGTGCTTATTGCTGATACAGCGGGTCGTTTGCACACGCAACATCACTTAATGGATGAGTTGAAAAAAGTAAAACGCGTGATGAAAAAATTAGATGCGCATGCACCGCATGAAACCATGTTAGTTCTTGACGCAAGTATCGGGCAAAATGCCTTGGTGCAAGCGCGTCAATTTCATGAAGCATTGGAGTTAACGGGTATTACAATGACTAAACTTGATGGCACGGCAAAAGGTGGGATATTATTTGCTATTGCGAATGAGTTAGCGCTACCCTTTCGTTATTTAGGCCTAGGCGAGGGAATCGATAATTTACGATCCTTTGATGCCGAGCACTTTGTGGATGCACTGTTCGATGATGATCGTATTTGACCAAGTAACCAAGCGTTATCCAGGCGGATTTGAAGCCTTAAATCAAATTAAGTTTTCGTTGCAACCGGGTGAAATGGCGTTTTTAACCGGCCATTCAGGTGCCGGAAAAAGTACGGTGCTGAAACTAATTGCTCTATTAGAACGACCTACATCGGGCCAGATATTAGTGAATGGTGCGCGTTTAAATCAATTAAAAAAGAATGATATTGCATTGCATCGTGCGCAGCTTGGGATTACGTTCCAAGCGCCGTGTTTGCTGCACGATCGCAGTGTTTTTGATAATGTTGCATTGCCTTTACTAATTCAAGGCTTCTCTCCGTTGATGGTGGCAAAGCGCGTGCATGCGGCACTTGATATGGTGGGATTGTTAAATAAGGAAAAAATGCTGCCTATGCATTTATCGGGTGGTGAGCAGCAACGTATTGGTTTAGCGCGCGCGGTGGTTCATAAGCCGCGCGTATTATTGGCTGATGAGCCTACTGGTAATTTAGACCCCCATCTTGCGGCAGAAATAATGTCTATTTTTGAACAATTTAATCAAGCGGGGGTGAGTATTTTAATTGCTACTCATGATTTGGCTTTAATTGCGCGCATGAAGTATCGCATTATGATGTTACGAAAAGGAGTATTGTGTTAAATAAAGCGCATTCATTTAAGGCGTATCATTGGCAAGCGGCCTGTTCTAGTTTTAACTTGTGTTTGCGCCAGCCCATCGCAACGCTCATGACCATCATTGTTATTGCAATTGCTTTAGCATTACCCATGCTGTTTTGGGTTTTTACGGATAATGTGTCGCAAATAACCGCTGATGTGAATGAGCACGGCTTGGTTTCGTTGTACTTACAGCCCACGTTATCTGATGATAAAGTAGAAAAAACACTGCAGCAGGTGCGTGCTTTATCTGGGGTGAAGCATGCGCTATTAATTTCGGCACAAGAGGGGTTGGCACAGCTTAGTGTACAAGAAGGTATGCGTGATGTGATGCATGCGCTAACAGAAAATCCTTTGCCTGCGCTAATTGAGATAACGCCTCAAACGCCGGGTGATTTGAGCGAGCTGACCGAGCAATTACGTGCTATAGCATCCATTGCTGAAGTAAAAATGGACAGTGAATCGAGTAATAGATTACATGTTCTTGTCGTTTTTGCTGAGCAACTGACTTATACCTTACTTATTTTATTAGCCTTTGCGGTGTTGTTTATTATTAGTAATACCTTACGCTTAATGGTGCAAAACCGTTATGAAGAAATTCAGATACTCAAATTAATCGGAGCGACGGATTCGTTTATTGCTCGTCCTTTTCTTTATTCTGGTGTTTATTATGGCTTGCTTGGTGCACTAGTGGCTGTGCTGTTCGTCAATTTATTTGTTTTTAGTTTGAGTCGCGCGTTAAATCACGTTATAGCGCTTTATCAAATGCACTGTTCGGTAACAAGTTTATCATTAAGGCAAATATTGATACTTTTTTCCTTTTCTATTATACTAGGGTGGCTAAGTGCTTATGTGTGCGTCAAGCGCCAAGTAGGTGTTATTGAACCGCCCATGTAATGGTTTAATGGTTGTTTCTTGAACCTGGCATTTTTAGCAAATTTAGAGTATAAAGAATTATCAATTTAAAAGTGCAATGAGTACGATCTAATTTTAGAGACAAAGTTCGCTGGAGGTTATTTTTATGAATCAACAACTGCAACTTGCCGCAATGAATCTGCCAGTTGGTAGCCTAGATTCTTATATTCATCGTATCAATCAAATTCCGTTGTTAACGCTAGAAGAAGAAGTAGCGTACGCTGAACGCTTTCATTCAGAACAACATATAGACGCCGCAAGACACTTGGTTCTTGCTCATTTGCGCTATGTCGTACGTGTGGCTCGCGGATACTTAGGTTATGGTTTACCTCTAAACGATTTAATTCAAGAAGGCAATGTGGGCCTGATGAAAGCGGTAAAACGCTTTGACCCTAAGATGGGTGTACGGCTGGTTTCTTTTGCTGTGCATTGGATTAAAGCTGAAATTCACGAATTTGTTTTACGCAACTGGCGTATTGTTAAAGTGGCTACGACTAAAGCACAGCGAAAACTGTTCTTCAACTTACGTCAAATGAAAAACCGCCTTGGTTGGTTTACCAAGGAAGAGGTTGATGCAGTGGCGCAGGATTTAGGCGTGAGTCGAGAAGATGTTTTAGTAATGGAACAGCGCTTAAATGTAATGGATTCTTCGTTTGATTTATCGGATAGTGATGATGAAGGCGAAGGTGGTTATAAAGCCCCTGAGCGTTATTTATTTAGTGCGAATGATGATCCTGCTTTAGCTTTAGAACATGAAAAAACTGAAGATCACGCACGTGAACAGTTAATGCATGCATTAGAGCAGCTTGATGAGCGAAGTCAAGATATTCTCCAGCATCGTTGGTTGGCGGAAGAAAAACTAACCTTGCATGACTTGGCCGATAAATACAATGTATCTGCCGAACGTATTAGACAACTGGAAAAAAATGCAATGAAAAAATTGCGCCAATATATGGAAGCCTAAGGCATTGTTTATTCGTAAGTGTTCAGCCTAGTTGAAGGAACGGCCATCTTTGGCTCCTCTTGAAATAAAATCAGGCAAAATGGTGCTCACATAGCCACCTATGCTGCGCTCATTTTGCCTGATTTTATCCCAATATGAGCTCAAATATGGCCGTTCGAGTGCTTGTCTAGCCATACACTCTGAACGGTTACGTTTATTCTGACGATGGGGTACAGCCATTTTGTCAGAATAAACGCATTTAATTTTAAAATTACATCCCTTTTGACCAGCTACTACATTGTATTTTTTCTGTGTGCAATTTTGCTTCGCTGCTAAACTGTGCGCCATAGGCTGGCATCAGTTCCTAGTAGTTATCATAAAAAACGACACACCTCTTGTTCGATACGTTTATCAATAAGCACACTAATGTGATCGGCTTTTTCCAGCAGACATAAGGATGCGTTTTTATATTCTTGGCAAAAACCAATTGATTCTTTAGGAGATACTGAATTGTCTTCTGTGCCATGTATGCATAAAAAAGAGACCTGTTCTTTTTGCATAATAAAGTGTCGTAAACGCACCAAAGCCAGATCTATTTCTGCTTGCTCACGAAATAATTGCCGTAAATAAAGATAGGCTTGTCCTGTTAATTTAAATTTTCGTGCAATCGTATTCACCGGACTGCGCATTTGTGTTGGTGAGGCAATTAAAACCACTTTTTCTAATTTATCATTCAGTTGCCACTGCGGCATTTGTCCGGCTAAGTTTAAGGTATTTAATAGCATTGAGCCGCCAAACGAATGACCTATCGCAGCATAAAAAGGGCCTTGTTCATTCAGTACATCGCGCAAAATAGCGGTGGCATCAGTCCAGGGGAGTTGGAAGCCTTTGGCGTCACCATGGGCGGGAAAATCTAGAGCATATACATCATAACCTTCGTTATTTAATGCCCTAATTAAGCGAATCATATAGGCGGCGCGTGATAACCAACCATGTGCAATTAATACTTTTTTACCATTGCTTTTTTGCGTGGGCTTAAAGCGATGGAGAACATGATGACGAGGCGTTTCTTTTTCAATAATTTCACTGCGTTTTAATTCTATATATTCACATGCCATACGAGCAAACGTGCGGTATTTTTTTTCTAATGGCAAATGAATAGGGGTAATAAATAATTGATAGCACAGCTGGGCGTGCAATAAATCCCTTAGAGCAGCGATAGAGTAGGTCATCATCATGAATACTCCTTATTGTTCTTTATTTTAAGCATAGACTAAATATTAGAAAAAAGATGGCAGGTTGAGCCAGTCTGTCTTACTATTATTACTTGAATAGTCGATTAAAAGGATGAGTTATGCACACCGCTTTGCACATATATCACCAAGGAGAGCACGAGTTACATGGCTTTATGGCCTATGATGAGGTATGCGATAAGCCAAAGCCTGCCGTATTGATTGCTCATGACTGGACGGGACGTAGTGAACAAATGTGCGAGAAGGCCCGCTTGTTTGCCGATATGGGCTATGTAGGTTTTGCTTTGGATGCTTATGGTAAGGCGGCGCTTGGTAGCAGTATTGAGGAAAAAAAAGCATTAATGACCCCTCTTATTACGGACCGTCAATTGCTACGTGCTCGAATACAAGCCGCTTTTGCTACGGTAGCGTCTTTACCGCAAGTAGATAAAAATAATATCGTGATTATCGGATTTTGTTTTGGTGGTTTATGTGCTTTGGATTTAGCACGAAGTGGTGCGGATGTTAAGGGCGTGGTTAGTGTTCATGGTTTGCTTAATAAACCCGATATTGAATGCGCGCAGCGCATTAGAGCAAAGGTTTTGGTCTTACACGGCTATCAAGATCCAATGGTGCCTCCTGCACAAGTACATACTTTTTGTGATGAAATGAGTAGCGCGCACGCTGATTGGCAAATGCATATGTATGGTAATGTCCAACATGCATTTACTAATCCTGAAGCCCATGATAGCGCTTTAGGATTAGTGTTTAATGAGCAAGCTGCGCAACGCGCATGGCAGGCAATGACTTATTTTTTACAAGAAACGTTTAAAAAATAGTAACGTTAAGTTGCTGAATATGCTTTATTACAATGCATAATTATCAATCAGACGAATGGCTCCGATATATACCGCCGCAAAACGGCGGTTATCAAATTCTTCAATATAATCGATTGTTATGCCTCGTTCTTGCAGAGCACTACTTATCTTGTCGCATGAAGAATAGTGATGAAAAATATGAGCAAAGTCTTGCGCAATACTTTTTTCTGCAGCGGTTAAACGATTATTGCGCGAGCTGTAAGCAAGACCACTGGTTTCACGTATTGTAGGACATGACTTGATAGCAACATCCATAAAAAAAGCATTAGCCATGTTTTTAATTAAAAGATATTGTTGATAGTCTTTTTCGCCAAAATAAGCACTGTTTGGTTTGATTAATTGTAATAGTTTCATTACAACGGTTAACACACCATTAAAATGTCCTGGCCGATGCGCCCCTTCCATACGTGTACATAATTCGTGCTCATGGATTTGGAAATTATAATTATCGGCATACAGTTCTTCTTGGCTTGGTACAAGACAAAAATCAACGCCATTTTGTTCCAATAAGAGTAAATCTGCCTCTAATGTGCGTGGATAAAAAGTAAAATCATCCTTTTTATTAAATTGAGTGGGATTAACAAAAATACTGGTTGCCGTATAGTCATTTTCTATACTACTTTGCTTAAATAGCGATGCATGGCCTGCGTGTAAATTTCCCATCGTTGGCGCAAAACCTAGGGTAGCGTCGGTGGGTAATGAGGCACGTGCGGCGCGCCATTGTTCAATGGAATTAAAAATTTGCATGGAAATTCCTATTAAAAAGCATATTGTTCACAAGGAAAGCTGCCTTGTGTTACTTGATGTGAATAAGCATTTAAGCCGTCTAATAATAGCGGTTTTCCTTGGGCAAAGCGTTTGACAAACTTGGGATTAAAACTGTCTTGCAGGCCAAGTAGGTCGTGCCACACCAAGACTTGTCCATCAGTTTGTGCTCCAGCACCTATACCAATGGTGGGAATAGTAACGGATTGAGTAATCTGTTGTGCTAATGCTTGCGGTACGCATTCAATGACTAAAGCAAAACAACCGGCTTGTTCTAGTTTTTGTGCTTGTTCAATTAATGCCGTGGCTTGTTCTTGTTCTTTGCCTTGTATTTTATGGCCACCCAGCTGATGGATTGATTGTGGCGTTAAGCCAATATGTCCCATAATAGGAACACCGGCTTGCGTTGCATGCGTAATTGTGGCGCAGGTATCGGCATCCGCACCTTCAATTTTAATTCCCTGAGCGCCGGCACACATAATTTTTTGAATGGTGTTCATACTGTGTTCAAGGGATATTTTATGGCTTAAAAAAGGCAGATCGGTAATTAAAAACTGTTTTTTAAGTCCACGAGCTACAGCTTGCGTGTGCAATACCATCATATCCACCGTGGCCATCAAGGTATTGTTATGACCATGAACGGCCATGGCAACTGAATCCCCAACGAGCACACAATTAATTGTTGACTCGGCAACGATGCATGCAGAAGGGTAGTCATAGCAGGTGACCATGGTTATTTTTTCGTGCTGTTGTTTTTTTCTTTTAAAATCAAGAACATTCATGCGGTTTCCCCCTTGGTACTGATGAGGCCACAAAAAGAATATGCTTTAAAAATATAGAACGTTTTAGGTACTTGTCGCATGGATCAAGTCCTCCAAAAAAATTAAAAAAGAGTCACTGCTTAGATAAGTCAGTGCTTCACTATGATGCGCGTATATAATATAACCAAACTATGCGGATGGGAATATTTCTCTTTTAACTTTTATGCTGCCTTTTTTTGTGCGTTATTTTGTAATAAGATAAAAACTTATTCAATTAGGAGCTTCTATGACACAAACCTCTAATCAACACTCTCATGGTCCTGCGGGTAATCAACGGCATATACCTGTAGGTGGGCATAATCATCCTCCCGTTGTTGGACACGTGCAACAACATGGTGGTGCAAGACCTACTCAGCAGCAAACGCATGCGCATAGTGGCTGGTTTGCTTTTTTCTCACCCACACCGATGAATAGCCCTAATCCTCATGTTACGGTAGCTGTAGTACATCCACCACATCATTCGTCCGCGCATAATCATCACGGTCATCGTTAAGATCATACCTACTTTGGAGCGATAGCGCCGAAGTAGGTATGTATGCTAGTTTCCTCTATTAATCTGCGGTACTATTTCTTTTTTTCTTAACGACTCTTTTTATGAATTTTACTGATTATCTAACGATTCCTGGTGAACATGCGTTAACTTTAGCTGGCCATGCTGGCGAAGTTGAAGCGATATTAACGGTTCCCGCTACTATTAATTCTTCAGCTGTCGCCCTTATTGGTCATCCCCATTCCTTGCAAGGGGGAACGATGAATAATAAAGTCGTAACGACTTTGGCGCGCGTATTTAAAGAATTAAACATTCCCTCTTTGCGTTTTAATTTTCGAGGGGTAGGGCAATCGGCTGGTGAGTATGACCATGGTATTGGTGAAAGTGATGATATGTTGCTTTTCGCGCAGCAATGGCAACAAGCACAACCGCAGGCTCATTTGATTTGTGCAGGATTTTCATTTGGTTCTTATGTTGCTTATCGATGTGCTGCTCAGTGCGCTCAGTCTACCTTAATTACTATAGCTCCTCCCGTACATCACTATGATTATCATGAGTTTCATCCTGATTTAGCGGCCTGGCTTATTGTTCAAGGCGATGCGGATGAAGTGGTTCCTTATGCAGTAGTGAAAGAGTTTGCCCAACAAGCACAACCGCCTATTCCAATGGTCACCTTTGCCGATACCGGTCATTTTTTTCATGGCAAACTTATTGAGCTTAAAACTCATTTGTTGGCGTATGTGCACACTCAATTGAGTTTATGATGAATGTGATTGAACAGTATAATGCACGTGTTGCTCGTGGTGATATTAATGATGATATAGTGCAGCGTGATGTATTAGAGCAATTGCATCATTTATCCGTACAATTAGCACAAAAGAGTAGGTGGTGGTTGCCTTGGCGAAAAAAAAATATTAAAGGCATGTACGTTTATGGGCCGGTAGGAGCAGGAAAGACCTATTTAATTGATCTATTTTATGAATGTGTACTAGAGCCGAAAAAAGCGCGTTTTCATTTTCATCATTTTATGCAACAAATTGATGAGCAATTAAGACGAGTACAAGGTCAAAAAGATCCGTTGCGTGTGGTTGCCAAACAAATAGCACGCACTACGCGCTTATTATGTTTTGATGAATTTTTAGTGGATGATGTGGCGTATGCCATGATTTTGGCTGAATTATTACAAGCCTTGGATAAAGAAGGTGTGGTCTTAGTCATGTCGTCAAATACTAAGCCTGATGACTTGTATGCTAGGGGCGTGCAGCGCGCACGATTTATACCGGCGATTACCTTAATTAATCAGCATTGTGTGGTCATGCATTTAAATGAGCAAAAAGATTATCGTCTAGGGCGTGAACCGTTGTTAGATGCGTATTTATATCCTTTAAATCAACAAAATCATGAGCACATGCTGCAACAGTTTTTAGATTGTGCACCGACTTATCAATCCAACCAACTAATTAGCATTCAAGGCCGTGCTATTCCTTATCTTTATTGCAGCAAACAGATTATTTGGTTTGCGTTTGATATTCTTTGCAATGTGCCACGCAGCCAATTAGATTACTTAGAATTGGCCGCGCGCTTTGATCAGATATTTGTTAGTGATGTGTCCCAGCTTACCGAACAGCATACGGTACAAGCAATCATGTTCATGCATTTTATTGATGTCATGTATGACCAAGGTGTTAATGTTATTCTTTGTGCGGCGGTACCCATTGACCAATTGTATGTAAAAGGAGAGTTGCTCCACAGTTTTCAACGCACTCGCAGTCGCTTAAATGAAATGCAATCGGTTGATTACTTAAATCGACATCCACGGCGTGCTGTGCATGATATTCTTTAGGATTATGTGAAGCGGCGCGCGAATAATTAATTGAACTATTCTGCTTCATCATAAAAAATCTCACGTCGCCAAAGATATTTTTTTAAATCGATACGACCATTTTTAATCACAATACCTTCTGCTTCTAGGAGCGTTTTTTGCTGCAAAAACTTAAGTGAATCTTTGGGAAAAGATAAACTGCCGTCTGATTTTATAATGCGTTGCCAGGGAAGTGCGTATTTATGCGTGCAAGAATGCAGAAGCCATCCTACATGACGTGCCCCTCGCGGGCGGCCTGCCCGTCGCGCAATAAGTCCGTAAGTAGCAACGCATCCAGTGGGTACTGATTGAATCAGCTCAATTATTTTCTTTGAATATTCAGTGCGTTTGTCATTCATGATTCATCTCACGGCTGTCTTGCTCGAATAAGACATTGTACCATTGAATTTATTTTTTATTAATTGAGAATGATTCTCGATTCCATTTGTGTTAGAATTAACTCCATTAGCATTATTTTTGTATCTTTATGACCTCCATTCGCGAATTAAACCCAGGTGATACAGTACGAGTCCTGGACTTTGGCCAGACCGATGCGACATATCGGCGTAGATTACTCTCTTTAGGAGTAACTCGCGGAGTAGAGTTTACTGTGTTACGTAGAGCGCCTCTAGGATGTCCTATACACATTGAAGTACGAGGTACTTCGCTAACTTTGCGCATAGACGAGGCGCAAGGTTTGATTTTGGAGCGCACATGACGCATTTTTTGCTAGTTGGTAATCCTAATTGTGGTAAAACGACGTTGTTTAATGCCTTAACGGGTGCGAACCAACACGTTGGTAATTGGCCGGGAGTCACGGTTGAAAAAAAGAGCGGAACGTGTGCCATAAATGAACATGAAGTGACGATTACTGACTTGCCTGGTATTTATTCTTTAGCCGCAAACAGTAGTGTTTTAAGTCAAGACGAGCGAGTGGCGGTTGATGCCTTGCATACCTTACCTGCTGATTGTCTGATTAATGTGGTCGATGCATGTCGTTTGGAGCGCCATTTATACTTAACCAGTCAATTATTAGAATTGGGCAAACCGGTTATTGTGGTGCTTAATATGATGGATGTGGCCGCGCAACGTGGCATTTCCATTGATAGTACTGCGTTGGCAACGTATCTCCGTTGTCCTGTTATTTTATTACAAGCCCATAAACAAATAGGACTACTGGAGTTACATAGTGCATTAGGCTCGTTGCCGCACGCTACAGCGCCTTTATTATTGCCATTAAGTCCGATTGTTCGTCACACTCTATCTCTTATCGCACAACAATT
>CAZSAO010000011.1:37663-48524 GCA_964605275.1 uncultured Legionella sp.
TCATTGGCATCTTATCATGCCTTGCGGATTGCCGAGGGTAATGTATTGCATGAACATCAACTTGTTTTAGCGCAGGTTGAACCGGATTTAGATATTTTATTAGCCGATGCGCGTTATCAAAAAGTTCATGAGGTAAGCGAGCAAGTTCAAAGAAAAAGCAGTGATGCCAATGAGCATTTTACTGCCAAAGTAGATAAAATCGTATTGCATCGCTTTTGGGCCTTGCCTATATTTTTTGCTTTAATGTATGGAATGTTCTTTTTTGCTATCAATATTGGTGGTGTGTTTCAAGATTTTTTTGATATTACCACCGACACGGTATTTGTGCAGGGAGTAGCTTGGGTTTTAAATGAAATTAATGTACCACAATGGCTTATTGCGTTGGTTGCTAATGGCGTTGGCAAGGGATTAAATACTACGCTAACCTTTATTCCGGTAATCGCTGCGATGTATTTCTTTTTAGCATTATTAGAAGCATCGGGTTATATGGCACGCGCTGCGTTTATTGTGGATAAAGTCATGCGTTTATTAGGATTACCCGGCAAGTCATTTGTGCCGATGATTGTGGGTTTTGGTTGTAATGTTCCTGCGATTATGGCCGCACGTACCCTTGATTCAGAACGTGATCGCTTATTGACCGTTATGATGAGCCCTTTTATGTCATGTAGTGCCCGATTGGCTATTTATGCGGTATTCGTTGCGGCCTTTTTTCCATCCGGGGGCGCAGGTATTGTTTTTTCTTTATATCTTTTTGGCATTATTATGGCGGTTTTTACCGGCTTTATCTTACGGCGAACTTATCTGAAAGGGGAGGTATCCCCCTTGATTTTAGAGTTACCCGCTTATCATAGGCCTTCACTCAAACGCTTATTAAAAGAAACTTCGATACGATTGCGCTTTTTTGTTTATCGTGCCGGTAAAGTCATTATTCCTGTATGTGTGCTATTAGGTGGCTTAAATGCAATTACCATCCATGGCTCTATGAGTATGGATGAGGCCAATGCTCAATCATTACTGGCCTTGGTGGGACAATGGTTAACGCCGATATTTGCGCCGATGGGCATTAGTCAAGAAAACTGGCCCGCAACGGTAGGATTATTGACCGGTACTTTAGCTAAAGAGGTAGTGGTTGGCACCCTAAATACACTCTACTCACAAACCGGCAGTTTAGGTGATACGTTGGCATCGTTTGATTTATTTGCAAGTTTGCGCGCGGCGGTTCTCTCTATTCCACAAAATATAGCTCATCTGGGGGAGGCGCTGATTAATCCGGTAGCCGCAAGTGCTGCTGATGGTGAGTTGTCTTCTTCTGCTTATGGGGTCATGGCGCAGCGTTTTGATGGGCAAATAGGGGCGTATGCCTATCTATTGTTTATTTTACTGTATGTTCCTTGTGTCTCTACCATTGCCGCGATTCGGCAAGAAGCAAATAAAAAATTCATGTGGCTTTCAGTGCTCTGGTCGTTTTTCATTGCCTATTTAGTGGCCGTGTTGTTTTATCAGGTGATAAGTCATTATTCTGTGATTCTACCGCATGTTGTAGCGATAACAGGCATTGGATTCGGGTTGATTTTTTGTTTGTATGTTCGTCAAAATAATAGGAAACGATATGCTCTTGCAAATTCGTAATTATATTCAGACACAAAATATAGTCAGTACACAACAACTAACACGTGAATTTCGTTTGGATATTTCCGCCTTGCAACCCATGTTAACGTTATGGGAACAAAAAGGAGTCATCGAAAAATGCAACCAAAAATCAGCGTGCGCCAGTACCTGTTTTAAATGCCGAACTCCCCCTGAGTACTATCAATTTATCGGTTAATATTTTGTGTTTTATTGTACTTCCTTACAAAAAATAGGCTAATATAGAACTATATATTATTCTTTTTAAGGCACTTTATGTCTGAGGATGCAGAGCACGATTTAAGTCCCGAAGCCAAATTAGATAGCTTAATGGCCAGAAAAAAAGAGCTAGAGGCTGATTTGAGTGATCCCGTTGCTTTGGCCGAGCGTATGTTCCAATTATGGTGGAATTCTGCGGATTTTCATGTATATATTATCTCTCCTCATATTGAAAGCATTATACCGGCCATCATTCATGAACCAGAACCCATTTCTGCCGATGAAAAAGAATTTGTTTATCCCATTCACGATACGGGCGATAAATTGTTTACATCTAAAGGCGAGGAAATGTTTTATGCGGGCAAGTCGATGTGTAAGTTGTATTTTACTATTGAAAAAATCATTGCCCTTTTGGTTGAACGCTTAAAATCTGGTGGTATTGATACAAATGAAGAGGTGCAAATTGCCTTTGGTGGTCATTTAATGGCTGAAAGAAAAGCATTTGAGTCGGTTATTAACTTAAGTTATAACGTGGTAGTTACTAATTTTGATCCCGGTGAATGGGGTGAACGTTATTTACAAAATGTTAAACGTATTTCTGATAAAGGCTATGGTTATCCTACTGAGGCGCCGCGATATACCTATAAACAATCTTATAAATCTACTGGGACTGGTATTAAGCGCTCTTCATAAGTATACTGCGCGCGACTAAAAGTTACGTTTTAATTAGAGCAAGGTATGTTCAATACGTTTTGAATAGATGAAGCTTTGCGTGATAAAAACAGAGTGTTATACTTTGCTGCTTATTAACTAGAGGAAGAAACCAATAGTGAACAAAAAAAGACCAGTTAATCTTGATTTAGGAACATTACGATTTCCTGTAATGGCCATTACCTCGATTTTACATAGAATATCAGGAATTGGCTTATTCGTACTTCTGCCGTTAATCCTTTTTATTTTTGGCCGATCCATTCAATCAGAAGAATCCTTTAACCAGGCTAAAGTGCTGTTATCGCAGCCTTGCTATCAATTTTTTGTCTGGAGCTTTTGTACTGCTTTAGCGTACCATATTTTGGCAGGAATAAGACATATGGTTATGGATTTAGGCTGTGGTGAGTCGTTATGCGCCGGTCGACGCACGGCTATTATTGTTATTGTGTTGGCAGTACTTTCATCAATCGTTTTAGGAATTTGGATATGGTAACTAATGTCACTAGCTTAACAGGCAATGGCTTAAAAGACTGGTTAATTCAACGAGTAACAGCAGTTTATATTGCGGTGTATTGTATCTTTTTATGTGGTTTTTTAGTATCACATCCGCAGTTACAATTTGCGCAATGGCATGAGTTATGTACTCATACTGTATTTCGTATTGCTACAATAATTAGTCTATTGGCTTTATTGTTGCATGCATGGATAGGTCTTTGGACCGTAACAACAGATTACCTTAAGTGTACGATGCTGCGAGTATCGTTACAGGTATTAATAGCTTTTTGGCTCCTTGGGCAATTTATCTGGGGCTTAATGATTGTGTGGGGACAATAAAGCATGGCGATTGCACGTAATAGTTTTGATGCAGTAATTATCGGTGCGGGTGGCGCAGGAATGCGCGCCGCATTACAAATGGCGAATTCGGGTTTAAAAGTAGCTCTTTTATCTAAAGTGTTTCCTACTCGTTCACATACCGTATCAGCCCAAGGTGGCATCACCGCGGCTTTAGGAAATGCGGATAATGATGATTGGCGCTGGCATATGTACGATACAGTAAAAGGCGCTGATTATATTGGTGACCAAGATTGTATTGAGTATTTGTGTAAAACAGGACCTGAAGCAGTTTATGAATTAGAGCATATGGGTTTGCCTTTTTCGCGTATGGATAATGGCAAAATTTATCAGCGCCAATTTGGTGGCCAATCGAAGAATTTTGGTGGCGAACAAGCGGCGCGTACTTGTGCTGCGGCTGATAGAACGGGGCATGCGCTATTGCATACGTTGTATCAGCAAAACGTAAAAGCTAAAACACACGTGTTTAGTGAATGGTACGCCCTTGATTTTGTGAAAGATGCGCAAGGCCGTATTGCGGGTGTTACCGCAATGAATATCGAGTCTGGTGAAGTTGTTTTTTTCCAATCAAGAGTATGTATTCTAGCTACTGGTGGTGCAGGTCGTATTTATCAATCAACAACCAATGCCTTCATTAATACGGGTGATGGATTTGGTATGGCGTTAAGAGCCGGAATTCCATTGCAAGATATGGAAATGTGGCAATTTCACCCAACAGGAATTGTTGGTGCCGGTACTTTAGTGACTGAAGGGTCGCGTGGTGAGGGCGGGTATCTTATTAATAGAGACGGCGAGCGTTTTATGGAACGTTATGCACCCAGGGTGAAAGATCTCGCTTCACGTGATGTGGTTGCTCGTGCTATGTCTTTAGAAATGCGTGCAGGTAAAGGATTTGATCCTCAAGGCGTGGATTATGTGAAGTTAAAATTAGATCATTTAGGTGCTGATTTAATTAAATCACGCTTGCCAGGAATTCGCGAACTCTCTATTAAGTTTGCCGGTGTTGACCCTATTATTGAACCCATTCCAGTTGTACCTACTTGTCATTACAGCATGGGTGGTATTCCCACGAATATGTATGGGCAAGTTATTTCTAAAACCAATAATGAAGAACATTTGGTGGAAGGGCTCTATGCGGTAGGTGAGTGTGCTTGCGTTTCCGTACATGGTGCTAATCGTTTAGGTGGTAACTCTCTTCTCGATTTAGTGGTCTTTGGCCGTGCTGCTGGATTACATGTAGAAGAATTATGGCAATCCAACCAACTCTCTGATTTTTCTTATGTTAGTGATGATGATTTAGATGCATCTTTAAGTCGCTTTACTCGTTGGGAAGAATCAAAAGATGGTGAGAGTCTTGTTGCCATTCGTGAAGAAATGCAAAAAGTCATGCAAGAAGATTTTGGCGTATTCCGTACGGGTGAGGTGATGGCTGCTGGATTAAAACGATTGGACGCATTACGTGAGCGTTTAAAGCATGCTCATTTAAATGATAAGAGCAAAGTATTTAATACCGACAGGGTTAGTGCATTAGAGCTTGATAATCTAATGGCTACGGCGTATGCCACTGCGGTGTCTGCTTTTGCCCGCACAGAAAGTCGTGGTGCTCATAGCCGTGAAGATTATCCAAAACGTGATGATGAGAATTGGATTAAGCACACGTTATATTTTGAGTCTGGTGATGCGATAGATTATCGCCCTGTAAATAAATCACCTAAATACATTGAGGCTTTTGAGCCTAAAGAACGCGTTTACTAAGAGGATTGATTCATGGCAGATATTAGAACTTTAACCGTGTCTATCTACCGCTATAATCCTGAGGTAGATGCAGAACCCTATATGAAAGATTATCAGTTGGATATTGAAGCGAAAAGCGATCCGATGCTGTTAACTTTATTAGAGCGTTTAAAAGCAGAGCAGGATTCTTCTATCACCTACAGACGCTCATGTCGAGAAGGCGTTTGTGGTTCTGATGGAATGAATATTAATGGCACTAATGGTTTAGCCTGTATTACGCATATATCACAATTAAAAAGTGATAAAATCGTGATTCGCCCATTACCCGGATTTCCAGTTATTCGTGACTTAGCGGTTGATTTAAGCCAATTTTATCAACAATATGAGCGCGTTGAGCCCTATTTACAAAATGATGAAATTCCTCCGGCAAAAGAGCGGTTACAATCACCAGAAGAACGTTCGCAATTAGACGGGTTGTATGAATGTATTTTATGTGCTTGTTGTACTAGTTCGTGCCCTTCTTTTTGGTGGAATCCTGAAAAATTTGTTGGTCCCGCTGGATTATTGCAAGCCCGACGTTTCTTAGCTGATAGTCGTGATAAAGCAACGGATCATCGTTTAAATAAACTACAAGATCCGTTCAGTGTCTTTCGTTGTCGTACTATTATGAATTGTGCGAATGTCTGTCCTAAAGGATTAAATCCTACGGAAGCAATATCACATATTCGTAAACAAATGTTGTCGCAAGAAACCTAAGAGCGCATGCTTAAATTATTGAATTAAAAATAGAACATTTTTGATAGTAAAAAATGTCTGCATACAGTAAAGTATACGGACATTTTTTCATTTATATTATTGATTAATAATAGTTCTAGTATAATATTTGTTAAATCTTTTGGAGTGAATATGAGCAGTTCTGATCTGCAAAACGAATGGGCTTCTTCTTATTTGTCAGGTGGAAGCATGGCTTATGTTGATAGTCTTTATGAAGACTATTTAGCTGATCCTGATTCGGTCCCTGCTGATTGGCAAAAAATCTTCAGTTCTTTGCCACAAGTCAACGGCAGCGTTAATGACCGTTCGCATAAAGAAGTTCGGGATTATTTCTTACATAATGCTGATAAAAGACGTGTGCAAGTAGTTCAAGCTTCCGATAATAGCTTGCAATATCAAGTAACCAATTTAGTGCATGATTTTCGTGCATTTGGTCATTTAGCTGCTCATTTAGATCCTTTAGACTTAACTCAACCGATGAAAGTCCCGGCTTTAGAATTAGCAAATCATGATTTAGCACAAGTAGATAATAATCGTTCTTTTTTTTCTGGCACTTATTTTAATGGCTCAGAAATGACTTTGGCGGATATTTACCAATCATTGCGCGATACGTATTGTGGCAAAATTGGCATAGAGTACATGCATATTTCCAATCAAGAAGAGCATGAGTGGTTTCAAAAAAGAATGGAATCAACTCGTGGTAGACCTCGTTTTGATGCCGATAAAAAGCGTACTATCTTAAAAGATCTTATTGCTGCTGATGGTTTAGAACGTTATCTAGCTACTCGTTATGTTGGGCAAAAACGCTTTTCTCTTGAGGGTGGTGATGCATTAATTCCTATGATGAATGAGTTAATTAACTGCTCCGGTGCTAATGGGGTTAATGAGCTTGTGGTCGGTATGGCCCATCGTGGTCGTTTAAATGTTCTCGTGAATGTTTTAGGCAAAAGTCCTAGTGATTTATTTCAAGAGTTTGAAGGTAAAGTCAGCTATGAGCGTACTGGTGACGTTAAATATCACATGGGCTTTTCTTCTGATATACACACTGCTTCAGGCTCGATAGTGCATGTGGCTTTAGCATTTAACCCATCACATTTAGAAATTATTGCCCCAGTGGTTGAAGGGTCTGCTCGTTCGCGTATAGAGCGTCGCGATGATTTGGCACATAAAAATAGTGTTGTTCCTATTATTATTCACGGAGATGCGGCGTTTTCGGGTCAAGGTGTGGTAATGGAGACCTTTAACTTTTCGCAAGCGCGTGGATACGGCACTGGCGGTAGCATTCATATCGTTATTAATAATCAAATTGGTTTTACTACCAGTAACCCCATGGATTCTCGTTCTACTTTATATTGTACTGATATTGCCAAAATGGTTGAAGCACCGGTATTACACGTTAATGGCGATGATCCTGAAGCGGTAGTTTTTGCAACACAAATGGCTTTTGATTTTCGTATGAAATTTAATCGCGATGTGGTGATTGATTTGGTATGTTATCGTCGTAATGGTCATAATGAAGCCGATGAGCCAGCCGTTACACAACCCACTATGTACAAGAAAATTAAATCAATGCGTCCGTTGCGTGAGTTATATGCTGAGCAATTAATTCATGCGGGTATTGTGGCGAAAACAGACGTGGATTCTTTAATCGAACACTATCGTGAAGGTTTAGATCAAGGAAAAGCGGTTGTTGAATTAGTACATGGCTATTATGAAGGTAAATCTAATGTTAATTGGGCGCCTTTTATAAATAGTAAATGGACTGATAAAGCCGATACTACTATTAGCAAAGCGAATTTAGAGTTATTGGCCACACAACTCACAACGTTACCGGAAGGATTTCATTTGCATCCTGTAGTGCAACGTTTATTAGATGATCGCAACAAAATGACGCAAGGCGAGCTGCCGATGAATTGGGGCTACGCAGAAACAATGGCTTATGCCAGCTTATTACAAGAAGGCTATGGCGTTCGTTTATCAGGACAAGATTGTGGTCGAGGTACGTTCGCTCATCGTCATGCGGTACTACACGATGTAGAAAATGGTGCTATAGATATTCCATTGGAACACATTTCGCAAGTTCCAGGGCATACGTTTACGGTAATCGATTCGGTATTATCCGAGGAAGCCGTATTAGCTTTTGAATACGGTTACGCGTCTTCTGCGCCCAATTCATTAGTTCTTTGGGAAGCGCAATTTGGTGATTTTGCTAATGGTGCTCAAGTCGTTGTTGATCAGTTTATTAGTTCGGGCGAGCAAAAATGGGGTCGTTTGTGCGGTTTGGTTATGTTATTGCCGCACGGTTATGAAGGTCAGGGCCCAGAGCATTCGTCTGCGCGGCTAGAGCGTTACATGCAATTATGTGCACAACATAATATGCAAGTGTGTACGCCTACGACGCCGGCACAAATATTTCATTTGTTACGTCGCCAAGTTATTCGCAATTTCCGCAAGCCATTGATTGTAATGACGCCCAAGAGCTTATTACGCCATAAATTAGCGGTATCGCCTTTGGAAGATTTAACTTCGGGTAAATTTCATACAGTAATTCCTGAAATTGATGTTTTAGATGCTGATAAAGTGACTAAAGTCGTTTTGTGCTGTGGAAAAGTGTACTATGATTTATTGCAAATGCGTCGTGAAAAAGACTTGGCTCATGTAGCAATTGTCCGTATTGAACAATTGTATCCTTTCCCGAAAAAGGCTTTAGTTGCTGAATTGAATAAATATCCGCACGCTAAAGAGATTGTTTGGTGTCAAGAAGAACCCAAAAATCAAGGTGTTTGGTTTTCTTCACAACATAATATGAAAGCATGCCTTAATGATGCGCAAGATTTGACTTATGCTGGAAGAGCACAAGCCGCAGCACCCGCGGTGGGTAGTGCGGGACTTCATGCCCAACAGCAACACGCTTTAGTTGAGCATGCATTATTGGGTAAAAAATAATTAATTGATAATAAGAAGGTATAACTATGTCTATTGAAGTCAAAGTTCCTGTTTTGCCTGAGTCAGTAGCTGATGCGACCGTGGCCGCCTGGCATAAAAAAGTGGGTGATAGAGTAACCCGTGATGAAAATATAGTTGATTTAGAAACGGATAAAGTGGTGTTGGAAGTACCTGCCCCGGCAGACGGCATCATTACTGAAATTTTATTTCAAACAGGTGATACGGTAAATTCAGGGCAGTTATTAGCAAAAATTGGTGAAGGCGCTGCGGTAACTCCAACAGCACCGGCAACTGATGTTGCTACGGCCCCAAGTGCTTCGGATGAGAAGTCTACTGGACCTGCAGTACGACGTATTTTAGCAGAAAATGACTTAAATGCGGCACAAATACAAGGCTCAGGCAAAGAAGGGCGTATTACTAAAGAAGATGTTTTAGGTTACATCGAAACAAATAGAGCCGCACCTACTTCTACAGCAAACAAAGAGCCAGTAGCTGCTATGGGTCTGCGCGAAGAACAACGTGTGCCCATGACTCGTTTAAGAGCTAAAGTGGCTGAGCGTTTATTAGATGCGCAACATAATTCGGCGATGTTAACTACGTTTAACGAAGTTAATTTAAAAGCCGTAATGGATATGCGCGCTCAATATAAAGATGCTTTTGAGAAAAAACATGGCGTAAAACTTGGCTTTATGTCCTTTTTCACCCGAGCAGTTGTTGAGTCGTTAAAGCGTTTTCCTGCGGTTAATGCATCTATTGATGGTCAGGATATTATATATCATGGTTTTTATGATATTGGTATTGCGGTATCAACAGAACGAGGTTTGGTTGTACCGGTAATTAGAGATGCTGATCAAATGAGTATGGCACAAATAGAAAACTCAATTAATGCATCTGCTGCCAAAGCGCGTACAGGTAAATTGTCTCTAGAAGAAATGCAAGGTGGAACCTTTACGATTACTAATGGTGGTGTGTTTGGTTCTTTATTATCTACGCCAATTATTAACCCGCCACAAACGGGAATATTGGGCATGCATAAAATAGAAGACCGAGCGGTAGTTGAAAAAGGTGAAATTGTTATTCGCCCAATGATGTATCTAGCTCTTTCTTATGATCATCGTTTGATTGATGGCAAAGACTCAGTACAATTTTTAGTGAGTGTAAAAGAATTCTTAGAAGATCCCGCTCGTCTTTTATTGGATGTCTAAATACACAATGCAACAGCACATTAAGATGAATGCTTAGTGTGCTTTTTAAAAGGTAATTACGATGAATTTACATGAATACCAAGCCAAACAATTGTTTGCCAGCTATCAGCTGCCCACTCCACGAGGCCAAGTTGCTTATAATGTGGATGATGCATTACAAGTAGCCTCTCAATTAAATACCTCAAAATGGGTTGTGAAAGCACAAGTTCATGCTGGTGGCCGTGGTAAAGCCGGTGGTGTAAAAGTGGTTGCAACTAAAGATGAATTAGCCGCTTATGCTAAATCATTATTAGGCACGCATTTAGTGACTTATCAAACAGATGCTAAAGGTCAACCAGTCAATGCCTTATTGGTAGAAGAGCCTTGCGATATTGCGCGTGAATTGTATTTAGGTGCTGTAGTAGATAGAGCAACTCGCCGCGTGGTGATTATGGCCTCTACTGAAGGTGGCGTAGAAATTGAAGCAGTTGCTGCTGAAACACCAGAAAAAATCTTTCAAGTAGTTGTTGATCCATTGGTTGGTGTATTGCCTTTTCAATGCCGTGATGTAGCCTTTAAATTAGGATTAACGGATGACCAAATCAAACAATTTACACACCTTATGGTTAATTTAGGTAAAATGTTTGTTGAGTGTGATTTAAGTTTATTAGAAATTAATCCTTTAGTTGTTACAGGTAAAGGTGATTTGCTGTGTCTTGATGGCAAAGTAAGTATTGATGGCAATGCATTATATCGTCATCCAGAATTAAAAAGTTTACGTGATACATCACAAGAAGATGCACGTGAAAACCGCG
>CAZSAO010000011.1:48582-61706 GCA_964605275.1 uncultured Legionella sp.
TAGCCATGGCGACGATGGATGTGATTAAATTACATGGTGGCGAGCCTGCAAACTTTCTTGATGTTGGTGGCGGTGCAACTAAAGAACGCGTTAGCGAAGCATTAAAAATCATTCTTTCTGATGATAAAGTAAAAGGTATTTTAGTTAATATTTTTGGCGGTATTGTTCGTTGTGACTTGATTGCCGATGGTATTTTAGCCGCTGTGCAAGAAGTCGATGTAAAAGTACCTGTAGTAGTACGACTCGAAGGTAATAATGCGCAATTAGGTGCTGATCTTTTGAATAAGAGTGACTTAAACGTTATTGCTGCAAGCAGCTTAACGGATGCTGCGATGAAAATTGTAGCAGCTGTTGCTTAATATGAATAAATAAGCTCTAGCTATTATAAAAATTAGAGCTTAAATTAAATTTTGAGGTTATCAATGAGTGTATTAGTTAATAAGCAATCTAGAGTCTTATGTCAGGGGTTTACCGGCAAGCAAGGTACTTATCATTCAGAACAAGCGCTAGCCTATGGTACTAAAATGGTCGGTGGTGTTACGCCTGGAAAGGGTGGGCAAACTCATTTAGGTTTACCTGTCTTTAACACCATGAAAGAAGCCGTAGCAGAAACGGGCGCCGAAGCCAGTGTGATTTATGTTCCGGCAGCGTTTTGTAAAGATTCTATTATCGAAGCAGCAGATGCAGGTATTGAGCTGATTGTATGTATTACTGAAGGTGTGCCTGTTTTAGATATGCTACAAGTAAAAGTATATTTAGAAAATAATAGTAATGCTCGTTTAATTGGGCCAAATTGCCCAGGTATTATTACTCCAGGTGAGTGTAAAATAGGAATTATGCCAGGTTCTATTCATTTACCAGGTAAAGTAGGTATTGTTTCTCGCTCTGGTACATTAACCTATGAAGCAGTAAAACAAACCACTGATAAAGGTTTTGGTCAAAGTACGTGTATTGGTATTGGTGGTGATCCAATTCCAGGAACTAACTTTATTGATGCTCTAGCTTTATTTGAGCAAGACCCACAAACGCAAGCCATTATTATGGTTGGCGAAATTGGTGGTTCTGCTGAGGAAGAAGCTGCTGAATACATTAAAGCTCATGTAAAAAAACCAGTAGTATCTTATATTGCGGGCGTTACTGCTCCTGCTGGTAAACGTATGGGCCATGCTGGTGCAATTATTGCTGGTGGCAAAGGTACTGCAGCAGAGAAATATGCTGCATTAGAAGCGGCTGGTGTTAGAACGGTTCGTTCACCAGCAGACTTAGGCGATGCAATTGCCGAAGTAACAGGTTGGTAGTTATATATATAGGTGCGCACAAAGAATGGTGCGCACTATAGTACTTATCAAAAATAGTTATTTTTTTAGATGCTTTAAACGCTGTTCCTCCAGATCGGGTGTTATTTTTAACATCGCTTAATATTCTTATATCATCCCACTCTTTTATGTAGCTTTACTTCGCGCTATCATGCATACACTGCTAATTTACTTAATACTGTTAATCGTATAGGAGATTTTAATGACCGCAGTAAACACTATTGCTGATATACGAAGAGAATATGGTGAGCTGAGTCTAAATGAGCAATCAATCCATGACGATCCTATTGCGCAATTTAATGCATGGTTTGCTGAAATTATGCAAGAAGAAATTAACGATCCCACCGCGATGGTATTATCTACGGTTGATGAGCAAGGATATCCAGATTCTCGCGTAGTATTATTAAAAGGCATAGATGCTGGAAGATTTATTTTTTATACTAATTATCAGAGTAGCAAAGGTGTGCAAATTGCACATAATCCTCATGCAGCGCTTAATTTTTATTGGCCGCAAATGAGTCGCCAAGTGCGTATTCGTGGCATCCTGGCTTCTGTTGCTGAACATGTTGCGGATAGTTATTTTTCTTCTCGGCCTAAACTTAGTCAATTGGCAGCCATCATTTCACCACAAAGCAAAATAATACCCAATAGACTTTGCCTTGAAGAAGCTTTAACTACTCTTTTGCAAGATAGCGTTGAAGAATTACCCACTCGCCCTAAACAGTGGGGTGGTTATCAACTTGATCCTCACTATATTGAATTTTGGCAGGGTAGAGATAATCGTCTACATGATCGGATTGCCTATTGCCGGCAAGAACAGGAATGGGCGCATCATCGCTTGGCACCTTAATAGTTTAGGATACGAGTGCTTGTTAATAATAGGTTTTTGTTCGATTTGAAAAAAGTACTGTATTCTATTTTATTAACTTTGATGTGCGCTGAAACGCTATAAATCATATCCTCTATACCTCGCGTGCGGCGCGGGGGAGAGCGGTCCATAAGTTTCTTTTTTTTTAAAGAAATTTTTTTTCCCGCCTTAAGTTAAACGTTTTTTCTATAGACATCTTAGGGCAAAGAGCGGTTATATTCGCACGAGCAAATCATGAATACTAATTAAAAATAACTCTATTAAATCATATGGTTAAATTCTTTCGTTTTCTTTTTTTTTCAAAAATATTATTTTGGCCTAGGAATTGCATTAATTAATAAGAAGGATGAAACCATAATGAATTATGGGGACGCCAGTAAATTGTTAAGAAGATGTAAATATTTTTATTTTAGTAATACTGCATATCAGAAAGTCGTAAAATTGTTTTAAATGACAAAACATGACTCAATTGTATCTTTGTTTTTTCATTAAGTATTATTTTTATTGGAGTAAATATAAGTTGAATAGAGGAAGCCATAGTTTTTTTATATTGGATCCATAAATGAGGATATAAACATGAACGATACAACTGCCTTATTACCACACATTAAATTACAATTTAATATCGAACATCCAAGTTATGAAGAATGTTATTTATTTGGATATGAATGTGCTCTTTCTGAGGTGTTGGAAGAGGATAATCCTTATAAAGCGGGATCAGCTGAAGCGGAACAATGGTCGGAAGGTTGGTGGGCTGGATTTTATGAAGAAATTCCTCTTTTTGATATGACTAATGAAATCGATGATGAGCTGATTGTCATAAAAGAAAAACCAGCAAACGATTATATTTATCAGAAAAAAAGTATTTTAAAGTTAGTTTTTGAAATCAGTGGCGCAATTGCCGCATCCGCAATTGTTGGATACCAATTATTTGAGTTAGTTGCATGATAATAAATCGATTAATCTGAAGGATATCAAAATAGTTAATATTCTTCAGATTAAGTCATTAGGTATAATTAATCCTTGAAGAATTTGATCACCATGGATTTCATGCGTGCAATTTCAGACGGGTTAAACTCTTTGTAGTGTTCACTTCCTATATTTAAGCAGACCGTAGTTTGTTCACCTATGCCTTTTAGGAGATCAACACCTGATAGTTTTAATAATTTTATTGCGTGATTAATATCAGCGGCCCAGGCATCAAGATAAGAATGATCTGTAAAGGCAGGTAGAAATATATTGTGCTCCTCTTGAAAAAAAAGAACTTGGGGCTCTTCATCTTCATTAGTTGTCTGCTCAATAGGAATAATAAAATTTGCTTTAATGAATTCTAAATAGGCTTTATTGGCTTCCTTGTTGCTACCATTTGCTTCCAAGGCTGCTTGAATTGCAGTAATTAAACTATTCATAAGGGCTCAGCTAAAAAAAATACTATTATAACCGAGTAAGCGCTTCATCGCTAATATATATACAGGGCAATTACGCACACAAAGTGTGGAACGTAAGCAATATGGGCTTTAATTGGTTTATTAGATGCATTTCCCCTGTGTAAAAGTAGATTTACTACACAAAAATGTGGTAAATAGATTTATAGTAGATACAGTTTAAAAATAGATATAATGCAAAAAAATGAGCATAAAAGCCGAAAATTTATTAGCGGCAAGTATATATATTTTTGGACTAAATTTAGTTGGATATATAATACAGAAAATTAGCTAATTAATTACGATTATCTTAGCAGATTAGGATTAGATGTGATGAACGAAATAAATAAGGCCACTGGCGACATTATGGCGCAAAAAAATTATATGACTTGTGCATGGCTCGTATGGGGGCTGGCCGCAGCATTTTATTTTTCCGATTATTTAGCACGCGTGGCCCCTGGTGTTATGCATCAGTATTTACAAAAAGATTTTGGGATTAATGAAGCAGGTTTTGGCATATTAACGGCATCATTCTATATCCCTTATATTTTAATGCAAATTCCAGTTGGTTTAACGGTGGATAGGATCAGTATTCGTTGGTTACTTACCGTCATGTCGCTGATCACCGCGTTTGGTTGTTGTGTTTTTGGTTTAGCAGATGGATTAATAACGGCCTCGCTAGGACGAATGTTAATTGGCTTTAGTGCCGCATTTGCTTTTGTTTGTTCGTTACGTTTAGCCACATCGTGGTTTCCTCCTGTTATGCTTGGTCTATTGTCTGGTTTAACACAATCTTTAGGCATGCTGGGTGCTGCGGCTGGTGAAGCGCCCATCTCTTTTTTAGTCAGTAATGTGGGCTGGCGTCATAGCATGCTTATTATTGCCGTGTTGTTTGTTGCACTCGCTGGTTTATTGTATCAATTTGTCCAAGATAAGCCCGGATTAAAACAATACGCGAATCTTAATGTAAAACGGCTTAGTATTGTGCAAAGCTTAAAAATAATTCTTTCTAGCAGACAAACGTGGATCAATGCTTTATATGCGGGATTTCTTTTTGGCCCAACGGCGGTGATTGGTGAAGCTATAGGTCCAGCTTATTTGCAATTTGGTCGTGGTTTAAATGCACATGCTGCTGCATTTGCTACAGGATTAATTTTTATTGGCTGGGGTATTAGTGGTCCCTTATCGGGATGGGTTTCAGATAAGATGGGACGACGTAAACCCATTATGATTGTATCCGCATTATGTGGATTAGCATTGAGTTCCTTGTTTGTTTTTCTTCCTGAGCTTGATAAGTCCACAGCATATATTCTTTTCTTTGTTTTTGGTTTAACTAATACAGGTGTTGCTATTGCTTATGCGGTGTCTACTGAGTTGCATGACCGGCAAGTAGTTGGCACGTCAATTGCGTTTACTAATATGATATCGATTTTTATTGGTGCATTGTTGCAACCGTTGGTTGGCTGTTTAGTGGATATGGCAGCAGGCCCTCGAGGCTATCATGTTGAAAGTATTCTGCTTGGTGATTTTCAATTTGGTTTAAAATTATTGCCTTTTTGTTCTTTAATTGCATTGATTTTAGCCTGCATGATTAAAGAAACGTATTGCAAGCCTGTCTCCTCATCTATCCGCCACACATAAGTTTTAATGGTCTCTTATTTGCTGCTATACTTGTCGCTCTTAAGTTTTCGGTATTTTAGGCGACTTGATTTTTTGCCCCTCAAAGTAGAAAAAGATGCGGAATAGTTATTCTATTCTAAGTCTTTTTCTACTTTGAGGGGCAAACAAAGCAATAGCATAAAAGCCGAAAACTTAAGAGTGGCAAGTATATACTACTTTGCGATGTACTAACTCAAACATGGAGATGATGATGAAAAAGCTTATAGGATTAGTGCTTATCCTAGCTGTTTTAATCCTTGGTGGATATTATGGTATGGGTTTGCTGACCGAGCGAACAATCAAAAAAAATATTGAAGTTCTTAATCAAACGAATGGGTTATATGCTCAGGTAGAGCAATATCATCGCGGTTGGTTTTCTTCTGATGCCCAAGTTAAGTGGCAGATTCATCTCCCTGAACGAGTTATTACTGAAAATGATGGCATTACTCGTACTCTAGCGGCTGAAGATCAAGAGTTGACTACTCCTATTCATATTTGTCATGGGCCTATTATATTTTGCCATCATAAAGTACGTTTTGGCATGGGATATGCTCAAACGCAGTTCACTTTGCCAACGCAATATAAAAAACAATTTGATGAGCAGTTTGCAGCAGGATCTATTCAACCTCATTTTGATTTAAGTATTTTTATTAATTATTTTTTAAAAAGCTCTATTTCGTTGTCTATTCCTGAGATTAAACTAATTGATAAATCCGGTGCAGGTACGTTTACTTGGACAGGGTTGACCACACAGATGGTTATTTCTGCTGATAAAAACCATATTGATGGCGATATCAATCTTAACGGAGTTGCTTTTTCTAAAGAGCATCTTAACGCTACTTTAAATAAAGCCACTATGGTTTATGATATGCACCAAACTAAAGCAGGTTTATATTTAGGTGCGGTTCATTTTGATATTCCTACGTTTGATATTGTTGATAATAATGAAACATTGGTTCGTATCAAGAAGTTTACAATGAATTCTGATAGTAATATCGATAATGAGTTATTTAATACTCATTTTAAACTCACCGTCGAATCTATTTTCGCTAATAAAAAAACGTATGGTCCCGGTGTATTTGCCGTTTCATTAAAAAATCTAGATGCCAATGTTTTAGCTAAAATCAATCAACAAACAGCAGTAATGCAAAATGGAACGGATGAGCAGCGACAACAAGCAATGCTTGCCATGATGCCGGAGTTACCGCAATTATTTAATAAAGGTGCTGAGTTAGAGATTTCAAAATGTACGTTGACTTTGCCTGAAGGTCTTGTTGATGGCACTTTATTAGTTTCGTTACCAAAGACTCAAAGTGCTAATCCTTTTGAGTTAGTGCAAAAAATACAAGGTCATGCTCAACTAAAAGCACCAGCGGTATTAGTGAAACAATTAATACAGCAATCAGTGATGCAGCAACTTGCAGCACAACCTGAATTGCAACAAGTGTTGGCACAGCAGGTACAGATGACGAGTACGCCAAATCAAGCGCCTTTGTCTAATGAGCAAATAGCTGCATTGCAAGCAGATAAACAAATTAATGCCATGAAAGATAAAGGTCTTATTGTTGCTTCTGCTAATGAGTATGCTGTAGAAATTACACTGCAAGACGGCAAGTTTGTTATTAATGGCAAGCCTCTTGATCCTTCAATGCTCGTATTTTAATTTATTTATGCAAAAGATAAAGATTCTCTCTTTATCTTTTGCATGCTTCACTGTTGTGAAATCCCTAAACCTTTTTCTATACAATATATACCATTCCAATTATTCTGTTGAATATTAATAGAGTTTTTTCCTTTCTACCCTTGTCTCTAAAAGCTCAATTCGGTAAGATACGCCTTTTTAAAGGAGGAGTTAAGAAGAATGACAACAATCAGTAATGATGCAGGTACTACAACTGCTTCACTAGCCGAAAGCGTGACTCAATCAGTGCAAAAATATTTTTCAGAGCTTAAGGGAACTGATCCTGTTGACTTATACCAATTTGTGCTTGAAGAAATAGAAACCCCATTATTTCGTGCAGTTATGGAACATTGCAAGTACAATCAATCACGAGCAGCTATTATGCTTGGAATTAGTCGTGGGACTTTAAGAACTAAATTAAGACGTTATTTTGATGATAAATACGTTGGTTCACGAGATTAAGTTTATAAAGTGACACAAAAAAAGAGCCTCAAGGCTCTTTTTTTTTGTAACTGCTTATCCTAAATAATTACGCTAACATTGGCCAGGGATAGCCGAGACTATTTGAATGTTAATTCCTTTGATAGTAGGACTTGCTGTGGCTTTTTGTAAATAAGTAATAAGTGGTTGATCAATGACTTTGCCGCTTGCCGAAGCATTTCTAAAATAAAGAATATTATTTTGCCAAAAAGCAAAACCCAAATGTGACACATCTAAAAAAGTACCAATTTCCTGGCGTAAGTCCCAATGAGGTCTAATTATTTCAATAATAGCTCCATTGGGGATTTGCGCAAATAATTTAAGATTTGGTTTTTTATCCGTACTAAACAAAGCGGTAAAGGGAATATAAGGTAATGTTATTTCGTGTATAGGAACTTTTTTCATTTTGTCTTTAAGCTCAGCAAGGCGCTGCTCTTTAAGTTTGGTTGTTCCTCCGGCTATTCTAATAGTAGTTAATGTTTTGTGTTCGTACCACATTGCTTTATCAATGGGCGTTGTTACATACAACGCCACAGAATGGTGATTTTTATCTTTAATGGATAAAGTAATATCTTTGAGAATTCCTCGATTTTGATGCGTTGCATTCCAATCAAGAGAGGTAAAATGCCTGCGATTAATATAAGAAACATGGCCGTTACTATAGCGTAGATTATTAATACAACGTTGAAATGTTGTTAATGAATTAGATAACGTTAGCGCAAGCACTGTATTAACATAAGTGTCACAATCAAATGCATCAGTACGATATAATGGATATTGATCATAACGCGCGCTTTCTCCTTCACCTAATGAGCCTAAAACATAAGGGCTGTTTTTGAAATAAGCACTAAACCAATCTAATCTGCTAAGCACGGAGTTATTCGATGTACTCTCAATGCTATGATATAGTGTTGTTATTGTTTTATTAGCATGCTCTTGTATTGTTTGTGCTTGTCCTGCGTAACTGTTAAAACAAATAAAGAGCAATAAGGCGTTGATGTAACCGTACATAAATATCTCGAGTAATTTATAAAAGAAGAATTTGTGGTACAAGTATAGTAAACTTTTTTATAGCTAAGGAGCAAGAATGCTCAATATTATTTGGTTAGGAATGATGATCCTTGCAGTGATTGTGGGGGTTATCGAAGGGCACCTTAATGAGGTAGTAAAGGCGGTAACGGATAGTGCGAAGTTAGGTTTTGAAATTGCTTTGGGACTTGCGGGTATTATGTCTTTATGGTTAGGCATTATGTCTATTGCTACCGAGTCTGGCTTAGTCGCTAAATTGGGACGTTTCTTAAAACCTGTTCTAAAAAGACTATTCCCGGAAATTCCTAATGACCATCCTGCCATGGGCGCGATAGTGATGAACATTGCCGCCAATATGTTAGGTTTAGCAAATGCAGCAACACCTTTTGGTTTGCAAGCAATGAAGGAATTACAAAGTTTAAATCAGCAGGCTAAAACGGCTACAAACTCAATGTGTACTTTTTTAGCGATTAATACCTCAAGCGTGCAACTTATCCCAGCAACAGCAATGGCTTATCTTGCTGCTAATGGCAGTTCTAATCCAAGCAGCGTGATTTTAAGTTCTTTAATTGCGACAACTATTTCAACAGTGGTGGCTATTTTTTGCGTAAAAAAATTGGCACGTTGGAAGATGTTTAAAGAGCAAGGAGTAAACAGTTTATGATGGAGTGGGCCAATTCTATTTCCAGTGTTATGTTTTTGTTATTTATCGTTGGTATTCCCTGCTATGCCGCTATAAAGAAGATTAATGTATTTGATGCTTTTATCGTGGGTGCCAAGCAAGGCTTTGAAACCAGTGTTAATATCATTCCTTATTTGGTCGCGATGATGGTGGCCATAGGCATGTTAAGAGCATCTGGTTTTTTTTCTCTGCTCAATCAATTATTAGCACCTCTATTGCATACTATAGGCATGCCATCAGAATTACTGCCCTTGGCGTTATTGCGTCCTTTTTCTGGTAGTGCATCTACTGGCGTGATGGCCGAGCTGATTCATCAGCATGGTGGCGACTCGATGATTGCGAAAATGGCCGCCACGATGATGGGTAGTACCGAAACTACTTTTTATGTGATTGCTGTTTATTTTGGTTCTATTGGGATTCGACGAACCAGACACGCTATTCCGGTGGGGTTAATAGCTGACTTGTCTGGTGTGATAGCTGCGGTGTTTATTTGCCGGTATCTTTTTAAGTAATTATCCGACCTTATTGCGATTGTTCTTTTTATTGGTGGCTAGATACGCTTTTTCATTGCTCTTAAGTTGTGCCATCAATATATTCGTTTTTGTTTTAAACAAGCCCATTTCGCGCGCAGGAATTGGCGAGTCAGTAGGTAAATTCGTAGTAGTGGGATTTTTAGCTTCATCGTTCACATGTAATTCATAATGACAATGGGGTCCAGTTGCTAAACCTGTTTGTCCTACATAGCCAATGACTTGCCCTCGTTTGACACGACTTCCTTTAGATAATCCTTTTTGGAACTTTAATAAATGACCATAAAGCGTGCTGTATTTGCCATCATGTTTAATTTTGATCATATTGCCGTAACCATTATGGCGATCGATAACGGTAATGACGCCATCACCTGTGGCTTGAATAGGCGTTCCAATAGGCGCTGCTAAGTCAATACCTTTATGCGCACGCTTATAATGCAAAATAGGGTGGTTACGTGATATCGCAAAAGTAGAGCTGATATGGCTAAATTTAATTGGGTAGCGAGAAAATGCTTTTTTAAAGCTATTACCTTGCGGCGTATAATAATCGGTAGTACCGTTTCTGCTGGTGTGGCGTATTGCTTGAATGGTCTTACCATTATTAACGTAAGAAATAGCAGCCAAATCACCTGTGCCTACCATTTTATCACCGATATAATAGGCATCATAAATAAGAGAAAAATGATCTCCTGCGTGTACACCATGCACAAAGTCAATTTCTCTTTTGAGGATTTCGGTCATTTTACTAACGTATTTAGAAGGAATATTGGCATTTTGTGCTGCACTATATAAAGAACCTCTAACTGTGGCGCTCACATATAATTGCTTGGTTATTGTTTTTTTAGAGTCTATATGAAATTGAAAGCCTGTTTTGCTTTGCGATATAGTAAGCGTATCGACATAGTTTATTGGGATAATTAGTTTTTCTAAAGTACCTTTGTTAATTAAAAACTTTAATTCTTGGCTTGGTTTAATTGCGGCTAATGCTTTAGCATGTGGATTTTTTTGTAATACGGCATGTAATGTTTTTGCGCTTAAGCCTAAGCGATGAAAAATGGTAGCCATTGAATCGCCCGATCGAGGTCTAACGGTGCGCCAACCATTATCTTTGATTACAGGTGCTGCTTGTATTACGCTTTTAATTTCTTCTTTTAGTGTTTTTGGTGGATTTTCAGCTATAGGTGCATCGATAAATGTGGGTTCTTCAGTATTTTCTGCGGTGTTAGCTGCAAGCTCTTCGTCAAGCTCTGATTCCTCTACTTCGGATAAGTGTTCTGGTCTGGGTATAGAAAAGGAAAGAGGCGCCGTGGTAGTTTTTTTACGTTGCACGATCCCCTTTACTAAAAAATAAGTAAATAAAAGAGCAAGTACTAAAAGGCATGCCATTAGTACGTTTGAGCGTATTTTCGACTGTTGTTTGAAACTATTGCGTCTTTGAGCCATTGTCCGCCTATAGTGCTGTCATCCACAAAAATGATTTTATCTTATTCCATTTATGAACCCGATCATCCGTGTTTTTATTGTGACTGCTATTATATGTTTATTGATTTTACCCAAAAATTGCATGTTTTGTCATATTTTTTTTAATATGGGCTAACAAACTTACTTAAACCAGCTGTTTTTACTTGGTGGAAATCTATTAAACGAGCTAAGATACTCGTTGAAAGAAGATAGGTCAATCATTTATATATATAGGTTTAATAACATGATAGTTGAAGATTCGGTTGGTTCTGAGTTAATGCGTGGTTGTGAAGAAGTATTGCCGCAACTGGAATTTGAAAAAAAATTGTTAAAAGGCACTCCTTTAAAAATTAAAGCAGGGTTTGACCCCACGGCTCCCGATCTTCACTTAGGGCACACGGTATTACTAAATAAATTAAGACAATTTCAGCAATATGGCCATGACGTACTATTCTTAATAGGTGATTTTACGGCTATGATAGGTGATCCCACTGGAAAAAATGTCACACGCATGCCTTTAAATGAAGAAACAGTGCGAGAGAATGCGCAAACGTATCAAGAGCAAGTATTTAAAATTTTAGATCCGGCCAAAACTCAAGTAGTGTTTAACTCTCAATGGCTGGGTGCTTTTAATGCGGTAGATTTAATTCGTTTAGCCGCAACTCATACTGTAGCTCGTATGTTAGAACGAGATGATTTTAATAAGCGATATAATAATGGTCAGCCCATTGCAATACATGAGTTTTTATATCCTTTATTACAAGGTTATGATTCGGTTGCGTTAAAAGCAGACATTGAATTAGGTGGAACGGATCAAAAGTTTAATCTATTGATGGGGCGTGAATTACAAAAGCATTATGGCTTAGAACCACAAGTTGTAATGATGACACCATTAATAGAAGGATTAGACGGTATTAAAAAGATGTCTAAGTCTTTAAATAACTATATAGGTATTAATGAGCCCGCTTCGGAGATGTTTGGTAAGTTGATGTCTGTTTCTGATGAACTCATGTGGCGTTATATTGATTTATTAAGTTTTAAAAGTGGCAGTGAAATACAAGCATTAAAGAATGCAGTGCAAGCAGGTGCTAATCCACGAGATATCAAAATAGACTTTGGCAAAGAGATTGTTGCTCGCTTCCATAATCAGTCTTCTGCCGAGAGAGTACACCAAGAATTTATTGAGCGCTTTCAAAAAGGAATTATTCCTGATGATCTAAAGGAGTTAATCATTCCAAGTTCGCAAGCAATGGTTCTTAATCAATTATTAAAGCAAGCAGGTTTAACTGGCAGTACTTCTGAAGCTATTCGCATGGTAAAACAAGGTGCAGTAAAGATTAATAGTGAGAAAGCCAGTGACCCATCATTACTACTTAGTACAAATGATACTTATATTATACAGGTTGGTAAGCGTAAGATCGAAAAAATAGTGTTGAAACAAGAATAGTTAAAATATTTAAAAAAAAGTGAAAAAAGTGTTTGACAAGCTGTGAGAAATCCGTAGAATACGCTGCATGCCTTCGGGGCGAAAGTTGATTAAAAAGAAGAAGACAAACTGTGTGGGCACTTTAGAAGAGATTGAGTGCTTAGTAAGAAAATAGAAAAAGCAAAGCTAGAGAAAGACTAGCCTGGAATTGAACTGAAGAGTTTGATCCTGGCTCAGATTGAACGCTGGCGGCATGCTTAACACATGCAAGTCGAACGGTAACAGGCCCTTCGGGGCGCTGACGAGTGGCGGACGGGTGAGTAATACGTAGGAATCTACCTTGTTGAGAGGGATAGCCTAGGGAAACTTAGGGTAATACCGCATAATCCCGAGAGGGGAAAGCGGGGGAGCCGCGAGGTCCTGGCGCGATGAGATGAGCCTACGTCGGATTAGCTAGTTGGTGGGGTAAAGGCCTACCAAGGCGACGATCCGTAGCTGGTCTGAGAGGACGACCAGCCACACTGGGACTGAGACACGGCCCAGACTCCTACGGGAGGCAGCAGTGGGG
>CAZSAO010000012.1:0-20489 GCA_964605275.1 uncultured Legionella sp.
CGCCACAGTTTCGTTTAGAGGTTAATCAAGCTTTATTAAAAATTTTGTTATTACCTCCTCATTTAATAGATCGTTTTGTCGATGCGTGTACCCCTGCTGGTGGTGAGCGTTTCCTTAATATTATTAATGCACGTGTGCAACAGTTGCATGCTAGTGCTCTAAATGATACGTCCTTTCAAGACTATTTATTTTCTTCTCAAGCACTAATCGATAGCAAAGAATTTATTAATTATATAAACTTATTTCACTGTCATAATCATATAAAATTAGTTCCTGGAGGGGAATACGCACTTGTTGTGGGTGATGCAATAGAAAAACAATTTGCTAATTTAAATGTGTTGGCGAATGACGCACGTCAAATACGAAGAAATGAAGATCAAACACAAGTTAGTGCTCTAATAGAAAAAAATCAACGCTCAATTGCGAATCTTGAAGCGCTAGCAATGATTGATACAATAGAATCAACGCTCTATATCTTTGAGTTGCGCCAGCTTATAAAAAATAAAGTTCATGGTTTAGACGAGTTGTTAGCAATGAATGATGAGCTGACGACTAAATTACGATTATGCCAGTACAAGTTAGAAAAAAAGAGCAAAGCGAGCAATATTGGGCTTGTTCAAGGCCCACCATTAAATACTGACAATCGGTTATGCAAAACTGATATAATGCCGCAAAGTGCAATGGGCGTGCCAAAAACAGAGGCTTTGTTAAAGAAAGATGAAATCAAAGTGGTACTGAGTACACCTCCTCGTTTGGCAAAAAAGAATTGGTTTTTTTCCTCTTCCGCCATAAAAGTTAAAAATAATGTCGTCGCTGATAATAAGTCGCAAAATTTATTACATGCATCGACTTTGGATGAACGGGTAGAAAAAGAAAATCAAAAAGAAAATCAAAAGAAAAATACGCTTAGAGCAAAAACACTTCGGGTCTTTAGTAGGTTCAATAATGACTCGAGAATAGCGCAAGCAGAGGAAACGGACGTAGTAATGCAAAAGAATTTGGATTAGGAAAACCATTTGTAGATTTTAAATAAAGGAACACCCATGATGAATGAGCGATTTTTCTCAGAAAACCCAGAAACAACGAGTACTAAAAAACGATTAACTGAGCGAGTTGAAACATTACGTAGTAAGCACGAGAATTTGGTAAAGCATATCTGGAAAATGGATTTAAATGTACTTCAATATGATGAACAAGAAAAAGGTATGTGGAAAGATCTTCGCATTACTTTGTCTCATGCGATTAAGCAGATTGATGAAAAGATAAATAAACTTAACGAACGCCTCTCTCAATCGCCTTTAGATAGCTCGGGACATTCATCTAAAAGTAGCGGTTCTTTTAAGGCATAAAAGTCACGTTACCATAAGGAAAAAGATAATTTCAACTGCTGCCAATAGTGATTATATAAGGCCAGTTGTTCTTCATTGAGATCACGTTGAACATGACCTTTCGCTAATAGTGATTGCGGTGGATATACGATAGGGTTTTTTTGTAGTTTTTGTGGCAATAATGCTCGGGCTTTAGCATTAGTTAACGCATGTCCTTCGATTAGGGCAATTTTTTTGCCAATGTTGGGCTTGAGTAAAAAATTAATAAATTGATACGCTTCTTTGAGATGGGGAGGATTCGCCGGAATTGCTAAACAATCCACCCAAATGATAAATCCCTCGTTAGGCAGCACAAAATTAATGGCGCTATTTTCTTGTTGCGCTTTATACGCATCCGCATTCCACGCCAATCCCGCTATAGCATCTTCATCAATCATAATTGCTTGAATACTGTCACTGGAAAACAGTTTGACGTTGGGCATTAACATTAATAAATGCTCATATGCCTCTTTAATATGTTCGGGATTTGCATCATTTGCATCGTAGCCTAAACTAAGTAATGCACTACCAAATACTTCACGTGAGTCATCAAGAAGCATCAGTTGATGACGCCAACGGTTCGACCATAAATCATTCCATGAACGCGGTGGGTTAGTAGTTTTTTTGTTATTATAAAAAATACCAGTAGCTCCCCAGATTAATGGCACACTGTATTGATTATTGGCGTCGTATTCGTTATTAGCAAATGCATCATCAAGATTGATGAGATTAGGCAGTTGTTGGTGATCGAGTTTAGTCAGCATCTGATGTTTTTTCATCCGCTCAACAAAATAGGCAGAAGGAAGAATCACATCATAAATACTACGTCTACTCGCGCGTAATTTAGCATACATGGTTTCATTGCTGTCATAAGTGGAAAAGCGGACGGTTATGCCCGTTTCCTGTTCAAAGGCGCTAATGACTTGCTTAGGGATTTCTCCTCCCCAGACATAGACATTTACGACTGGTTTTGCCCACAGCAATGTGGGGAGTAGGAAAAAGCTTAATAATAAACGTAATATCATATGGTTTTGCTCGATAAACGATGAGAAAAAATCACTAAGATCATGGATAAAACTAAAGTAATGGTACATAGGGCATTAAGTTCTGGTGTAACGCCTGAACGTACTAGCGAATAAATAGTTAAGGGTAAGATATTATAGTCTGATCCTGCAATAAAATAGCTAATAATCACATCATCAAAAGAAAGGGTAAAGCATAAAAGAAAGGCGCTTAATATTGCGGGCCATAAAAGAGGTAAGACGACTTTTATCAAGGCGCTAAGGCGATTGGCTCCTAAATCAAGAGCGCTAAAATAAATATTGGGATCTAGTGTTTGAATGCGGCTGTTAATGGTTAACATGACAAAGGGTATACAAAAGCTCACATGTGCGATGAGTAAACTGCCAAAGCCTAAAGGAATATCGCTGAGATTAAAGAAAATCAATAGAGCAACGCCTAGTACCAAATCAGGAATAATTATTAATAGTAATAATAAAGTAGATAGTATTCGTCGATGGATACTGCGATAGAGAAATAAATGTACGCAAGTGAACAAGCCTAAAAATGTCGCAATAAGAGAAGCGCTGATGCCTAGCGTTGCTGAATGGAAAAAAGCGTTCCATAAGTTACTATCATGAAACAACTCTTTATACCAATGCAGAGAAAATCCATGCCATTGCAACGAGTATTTGGCTCTATTCACTGAATAGATGACCAGCACTAAAATAGGAAAATAAAGAAAATAATAAACCAAGCCTAAAAAGGTTTTTTGTAAAAACAGTTTCAATGCGATTCTCCTGACCCACGACGGCGATAAAGCAGTAATAAAAGCAATAAAAGAGTGGTTAATAAGACGGAAATGGCAGCGCCTTGTGGCCAATTTTCCAAAACTAAAAATTGATCTTGAATTAAATTGCCTAATAAAACGGAGCGAGCCCCACCTAGAACATTGGGAATGTAGAAAAAAGTCATGGCGGGTAATAACACCAATAAGCATCCCGAGATAATTCCCGTGGTGGTGTTGGGTAAAAACACTTTAAAAAAGATATTCCATTTATTCGCGCCTAAATCTTTTGCTGCCTCAATAAGACGAAAATCAAACCGTTCCATATTATTAAAAATAGGCAAGACCATAAAGGGAAAGAGGTTATAAATTAACCCCGTGATAACCGCAAAATTTGAGTATAATAAGGTAATTGGCGTATCAATTAGATGTAATTGTAATAATAGCGTATTAATAATTCCCTTGGCTTTTAAAATGGCTATTAAGGAGTATGTGCGCACTAATGAGCTGGTCCAAAAAGGAATAATAATGAGTAAGAGCAGGACGGATTGATGCTTGGATTTTACCAATAAATAGCTAAAAGGATAGGCAATAAATAAGCAACACGCTGTTGTTAGTGAGGCAACGCCTAGTGAGCGCAAAAGTATTTTCATAAACGCAGGATTTAGCAACGCGCTGTAATTATTCCAGGTTAGGGGGAAGTGTACTAAGTGCGTACTGTCTTGTGAAAGAAAGCTGGCGATAAGCACTAAGCTCAAAGGGATAAAGCCAAAAAGTATCAGCCAGATGTACGTACAATATACCGATAAAGATTTTACTTTCATGTAATGTTACCCTTCAAATGGCAATAAAACTTCCCATCCAGGCAACCATTGCACCCATACGGGTTCATTAAGTGTATATTCTAACTTATCATCATCTTCATCAAAAAACTCAGAGGCGTTAATTATTTTTCCTGATTGTAATGCTACTTTCAGATCAACGGTAGACCCTTTATATACGATGTCGACGATAGTGCCTGGTAGCATTTCCTGAGTATTAGTGACTTCGTTGGTACTCCATACTCTTATATCTTCAGGTCTTACCACTAAATGAGCCTTGCTATTTGCTTGAAACGCACCGGTATTTTTACAGTGATGCTTGACTGTTTCTATTTCGGTGAGTAAATAAGGTGGTGTTACTTCTTGTATTGTGACATCAAAAATATTAGTTTCACCAATGAATTTGGCGACATTTAAATTAGATGGGGTTTCATATACTTCTCGCGGTGTGCCGATTTGCTCGATGTGACCTTTATTGAAAATAATAATTCTATCGGACATCGATAGCGCTTCTTCTTGGTCATGAGTAACAAAAATAAAAGTCATATTGAGTGCTTTTTGAATTTGTTTTAATTCATATTGCATGTCTTTGCGTAGGCGATAATCTAAAGAACTTAATGGCTCATCCAAAAGTAAGACTTGTGGACGGTTAATGATTGCACGTGCAATGGCTACTCGTTGTTGTTGACCACCACTGAGTTGTTTTATATCGCGATGGGCAAAAGATTCTAATTGAACAAGACGTAAGGTTTCTTCCACCTGTTCGTTAATGAGCGATTCGTTTACTTTTTTGCATCGTAGTGCAAAAGCAACATTCTCATACACTGATAAATGAGGAAATAGAGCATAACTTTGAAATACCGTATGGACATCGCGCTTTTGCGGTGGTAATTCATTAACGCAGCGCTCATTAATAAAAATAGAGCCTGAACTGGGTTGCTCAAAACCAGAAATAAGACGTAATAAGGTGGTTTTACCACAGCCTGAAGGACCAAGAAAGGTTAAAAATTCTCCGTTTTGCACCGAAAAGGAAATGTTGTCTAATATGGAAACAGTGCCGTACGATTTGGAAACCTGTTTGATGTCTATAAGCGGTGTTGCCATCTAAATTGCCATAAAAATGTTTATTATGAATTGTGTGTCTAGGCTTGTCCAGTGCTTAAGATAAAATTAGCACCGCTGGTCTCATCTCAAAATCGTCTTTGCGAAAGTTGCTTTTTTTGTTGAACCACTGCAGTTACCGCTACTGGGGTATGCACCTTCTAAAATAATGATTGTTTTTTGTTCTTTTTGTATTTAATAAACTATACTTTGAATAAGAAAATTAATTATTGTGGGCATAATGAGGCGATCAGTTGAGCGATTGATTATTCATTTAAAAGAGGATTTAAAACTTGCCAAGCAATGCCAGTTGGTGAAAAGTCGTTTATTGAGCACCATCACTAATAGTAATTATTTCTCTCCTGAATTAATTGCTTATTTTGCAGTTAATGATAATAAGCAGCCCTTTATTATTACATCAACAGAGCCTCAACAAGTAATCATGCTTAAGAAAGCATACAATACGCTACATCATGCGCAACAGCTGTTAGATTCTATTAATAACATTGAGTTATCTCGAAATAGAACTATTGGCGCTTTGGGTTTTGATGTGGTTAAAACAGCTTATAGTGCGCTACAAGAACTATATAAAATGGTTGAATTGATAAATGATAGTCCTACTGAAATTCAATATGTACTTGGTGAGCAAGTACAATTATTAATGTCGCAAATTAATACGGCCGCGGGTCTTCTTGAAGATTATATGCCACATAATCCCGAGACATTAGCTGGAAGCGTATTAGGTGATGTGGTCAATACGGCATCTTTTCAGCCCTCTAGTACTAAAGAGGGTTTCGAGAAGATAAGCCAGAATTTTTTAAGTATTCCCCAATGTTTGGATGAACTACAAAAAATAGTGGTGCTTGAAGCGTCAAGAATAGAGGTGAACACGAGTATTGGTAATCAAGCATTACAACAAGAAGTTTCTACCAATGTAGAACTGCTGAACACTAACATGATGAACCTATTGAACAACAGTAATAATAAGTTTGCTTTTTCTTTTCATGCAATTAATTTAATGAAAAAAATTGCGTCTAATAGTGTGCATATTATTAACGCATTGGCACCTTTAACGAAACATGCTTACCTTAATGCAACCGATCAGCTGCTTCATTTAAAACATCATGTGGTACCGCAATTAATTGCGCAAATTGAAGAGGCGGAAGAACATATGGGGTTGAGGCCTGGAGCTTTAACTGAACCGATTATCGCACAACTAGATAAACACTATACTGTACTTGCAAACCAAGTAGAAAAAATTGCCTCCGCGGCAGGTTTATTAGATAGGAGTGCCAGTGCTTCAGTCTCCTCAACTTTTTTGCGCTTATTGATGAAAGACCGTAGCAAGTTAGACCCGGGAGAGAAATTGCCTTCAATTGCTTATTTGACGGTACTGCAAGATGATGAGTTTCTTGCGCAAAGAACTTATCATCAGTTAACGCGTTTAAGTGCGGCGCAAGAGCCAAGTATTAAACATGCTGCAGAACGTTTTTTTGCTCGATTAAATAGTTATGGCCTAATGGAGCAAGCTTATTATACTGGAAATTTAGCTAATCTTCCTATAAATGAAAAAGAAGAGTTAATTAAAGAATACAAACAAATTCAGTCTCATGTTGCTATTTTATATCCTGCTGTGGATAAGCTGATTGTTGATAGATTAACAAAATCAGCAGCACAATTTTCTGATTTTAGTTATAAACTAGCATTTGGTGTTACTGATTTTTCTCAAATTACAGCGTGTCAAAATAGTGTCTTAAATCATATTGATCAGGATATTGCACAACGTGCATTTAAAGTGCGACTTATTAAAAATACCATAAATTATTCTAATCAGCTGATACAATCCTCTAAGTTTAAAGCAATTATCTCGGATGATTATGCTCCGTTCAAACTGATAAACTATAGTCGTAATGATAACGTTAATGCGGATTTTTTTCAGAAAACAGCCATTGACTTAGGAGTACAGATACTGCAATTAGAGGAGGCAACAGAAGGTATTGATAAATTTTTTTCTTTAATCCGTGGGCTTGATCGCACAAATAATATGACTCAATTTAGTATCATAGAAAAAGAATTATTAATGCAAGAGTACAAAAAAATTCAACCTCAGGTATTGGCGTTAGGTTTAAATCATTTTAATACGTTATTACTTAATAACCTTACATCTACAGGGGTAATAAAAGAACATTTATCTGTTGCTGCTGTTGAAGCTATAAAGGATAGACTTGATGCACAAGTGGCTTCTTTTTTAAAAGAAGCACAACAGGCTGTTTCTTTTTGTACATCACAAGAATATATTTTCAAGCAACAGCAATCATTAATTAGTCAGGGGGATGAGTTAGAGAGAAAAACGTTATTTAATGTAGTTAACGATTTACAGTTATCTCATTCTATTAATGATTTATTTCATCGAACATTAAAGCCTTATCTTAAAGAGCATACTTCTAGCGTTATATTGCGTGCATTAACTGATGAGCATGGTGAGTTTAATGAGGCATTGATTCCTTATCCCAGTACTGAATTTTATAAAGAAAGTTCGGAAATAGTAGCCTATAAAAAAATTATTAACGCAGTCTATTATCTTGAAAAAGGATGTGCCTCCTTAGAATCTCTTCATGTGAGTAAAGACTCTATAAATTTTGTGCAACGAGGGCGTGAATTTTATGCTGCAGGAGCTGCTCTGTACAACGGGTCTAACGCTTTATCCAAGATAGCAACGGATCCTGTTTTAGGAGGAGTGGCAACGCAATTTTTAACGTTATTAGAACCATTAAAAGCAATGCCGCTTATTAGTGGTTATATGAATGCTCCATCAATAGCGGTAAAAACCCACCAGAACAATGTATTGGACTCATGGCAAGAACAACAAAATATTGTAGAAAAAGGTCTTGCTGCAACGCCTGTTGCTCCAGATGTTGGGCGGGCGGTGGAGCATCATATTTCCTCGCGTGCGAACGCGTTGCCTAAACTTGATACGCAACTACCTTTACGCGTATTTGCAACCACGCTTTATTCTATTCCCACAATGCTTGAGCAGTTAAAACCTGATTCTCCAAGGAAAAAAGTAGATTTGAATCCTCAAATAGAGGAGTTTATTAATACGTTGAGTGGGCTCAAAATTAATTTTTCATCAATGAAAAAAGTAGCTAAATTAGTTAAGGAGATGCAAAAGCAACTTACTTTAATCAGTACTTTAGGGCGCGAGGTAATCGATGAGCAGTTAAATAATATTTGTTTGGAAATGGCTAAAGTATTAATTGCTGCTGCGGATGAGGCCGAGCTGCATTTAGGATTAAAACCGGGAACTTATTCTGCTGAGGTACAACAGCGCTTTAATACCTTTTACCATCAATTGGTAGATACAATAGTTATGCCGGCAAACAATACTTTAAATGAATTAACGATTACTATTGCTCTTGATGAACAAAGAATAAAAAGAGAAGTAAAGCGATTAGCCGAAGTACATGAAGGAGCAGAAATAGATGCCATCAATACACTAATTTTTGGTGATAATTTTGCAACTAATAATTTAATCTACGAAGCGTACAGTGCTTTGCATGCTTTAAGCTATCAACAGGTAAGTTATGCTCATATTGATGTTGAAGATTTTTCTGAGCTTAAAGCGGATGCGGCACATGCTTATCAGAAAATTCAAACGCGTTTAGAGGCTGTTAATCCTATATTTACGGTGGATTTTATTCAACAATGTACTGATGAGAGCAGTTTGCACGCGGCAGTAGAGCAATTAAAACAGCACCGTGTTTTACTGTATGCGGCGCTTAATGAAGGAGCGATAGAAACAAATACCTTTGGGTTAATGGTAGAGTTACATTTTTTTTCTTTACACAGTGATTTTACTAAACAAGAACACCAACAGATATTTTTACAGATTTATGAACAGATGCAGCCTTATCTGCAACAGGGGCATCATCATTTTAACATGAAGGGTTTTTTGCGTGAATTACAAACGCCTGATGATTTTCAAAAAGCACAACAACATCTAATTGATAGCACAAAGTTATTAAAAGAAGTACTAGAAGGAATGGCGCAATCAAAAAGTATTAAAACCCAGCTTATTGTTGAACGCATAGAGTACTTAAACACGGCTTTAATTGGTCACAAAGAACAACAGGTGCATGAACAACGTACTATGCTCGTGATGAAAATACAACAATTAGAGCAGCTTCTTGTTGATGAACAAAAAAATACGCGAACTGATAATCCTTGCTATGAAGAAAAAATGCTTATGTTACAACAGCAACTTTTGTGTTTGCAGCAGCCTGATATGGGAGATGAGGCAGCAGTTAAAATAAAATTAGATCAATGTAAAATATTGTTTCAATCACTGTGGGCTTATAATTATGCGGTTGATATTTATGCTGATTTACAGTTGATGAAACAGATGATTAGCACCGCTAATAAATCGAAATATACCGGTTTAAATGAAGATAAATTAAATAAAATTGAGGCAATGCAACGCATTCTGGTGGCTAGTAATGACCCGATTACCTCTAGATTAGAACAAGTGGTGCAATTAGGGTTGGAAGCTCATTGTAAAAGCACTTTAGAAAATCAAGCTGATGATTCATTTAAAAAAATAATGAGTCGTTTTTTTGCAACCATGCATGCTATCTATCAAATAGTATCTTTTTTAGATATCACTAGTCTTTTTAAATCTTCATCTATAAATGAAGAGGTTCATACTTCGAACACTATTGTAAAAGGAAATGAACTTAAACAAAAATTACAAGAAATAAAGGACACAATAGAACAAGTGCCCAATTGTAGCTATGTTTCGATTGAGAGTCCGGGCTATTGAAAATCAATGTTTATGAATTGTCAATAAGTGTTAAGTGACGGGAAAAGGTATTTAATGGGTTAATTTAAGTTTTTGTCAGTTATGTGTTGAGCACAATCTAATACTAATGCTTAAACTTTAGATGTAATTGGCCTGATTAACGGAGCAATAGTTTTTATAGCAGTATTGTTTGAAAGGATATTTTGAAAGGATATTTTGAAAGGATATTTTGAAAGGATATTTTGAAAGGATATTTTGATGATTAGTCTAAAAACGTGCGCGGAAAATGAATATAAAAATGCGGCTGATAAAACTGTTTTTGTAATTGATATTACTGATGAGCTTATTTTGCCTGAGTATGCTCAGCGCATAAAATACCTTATTAATGAAAAGCTTGCAGGGCGACCAATCGCATTAATATGGCGTTTAAATTTTACTAATGAAACGAATTCTTTTTTATTAGAAGATTATTTTGAGTCAATTAAAAACACTCATGTATCTATATTCTGTACTGCATGCCCTGAAAAAATAAGGCGTGACTTTGTTAAGTTTTCAGATCTTTATGTAACATTAGATAATAATACAAGCAAAGATTTTTTGCATAATCTTCCAGCAAATACTAATTTACTTTTTACACCAGAGAGCATTCCCTCTAGACAATCATTGGAAATATTATCTGAATTAAATGAAAATATGAATATAAACGTTTATTTAGATAGTCATATAAAAAAATATTGTTTGCAATTAGAACCTTCTTTTCTCGCCGTGCAAAAAGTAATGGAATATTTTTATGCGCGATTTGTCCAATTACAGGGAATTAAAAATATAAGGAAAGGCAATTTTTTGAGAGTTATGAATATATCCTTAACACCTGATATGGATGAAAGAATACTCTTTATCCAAGTTACGAGTTTAAATACCAACTATATATGTGATTATTTAAATCTTTTATTTAATAATTCTATATTTACAAAGAATAATGCAGTTGGGAAAAAGTATTTTCTTGAGTTGCTCACTTTATTAGATTATCAATTGATGTATATAGCGTGTCTTTATGCTGCCCATGCTGGTATAGAGGTAAAAAAAATGGTTGGTAGTGACTCTAGTTTAGATGGTTTATTTAATTTATTGTTGGCTAATAGTAAGAAACAAGCTTCTCAGGCAACAATTATCCCACACTTAGATCATTTTATTAAAACTGTAGTAAATCATTTATTCTTTTTTTTACAAGAACAACCACGTGGTGTTTCTCTTTCAATTAACGATTTTAGATTAAGAGAGCCATCAATTATTGAGCTCTATAAGTTAAACATCGAGTCAAATGGCTTAAACACTGAGTCAAATGGCTTAAACACTGAGTCAAATGGCTTAAACACTGAGTTAAATAAGTTAACGAAGACATCTGTTTCTATTTTATCAAGCGTCAATACGAAAATTTATTTTTTAGCTAACGTAATGAGTACTTTCTTATCCCAACGAGAACAGCATTTTTTACCACAAACCAACCCAACATTTAAGAAAGTTGAACAAAAATTATTTCTAGATAGTGTTGCCGTTTTAAAGTCACCCACTGAAAAAGAAAAAATTTATGGCGTTTTTACTCCCATATTTTTGTCTGTTAATAAAGAGTTGGGAGAATATCTTGGTGAAAAAATATTAAAAAAAGATATTGATAAATCTGAAAATCCTCTTTACACCTTTGAGCTTAATCAATCTAAATTTGCGATTGATGCTCATAGTAAAAGAGGGTGGACTGCATTTGTTAACTCGGCTTCCAATGAATCTAATGCAAATATCGATGTGGTACAAAAGGACGGTAAAATTATTTATAAAACAAAACGAGCTATTGCTGCGGGAGAACAATTATTAATTTATTATGGGGACAAATATGAGTTTGAAACAGAAGAATTCCGATTTTTAAACCCACAAAATAATTCAGACGATTCAATAGATATTTATAATAAAAATCAATCTCAATATGAATCAATATCATGCTCCCTGCCGGAACGATTGTTAATGCTACTTAAAATAAGTCCCGAAGCACAATTTTTTATGCCACTAGAGCAGGCTAGTGATAAATTACCTCTATTAGAAACTATTTCGACCAATCCTCTAGAGTTTAAATGTCAAAATATGCAAGAAAATATGACGCAATTAATGTACTGGGGCTATATGGGAGAAAAAGAAAAAATTCAAAAAATGCATGCTGCTAAAGTACCTTTTTCGATCCAAACGAGTATTCATGGTTATCATATCGGACATTTTATTATTGCTTCAGAATTTTTAAATATAAATGAAAAAAAAGATTTATTAAGTTTAATTCTTAGTGATGATTTGATTTTATTGCCGGCAATCGACGCACAAAACATCTTATTTTTTGCTATTGAACAAGAGCAGGAGCAATTATTATGTTTTCTTATTAATAAATATACTCAAAAAAAAGAGGCGCTATTTAATAAAAAAAATGATTTTGAGCGTACTATTTTTTCTCATGCACTGAGTTTGGGAAACATTAAAATAATAACGTGTTTATTAAAGCATTACCCAGAAATTATGCGTACTACTCTAGCGCGAGAGAAAAGAGCAATCATTGCAGAAATATTCGCTGAATATGCTAAGGTGCATGGTGAAGAAATAATATCTTTTTTAGAAAAATTAAAAAATATTTTAAAGCAAAAAGATATAAAGCTACCTGGATTACAAGATGCCGTCGATCAGTATGCGCCAAAAGAAAACAAAAGTTCGTTTTTTAACAAAAGACAAATAAGTGAGTCTGATGATGAATCTCAGGCTAAACGAAGCAAGAGAGAATCTATTCCTTCGTTTAAATTGAGATAGGAGTTTATGAATTTAAATGTACATTTTTAAAGTGAGGGTTGCGACCCTTTTGATAAATCATGTGAGTCGAAAGAGGATATACTTTTTAAAACAATAAAGAAATAAGGCGAAGAGCAAGAATTGCTACTTACTGAGCTTATAGCTTCTTTTTGTATTTTTGATTCACGAGTTCCTGTATTGAAATCATTAGACAATTCACTTTCTTCATCATTAGGCACATACAATGCTAATTCATCAATCGATTTAGTTGTTTCAGCAATAAGAGGATGCTCTAAAAGTTCATCATAAATATTTTTCCAGGATACGGCATCTTTTTTGCTTGAGGTTCTTGTTCTTGAAATGTCGAGTATTAGTCTTGCTATTGCATGGATTTGTTCTTGATATTCATTGGATTGCAGTACTTCATTGTTATTTTTTAAAAATGTATTTAAATGCGTGACTAACTCTTTTAATGTTCTGCATTGAGAAGGATTAAATGATTGTCTATTGTCTTTAAAAGAGAGTAAATTTAATTGTAAATAGGTAATGTAATTATTAATAACAGAAGGGTCTAGCTGGAGTTTTTTTGCTAAATGATTAAAAAGAATTAAATCTAATTGAATCATCCTAACTATATAATGATCATGCTGTTTTTCATTTGTTCTTTCTTTTGATCTATTATAAAAATCTTTGCATAAGGCTTCAACTTGTTTAATATCGTTAAAATTAAGATCTTTATCAATCATGTGTTGTAGTACAGTCTCTATACTCGTTGCAAGATTCCAGTAAAGAGTGATTATACTGTGTTCTAACTTAATGAACGGCAACTCATCGCATATCGCATCGGCGTTGTTGAGGGGCTCTTGGTAGCTAAGAATTAAATCATTATAACAAAATGGCTTATTATTAGTTAAATCTTCGATGAATATATCAAAATTACATTTAATGATATTGTCTTCAATATTTAATAATTGTTCATCGTAAAGAACATTATCATTGGTGGTATGTAATGTTTTGGCATAGTTGAAATGTATTTTTGCCTGTTTTAAAAATTTAATTTTTCTTTCATTTGATATTTCTTGAGCCGCTTTGTCCTGTGCATCAACGCCTTTGTTCCATACAGCATTTAATAATTCATTAGCCGCATCGGATGAGGCATTGTGTTTTCTTTTCTTAGTTTTTGAAGGCATAATGTTTTTTTAATGCAAGAATTGAGTTTTATTTTACCTAAAAAGGCAATAAATGTCTATATAAATGCTTTTATGCAGGCTCTTATGCTTTTTGCAGCGCTAATTGGTGTTATCTATCAGGGAGAAAGCATGGCCACAGGACGTAGAAATTGGACTTAAAACATATAAAAAATTTGCGTGATTTAATTTAAATCACGCATGTGTTTGTTCTGGGCTATCTATTGAATAACCAGTAAAGACATGGGATAGTAGTTAATTAGTCAGAATATGTTGCGAGTAATTTTTTAACAATTATGATAAAACAAACAATAAGCATACTGTTCTTGCTTGGCGGATTGCTCAGTTGTACTAAGCCTGTTAAAAAAAACATGGATATCCCCACTACGTTTCCTTCAAGTAGCCCATCATATAAAATGGTTTCTCAATTGCCTTATACGGCTTGGTGGCAACAATTTAATGATCCTGAATTGAATCGTTTAATGAGCGCCGGTTTACGAGTTAATCGTGATATTCATATTGCAATAGGTAATTTGCAGCAGGCCAAAGGCGTGTTACAAGAAGTTAATTTAAGTTGGTTGCCTACGGTGCAGCTATGGGGCGGGTACTCTACCAATCCTGCTTTAGGAGTACCAGGAGCCTTTTATGCAGCGTGGCCTTATTATACCGTTAATATCATGCAGTTATATTCACAACATAAGCAAGCAAAATATACGGTGATGTATTATCAGGCCGCAATTGATGGCATAAAGTTAACGATTATAGGACAAATTAGCGCGGCTTATTTTACCTTAATTGCACAGCAAGAACGCTTAGCGTTATTAAATCAATTAGATGATGATTTAAAAATATTAATTAAATTAAATGAGCAAGATATTGTTATTGGGCTGGCGGATAATATTTCTGTAAATCAACTGCGTTCGGAAGAACAAATAATAAGTGCTCAACGTCATCCTATCGTACAAAATATCAGAGCAAGTGAAAATGCACTGCATTATCTTGTTAATGAAAATCCGGGCCGAATTAAAGATTATCATAGTTTTTCACAAGTTGATTTTACAAAAATTAAGCCAGGTAACTTGCCTGCTGAGGTATTAAATAATAGACCCGATATGAAAATGGCTGTTTATGCTGTACGAGCAGCTTATGCTGGAGTGGAAGTTGCCTATAGTAATTTTTTTCCTGTAATCCAATTAGATGATTTTGTTGGTGAGGTGACCTTGCCCACGCATAATTTGGCGAATGCGCTAGATAGTTACGCTGTAGCCAACTTGGCCCCTAGCTTATTAGGAAAAATCACTTCTAGTAAAGGAAAGCGATATGCTGTTATCGCTGAGTTGCAAAAAACGATTAAACGTATATTAAATGAAGTAGATACGGATTATGCTGATAATAAAAATAAAACCAAACAATTGATTACATATCAAAAAGCACAATACGATTATGAAAAAAAATATAAACTACAACACGATTTATTTAATACGGGTTTGATTTCTTACAAAGAATTAATTCAAAGCAAAATTTATTTGGATAATTTAGCTTTGCAAGTTAATCAAGTAAAACTTTCATTGGCGCTCTCCTTGGTTGTTTTGTATCAAGATTTAGCCGGTGGTTACGCTCATCAAGAGGTGTAATGCGACCATATCTAAGTATCGATTGCAAAGTATGGCTTATTTAGATATTTTAACTATTAAAACTAAGGGGTTGTTAATAATTCAGGTGTTGACATCTCGCGACCTAAGATTATACAAAGTGAACCATAGTCCCTGTTCCTCGTAATAACATGAGAACTAACACACCGTTATTCTCACCCACTCAAATGGTTATATGATTAAACGAATTAAAACAAGAGTACGTTCTTTAAAAAAATGGATAACATTAGTTAACGTTATTATTTTTATTGGCATTTTAACGGCATTAATTTATATATTTTCTTTTCTTTTTCCCTTTACTGATAATGCTTTTGTAGTAAATAATGTACAACCCGTGGCCGCATTAACCAGTGGCTATATCACCGAATTATATGTAAAAAATGGTGATGTAGTGCATAAAGGACAAAAGTTATTTACTGTATTTAAAAAACCTTATGTGTATGCTGTAGAGCAGTTAGGCGCCGATATAGGTGTGGCAAACGCGCAATTACAAGCCTTATATACAACGCATGAGCGTGATTTTAAATTAAGTACAACACAGCAACAAATGTATATCAAAATAAAACAAGACCATGAAAAGTATAGCAGGGGATATCAAAATAAATCGGTATCACGAATTACACTAGATAATTCGCAGCAAGAAACAAAAGCGGCACATGATAAATGGTTGGCTGCGCAAAAACAATTAGAAATTGATCTCCATCAAATCAGTGCGCAAAAGCAAGAAATAAAATCGTTAGAGGCTCGCCTTAAAAATGCTCAAGTCAATTTGTATCTTACAGATGTGTATGCGCAAGGAAACGGTATTATACAAAATTTATTTTTTACTGTGGGTACACCAATTAATGTAAATCAGCCTCTTTTTTCTTTAGTTGATACAGATAATGTGTATATCCAAGCCAATTTTAATGAAACCGATCTAGCTGATGTGCATCAAGGAGCAAAAGTAACTATTTTTCCGCGCATGTATTTAGGGCGCAAAAGATTTCATGGCGTGATTGAGTCTGATTATTGGTCGGCAAATCGTCAATTAGTTGATAATAGGACGCAGTTACAAAATGTTACCAATGAAAATCAATGGGTCTTATTACCACAACGCTTACCAGTAATTATTCGAGTCCTTGACTCAGATCCTCATTTTCCATTGAGAGTTGGAACAAGTGCTTATGTCTATATCTCGGTTTAAGTTTTGGCTTGAACAAGTAGATCCTTATGCTATTCAACGAGTAGTGTTTTATAAAGCATTATTCATTGCTACGGTCATGGTTTATGTTTATTGGCTTTTTTTGCCGGTCAATTTTCTTGCGTTTGTGTGTCCTTTTTTCATGGTGTTTTTTTATGAAACACCAAGTATTGCAAGTTTCGCTAAAAAAGAGCAATTACTACTTTTTTTAGGTGCAGGAATTATTAGTGTTAATGTATCGTTTAATTTAATTTATCCTTTTAAAGTCACTTTTTTCTTTTTTTCACTCATTCTTTTGGCACTACTTTATTATCTCGTTTTAAAGTATTTTTACGCCTTTAAAAATTTAACCATGTTAATGCTTTCTTCTGGAGCTATTATTTTAAGTGGCCAACCTCCGGCTACCTTGCAAACCGCTTATGATTTAATTTCTGCGGTGCTACTCTCTATGACGACCTTATTGATTTGCTTGCGCGTGGTTCCTAATCATTATTTAGTGGTGTGGCGAAAAGCACTGCAGCATTATATAGCGCATTTAGAAGAAGATATTAATGCTTCATTAAATGAGCATCATTATACAGCGATTCAGGATGAAATTACTCGTTTTGAGATGGTACGAAATTACCAGCGTTTAGTCGGTAAACAATATATATTGCCTACTTTTCGCATTGCGACGTATATTCGTAACATTCAGCTTTCATTAGATAATTTATATTATGAAGAAAAAAATGAGCAATTTTGGTGTACGGTGAATCATCATTTACAACAATTTAAACATCATTTAATAATTAGTGCTCCTTATAATCCGCAAGAGCTGCATTTAAACCCTAATACGTTTTTACAGCATTATGTATGTACTAATTTAAAACGCAGTTTTAGTCATTGGAGTGCCTTATGCGCACAGCAAAGCAGTTAAAAACACGTTTGGATTCGGCGCGCTTTATTCATTTGTTAGTAGTATTTATGATTGCGATGTTTCTTTATTTATTTACCACGTTGCCGGAGCGTTGGTGGATTTTACTTACTGTTTTGGTGAGTAGTGCGGGTATTGAGCCAGGCTTAATTATTCGTCGTTCGATTCAGCGCATCACGGGCACTTTATCGGCTTTAATTATTATTACGCCGTTAATTTATCTACTTCATTTTAATTATCGTTTAGTTCCGGTGTGTTTTATCTTGGCAATTATTGGTTTAAATGTTGCTGCAGTAAACACTAGGCGCTATGATATTAGCGTTTTTTTCATTACATTAATGGTTTTTTTGCTCTTGGCGCAAACAGCAAAAAGTACCTCGCTAAGTGGTTCTTTCGATATGTTGATTAATCGTGGCTTGTGCACTTTAATCGGTGTGAGTATTGTGGGCTTAGCAGATTATTATTTATTTCAAAGTTATAAGTATTCTCATAAGTTATATTTATTTCATCAAAAAATGTTATATGCCTTTTTCCAACGAGCAATGGCACGCATTATGGATTCTTCTAAGGAGAGTATTAATACTTTTTTATTCATAGAACGCCTGCGTGATGAGGTTATTATGCAGTTTGCACCTATTGCTGTTAGCTCTGAAAATTTAAAGCTAGAAAATAAGCTAGCTCCTACCATTATTCATAATTTAGAGGTGTTTCAAAGTACTATATGGGAAATACGCCGCCTACTTTTTGCTTTAGCATTTGCGAAATTTATTTTGCAATCAACGGAAACAACGCAAAAGCATCAACAACATTTTAATCGGCTTATGGAGCAGGCGAAAGCTCATTTTATTAAGCTTTAGATAATGGTAAGTGTTCAGCATAATTGAAGGAACGACCATCTTTGGCTCATCTTGAAATAAAATTAGGTAAAATGATGTTCACATAGCCACTTATGCTGCGCTCATTTTGCCTGACTTTATCCCAATATGGGCTCAAATATGACCGTTCGAGTGCTTGTTTAGCCATGCCCTCTGAGCGGTTACAGAGAATGTTAGCTATTAAATCCTCTCTCCCTCACGCGCAGCGTGGGGGAGAGTGTTAGAAAGAGGGGGCTTTTACCTAAATCTCTTTTCTTTATTAAAGGAAAAAAGTTTTTTAACCACCCTTAGCCTTAATCAGCAGAGTGGCAATACGTTTCACGAATAAATGGTAATAACAGTAGTGAGGCAAACATTGCTATAGGTAAAATTGCTAAGCCAATATAGTACGCTTCAAGAGGATAGATGCGAATATTATCAACCAGTGTCCCAGTCCAAAACTTATCTAAAACATAGCCGATAAAGGGTTGAGAAAAAGCTACGCCAATCATATTAAACATATTCATGAATCCAAGTCCTGTTGCAACATATTGACTGTTGCATAATTCTTTGGCGACAGTAAATGAGCATAAAAATCCGGCGGAAAAAATTCCAAATGCGAATAATAAACATTGTAAAAGAAAGTCTGACTCAATAGGAGCATAAATAAACATCAGTGATGTAAGCAAAGAGCCAATTGCACCTATATATAATGGCGGTTTTCTAAGGCCAATACGATTAGAGAACATACCCCATAAAGGACTTGCTATGGCCCAGCCGATAAATACTAGAGAAATATAATTGGCTGCAGTCGCTTTGCTTAGGTGCATTTTTAACATGAGAAAGGGCACACCCCATAGGCCACAAAATACCGGTGTTGCCATGTACATTAAACTACCATATATTGCGACTAACCACAGTTGTTTATTTTTTAATAACACATATAAACTTTGCATTATTGATAAAGATTCAGTAGCACTTGGGGCTTGCGTTTGTGGTGACGCGGGGTGATCTTTCACAACAATATAAATTAAACCCGCTAGTAACACGCCAATACCACCAATTAATAGCATGCTATGACGCCATCCTTGATGATCTACCAATAAAGCAAGAGGAGCTTCACCACCAATTGCACCTAGCATACCAATAGTTACCATTAAACCAGTTAATAGGGCAAAACGATTAGGCGAAAACCAATTGGCCGCAAGCTTCATTGTACCTACTGCAGCAAATGCTGAACCAAAACCAATCATAAAGCGAGCAAACGATGCCATCACTAAACTGTCGGTCATGCCAAACGCAATAGTGCTAAGGGCACAGATAGCAGTGGCTAAGGTTAAGATGCGATGCGGGCCAAATCTATCCATTAATAAACCACAAGGCAGTTGCATTGGCGTATAAGAGTAATAATAAAATCCTGATAAGAAGCCTAGCGTTTGACTGGTAATGTTAAAATCACGCATTAACTCAGAGCCCATCACGCTCGGTGATACTTGCAATAAAAACTCATAAAAATAAAAAATACAGCCTAATCCCCAAACTAACCAAGGTAAAATAGATTTAGATTTGGCTTGTGGTGATGGGTGTTTATATGCAGCAGATGACATAGCATATACTCCTAATTAAAAAAACAAATCACAAATGGTACATAATAAAGAAATCTTAAACTCTTAGCAAGTCAAAAGTGTTTATTATTTGTCTAGTTTGAAATTAATGTAACACAAGATTTATGCTGTATTATGTTTTGTTATCAATAAATTAGAGTTTTTTTCCATTTTTCTTTTATGAATTTCTGACGACTTATTCGCAGGATAGAAAAATAATGCCTAATATGTGCGTTTTGTATGCCTAAAGAAACGAAATAATTCATCTAGACACGTGAAGCGTCGAAGTCATAATTAGTAGCACAATGCTCTAGTGGCTGAACTTTAAGCGTTTGAACAACTCATTTGTTATGATGTATTTGCAACACCTTATACCTTCTAATTCACATTGTTATCCACAGATTCT
>CAZSAO010000012.1:20499-43426 GCA_964605275.1 uncultured Legionella sp.
GTGGATAACAATCAAGTGCCGTGTCAGCGTATGAAGGGTTGAAAAAAATTCTAACGGCCTACGTAGCGGGCGTTATGCCATAGGTATCTACATAAACTTTTAAGGTCTTGCGTTTTACCCTACGTCCTGCTACTTGTTTGCAAGAGCCAGTACTCTTGCTCTAATGAGATAATTAGTTTATCTCGGTGATAAGTTCTCGAACGAATGTTCGGGCGCAGAAGGCTCTTTATAAATATCATCGATTATAATTGCCTCAGCTATAGGTATTTGAAAGAATGATGCCGCGCTAGTAACCGGTGATAAAGAGGGGAGTCGAGCATTGGGGTAAGCAAGTGTTCCCGCTTTTTTTAAAATATCCTCAGCTGCTTGCTTTAATATTGACACGTGCACTACTAATTTTTCTTCTTCTTCACAATCTTTTTTTAATAGCTGCTTACAACGAGGAAGCCGTGTTTCGTTAATTTCTTTTCTTGCGGCACTCTCTTCCTTTATTTGAGCAGTTATACGCTCTACTTGTTTCTCATTATTGTTTATCTGCCAATTATTATGCCAATACCTAATAGCATAATTTAAAGTCATAGCTGTGGCAATAATAGTCGCTGCTAGGCTAATAAACATTAATGCTGGAATTAAAAGGGGTGCAATAGGTAGTGCAGGAATAAATAAACCTAAATTTAAGAAATAAGGAAGACTGGTTAAAAGATTTATTGCCAATGCTCCTAAGATCATTTTGCCATAGTTGTTGCGCCATTTTTTATTATGAGCCTTAAAAACTATTAGCGAAGCAAGTTCTTCATTTAATTTTTGGTTATTATTATTTAGAGTAAGATTATTATTATCTAATTTGATTATTTTATCATTAAAGTTATTTATAGCTTGGTTTTGTTTGGTAATATTCTGTCGGGTTTCTTTAAGTTGATTCTCTATTTGCTCTAGATTTAGTGTTAATTTAGTATGTTCTGCTATTAAACGAGCAAGCTGATGTATCTCGCTATCCTCTGAAAATACTATTTTAATTTGTATGATGAACTCATCATGATTAAGATCTCGGGCAGTCTTAATGAGAGTATTTGCTTGAACTGTAATTTTTTGCTCACATTGCTGTATTGCCTGAAGAAGTTTTTCATAATTGCTAGCAGGTAATTTTTTATGCAAATCTGCATTTATATTCTCGTATGCGGCAATGCGGGCAGTACATGCCGCACGTTGCTGCGATAATTGAGCCAATTGTTGTTCATTTTTATTGATTTTGTTTTCGTTACTATTAATTTGTTGAGTATTAGCAGTTAATTGCACATTATTTTGTATTATTAAATTTTGATGATTGTTTAGTTCTGTTGTTAGAGCAAGTAACTGGTATGGCAGTTGTATTTGTGCTGTTTCTTGATGCGAATGCACATTAGGTGCCTGAGCCGAGTGTTGCTGGTGATGAGTCGATGTAATTGGCGTTATGTGACTATGTATATGTTTTGATGGATGGTCATGCGAATGACTTGGATTTAAATGAGCAATTCCTTGTTTTAAGTTATTAATCTTTATAGTGAGATTATCAATGGTTGTTCGAGCGGTGTTTATTTGCCGCTGAATATCAGAGCGTTCTGTCTGTAAGTTTCTTAAATCATTTTTTAAGCGCTTTTTGTCTTCATCTAGTTTTTGTTCTTGCGAGGGGATTATTGTTTCAATCTCGTAAAGATCTGTGATTAATTGTTGCTCTAAGTGTTGATTTATTAACTGATTTTTTTGTTCTTTTTTTTCTGCTTGCGCTAACTCATTAACTTCTTTTTCTAAAATAAGATGCACCTTCTTTATCGCATTTTTTTCTATAAGAAGCACCTTTAGTTGTTCGTCTTCTGGTCGATTTTGTAAAAAAGTCCTCATCTCTTCGGTTAATCTAGATTGCACATTGTAATTTTCTAGCGACATTTTACTTCCCCCTAAAGCAAGATGAGTAATATTAATGCAATTGTGGTACAAAAAGCAAGAGTATCAAGGCAAACGCATCTAAACGAACATAATTGATTCAAATCGCCTACGTTCCGCGCTTTATGCGCGGAATCCACAATCTCGATTCAACATCGTCAGGGTATTGTGCATAAAGCATAGCATGTGGGTAAAGTAGGCTGTTTTAGTGTGCAAAATTTAGATGCGCTTGCCTTGGCAAGAGTACCTGCTCTTTGTGTTTATGCTTTATTTCAGGATATTTTCTTATCGCTTGGGAATGTTTAGTTTTTTGTTAACTTGAATTTAGTTAGCCTTGAATATTTTAAAATTATTTCTATGTTCCGTTTTTACTTGATACAAGGCTTCATCGGCTTGTTTTATTAGTTGGGCTGAAGAAATAGTTTCGCCGCGATAAAAAGAAATGCCAATACTGGTTGAAATAGGGGGGGAGTACTGCTTAAAAGAAGAATATTGATTTAATTTTTTAAGTATTTTTTTTGCAACATTAATCCCTTCAGTTTCTTGCTGTAAATCATCTAATAAAATAATAAATTCATCGCCACCAAGCCGTACGACAAAATCATATTTGCGCACGTTTTTTTTCAAAAAAGAAGCGAATCGAACTAATATTTTATCGCCTGCAGCATGGCCGAAGGTATCATTAATTGATTTAAAATGATCAATATCCAAAAACATCAAGGCAAGTAATCCGCCTTTACGTTTTATTTTTTCAACAGCGTGTTTTAATACCGTATCAAAAAACTTGCGATTAGGTAATTTGGTTAAAAAATCATGCTTAGTCATATAAGACAAATGTTCTTGGATTTTTTTTAGCTTTTTAATATTTTGCTCTTTTTCTTCAAATAAAATTTGCGTTCTTAATCCTGAGGCAATAAATCCTGCCATCAATTCTAGAATTCTCACATGTAATTCATTAAATGCGTTGGGAAATTTAGAAAGAATTTTAATTACACCAACGGGTTTACCGGCACAAATTAAAGGAGCTACTACTAAAGAGCGCGCCAATACTGTTCTGCACGCTTCTATATTAACGCGCGAGTCATGCTCTGTATCAGTAGAAATTAAAACACGATTTTCTAAAATACAACGACCTGAAATGCTATTGAGAATAGGTAGTCTTAATGCTTGAAAGTTAGTTACAGTACCACTAACGGCTTTATAAACCATAAACTCATGTTCGACCAATTCAATAACGGTACCTGTAGCAGGGGTAATTTCTTGTATTTCATGCGCCACTAACTGCATGAAGGCTTGCAGATCAAAATTAGCTCCCGCTAAAATACTTTGGGTCTTGATAATTTTTTCTAGCAAATGGCTATTGTATATATCTTGTGACATAGCGAGCCTAACATGAAAAACATTTCTCCTATTTAAAAGATAGGCTACAACTGCTCAACAAGCAATACATCAGGAAATAAGACTTCATAGTTAGTTAAACGATGCGGGTTTTTTTCTCAATATTTTGAGTTGGCCTTGTTTGGATTTTTTATCTAACATTTTTTGGGTGGCTCGTCGGGAGCGTCGCTTTTTTTGCCGTTTTGCTTTTTCGATTTGTTGTTGTGCTTTTGTTTTTTCATCACTCAGCAAAGCATTTAATTTTTCACAAAGTCGAGCTCGGGCAAAATAGCGATTATCTTCACGGCTTCGTGAGTCTTGGCATTTGACTTCTAAGCCAGAGGGAAGATGTTTTAAATAGACTGTCGAAGCTGTTTTATGTAAGTTTTGTCCACCACTACCGCTGCCAATAATAAATTTTTCGATGAGCTGTGTTTCATCGATAAGAAGTGTTGTCATCTTCTCTCTTAATTTATCCCATTTATCTTTATTGATCATATTAGGTCGTATTATCCGTTTTTATCAAAAATGCAAAATTATAAGCTTCATTGTAAATGAATGAATTAAAATAATAGTACTTTTATCGTTACTGTTTCCATCAGGGCAAGAACATGAATGCTTAAAAAGATTTTTAATTGCCTACAGACTATGTTTTATACTCAGTATTCAACTTTTAGAAATTGGTTACAGAATGTTCTTATTTTGAATTGAAAGCGCGCACCTTTAACCATGCAGCAATGCTATATCTTATATGGTGAGCAACATGCACTTCGTGGGGTAGATCGCTAGTAAAACAAATAAATCTATTCCCCTTTGGTTCAACGTTTACTAAAAGCTCATCGTTTTGGTTATAAAGTGTGAGTTCACCACCGTGTTCTGGTTGCCAATTGTCATTAAGATAATAAACGCAAGAAATACGTCTATCAAAATTCTCTTTAAATTGGTCAACATGTTTTTTATAAAAACGGCCAGGTTGATATACTGCATAATGTGCTTCAATGTTATTTAAACCTAAAAATAGTGATTGATTTAATTGGGTTTGAATGGCATACATTTTATTAAAATAAGCCTGTACAGCAGCATTGGGCATGGCCTCATCTAACCAAAATATTTGATCATTGCGAATGGTTACATGCTGGCTTGCATTTAATGCTTGGCCCACTTTGGCCATTTTAAAATCACCCTGATGATATATATTTTGCAGGGCATTTCTCAGCTCTTGATAATGTTCTATATCAAGAAAGGCATCAGAAATATAAAAACCTTGATGATATATCGCCTCCTCAATTTGATTTAAAATAATCAATTTTCACCTCAATTAATTGCGTTAACCCCTTCGCTTTATAGCTGCGGGTGATTCGTTCCTTTACCTATAAATCTTTGCGCATTGAACGGCCTGAATTATGATTTGATACACATCATAACTAACTTATTATATAACAGACCATATCATGTTGATAATTTAGTTGATATTTGTGCGTTTGGCAGATATTTGCGATAATGTGGCTCTCACAATTCGTCATAAATCTGATAAATGTAGCAATATACGGATTAAAAATATGCTGCAAAATGCGGGTTAAAAAAAGAAATTATCTTGTTATTCATTGTCAAGAGATGTATGATTTTTGTTTTTTGTGGTTATTATTATGTCGTTTACGTCTGAACAAATACATTATTTAAAAGCATTGGAGTTTTTACCCCAAGAAATAAACAACTTAAGTGAATTAAATGAAAAGGACTTATTAAGCGCTTTAAATGTAAAAAGAAAAAAAGTAGCTTTGATGTATCATCCGGATAAAACAGGCGGCAATGAAGAGTTAAATAATAAGCTTGTTCATTTTATGAATATTTATACGCTCTTTATTACAAGCTTAAGCATAGAGACTGATATTCTTAAGTTGATTCCTTCAGCTAATTATACTATTTCTCCTGATTGTATTGATTTTCGCATGGAAGAGCAGATTGATGCCTACTTTGATGTACTGTTGAATCAATACATCAATATGTCTTCTGATGAAGAAAAACACGACTTGATAACGCACAATGAAAAATTTTTACAATGGTTCAAATGGTTAAATGAACATCGCTTGAACATCCATGATTATCGAACGGAAGCATTTCATCACTTTACTGTTACCCCATCTTTATTAAAAAAAATTGAGTATGCATGCAATACATTAGTTATCCAATTATTTGCGGAAGAGAATTTAGATGATATTACCTATCGCGAAGCGATTGCTCTTGGACTTTTTCGCCATCTATTAGTCACTGGAAAATTAGTTTCACCGCTTAAATGGATTTGTTTGATATTGTGTGGGGCGTACAATGTATTAACTGAAGTAGCAACCTATTTTTATAATAAGCTTTTTGTGAGTATTAATGAAGATTTTTTAAATATTTTTTCGACGCGTTATAGGTTAATCACTTTATTAATGAAAGTGACTCTAATGATTGCACTCATGGGTATTCTCGTATATTTTTTACCTAATATAGTCTTGATGACTTTATTTTCGCTGCCACTACTATCAAGAATGCTATTTGTTTTAGCAAATCCGCTAAATCAGATTATTAGACCTATTCAAGAATATTTTAATATCTCTCAACATTATGCTTTTGGGGTATGCGGATCATTGATTGCTATCGCTGCTATAGCACTTACTACACTTGCATTATGTACCCCATTAAGTATGACATTAATTATATTGATAAATAGTGTCAGCATTCTTTCTCTTATTGCATCAGGTGCGGTTTTAAAAAAACTATATGAACTATCACCATCTATGGCTATAATCTCAGGAACCATTATGGCGTGTGCCTTATTAATTACCCTCTGCTTTGCTCCTGCTAGCAATCCTGAGACTATTGTTGAACTCGTATCAACTTTTTTAGCTCAATTAAGCAGCTTAGGAGTTAATCTATTGGCCTATATATTTTTAGACAATATAAAGGCAAAAACCAGCGAACTCTATTCAACAATGCCTTTTCCAGAAGAGGCGGCCTCAGAGAATGTAAAAGATGCGATAAAAGATGTGCCGCTTAAACATTCTTGGTCTCATACTTTATTCCATACTCCTGAGCAAGAAATTACTTATCCAGCTCCCAATCCATGCGTTTAATTGGATTTTTTAGTCAAAGCAAAACGAATAATGCATCGGAAGATTTATTGCCTTCCAGCTCATTGATAGCTTGAGTGTGCTAGCTGTTCAAAGAGCGATTCTCGGTTAATTTCAAGCCATTGAAAAATAATAACTATTTTCATGAATGAACAAATATTGTCGGACATTATTTTTCATAAACTCTGCAAATAACATCAGAGCCTGAACGCGGTGAAAGATCTTCTATATAGGGCACTGAGCCTGATTCAGGAGATTCTTCATTACATTCAGGATGACGTGGTTTTTCATCGAGAATTGCGGCTGTTCAAAGAGTATGCTTGATTTTAGAGTAACGTTAGATTGGAACCAATTTATAGATAATACAATGGTCAACGGTGTTTTTACCTGCGTTCAAGATGTGAATTATTATATTGAAAATTAATACTTATATGCTAGAGAAATGGAGCCGGCTAATCCATTATTAGGAAGAATATTTTGAGGGGATATATCGATGTAATAGCCTCCCGAAGCAACGATTGATAATAGGGGGGTAACGTAATAATTGGCAAAAACAGAAGGAGCTATTCCTTTGACAAGATTGCCACGAATTACGCTAAAACTAAGAGCGTTTAATTGCGGACCCACCGCCAAGCTTGTAGTGGCCCAATATCCTATTTTGCCAACTATATTATAGTTTTGCCAAATGGCCGTATACAGCCCTGAGGCATAAATATAGGCTTTGTCTGTTACGGGTAGGTACGCATCTGCTGTAATTGCGTAGCCGTAATTGGTTGTTTTTAATTGTTGGTTATTAAGAATTTCAGCGCTTGAGGCCTGGCAGGCATTTCCTGTTGCATTATTTAATGAATTATAATTAGTCCCTTTGCAATTAAGACTGGGATCTGCTAATTGGCTATTGAGTACTTCTTCACCAATAAGAAGATTAAAAGCACTATAATTTTTTGTTACATAGTGATATCCCGCCGAAATCATACTTCCTTGAAATACTCCTAAAAAGCCTAGAGCAAGATTATTGGCTATAACGGTATAGTCATAGCCGCCAATAAACGTATTCGCATCAACAATAAAGCCACTTTTATTAAAATTATGATTGAACGCATAACTTACATCCAAAGTACCTGCATTTTCACTGAGTACATAAGTATAGCCGCCGTAGAAATTGACAGCTTCTTACCGATATATCCCTTGTCACCAAAGGCAAGCCCTTCAAGAGCAGACAGCAAAGATCCAGCTACGGCGCTATCACTGACATTACCACTGGTTATTTTAAATGCCATTAGTTCACCAAGTTGATTAATAACAACATGAACTTTTAGACCAAAAAACCAGCCTACTGATGTACGACCATATGCTGCACTTTCTTTGAAAACGTTGTTACGTTTTGATCGCTTAAGATGGCATACTGGCAAGCAACTTCCATCGATATAATATATGCCAGTTTTGCGACCACACTTACATTGTGAGAACAACGTTAATGGGACAATTGCTCGACTCATTAACTCAACAAATCGTTGATAACTAGGTAATTTAGGAAAATACTGCTTCCAATAAATCTGCAAAAATCCAGTGTAAAACGTTTTGAAATTTCGATAGCCGATCATTTGAAATAAAACTTGAATGGTCATCATTTCGCTAACCGATAAACAGCAATTAGGACCTCGACGACCTTTTGTCGGGCTTGTTAATAACGGTTGAGGCATATTTTTATCTAATTCCTTGCAAAAATCATCGATTTCGCAAAAAATAGAGACCAGCTGGCTCTCCTTCAACATACTGAAATTCCTTTTAGACAAGAAAAATCAGCATGTTAGGAGCGTCAGCTCCTTTTTTCAATGCCTATGAAACTCCGAACTGGGGTTATTAAGAACGAATTGATGTATCCTACGAAAAAAAGTAATCAGTGGATATGATGCCTCTTAGAGAAGCACTTAATTTGTTCTGATTTAGTTTAATATAGATATCATATGAAAATAGTTGTAATCATTTTTTATTTAGCGATAGAGTTATTGTGTTCATCAATCGCACTAGCTCAAGAGCGGAACACCATTTATGTATATCAAGACGAAGGAGTAAGTGACGAATCGTTAAAGCACACACTGTTAACCTTTAAGAGTTTACTCACACATTATAATTTAAAAAAGATTAGTGCACAGCAGATTAAAAAAGGCCATTGGACAAAAAATGCGATGTTATTGGTTATGCCTGGTGGTGCAGATTTATCTTATGTAAAAAAGCTAAATGGTCTGGGTAATAAAATAATAAAAAAATACGTCATGGATGGTGGTGCTTTTTTAGGAATTTGTGCGGGCTCTTATTATGGTTCTTCGTATGTAGAATTTGACAAGAATGGAGCGTTGCACGTTCTAGGTGATAGAGAGTTACGTTTTTTTAAAGGAAAAGCTATTGGCCCTGTTTTAGCCGCTTATGATTATAAAACACAAAGTGGTAGTAGAGCTGCAAAAATCCATACATCATTGCCGGATGTTGCAGAAACTACGCTGTTTTATAATGGTGGGGGATTTTTTGAACATGCAGAACATTATTCTCATACAAAAGTCATTGGCCGTTATGCAAATAATTTACCGGCTATTATTCTGATAAATTATGGTAAAGGATCCGTATTATTATCCGGGGTACATTTTGAATATAATCCTTTTTTATTAAACGCTAATGATCCATATCTTAAAAAAATTATAAAATCTTTATACAAAGCGGATGCATCACGAACGATTTTATTTGTTCATTTAATGAATTTTTTAGGGTTAAAACAGGCATAGTCGTACCTGGAATTACTACACGATATCAATGTCATAGATTGGTCGTACATTATCCTAATAGTCCCATGATTCTCTCTCTGACATAAACAATTGTTCATGTAGATTGTTTAGAAGAGCGGCTGCTTGCCACAGCGCGCTCTTAGTGTTTATTTTTTATATAGCATAAGCTTTAACTTTATCGATAATAATTAATTATCAAACCATTTAATTAATTATTAAAGTGGGGCGCCACAAGCTTCACCTCTTTACTTTGTTAGGTTAAGCTTGTGGATATAGGTTAAAACATCAATTCTATTCGTTCCATGATTATGGAGTTATAGCTATGGTATTCAAAGGAAAGTCTCAAAGTAAAAAATGGTTCTATTACGGAATTATAACTGGATTTTTTAGTGGTTTTTTTTATTTTGCTGTAGGTGTGTATACACATTCTCATCATAGCTCCAATTCGAGTGTAAATATTGATGGAGACTCCGATAAGTTTGGAAAAACACGATGAATCAGAAAAATAAGATATCGATTAATAAAAAAATCACACAGTTTGGCTTCGGGTTTCTTGTTGGTTTTTTATTATGGGGCTTAACGTTACTTGTTTTGTTAATGATTAATTAGCAGTGACCGTTCTGAGGGTATGGCTAAACAAGCACTCGAACGGCCATATTTGAGCACCATTTTGCCTGACTTTATTTGAAGAGGAGCCAAAGATGATCGCTCCTTCAACTAGGCTGAACACTTACAATTAGCATTTAATTATATCTGTACTGTCAAGACTTGACTCGAGTTTTACTGCGATCTTCAGCCATGTCGTCCCGGAATTTAGCCTAACTTAGTGAGCTTGCGAGCTTAGTTAGGCTTAATATCCGGGATCCATCCAATCAAGTGGCAGGGAATCCAATATATAATAAAGTCAAAATAAGCCTCTTGTTAAATCAAGCCATTGTGGATTACTTTTTTCTACAAGTACAATCTTCGCCATCTCTTGATTTGTTTTTCACGTGTTATTGCTTCATGTATATCTATATGAACTTCGTAGTAAACCAGATGCTGAAGAGTGTATTTTTTTGTAAACCCCTCCATAAGACCATCTTTGTGTTGATAAGTTCTTTGTATTAAATTGCTTGTTACCCCTGTATACAATGTTCCATATGGTTTATTTGTGAGTAAATAAACGAAGTATTGTTTCGCCATTTTATATCCTGATAATGGTTGGTATGCTGTACAGACATTCTTCCTATGCCTGTAGGAGAGTCTAACATATGGCTCCTTTTTTAAAAGTAGCTTCATTCCATTTGATTGGATGGATCCCGGATATTAAGATCTTCTAAGCATGCAAGCGTACTAAGAAGCACTAAACTCCGTGACGACACGATTGAGAAGGGGGTAATGATGAGATTGAAAATTATAGAGTAAGTGTTAGGGTGTTGTGCGGTTTATTTATGAGTTCCCCCGTAATTGAGAAATACCCATAATATTCTACAGAATATGAATGGTGGCCAGAGACGGGATCGAACCGCCGACACGAGGATTTTCAATCCTCTGCTCTACCGACTGAGCTATCTGGCCAACGGTTGCTATTAAACGCTTATTTATGTTTTTAGTCAAGCATTTAATGTATTTTTTTATGTGTTTTTTTATAGAAGTAAGAATATAAATGCGGATTGCTTTTTATTGAGTCAATTTGGGTTGATTTGTTATTTTATTGGAATTAAATAGCATGATGAACAATATGACTTTCATTCACTTGTTCTTTGAGCGCCTCCTTCCGCAAACACGGAAGAAGGAAGAATAATATGTGCTTATTGTACTTCTGTAAAGCCTGCGGGTTTTGTCGAGCCTTCGCCAAAAAAGTATTTTTGTAGCTCTTCTTTTAAAAATTCACGGGCACTGGCTTCTATTAAGTTGAGGCGATATTCATTAATTAGCATGGTTTGATGCGAAAGCCACATGGACCAGGCTTCTTTTGATACTTCATTAAATAGGCGCTCACCTAATGCACCTGGGAATGGGGCTTTGTTCATTCCTTCTGCATCACGTTGCAATTTGCAGCAAAAAATGGTTCTGCTCATGGGGATCTCTCTTTGAAATTAGAATCGGCTATTATCCTTGAAATATGCAGCTACTCCAAGCATTAACTTAATTTTATAAGAGAAAATAATGCCGCTCGTCTCTATCCTCAACGTGCTTTTTTATGTTCTAATAGCGGCATTTCTTTTCGATTTAATTAAAGGTTCATCATGACTTTTGTAGTGACCGAAAGTTGCATTAAATGTAAGTTTTCTGATTGTGTTGAAGTATGTCCTGTGGATTGTTTTTATGAAGGCCCTAATTTTTTAGTGATTGATCCCGATGAATGTATTGATTGTGCCCTTTGCGAGCCTGAATGTCCGGTGAATGCTATTGTATCTGAGGATGACTTAACCGATGAGCAAATGCAATTTAAAGACTTAAATGCGCAGCTTGCGCCGAAATGGCCTAATATTACAGCTAAAAAAGATGCTCCTGCTGATGCAAAAGACTGGGAAACAGTAACCGATAAATTACAGTATTTACAAAAAGAGTGGTAGAGTCTGATTCTCTTATTGAGACGTGTGTGCGTGCGTTTAGTGAGCATGGGCGTTTGTCTACGGCCATTCCTGGATTTGTTGCGCGCGCACCTCAGTCTGATTTAGCTATTGCTATTGCAAAAGCAATAGGAGAGCAATCTATTCTCGTTGCCGAAGCAGGCACGGGAACAGGTAAAACGTTTGCCTATCTTCTACCGTGCTTACTGAGTGGCAAAAAAGCTATTATTTCTACTGCTACTAAAACCTTGCAAGATCAATTATACCAAAAAGATTTACCCACCTTAGCTCGAGCCTTAGGGCGCTCTGTGCGGATGCAAAACTTAAAAGGACGGGCAAATTATATTTGTCGCCATCGAGTGGCATTGCATGCACAGGAGACTATTTTAGATAGTCCACGTTGCCAACATGAAATTTTACATGTGCAAGATAAATTATCGCAAATGCAGCAAGGCGATCGTTCCGAGTTAATTGAACTGAGTGAAGATTCTCCGGTGTGGCACTATGTTACTTCCACGGCAGAAAATTGTTTAGGCAATGAATGTGCGTATTATGAACAATGTTTTTTGGTAAACGCACGCAAAAAAGCGTTGGAAGCCGATATAGTTGTTATCAATCATCATCTTTTTTTTGCTGATTCATTGTTAAAACAAGAAGGCTTTGGCGAGCTGCTTCCTGGTGCTGAGGTTATTATTTTTGATGAAGCGCATCAATTGGCTGAGATTGCGACCAATTTTTATGGTGAGCGTATTGGTACGCGCCAATTTCGTGATTTAGTACATGATATTATTAATGAATGGCCTGCTATTGATTTAGCTAATCAGCCGTTAAGAATATTAAATCATAAAACGGATACTTTGTTAGATGAGTTTATGCTCTTTTTTTCGGCGTTTGATGATCGCGTGAATTGGGAAGAAATAAAACAGAAAAAACAGTTTCAAACGTTATGGGATGAGTGGTTTGTTTTGCAAGATGATTTGTTAGCTTGTTTTACAGCCCATAATGAAGGCGAAAATTCGGCCCTAATGCGCTGTAAAGAGCGATTACAAGATTTTAAGCGAATTTTAAGCACGTTCCACGAAGCGCAAATAGATAAGGTACGTTGGGTTGAACGTTTTAAACAGACTTTAGTCTTTCATGCGACCCCTTATGATGTTGCCTTGTCTTTTAAAGAACAATTAGCCCATCAAGCGTGTGCTTATGTTTTTACTTCTGCAACACTGACCATGGGTGATTCTTTTGAGTGTTTTTGTAAGCCATTAGGTTTAGATAATGCGCGCACATTGTTACTTCCTAGTCCTTTTAATTACCAAGAACAAGCCTTATTGTATTTACCGCGTGGATTGCCCGATCCCAAAGACAGTACTTATTATGAGTGCTTGGTGGAAAAAGCTACTACGATTATTAAGGCGTGTGGTGGACGATGTTTTTTTCTTTTTACGAGCCATAAAGCATTAAAGTTCGTAGCTCATTTATTGCACTCTAAATTAGATTATCCGCTATTAATTCAAGGCGAAGAGGCAAAGCCTATTTTGTTAGCTCGTTTTCGCCAATTAGGCAATGCGGTGTTATTAGGAACGGCTACGTTTTGGGAAGGTGTTGATGTAAAAGGAGAGGCTTTATCTTGTGTGATTATTGATAAATTACCTTTTGCCAATCCAGCCGATCCGGTAACGCGGGGTAAAATGGCTTATTTAAAAGCACGTGGTTTATCCGGTTTTGATGAGCTCTCTTTACCTAATGCCGTTATTGCTTTGAAGCAAGGAGTAGGGCGCCTAATTCGGGATAATACCGATAAAGGGATTCTGGTCATTGCCGATCCTCGCCTTACTTCTCGAGAATACGGTCGCCATATTTTTAATAGTTTACCTAAATTACTGAAAACACGAGAAGAAGCTAAAGCATTAAATTTTATTGCGCAATTGGCCTTAGAGAATAAAGTAATAGAACAATAATTGAGAAGGAGTTATGCAGGCAAAGATTGACATAAAATAACAAGAGAGTATAGTTTTAAAGCACATTTATTGTTTTTGAGCATAATCTTGTATACTATTAATCCATTAGAATTAAATCCATTGAACACCGAGTTATTATATAACGTGCTTACCAATAATAAGGTGCAACGATATTGGCCGCAAGAGCATATTTTCATTTTCGAGAATAGGCAAATTCAGTTAACTCATTCATTACTTTTGATTCCCTCTAGAGAAAAAAAGCTTTCTTGTGTAGTTATTGCGTATCATGAACAGCTGGGGGAGGGATCATATGCTTCGCTGCATCCTTGTTCTTGTATAATGGTTTTTGAAGAAACACAAAAAGTAAATTATTGTTTCTACAATAGATATGTTGCTAAAATACAAAACAAAGCTTGTGCTGATTCTTCTCGTATTGAAGTTGCTTATCACCTAGCTGCGATAGAGGCTCGTAATTTACAAAACATTGCTCATTTAAGAACGGGCATAGAATATTACAGATATAAATCTCAGAATGAAGTATGTACGGTTTTATTAATGAGACGAATGTTAGGAATGGAGTTATTTGCGTTAGCAGAAAAAAATATTAACGCAGAATACTATATTGCCTCTTCTATTAAACTTCAAATTACTTTAGCTTTATTAAAGGCATTTAAAAAGCAAGTTGTTGATTATAATATTTATCATGGGGATATTAAACTAGAAAATATAATGATTGATCTGGGATTTGATGTACATAATATGCCCTTTCAATTAGAGCATAATTTTCTTCTTAGCCGATTAGATATTAATTTTATTGATTATGCTGGCTGTACACCTTTTAATCAAAAAAGAACACTGTTTATCAGAACGGATGGATATGTTGCTCCCGAACTAGATTCATTTTTTAACTTAGTGACCAATGAAAAAGCAGATCTTTTTTCTCTTGGACAAGTACTATGGGTTTTCTGGGGATTTGAGCAACAGAAATTAATATTTGAAAGAAATAATACTGGAATAGATACTCACGTCATTGATCGCGTATACGATAGTTTTTACGCCAGAGAATCCGAAGATCCAACAAAATATTTATTACACGAAATACATCGGTTAATTCAAAGCATGAAACATCATGATATAAATCAACGCCCTTTATTGGTTGATGTGTTGAAGGATGCACATGCTATTTCTTCGCAGTATACTTCCGGTGCGCCGAATAGCGGGAGGCAGTATCTATCTTTACTAAGAGAAGAGGTGGCTCATGTGCCTGATTTACCCATTGCTGAAGCATTCACTGAAAACCAACAGGTCTCCTATTCCTCTCCTATCTTCGATTTCATTAGCGGAGCCGGTCGAATGCTTAATGGATTTTTTCCTTCGACTGATGTGAAGAGTAAACAAAATAATTTAGAGCAAGAGTCTAGAAAAATACCTTCCTTATAACGAAATGAGAAAAAAGTACGCGATGTTGTTGGTAACAAAGTATTCTATATAATTTAAATAAGGCGGATGTAATGTTTAGTGAACATGATATTGAGTTGAATTCGATAGGTGATGATTCGATTAATAGCCCTGAAGGGATACAACCTATCCTTCAAGCTAATGAGCGAACTTATTGTACAGCGATAACAAGTCAGGTTGTGGGTAGTATGAATTATGTAGCCAATGGAATGAATAATACATATCACACCGTAGGGAATAGTATTTATAATTTTAGGGATGATCATCGTGAAACGATAAATGACTTATGTCGTTTAATGCTTAATTGCGGTATTTATGGCGCAATAGGTACATTTTTAGCGGTGTGTGGAAGCATTATTTTAATCACTTCTTTTACGATAGTTTCCACGGTTTGGATTTATAACGATACGAAACACATTCAATACGTTAGTATGTATGGTCCTAATTTTGGTGGATTTAAGACACATGTATCGCCTTGGATATTAATTCCTTATGATTCATTGAATGTTACTTTAAATGGATATAATTCGTACGCGGATGTTTATTTATCGAATTGTCATATTCATATTTCTCATTCCGGCTATGAAGCTGCACTAAAAGATTGCTCAAACAATTGGGAAATCGTAAAGCAAAAATCCTTTATTTATCTTTACTCCTCTCATTTTACTCTGAGAAAAAACTCTAATAATCATTCGAATGTCACCTCGAATAGTGAATTAAATGATAACGATAGTAACCAGGCTAATGCATCAGTAACCAATCAGCATTTGCAATTTATTGAAGTTGAGGCAAATATAACCGATTTAGATACGCGCGATCGCTTTTTACGAGGAAGTGTGGGTGCGAACTCTTATAGCTTTTTGCATAATAAAACGTATACTAAAATCGTAAATGTACTGCAAAATAGTGCGGAAGAGTTTAATGTTTTAAACAGTGCAGATACTGCAAATAACGGTGATGAATCGCGGTTTTTAAGTCAGATATAAGTTATACCTTTACAAGAATCAACAGGATGGCTCTAATCCTGTTGTAAATATCTCTTTTAAGAATAATTGACATTTCATTCTATTGCGCCAAAATAGGCGCACTCTTAATGGGTTTTCATACCCCAAATGCTTTTTAGCGCAGTGATTAACTAATGATGAATTTATTAGCTATTGATACATCAACAGAACAAGCCAGTGTTGCTTTATCATTTAATGGCACCTATTTTAGCGATGAGCAGGCTAATCAAAAAACGCATGCTCAATTTCTTTTGCCCATGATTGATGCGCTATTAACTGCTGCGAATACGTCATTGGCTCAGTTAGATGGTATTGTTTTTGGCTGTGGCCCGGGTAGTTTTACGGGTTTACGTATTGCGTGTAGTATTGCCAAAGGCTTGGCTTATGCGCATGATTTAAAAATAATTCCAATGAGTACTTTGGCTTCTATTGTTTGGTCTATTAGAAAAGAACTTAAAGAGCCTAATGTGCCTGTGCTCGCGGTATTAGATGCCCGCATGCACGAATTATACTGGGGTTTATGTGTGCATGAGCATTATACGTTTAATGAACAGGTTAGCAAAGCGCACGATATTACTTTGGTGACAAATGAGTCAGTAGTTATCGCCGGAGTGGGGGCTGATTTGTATTGGGAACAATTCCCCGATGCCATTAAAGCACAGACTCGCTCTAAACATAGTGTTTTTCCGCAGGCTTTAGCGATGATAGAAATGGCCTCTTATTTAAATAGCCCTGCCGTTTCTATCGCACAGGCTCAACCGATATATATTCGTAACCAAGTCACTCAAGGAGAGGCGCGTGGATAAAAAATTATTAGAAGTACTGGCCTGTCCTTTATGTAAAGGACAGTTATTGTATAAAAAAAATGAATTAATTTGTAAGTTTGATCGTCTAGCGTTTCCCGTGCGTGATGATATTCCGATTATGTTAGAACAAGAAGCACGCTTGGTTACCTTGGATGAAAAAGATAAATTATGAACGCACCTTTTCATGTCATTATTCCTGCGCGTTATCAATCAACGCGTTTTCCCGGTAAATTATTACACGATTTGCAAGGCATGAGTGTATTGGAGCGAGTGTATCAGCAAGCGCTTTTGGCTAAGCCACTCTCCATTACTATTGCTACTGATAATGAGTTAATTGCGCTTCATGCTCAGTCATTTTCTTGTCCTGTGGTTATGACGAACGAGTCACATCAATCAGGAACAGATAGAATTGCTGAAGTCATTGCCGCCGGTGATTTTAATGCTCAGGATATCATTGTGAATGTGCAAGGGGATGAGCCTTTTATTGCTCCTGAGCTTATTATGCAAGTAGCGCATAGTATGGAACACACTAGTGCGCCAATGGCTACTTTGTGTTTTCCTATTGATTCATTAGAACAATTGCATAACCCAAATGTAGTGAAAGTGGTTCGTACGCAAGATAATCACGCCTTATATTTTTCTCGCAGTCCTATTCCTGCTCATCGTGATAATAGCGCAGATTATTCGCATAGTTTTCGTCACATTGGCTTGTATGCGTATCGAGCGAGTTTTCTTTTAGAGTATGTTAAGCAACCCGTTTGTGCTTTAGAGCAGGCTGAAGCCTTAGAGCAATTACGCGTTTTATGGTCCGGTGCTGCTATAAAAGTCGAGCAAGCATGCCTGGCTCCTCTACAAGATATTAATACCGTTGAAGATTTGTTAATAGCAAAAACGTTCTTACAGCGTACTGGAAAAGTGTAGTTTGGCTGACATTTTTGCTGCCTAGCAACAAGTATAGTATTATTTTTTATAAAAGTATTTTTTGGCAAATGGAATAATAAATGCGCTCGAGTAATTCTAAGTCTTTTGCCGCTACACACTCATTAACTTGATGAATGGTGGCATTTACGGGGCCCAACTCAATAACTTCTACCCCATAAGGGGCAATAAATCGACCATCCGAAGTTCCGCCACTCGTAGAGGTTTGCGTTTTGAGATCAGTATGCTCAAAAATGGCCAGCTGGCATGCTTCTAATAGTGCGCCTTTGCCGGTTAAAAAAGGCTCGCCACTCAAGCGCCAGTCAATAATGGGTTGTAGCTCATGCTGAGTAAAAAGAGCCTCTACTTGTTGGCGTAATTGGCTTTCGGTTTGTTCGGTCGAGTAGCGAAAATTTAAATGGATCACTAGCTCCCCTGGGATAATATTGTTGGCATATCCTCCTGAATTAATATAGGTAATTTGCATGGAAGTCGGGGGAAAGAATTCATTGCCATTATCCCACTGGGTGCTTGTTAGTTGCGCTAAGCAGGCGCTTATTTTATGAATAGGGTTATCTGCAAGATGGGGGTAAGCGACATGGCCTTGAATCCCTCGTACTTTAATTTGCGCATTGAGCGAACCGCGCCTTCCTACTTTAATAATATCACCTACTTGTGCTGTACTTGAGGGCTCGCCAACAATACAATAATCAAGAGTAATACCTTGCTGTTTTAATTGTTCCATGACATAAGGCGTGCCGCAATCATACTCCTCGCCTTCTTCGCCGCTGGTTATGAGAAAACCTAATCGTCCATTAAATGTTGGATTGTTATTAATAAAACGTTTGGCCATATGCAACATACAGGCAAGACTGCCTTTCATATCAGCAGTTCCGCGCCCATACAACAGACCGTTTTTTTCTGTGAGCTGAAAAGGATCAGTAAGCCATTGGTGCGCATCGCCTACCGGCACTACATCGGTATGGCCTGCAAAAACTAATAAGGGTCCCGATGTGCCGTAATAAGCAAAAAAATTGGTAACTGGTTCTTTATTAAAAGGTAAACAGGTAAAGCCTAATTGTTGGAGATAATCCATCATAAACTCTTGGCATTGCTCATCTTTAGGGGTAATGGATGGAAAGTGCACCAGCTTTGTTAAAAGCTCTTCTATTGTTTTCATTTAATTGGCTCTTAATAATTCATTAATGCTTACTTTGGCACGTGTTTTTTCATCAACTTGTTTTACAATAACCGCGCAATATAAATTATGAGTATTGTCTTCGCTAGGTAGGCTACCTGATACAACAACAGAGCCTTCGGGAATTTTGCCGTAGCTAATCGTTTTGGTGAGGCGATTATAAATTTTAGTACTTTGACCGATATAAACACCCATAGAAATTACCGAGTTTCGTTCGACAATAACGCCCTCAACAATTTCTGAGCGCGCGCCAATAAAACAATTATCTTCAATAATAGTAGGGTTCGCTTGTAATGGTTCTAAAACGCCACCAATGCCAACGCCGCCAGAAAGATGGACGTTTTTCCCGATTTGCGCACATGAGCCCACTGTTGCCCACGTATCAATCATGGCACCTTCGTCAATGTATGCGCCTAAATTCACATAAGAAGGCATGAGGATGGTATTTTTAGCAACGAATGCGCCTTTACGTACAATGGCATGCGGAACAACGCGAACGCCTTCTTTTTGAAATTGTTCGCTGGTATATCCTTGATATTTAAGGGCTACTTTATCGTAAAATTGACAATAACCGGCATCGACTATTTGATTGGGATATAATTTAAAAGACAATAATACCGCTTTTTTTATCCATTGATGTACTATCCATTCACCCTCTATTTTTTCCGCCACACGTAATTGTCCCATATCAAGACAATTAAGGACTTCATTGACTGAGCTAATTAATTGCTTAGACGCGCTTGCAGGAGATAAATGGCTTCGTTCTTCAAAAGCCTGTTCGATAATTGTTTGTAATGAGCTCATTGTTGATTCCTTTTATTTTAATGAGGCGATTAAGTTGTCTTTTTCAGCCCATCGCTGGTTTAACCATTCTTTAAATTCATTGTGTACTTCAGTGCTTTCAATTAATTGATTGGAGATAAACTGCTTGGGGATGGGAATTTCTCTAATAGAAATTTTAACATTGCGTACGCGTTGGCATAAAAAATCCCATAATGAATGATTCGTTTCACCATAAACGATTGTGACATCTAGGATGCTGGTAATTTGTTGTCCCATCGTACTGATGATAAAACTAATGCCGCCAGCCTTTGGTTTTAATAAGTGAGTGTAGGGGGACTTTTGCATTGCTTTTTTATTGGCGGTGAATCGTGTGCCCTCAATAAAGCTTGTGACCGCGGCAGGGGTTTTTTTAAAGGTCTCTACTGCTTTTTGCGTTGATAATAAATCTTTACCCTTTTTGTGCGGGTATTTAGCAATATATTCTTTACTATAGCGTTTCATAAAAGGACAACCCATTGCCCACCACGAAAAGCCCAAAAGAGGAATCCATTTAAGTGAGTCTTTAATAAAAAATTTTAAAACAGGAATTTTTCGATTAAAAAGACGATGGAGAATAACAATATCCAACCAACTTTGATGGTTAGCCACGACTAAATACCAGTTTTTAAGATTTAAGTTGCTTGGCGCATCTATATCTAATCTAATTTTTTGTATTTTATCGATATACAAATTATTCATAGCGCACCAAAGAGTAACTATCTTATCTACCGCTTTTGTGCACTTTATTTGCCAGGTTTTATACGGAATTAATTTGCAACACGCGATAAGTAGTATCGGAATAAATGCAAGACATGTTGTAATTAACAGCATGACAACAGCAGGTAGCGCACTGATTTGCTCCCTAACTTTTTTAAATAATGACATCAATAAAACTCCACTATCGTTTGTTAATTTAATGCATGGTGTAAATCTGCTTGTAAATCATCTACATGCTCAATGCCTACTGAAAGACGAATGAGTCCAGCATCAATGCCTAATGCGGCTCTTTGCTGCGGTGGAATAGATGCATGCGTCATTATAGCAGGATGTTCAATTAAACTTTCAACTCCACCCAAACTTTCTGCCAAAGTAAATAATTCACAGCGCGATAAAAAGCGCTTTGCTGCGTCTAAGCCACCATCAATTACCATGGAAATCATACCGCCAAAAGCAGGCATTTGTTCTTTCGCTAATTGATGTTGTGGATGAGAGGGTAAACCTGGATAAATAACGCGTTGTATTTTAGGATGTTGTTCTAGCCAATGGGCTAAATGAGCGGCATTAGTACAATGACGTTCCATGCGTAAAGAAAGGGTTTTTAAGCTGCGTAACACTAAAAAGCTATCAAATGGTCCGGCAATACCACCACATGAGTTGTGTAAAAAGGCAATTTGCTCCGCCAGTTTGGCATTATCACCGACAACAACAACGCCACTGACCACATCCGAGTGGCCATTTAAGTATTTAGTTGCCGAATGTACCACGATATCAAAGCCATATTCCAATGGTCGTTGCATCCATGGAGTAGCAAACGTATTATCGACTACGGAAATAAGTTGATGCTTTTTGGCGATCCGGGCAATAGCACGTAAATCAACCAGTTTTAGCATCGGATTAGATGGTGTTTCCAACCAAATTAATTTGGTTTTTGGCGTAATGGCTGCCTCAATGAGTTCGGGACGAGATAAATCAATAAAGGAAAACGATAAATGGCTGGTGCGCGTTTTTACTTTATCAAATAAACGAAAACTACCGCCGTATAAATCATCCATTACAATAGCATGATCGCCTGCATCTAATAAATCAATAACCGTATTAATGGCTGCCATTCCTGAAGCAAAAGCAAAGCCTTGCGTACCTGACTCTAAATCAGCAATACAGGCTTCATAAGCGGCACGGGTTGGGTTTTGTGTGCGAGAATACTCATAGCCCCTATGTTGGCCAGGAGCACTTTGTTTATAGGTAGATGTAGCATAAATAGGGGGCATCACTGCACCCGTGTGCGGGCAGGGTTCTTGGCCTGCGTGAATGGCACGTGTATTAAAATGAGGCTTGTTCATGATTAGTCCTTTTAGCTGATGAGCAGGGGATTTTATAACTAAGTGTATCCTAAAATTAATTATTAGACATTTATGCTAACTAAATAAAGTGTGTTTACTGCTGTATCTGCAATAAGTAGAGAACTCTTAGTATTTTATGTTAGGATAAAGAAGTACTATTGATTGATATAAAGGGCACTATCATAATGAAATTGGATGTTCACTATTTACTATCTTTTAAAAATTCAAAGTGGGTGATCATTGCTATAATTTCGTTGTTTTCTCTATTAATTATTGGCGAGTATGCGCAATTATTTTTTACTCCTACAATAGAAACAATAGCGGCAGTAAAAGAACCACTGCAAATCCCTGCCACGCAACAAAACGCATTAGATGATTTATTGCACTCTTCTTTATTTGGTGTCTATATTCCTAATGATTTGAGCTCTAATCAAATAAAGCAATCAATGCTCAATGTGACTTTAGTTGGTGTTTTGTTAGGAAAGGCTAATGAATCGCAAGTGATTATTCGTCTGGCAGATAGTGAAGAAAAGAATTATAAAGTAAATGATACCATTCCCGGGGGCGCATTAATTAAGAAAATTATGGCCGATGGTATTTTAGTAGAACATAATGGCAATCTTGAGCGAGTGACGTTTCCTGAAGACTCATTAACTTTTGAACCCATAGCAAAGCCGTTGAGGAATGATTGAGATGACGCATTTATTGAAAATAACGCTGAGTTTATTTGTTACTTTTGTACTGTGTTCGTGCAGCACTTTAAATCTACAAGAAGGCATAGAAAGCTTTCGGGTTCAAGATTATCGTCGCGCATTTATTCGCCTAAAACCTGAAGCTGAAAAAGGACAGCCTGATGCTCAATATGCGGTAGGCTATATGTATTATTATGGGCAAGGTGTTGTTGAAAATCGGGAGCAAGCATGGTTTTGGATTAATACCGCAGCAGGTTTGGGGCAAC
>CAZSAO010000012.1:43436-51438 GCA_964605275.1 uncultured Legionella sp.
GTTGCTTTATTACAAAAGGGCAGTGTAGAAAAACGTAAGGTATTTCAATCGGCTAATCTGCAGCATTATCCAGTAAGAAAGGAAATTTATTAAACAGTGAATAAATAATGTAAACATTATGTCTTGTAGTCAACTCTTTTCAAACATATAATGTGCGTTCTTTTTATTTTTCGGTGTAAAAATGAAGCATAAAAAAATTGGTCTAGTTCTTTTATTGGCATCACTATCTTCTGTTGGTTTTGCTAACTCGGGTTACATTCATCACAAAATAGTAAACACTACTCCGTATGAACTTTATGTTGGGGTGCGTCAACAATTCCAATATCCTATCGATGGTTGTTTGGGTCCGATTGCCAGTGGAGCAACTAAAGAATGCGATGGGCAATTTGAGAAAGTAGATGCAAAATTTATTATCGAACTAGTTAATAAAAATAATGAAGAGTTAAGAGGCTCAATTCCCATCAAAACATCGCAAGCGCAAAATATGTTTTTTACCTGGACTCTAACTTTAGATAAACAAAAAGAATTAGATGCTTCTGTAACTGTAGAAAATAAAGCGGTTAAATGGTCTAGTAAGACATTGATCAAACGATAGTTGTTAACAATCTTCGGGGTAGTTTCAAGGCAAAGGCATTTAAAAGTTAAGTATAAAATACGGTATTTATACTGGTCGCTAGTGATTTTTGGCATTTTAGGCGATTTGATTTTTTGTACCTCAAAGTAGAACAAGATGCAGAATAGTTGTTTTATTGTAAGTTTTGTTCTATTTTTGTTAATTCTCTATAAAAAGTATAAATTATCGAAAAAAACATGCCCTCTCCCTATTTATTGGGAGGCTTTTTTCAGCCGAAAGAATCACTGACCTTTTATATACTTGTTGCTAATGAGTTTTCGGCTTTTATGCTATCGCTTTGTTCCGCCCTCAAAAAACTCATGAGAGAAGAACAATGTCTCGTTTAAGATTAGATATGTATGAACAATGGCTAACTAATTTTTTAGATTGGCTCACTAGTTGTCTATCGCCATCGCATGCAGATCAACCCCATCTGATTGGCAAAGCCCTTCAAAATCAACTTAACATTCTTAAGAACAATCGTAAGCCTATGAGCGTCAAATCGACATCATTATTTGAAATGCGCGATCTTCTTTGTTCAGTAATTCGTGTTGAAGAAATTCTTAATGAGTATTGGATTGCACCACAAAGCTCAGTTTGGAAAAGAATGGCTGTTGAGTTTTTACAGCAACGCGCTGAGCGGATTTTAAATAGCTCACTTTGTTATACATTCCATAGCGATTTACCTGTAAACGATCTGTGTATAACATTAGCTAAGCTTTGTGATCCCCTATCTCAAAATTCATTGCTTATGCCAGAGGTCAGGAAAGAAGATATTTACGGTAATAATTTAGATGAATTAAGTTTAGGGCAGTTTATTCTAACCGATGATAAATTATCATTCATTAGTCTATGTGATATAGTTGATACAGCTTTTAGTCGTAGTGTTGACGTTGAAACGAATATTTATCTTACTACAACGGCAGAAGGTCAGTCACGTGCTCTAAGTAATACGGAAATACAGCGTCTAAAGACAATTTATCCTCGTTTGGAAAAGATTCGTCACCAACTTAATGATAAAGGCTTTCTTACGTGGTTGTTGCAAAACAATTTATATGATGAACTGATTAATTTACGCAATGGTTTAAGGGATGGTGATGTCAACCATGAGGGGCACGAGATGAATGCAGGTGCCGCAGCCAATGTAGCGATTGTCAGATTTCGCCAAGAGTATGAGAATTGGAGTGAGGCCAAGAATAAACAAGTTCGTGCTATTTCTGCAAACGGTAGAAATTTGGGTGAAATATTTGATATTATATTTCGTGACCCCAATCAAGCTCGCCATAACAAAGGCCTCAGTGTAATCTATTGCATGCAATTAGTTGGTAGTAGACTTGAGGATATTCTCAGAGCAAATCGCATTACGTTGCAGGGTATTAATGACTCACAGCAAGAACGTATCAACAAATTGAAAAACCAGTTACTAGAAGATATTCGAACGAAAAAATGGATGAGCTCAGGTGCTGACGAGTGCCCTTTACTAAATATTGATCTTACTTTATTGATGGATGATGTGCGTGACATTTTGTCCAAGAAACCCCAAAATCTCCACTGCATCATGTTAATGACCAATATGGTAGATTTTGTCTATCGTGAGTGTGAGCGCTTGCTCTCGAGCAAGCGATTTGATAGCAAGTTGGATGCATATATCAGTTTACTGTTGGCCATTGGCGTGGAATCAGCATGTTTGGACAGGCGATCTGAGCAATATAATAAGATAGTATTAAACGAGGTATTCAAGCGAATTTCATTGTTATCTTCGTCTTCGACATCTTTTATTTTGATATCAAAACCCAAGTCTAAAAATAACTGGCAACAGTGGATTCAAAATCATTCTATGCTTCAATCTTATCCTTTCCTCATTGATGGTGATTGCGAATATGTCTACATCGATCAGTATGTGCAAGCTTATCAAGCGACGGGCCAGCGCAATATCACAAATCATACACTTTCTGAGCTACATCAACAGGAGCTAAAGGCTATTATGAAAACAGCTGACACGCAATTAGCGCGCAGTAAATCCATATTCCGCTCTTTCTATCCTGCGTCGGCACATGCGACTCCACAACCACAGGCCCTATATAATTTCGATTTTTATTTTTATATTAGTTGTCTTATTGCATTAACCACGTGCTCTTTGAGTTTAATGTATCAACATTTAAATCAACATCAAGAGGATATGAGTACATTTAGACCATAACACCCTAATACCTTAAGCTTAATTCATCCATAACTGACGTTAAGTTAGAATGTTGATAATATATAAGCAGTAGGTTTTGCGATGCCTACTTGCGTTAATTCTTCTTTTGTAAACCATTGTCCAGTGCATTCATGAATTTGATTTTTATCGAATTCGACGTTTATTTTTAGCGCATCAATTTCTAAATGAAAATGACTAAAACGATGTTTAAATGATGTGAGTATTGTGGGATTATCGCCACTCAGATGTAAATGCTCTTTTATGTAACTAACAGGGCATGCATGCTTATCTATACTGGGTAAACACCACAGTCCTCCCCATAGACCTACAGGCGGTCTTTTTTCCAAGTAAATTCGCTTATCAGCATGATATAACACTAAAAATTGCTGTTGTTGCACGGGAATAGGTTTTTTTATTTTTTTAGTTGGATAAAGAAGTTGCTCGCTATATTTAAATGCTTGGCAGTGAGGCTGTAAGGGACAGTTCTGGCAGTTCGGTTTTTTTAAGGTGCAACAGGTGGCACCTAAGTCCATTATTGCTTGGGTGTATTCGGCACATCGTTCGGAGGGCATACACTCATCCGCTAATTGCCAAAGCATTTTTTTTATTTGTGCTTGTTCAGTCCATCCTTCAATGCGAAAAAAACGAGTTAGTACTCTTTTAACATTGCCATCAAGAATAGCGGTGCGCAAATTATAGGCTTGCGATAGAATAGCTGCTGCTGTAGACGGTCCAATGCCAGGTAAATCAATTAATTGGTTTAAGTTTTGCGGCATGATACCTGCATATGTATTATGAATAAGCTGAGCTGTTTTATGCAGATTTCGTGCACGACTGTAATAACCTAAACCAGACCACAATGATAAAACAATGTCTTCCTCCGCTTGTGCCAGATGAGCCAAAGAGGGCAGTTGTTCCATGAAGCGATTAAAATAAGGAATCACTGTTTGAACTTGCGTTTGCTGCAGCATCATTTCTGATATCCATACTCTATAAGGAGTACGCGGCACTTGCCAGGGTAAATTTTTACGGCCGTGTTGATCGTACCAATTAAGCAGTGGCTGACTAAATTTTTCCAGTAACAAATGGGTCACAACGAAAATCCAATGATTTATGAAACAAAAAAGAAGCATATAGATAAAGAAATAGCTGTCAAGAATTATCTGTGCTTTAAAAAGGAGTGAACTGATTTGCAAGAATATAAAGCCCAAACTAGACTAAAAAAAGTAGGGAGCATTAATCGTTTCTATTGCTGTTTGCAAGACACACTGACATGAATAATGACAGGAGCTTGATACGATGAGCGCATGAAAAAAGCTTTTTGATTATTCAATTACTTTTATATAAATGGAGAGGTGTGTTATGGAAATTGGAGTTATTACATTGATTGTTATGGCAGGTTTGATAGCTGTAGCAATAGGTGCGGCACTTATTAGGCAATTTTTGTTGAGTCATGATAAAAATGTTAATGATAAAAATCAAAAAGAAACGTTAAATCAGTTGTCTAAGGAAAATGAAAAAATACGTAACCACATGGATAGTCCTAATCGTTTGAGTTCTTATCATCAAATGCTAGGAACAAATAAAGGTGATATTGATTCTATCACTAAACAAATGAACAAAGCATTTTTTAAAAAATCTCGTTTAATGGAGTTATATCACCTTACTGAAAATCCGGCTCAGAAAAATCAAATTTCTGAGAAAATAAAGAATGAAATTGGCCGAGATATCGAATTTTTTAATGATCGCTTACAACGATTACAAAACAGAGAAGAAGCACAATGGGCGATTCAAAATGAGAATAAACAAGCAATGATTGAACAATTGCAATCAATGAATAAAAACAGTGACGCTCTTTATGAAAAGCAAACAATGCAGTTAGGACAAGTATTTCTGCAAACAAATCAAACCGCACAACAACTTGCGGTAGAAAGTATCCATGCTGGTACCGAAGATTTTAAATCCATTTTAATGGCGCCAATTCAACTATTCTTACGTTATTTCAATCTAATACCAAATGTCATGTTGGCACCGCCACAAATTAATTTTATTAGTGGACCAGAGGTTATACCTGCTAGCGAAGAACATTTGTCAATGAAACAAGAGCATGGCTTTTCCTCTAAGAAAGTATCTACACCATCGTCTAAGAAAACTTATGACTTTGCGCAAGAAGAATTAGATCCTGATCTTGATAATGGGATTCGTTTGGTTTTTGCCTAAAAAATATTCTTTTGATTTAAATAATGACTTTAATGGGAGTGTATATTACAATATGCTCCTCGTGAAGGCTGAAATGTGTGTATTCATCAGTCCATCAATATTGGAGTCCGAATTTAATGACTAAACAACGTAACTTATGGTTCATTCTGTTTTTCTTTTTATATTCTTGTAATCAATCGGCTTTTAGTGTGCAACTTGATTCATTATTACCTGATGAGCGTAATACGATTGAAGTGTTTCAAAATACCTCTGCAAAAGTAGTCTATGTACATCGTCTGGCCACCGTCACTAATCGTGCCTTACAAAAATTACACGTGCCTGATGGTGCGGGCTCCGGTATTATTTGGGATAATAAAGGGCATGTGGTGACCAATTTTCATGTTATTAAAGGTGCTGATGATATTGCGATTACTATTGGTAAAATCACCGTGCCAGCCAAAATAATTGGTGCTGAACCACGCAAGGATATTGCCGTATTACAAATAAAATCGCCGCAAGCATTGAGCTCTTTAAAATCGTTTACGCCATTTAAAGTGGTTCATTTAAATGATTTGATTGTAGGGCAAAAAGCAATTGCGATTGGTAACCCTTTTGGTTTAGATCATAGTTTATCAAAAGGGGTCATTTCCGCATTAGATCGTCAAGTACCCGGGGTTGGCGGAGTTACTATTCATAATGTAATTCAAACGGATACGCCAATTAACCCAGGTAATTCTGGAGGACCACTTCTTAATAGTGCCGGCGAATTAATTGGTTTAAATACGATGATTTATTCTAGTTCAGGCTCATCTGCAGGAATTGGTTTTGCGGTACCTGCAGAAGACATTCAGCGCATAGTGACGCAAATTATTGATCATGGGCGAGTGGTGTTATCGGGCATAGGAATTCAACGTGTAGACAGTAAACTTGCTGATAGATTAGGTGTAAAAAAAGGGATTTTAATTGGTGATGTATTGCCTAATACCCCAGCATATAAAGCCAAGCTTCGCGGAACGCATAGAAATTCTTGGGGCCATATTGTAGTTGGCGATGTGATTGTTGCGGTTAATGCTCATCCTGTTGAAAATTATGATACTTTTTATCACATTCTTTCAGAAATGAACGTAGGTCAAGAAATCGCGGTGACGATTCAAAGAGGCAACCATCAGCGCGATGTAAAATTAAAAACAATCGATATTGCTGCTTTATAGTTGATGACGTAATACACTATACAAGTATATTTATTTAAAAGGACAAGGATGTTACTTAATCAAGCCGATTCACTTCTTTTAGTCATCGATGTACAAGAAAAATTAGTGCGGCATGTGCTGCAACACGAACACCTTATTTCCCGTTGCGAGTGGATAGTTCGATTAGCTGTTGCTATGCATGTACCTATTTTAGTGAGTGAACAATACCCTAAGGGTTTAGGTCCTACTATTCCCTCCATTCGAATGCACATCGCAGAAGATGATTGTATCGACAAAACTTATTTTTCCTGTATGCAGTCTGCGCCAATAATTCAGCGACTTAATGAACATAAAAAAAAGCATTTTATTCTTATTGGCATAGAGGCGCATGTTTGTGTATTACAAACAGCATTAGAAATGAAAGAAGCCGGTTTAGAAGTGTTTATTGTAGTGGATGCAATAAGCTCTAGACATGAAATAGATTTAAAATATGGCTTAAAAAGGATGAAGGCCGCAGGTATTCATCTCATTAGCGCCGAAATGGTTTTTTTTGAATGGCTGCGACACGCAGCTGTTCCAGAATTTAAAATGCTAAGCCAACAATTTCTACAAGCATAAGGAGTGTGTAGATGCGTTTTGCTAATAATATTGCTTTAGTCACGGGCGGTGCTTCTGGCATGGGGGAAGTATCTGCCTATTATTTAAAGAAACAAGGTATGAAGGTTGTTGTTTGGGACGTGCAAGCCACACCTGATAATTCTTTTGATTTATATCTTAATTGTGACGTACGTAGTGCGGCTTCTGTGGAAGAAGCCATGGCACTCACGATAGAGCAATTAGGTGTGCCGCGTGTTTGTCTTAATTGTGCCGGTATTGCGCCTGCAAAGAAAATTGTTGGACGTGAGGGGGCTATGCCTTTAGCTGATTTTCAGCACGTCATTGATGTGAATTTGATAGGTACTTTTAATGTCATGAGGGTAGCCGCACATGCTATGTCAAATTTAGAGATAGATACTGATACGCAAGAGCGGGGAGTGATTATTAACACGGCTTCTATTGCTGCATTTGAAGGGCAAATTGGCCAAGCAGCTTATAGTGCATCTAAAGGTGGTATTGTGGCGATGACATTGCCTGCGGCACGTGAGTTAGCGCGGTTAGCTATTAGAGTAAACACGGTGGCTCCAGGATTAATTGCTACACCCTTATTATTGAATATGCCTCAAGAAGTACACGATAAATTAGCCCAAGACTTTATTTTTCCTAAACGAATGGGGGCGCCAGAAGAATTTGCGTCGTTAGTAGGGCATATAATAGAAAATACCATGATTAATGGCGAAACCATTCGTTTAGATGGGGCATTACGCATGCGCTAAATGGTTTATTGCTACAGGATTATGTAATTAAAGCGAGTAAATTAGGATCCCTAATCAATTCCTCTTTTTGCGTGCGCGACAACTGTTTAATATAATATTCCATGCGCATTGCTTTGGATTTATCGCCTTTAAATTCCCAGCTTTGTGCTATGGCAATAGGTTTAAAGCTGCGCGTATATTTGCTGGCTTTTCCGGCGAGGTGATTGTTAAAGCGTTGTGTTAAATTATCGGTATATCCGGTGTAATAGCTTTGGTTTTCGCATTGCAAAATATACACCCAGTATATTTTCTCAGCTCCATCTGCCATTAGGCTACACTCCTAAATAGAGTCATTATGCCATACAGTCCAACATTTCTTGAGCAATGAGTTCATTATTAATTTGATAAATACCCGCAGCAAGTTCTGCTTTGATGCGTGCTATTTTTT
>CAZSAO010000012.1:51448-55029 GCA_964605275.1 uncultured Legionella sp.
AATCCACTTCAGCGCGTTCTTTTAATGACGATTTTAGTGTTTCAAGCAAGGATAGTTCAGGATGACACTCAGCATCAGATACATGAGCCCTGTTGTTGGCCTGGCTGGTGTGTTTTTGGCGAGTAATTGTCAGTAGCTCATCCGTTGACTCATCAACGTCATTTATTCTAGCTCGTTCTTCTAGTATATTTAGCGTCATTATCGGCTCCTTAGAAAGAATTATTCGTAGATCTAGGGTGACTTTTACTGCATGTATTTTTTTATATTCTAGGAGTATAACATGAGAATTTGGATGTTTGTCTATCTGTTTTTTTTAATGTTAGGTTCATATGTGCATGCTAACTCTCATCATCCACAAGACTTTTTAGCACAAATTAGCGGCAGTAAAAATGAAGGGGCGCAGATCTATCAACACTTTTGTAGCTCTTGTCATGCTCAAAAGCCATTAATTCCTCTAGGTGCTCCTAGAATAAGCAATGAAAACGATTGGACTAAGCGTTTAGAACAAGATAGTGCGGTTCTTTGGCAGCATACGGAAGAGGGGATAAATGCTATGCCTCCTCGAGGTGGATGCTTTGAGTGTAGCGATGAACAATTGATTGAAGCGCTACTGTTTATGTTGCCAGAACAAGAGAAGAAAAGAGTATCAATCGACCTTGGAGAATATAAAAAGAGCATAAAGTAAAAAAAATTGTAAAAAAAGCTAAACCTATTTTCAAATCTCCCGATAACAAAGAAAAAGAGGGAGAAATAAAATGAAAGTAAAACAACTTGTTTTAGTTCCAGTTTGTGCGTTAGCAGCTTCATGTGCTTCTATGGATAGATCGACTGCGGTGGTGGATGATGCGGGTTATACTCATTATACCAAAAGTATGTCGCAAGATAATAAAGGTACTTTAGTTTTTCCAGATAAAAGAGCGGCAACGGGTAAAAAAGTATTTATTTTTGACCCTAAAGCAACAGCTTGGGCTGCTTATGATGCTGATGGTAATCGTGTAAATACAGGCAGTGCATCGGGTGGTAAAGATTTTTGTGATGATGTAGGTCGTCCATGTCGTACAGTAACAGGTACATATAAAGTTTATTCAAAAAAAGGTGAGGACTGTAAGTCAAGCCTCTACCCAATAGAAACCAATGGGGGTGCAAAAATGCCGTACTGCATGCACTTCCACGGAGGGTATTCAATACATGCTGCTTATGATGTACCTAATTACAATGCCAGTCATGGATGTATTAGAGTATTGCCTAGTGCGGCAAAATGGTTGAATCAAGATTTTATTGATGTTGGCACTTCTGTAATTGTTGAGCCATACTAAATATAAGTACTACTTATCTACTAGCGTTCTCCACCCTTACCCTGCTTCGGCAGGGTTTTTTTTGTAAATATTCGCTCTAAACATAGGTAATGCTACCTTATAGAAAAAAGTAGTTATCAATACTCACATACTGATGTATGTTGCGTCTGCCGCCTTCTTTTTTCTCTATAAAACGACTTAAATCTGATATTACTCCATGCATCAAGCATAACTCGCTGAGCGTATATTTATTTTGTGCTAATTATGCATATTTAAATGTATTACTTTGTTTTAATTGGAGTATTTAGGGGGGGCTGCGAACAAGTCGCAGCATGTAGACAGTATAATTGAAGTGTAAACAGATTTTAATCTGTGGATAATTATTTTCCTACTTTAGCTTGTAATTGTTGGATTTCAGTTTGTAATTTTTGTAATTGAACTTGTGTATCTTTATTAGCGGCCGCTATAGTTTTTTGTAAATCGGCTTGTAATTTTTGCATTTGCGCATTTACTTGCGTATTGAGCTGCGTTATTTGTTTTTGTTGCTGATCATTCATTTGTTTTAATTGGTCTTGAATTTTAGCATTCAATTGAACTAATTGAGCATTATCGTCAGCGTGAGCTAGAGAAACAACGCTTAATGAAAATAAAACAGCGGTGATTATCTTTTTCATGGTATATCCTTATAAAGGTAAATTAATTTATCCCCTGCAACAACAGGATGTTTTTACTTTAGCTAATTTTTAAAAAAATGAAAAGTAATATACTTGTCGCTCTTAAGTTTTCGCTATTTTAGGAGCAAACAAAGCGATAGCATAAAAGCCGAAAACTTAAGAGTAACAAGTATAAAATAGGCTATTCAAAGTATGAGCTCTTGATCTCCATAGAATCCCCCTTTATTATTTGCCTTTTTGTATCCGCTCAGAGCGTATGTTTGATTTATGGTGTAACAAGGTGAGCGGTTACGTCTTTTATTGTGAGCCAAAATTATGATGTTGTGTATCGATGTGGGTAATTCTCATATTTATGGTGGGGTTTTTGATGGTAATGAAATAAAACTGCGTTTTAGGCATAGTTCTAAAGCGAGTACGTCCGATGAGTTGGGTATTTTTTTAAAAAGCGTATTACGTGAAAATCATTGTTCTCCTGAGCAGATTAAATCCATCGGTCTTTGTTCTGTAGTGCCGCAACTGGACTATTCGTTGCGTGCTGCATGTGTAAAATATTTTGCAACAGAGCCTTTTTCGTTACAAGCGGGCGTAAAAACCGGATTAAATATTAAATATCGTAATCCTGTTGATGTGGGAGCCGATAGAATAGCGAATGCAATCGCTGCAACTCATAATTACCCCAATCAAAATTTGATCATTATTGATTTTGGCACCGCAACTACTTTTTGTGTGGTGACCGCGCAAAAAGCGTATTTAGGAGGAGCAATTTTACCTGGAGTTCGCTTATCAGTAGATGCATTGTCTAAAAATACCGCGCGCCTACCCACGGTTGAAATTATTAAATTAGAGCAGGCGTTAGGGCGTTCTACTATTGAAAGCATTCAGTCAGGAGTCTATTACGGTGCCTTAGGCGCATGTAAGGAGTTAATTCAACAAATTAATAAAGAAGCTTTTTCAGGACAATCTTCTTTGGTGTTGGCCACCGGAGGCTTTGCCTCTTTATTTGATAATGAAAATATTTACGATCATCTTGTTCCTGATTTAGTCTTACAAGGCATTCGTCTTGCCGCGCTAATGAATATTTAACGCATACATCAGTATTTATATACTGATGTAGCGCTACCCTCGTGGGTCCTCTTTGTTCTCGATATCACGATTGAAATTTGATGGTACTCTCATACGCCTTGAACGAATCGTATTTAACCGCTCTTATAGCTCTATATTTCTTTTAAATCTGAAGATTAGTTTGGATTTAATTGTTTTTTGTTCTTTTTATAAACGGCTGTATATCATTTTTTCTTCTTTTCCAAAAAATTTATTCAAAATGCGATATTTATGCTTGACGAGTACTAAAAGGTGTTCCTATAGTGTATTAAAGTGGGTTAAAATAATAAAAAAGTGGGAATTTGTGGAGTAACAATTCTCTACGGTGGAAAAAACATGTTTCGTGGAATAAATCCTATCAGCATTGATACTAAAGGACGCCTGACTATTCCTTCGCGTTATAGAAGTGCTTTGGGTGCAGAGGACAAAATTCCTTTAGTTGTCACTATTGATACGGAAGAAACGTGTTTATTATTATATACCGCCGCACAATGGCAAGTTATTGAAAATA
>CAZSAO010000013.1:0-21361 GCA_964605275.1 uncultured Legionella sp.
AAAACCCTAAAACCCTAAAACCCTAAAACCCTAAAACCCTAAAACCCTAAAACCCATTAGTGACAAGTATATTAATACCAATTACCGATGCTATCCGCACCATTGCAATATCCCGCATTATTACAACAACCACCATTACAACTACTAAGAAAAGATGCAGCGGTTACGACTAAAACAATTAGCATTACTTTTTTCATTATTCGTCCCTGTCTTGTGGTGTTACTTAAATATACGATATGTTTTTAATATTATCCAGTTTGCTGCAACGATATTATTTGCTAAAGGTATTTTGAGCTTCTTTTTCCAATTCATCATGAAACTCCTTTACTTGTTCCATGGTGGAATTAACTTTGGAAAAAAAGCCTTGATTCCATAACTTATGCTTTTCTATTTTATTTAATAATAAGTGCCAATTATTTGTGGTTGGCGTATTAATATATTTTTTTATGGAGGACATGACTGCTTTTTTATCTTGGTGTACTACATCATTATCCGTTGCGTGTTGTGCTAAATAATTATCAATAAAAGTATTGATTTGTGTATTAATAGAGGCTTTTTTCGCTTGTATTTTATCGAGTCTGTTATGAATTTTTTTTAATTGCTGCATCATAGCTGTATAATGCTCTTTTTTCTGATTGGATAATGCATCATATCGCTTTTCTATTTCTTTATACCGTTCTTTGCAAGGTTTTTTTTCTTGAAAATAATTATCAAAAAAATGGGTATCTATTTTTTGGGGTCCATAAAATATACTGGATATATTGGTATTTTTTATGGGAGTTGATGGTCTGTTTCGATTGTCCTCTTTTAACGTGTTAAACTCGTTGAATAAAGCACGCTCTTCTTTTTTTATCCAATGAATTTGTTGAGACAAGTATTTCGCTAGTTTTTTGGTTTGTGGTATGTCCAACCAATAGAAAATACGTTTTAATAGGCTACTTTTTCCTAATAGTAAGTTTTCTAAGTAGTCATCATCGGGTAGGGATAATGAATAGAGAGCAAGACGTTTTTCTTCGATCTTTTGCTGTATTTTTTTCTTAAATCTATTCATTATATAAGTGTTATTTTCAATAAAAAAGGCATCTATCTCTTTTTGGGTTGCATCAGAGTTGCGATTCAAAAAAGTTATGATTTTTTTTAGCTCAGGATATTGATGTAAAAGAGCTATATTTGTTTTTAGGACATCTAAAGCCACTGCGACATCGAAGCTAAGTTCCTTTTTTCGTCCTTCAGCCGTATAGGTATTGTAATCTAATTCGAGCTCTTCAATATCATAAAGTAATTGAATGAGTGAATAGCTTTGAGGTTTTCCTTTTTTGTTCTTTAATTCTTCATGTTGAAAATAATCTGAGGTTTCTTGGTTACCATACATTATTGCCGCGGTTTGTCCTACAAAAGAATTTTTATATATACCATATCTACCTTTTGTAATGATTGCCATTGTACCACCTAGACTTTCTTTAGGGTGTGTTGCAGTATGTACTGTAACATCAATAAATCCATGGATTTTTAAAGCTTTGACCAATTGTAATGCCAATGGATTCGTGCCTACGCCTGCTTCACAAGAAATCAGTTTAATAGATTTTAGTCGTAATTTATTTTTTTTATAAATTGTGGCAAATCGTTTGGCCACATCGTTTGGCGTATACTCGTCAAGAACAGTTCGAGATTCATCGCTATGAGCGAGCAATAGTACCTCCTCAGGAGCGTCTACCAATTCTTTTTGGGGTAAGCTTGCACATTGGATGCCTTTATATTGTGCTCTTGTAGTTAACTCTTGTTGTAGTTTTTTCGCCCATTCTCGTTCTTCTGGAGTGGTGCTCATATAGTAGATAGAATGTTTAATCATAATGCACCATAAACTTTTTTACTTATTTTAATTCTCTTCATATGGACGCTAATAACCATTGTAATTTCCATAACTCCCACAGCAACTCACAGTCATCTGTTTTTTGCAAAAAGGGCGCAAGATGTTCTAATGCAATAAAATGGTGTTCCGCGAGTATCTTAATTAGCGTTGGAGAGACATTGCTGACATCCCATTCGATGCCATTAATATATAAATGAGGGTGTTGTTGTGCATCGAGACTATAAGCAAATCGGCAGCATGGATCGCGTGTTAGTCCTTGAGCTTCCGCTAAATCATTAAAAAAATCATTGATGGTGACATCGTCTTCACAAGGTTCTGATAAATGCTGTTCGGATTGTTGGTCCAGCCGGGTAGCAAAGCAACCAAACCAAGAGCGCATTATGTGTTCATCATTAATAAGTTCGCTTAATAGTTTTTGTGCCTGTTGCCATGCGGGGGGGGGGATTTCTGAGCTGTTTTTAAGATGTGACCAGTTGGGATCTGTATACAAGTTTTTAAATAAATCTTTAGCAGCCACATAATCACTTAAACTATCTAATAGCTCTTGCCCCGTATAGCTTCTATAACCAAAAGAATAAGTCATACACTCTTGCGATAGGGCGATGCCGTGATGACCTATGTGCGGAGGCAAATAGAGCATATCGCCTTCTTCTAAAATAAATTCTTCTTCTGTATTAAATTGTTCCATAATCCTTAGTTCTAGATCAGGTATATAATTGTCCAAGGTGCAATTTTGACTGGTTAATGACCATTTTCTGCGGCCCATGGCTTGATAAAGAAACACATCATAATGATCGTAATGTGGGCCCACACTACCTTGATCTGCGGCATAACTTATCATGACATCATCAAAACGCCAGGGAGGAAGAAATTTAAACTCGTCTAAAAGAGCGCTTACTTCGGGAATTATTTTGTCGACCCCTTGTACTAGTAATGTCCAGTGAGTAGCGGGAAGGGCAGTAAAGTCTTTTTCGCTAAAAGGGCCACGTGTTAAATGCCATTGCGGTGATGCATTGGGTGTTTCTTTAACAATTCTGCTTTCTATGTCTTCTTCCAGTGCTAAGCCTGCTAACTCATCAGGGGATACATGATTAATGAATTGGGGTAGGGCATTACGGATTACCAAAGGCTTTTTTTGCCAATATTCGTTTAAAAAAGTAGTTAGACTGATTTCTTGAAAGTGCAGCATATGAGTCGCATTAATATAATTGTGATTGTATTTAATCATATTGTTACTGCTTTAAGCAATAATATATGCTAAAAAAATAGCTTATCAGTCTAGTTTTGTGCATTTTTTTCAATTAATATCTAAACAGAAAGAATAACGGTTAACACAGATATGACTCTTCAATCGATAAAAGCGGGTTTATTAAATCTTAAAGACGGGATACAAGGCCTGATGTATGCCTTGTTATCCTATTCGCGTTTGTATGCCGCTATGGCATCCCCCCTTGCGTTTTTTTTAAGGCCACTACTTAGCCTTACATTAATATCTCTGGCATTAATACAATTATGGACTTTTATACATTCACCTCATCATAATATTGACGGTTGGATGATTAGTGTCGGTTCATTTACTAGTGCTTTATTAAATAATGTTGCTTCATTTGGCGGAGTGATAATGCGTTTGCAAGGAAGCTCTTTTCTGCTAGCGCCTTGGCTTTTAGTGGCAGGCTTTGGTTTAAGTTCCCTCTATCGTTTTGTATTAATGGGTTTAAATTTTTACCGAGCTTTTGAAGTACCTGCCCACAGCGTTCAAAGACAACATTTTTTGCAATTAGCGTTTTCTAATTTGGTAACGGCACTTCAGTTGGCATGTTGTTCTTCTGCGATTATCTTGTTTAATCTTGTTCCTGGATATACATTTGCTATTGCTGCGGTTGCTCTTAGTGTGGTGGCTATTAATTTATCAACAGCTGTTTGGCGGGCATTAGCGCCTCAATCAAGAGCACAAACAAAGCGATTATTAGGATTGAGTAAACCTCAAGAAGAGTCTGATATAAATGTTTCGCATTCTAAAAGTCATGAATGTAATTTAGAAAGAGCTTTTTATAAGCGATTATTTACTACGGCAGATCACAGTGCATTCATCAAAAAAATGGGGGTGCAGGAGAGCCTTGATTATTTGTTATCTACTATTAATCATAAAATATTGATACTTGAGCCTTACTCCTCTTTAGAGAAACAGCGCCAAAAGAAAGAGGTCATGCATTATTTACAAAAAGGGCTTTTAGATCACGAAGTAGTGGTCGATAAAAAGCAGTTACAGCAACAATATGCTCATTTAGTAGATAATTTTTGGTGTGAAACAAGTGATACAGTGCAATTGATTAAAGCAGTTGAGTACTATAAAAAACATAGTTCGTATTTAATTTCTCAGATAGAGAGCAAGAATGGTAAATTTAGCTTATAATGATTAATTATTGATCATTTTGGTTTGTTTTGTTTCTCTAGGGGATGTATATGTCTAAATTAGGAAAAACTATTAATAAAAATATATGGGTCATAACAAATAATTTAGATATTAACAAAAGTACGTGCAGTAATTCAAATAAAGGCATGATTGTATTTTCCAAAAAGTTTCTTGGAGGAGTGCAAATCTCTTTAGAGTCAAATAATCAAAAATTTTTAGATATAGGCGCAAAATTGGATCCTAAAACTCGTGCGGTAATCATGAACTTAAGATCTGTTGAAGGGCAAAGAGAGGCGACTGAACAAGAAGCTATTTTATTGGATGCAATAAAAAATCATTTAGAACGTAATAATAATAATAATACGTTGAACGCTATGGATGAGGCACTTCATGATGCTGAATTATATGATCTTGGTGAAGACGAGGACCAGGGAAATGGGTGCGTTATTTCTTGATGCATGCCCCGGAATGAGATGACGGGGCACCTGATTTTTTCTATTCTTTAGGAATAGAAGTAGTTTGTAAAATTCGCTCCAATTCTCCTTTGGCTTGACGAGTAAAATTAATTAAATTATTTTCTTCATTAAAAAACTCAAATGATTTATATAGAGATGCTTCATCATATTGTTCAAATGCTTTTGCTTTATAGTCAACATCTTCTTGCGTGTAACCAATACATTTTAAAATTTCTTTGGTCATTTCTAATGACGAGTGAAAGAGCTCTCGTTTTAAATGATGAACACCTAATTTATGTAATTCATAGGCGTGGCGTCTATTACGAGCGCGTGCGAAAATAATCAGATGCGGAAAATGTTCTTTTGCTAAACGCACTACTTGGATATTTTTATCTACATCACCAACGGTGACAATAAGTATTTTAGCTTGTTCTGCGCCAGCACTTTTTAATAAATCCAAGCGTGTTGCATCACCAAAATAACCTTGATAACCAAATTTTCGTAACAACTCAATTTGTTCGGCATTTTTTTCTAAAACCGTAATTTTTATTTTTTCACCGTTGAGTATTCGGCCAATAATTTGGCCAAAACGACCATATCCGGCTAGAATGATACCGGTTGTTTCTGTTATTTTATCGTATTCTTTCGGTGGTAAAATACTCATAAATCGAGGCAGGGCATAGCGACGATAGAGCATCATTAAAATAGGGGTGGAGATCATCGATAATGCTACGATGAGCGTATAAATCTCTTTTAATTCATTACTCAGTACTTTGGCATTCTCTGCGTATTCAAGCAGTACAAAAGCAAATTCTCCTCCTTGAGATAAGGCGAGTGCTATACCTAATGTTTGTACTTTAGTTAAACCAAAGCGGGAAGCTAAAACAAGCAATACCAGCGCTTTAATGCTAATGAGTCCTATCACTATACTCGCAACTAAAATTGGTTGTTGGGCAAACAAAGTAAAGTTCATCCCCATTCCTACCGAGATGAAAAACAGACCTAATAATAAGCCTTTAAAAGGTTGAATATCTGCTTCAACGGTATGTTTGTATTGGGAGTTGGCCAATACCACACCAGCAATAAATGCGCCTAAAGCTGGGGATACGCCAATAGAGTTCATCAGTAAGGTAATACCTACAACCAGCGCTAAAGAAAAAGCGGTGAATACTTCACGAACATTGGTTTTAGCAATAATAAGAAATAAATAACGTGATAAATAATGGCCGACAAAAATAATACCGCCAATAGCGCCAGTAATAATGAGTGCTTGCGTTAATTTAGGTAGGTGACTAATTAAGGTGGTGCTATGTGCTTCTGCTACCGGCGCATAACCTGTATGCAGTAGCGGTATAATAATTAAAATAGGAATAACGGCAATATCTTGAAATAATAACACCGCAAAAGAGGCTTCGCCTTCCGGTGTTTTCATAAGATTTTTTTCTTGTAGCATTTGTAATACAAGAGCGGTGGAAGAAAGGGTTAACCCCATGCTCAGAGTTAAGCTTATTTGCCAGCTATACCCCATTAATATTCCTGCGCCGGTAAGCAGTAAAGTAGAGAGGATTACTTGTAATCCGCCCATACCGATGATCATTTTGCGTAAATTCCATAGCTTTTCAGGTTCTAATTCCAAACCAATTAAAAAAAGCATCATGATCACGCCAAATTCAGCAAAATGCATAATTTGTTCTGTTTGGCTAATTAATTTAAAACCATAAGATGAAATCAAAATTCCGGCAAGAAGATAGCCTATCACAGAACCCAGCTTAAAACGGCTGGTTAATGGAACAATGATACTTGCGGCAGCGAGGAAAATAAATACATGTAATAAATTGGTTTGTCCCATTTTTATGCCTATAAAGTGTGTTGTTCATGACAGTTTTTAAATTTTTTACCACTACCACAAGGACACGGATGTGCACGAGCGATAGGGGATTGCCCTGTATTTGTAGTGGGGTGGTGCACCCCATCTACATAAAACCATTGGTGTTCTTTTTTATGAAACTCACTGCATTCATGGATGGTTTTTAACTTGTTTTTTTCTATAAATGAGGCAATAAACGTTACAAAGCCTACCTCTAGACTTTTTTCTTGCGTTTGTATAATGTCTAATTTAACCCACGTGTTTTTCTTTGCCCAGTGTTGCGCTTCTTGTTCATCAAATTCTAATAGTGGCTTGCCTAACATCGTTTTTTTGATGTATTTGAATTGAGCCTGAGAATAGGCGGTATAACGTGATCGCATTAATTGTTCGGGCGTGCTTGGCAGTGCATGCTCACTTAAAAACGGTTGGCAGCACTGTTCATATTCTTTTTGCGAACAACAAGGGCACAATAAAGACATATAGCTCCTATTTTAATACATGTTGCAGAAACAAATACTACCCAAATAATTAGAGTTTGTTACACTTACAACACATTATTCTCGAGGCTAGTATCCTATGAACACCTTACTGATTACCCCTGATGATAACATGATTCATACGAAAGAAAGTGCGCGTTGCTTAGAATCAGGGAAAATACTTTTTTTCCCGCACTATTATCAGTGTAGCAAATCTTCTTTAATGTCAGAATCTATTTTAGACCCCCGTCATAAAAATGTCAGTTATGATTATAAAAAAAATAAACTTGGGGCCTTTAAAAAAGAAATTCCTGGTTTAGAAGAGCCATTACGAGAGTTAATGCAAGGATATGCCCAATATGCGCTGCAATTAGTGGAAAAAAATCTTCCTGATTATGCTGAGCATTTACAATGGGGCCGAACTAGTTTTCGACCGGCACAAATTAGAGGGCGAGCAAGCTCTAAGCGAAAAGATGACACACGCTTACATGTTGATTCTTTTGTTGCAAGTCCGGTAAATGGCCTGCGAATCTTACGTGTTTTTTGTAATATTAATCCACAACAAGAGGCTAGAGTATGGAATGTAGGTGAACTATTCACGGAGGTATTAACTCATTTTGCCCCCGGTTTTCCGGCTTACAGTCGCTGGGTTGCGGCATTACTCAAAGCGGTTAAAGTAACAAAATCACTACGCTCTCCCTATGATCATTACATGCTGCACTTACACGATGCGATGAAATTAGATGATGAATATCAAGCTCATGCAAAAAAAACACAGGTTGATTTTCCCGCACAAAGCAGTTGGATAGTATTTACCGATCATGTATCGCATGCGGCATTAAGTGGGCAGTACTTATTAGAGCAAACGTTTTATTTGCCAGTGGAGCACATGGTAGAGCCTCAGTGGTCTCCATACGAGGAGTTGAAAAAAATGAATTACTTATCGTAAGTGTTTCGCCGTCCTATTTGTAATTGCCAATCTACTTAATTGAGTGTACTTATATATAAGGGTGAGGGGGATGAAATAGTGTCGCGAAGCGACTTCATTGAACACATATAAAATGTGAGCTTTCGTTTTTAGTACGTAAAGTCAGGCCTTTTTTGTTACAGATCTCACTTCTATTTGTAATGAATTACAAATAGAGCACACAATAAGTGCTTCACTGACCGAAAGCATGAGGGGCACTAAAAAATCAAAATGAATGTGGGTGAATTCGAAGATTAATATTATTGCCGTTAACGGCATTTTTTGGGCGGTTGCTAAAAAAGAAGTGGCACCGATAATGATATAGCTTGCAAGCGAATTACTAGGCCAAATGTATTCCCACATCCCACCTAAAACAGCCGCAAGTAATGCGCCATTAGCAAGAGAGGGGGTTAATAACCCTCCTTGTGCACCCGCTCTTAAGCTGCTCCAGTTAATGAAGCAATGCAGGATAAGTAGTATGCTGCTTAGGGTAATGCTGGTGAGTCCTGTTAGTTCTATTTGGACGGTACTTTTGCCATTGCCTAATAAGATAGGGAAGTATAGAGCTAAAAGACCAATGAACAAGAAGTTAAGTAAACAGGCGCCAATCATTTTGTAATTACGTAAAGCCTGGGCTCGTTGTTGGTTTGCAATGCGGATAAACCAAAACCCCGCCATACCAAAAATAGGTCCTGTTAGGATGGCCCAAATAATAATAGAGGGGTTAAGAACTAAATTAGGGATATGATAGATGGATTCCATGCCTAAACCTGACCACGAAACAAGGGTTGCAATAGCGGCAGTTATAAATGCTGGGATTAATAAGGACCATTGATAGGATGCTAATAACACTTCTAATGTAAATAATGCACCACCAAATGGCACATTATAAACGGCCGCTAAGCCGGCACCCGCCCCACAAGCAATCAGTATTTTTGTTTCTTCACTATTTAGGTATGTTTTTTTAGCAACCCATGTGGCAAAAAGAGCGCCTAACTCTCTTGGTGCCACTTCTCTACCCAAAGGAGAGCCTAGAGCAATGGTGCAAATTTGTAATAATGCATGATTGATAGTGCTCCACACGGGCATCTTTTTATTGGTGTTTAATGCTTCATTAATGCTGACTAGTGGCTTGCCATAATGATATAAATTATACCATCCAATACCTGCAATCAGGCCGCAGATAAAAAGACAAAATAATTTGCGTTGAGAGGATGCTGCATTGACTCCTTTATAAAAACTCTCCGCACTAATAATATGAGATGGGCTATAACCGTATGCTATATGCTGGATAAAATGAAGTAATAAGACTAACATCATCCCTAATAAACCAGAACCTATACCCACGAGACACGAAACCCAGAGATACTTCATTATTTTTGCTGGAGTGTATCTATTTGTTGTGGTCAACTCATCCATGTGATGTCTCATTAGTCACTATCTATTTAAAATCTTGTTCAAGCTCATTAATGATTAATGCTAATTTTTGGCTTACTGGCAGATGTTCATCATGCACTATTTTAAATAAATCACTTTGTGCTTGATTCGGGTCGGTATGATTAAGTAGCATAATTTTAGCAATCTGAATTAAAAAACATTCGGCATCAAGCGATTGTGCTTTATCAATTAATAATTGCGTTTGTTCCCAATCTTCATTAAAGGCTTGAATTATAGCCAGTCCAGCCCACGCATCAGCAAAATGGTCTGATAATTCAACGGCATTTTGATAGATTTCATGTGCTTCATGCAGCGCGTCGGTTAGCAAATAGCACCAAGCCAAAGCCAGATGACCGTCGTAAAATTCCGGTTGTAATTCTAAGGTTTGTTGGTAGTAGGTAATGGCCTCTTCTAATGAACCTTCCATCATAAATACACTGCCCAAGGCAAATAATAAGCGACTGTCTTGGGGGTATAATTTCAAGAGTTGTTGTATTTCTTCTGAAGTAGCCTGCCGCTCAGCAACGCGTAACATCAGTTCTACAATTTGAGGCTCATATAGATCAGGATTTAAAGCCAAGGCTTTTTCACTTAATTGCGCGGCTAATTGCTCTTCGTTGGTATCAAAGTAAATTAATGCTAAAAGCCCCATCGCCTCAGCATTATTGGGATATTCTTGTAAATGCTCTTCTAGTAAGGTAATGGCTTGAACCAGTTCGCCTTGTTGATGTAATATGCGCGCCTTTAATATACAGGCAAATTCGCTGTAATCAGAAGTATCCACCGTGGATAGCATCTCTAATGCGGCGTGTAAATCCTGCTCTAGGAACAAAATAAAGCCAAGATAATAACGTATTTCAGCAGTGTCTTCATAACGTAATGCTTCTTGAAAAGATGCTCTAGCTTGTGCTAATTGTGCGTGCTTTACATAAATAAAACCTTGCAGCGCAAGACACGCAGGAGGATTTATTTTCTTTGCTTGGTCTAAATAAGACTGAGCCTGTTCTAGTTCATCTTGTTCAAGATAGCTTCGGCTTATATCTAACAACAGAGTGTGATTTTTTGGATCTTGCTGTAAAAAAGACAAATAGCGTTCTAATTGAGAGGAGGAATCATGCATGTTCATTAATAACCTTAAGTACAGTATGTCATATAAAAGACAGTTTTGATTGGGATTAAGTATAACAAGGCCCACGTAAAATCCCAATTATTACATAATTACTTTTTAAATTAGCGCTATAATTTAAAAACAATAGGGTTGTTTAGTACGCAAAGTGTTTTTTTACGCAATATTTTTATTCCAATACGTGTTGAGGAGGTTTGATGCTCATTGAGCGTGATGCAGATTTAAATGAATATCCTGAATCTCAAGCATCTACGGCACGACATATATGCCTTGGTGATTTACATGGAAATACCATGAAGCTTATCTATTTTCTTGTGGAGGAGGATGTATTGCTGCTTAAAAGGGCGGATTATTTTGCGCTGCTTACTATTTATACTATCGATGTGCGTTATTTAACAGCGCACGACTTAAATTTATTTAAAGGCATTATTGAAGGTGCCGGTGTGAATAGGGATAAATCAATAACGCTTATTGGCGATGAATTAGCTGATAGGGGTGAAAATGATTATTTTACTTTGCTGATATTGAAAAAACTGCATCATGCGCAGGTAAATATAGAGATTTTATTATCAAATCACGGAATGTCCTTTTTATATTATATGAAATCTAAAGGAGAGAATGTTCTCGTCGATTTAAGTTGCTCGCAATCTTTAGTTAATCTGGATTATCTTTTGCGCGAAAGTAAGTTGATTCAATGGGATGACATTCAAAATATTAGTACTCAATGCTATTGGCCTATGCTTAGAGTATTTAGCTACAGTGTATCGGCATCAGATGAGTTAGCCTTATATGCTCATGCTCCTATTGGATTGGAAACAGTTGAATATTTTGTGGAAAAAATTAATATGTTCCTTGATACGAATTTTATTGAATATAATGATCATACGGTTGAGTCTCTTATGATTACGATTGATAGAATTAATGAAGCACTTTTAAAGTTAGTACCTGATGAATTGTTTAGGTTGTATGAGCAAGAAAATGAAACCTATTCGTTGAATCAAGACGGACCTATTCCTATCCAACAACCCCTAATGCGTTTGCTGTGGAATCGTCATGCAGATGAAGAATTAATAACAACGACTTATACGAATATACCTATTCAATTTGTGCATGGTCATATAGGACGCAAGCCGTTTACTTATAATAATAAGACGCTTAGCAATTATCTTAATTTAGATTCTAGTTGGGGCAAATCACCGGATACTTTTAAGACGAATGCTAAAGTAAAATATTCTATTCGCGCCTCTGATGATAGAAGCTCCTTTGATATGAGTATATCAAAGGAGCTAAAAAAAGAGCACAAATCGGAGCAGTTGTTCACAACTCATTCTATTGAAGAGAGCTCTTTCGTACCTACCTCAAAACTGATAAAGGCTCACTTAATCGAACGCCAAGCAAATATATACCAGTATCCTAAATCCAGCTTAAATAATAGCACACATGTATGTTTAGGGGATTTGCATGCTAATGCAATGAAGTTAATTTATTTTCTTATTGAAGAAGATATTTTGCTTCTTAATGAGAAAAACTACTTTATTCTTTTAAATATTTATAAAAAAAATACGCGCTATTTAACGCAGGTAGATTTATTTTTATTTCAATCAATTGTTACTCATTCGGAGGTTAATACAAAAAAATCAGTAGTCTTGATGGGGAGTGAAGTTGCCGGGAATGGGCAAAATGATTATTTTACTTTGCTGGTATTAAAAAAGCTTGCGGTGTCGCGTGTTGCTATTGATATTTTATTATCGAGTCAAGCAATGGATTTTATCGACTTCTTTTTGCAAGATCCTTCTTCTAATTTAAAGGAAGAACATCCTGAGTTGAATTCTATGCGTGCACTGAATTTTTTGATGAAAAAAAAACTAATCGAGGAAACTGATGTTAATAAAGTAGTAAGACGATATTATATTCCTATGTTAAAACTGTTCAGTTGGAGCTGTTCTAATAAAGGATTATTAACTTTATATTCTCATGCACCAGTAGGATTAGAAGTGTGCCAGCAATTGATAGTTTTTGGACGAGATCTAGTACTAGAAAACGAGTTTGCTGATATACGAGAAACCTTATTTTCTTTATTGATTTATAACGATAATACAATTCAAGATCTCATTACGACTATTGAGGCAATAAATAAGTTTTTTGCGATTTTAATACCCATGGGAGTAGCTTTGTCATGGTATAAAGAAGAAAGGCGACTAATACACAGTTATCTTACTCCTGTTGACCCAATCTATCCTTTGTTACGTTTGTTGCGAAATGAGCACGTAAGTAGCGAGTTAGTGACTCAAACCTCCCACACATTACCTATTAATTTTGTTCATGCGCATATAGAGGGTGAAGGTTTAGGACTAGAATCGCATCAAAATATAAGCTCGCAATGGGGGAAATCACCATTGCATTATACAACCAATGATACAACAAAACATATTATTCGCGCATCTAATGATGTTCGTTTTTTTACTGAAGAACAGCCTGAGGAAAAAGTAAATAATAACTCTAGTTATGCTAAGACTACTTTATTTAAGTCTGTTAATGATTTGGAAGCAGAGGATGTGAGTGTTGCTGCACATAAAACGCCCAATATATTCTAGGAGACGATAAAAAATTTATGCAATAGATTATTTTATATGTACGGTGTGTTCAAATAAATTCTTATGAGGGGGCGTGTTATGATCATTAGGGATGATGCTGATTTATATGTTTATCCGCAAGTTGGTGAAAAAATAACGACTCACGTATGTTTGGGTGATTTGCATGGGAATACTGTAAAGCTGCTTTATTTTCTCATCAAAGAGGATATTTTGCGATTAAAAGAAGAAGATTATCTAGCCTTAGTCGCTATTTATAAAATTGATAAAAGATATTTAACTTCCGATGATTTAAACCGATTCAAACACATTTTAAATTCCGCAAACGTTAATACCCTGCGTTCGGTTCTTCTTCTTGGTGATGATTTAGCTGATAGAGGTCATAATGATTATTTTACGTTATTGGTGTTGAACAAATTGCATCAGGCTAAAGTACATGTTGAAATTTTATTATCGAATCATGGCATGGCTTTTCTGAAGTATTTTTATGGCGGCGCATTAGACAATCTGGGTATGCATGCTCAATTTATTGAGTCGTTAGTCAATCTGGATTTTCTTATAAACAGCGGACTTGTTACTCGTGCAGATCTTAATAGCCTGGTAAATAAGAGTTACATCCCTAAGTTAAAAGCGTTTAGTTATAGCTTATCATCCACAAATGAATTAACACTATATTCTCATGCTCCTGTAGGATTAGAAACGGTACGACATTTTATTGAAATGTTAAATACGCTTGTTATTGATGAACCCTTTTGTGATAACGCGCTTTTAACTGAGGGGTTGATTTATAATGATTCGAGCATAGAGCAATTGATGGCCTCGATAGATACGTTGAATAAAACGGTTTTTGATTTTTTATTAAATGAAACGATTATAATAATGCTACAACAGCAAGATGCGTTGCATAATGCTAATCTTCCGATACCTATACCATTGGCATGTCCTTTATTGCGACTGGTATGGAATAGATTAGTGGGCGATGAGCTGGAAATAAAAACCAGTACAGATATTACTATTAATTTCGTTCATGGTCATGTCGGGAGGAATCCTATCAAGTACAATGCAGATGTTATGACATGTCATGAATCGTTAGATACTGATTTGGGTAAACATCATAACTTATTTAAAACGAAGAGCTCTGAAAGTCAATATTGTGTTCGTGTTTCTAATGATACGGGCCCTAAACCACAAATAAATGCTAAGCCGAGCAGTAATAACTATTCTTCTGCCCCCAATACGATATTTAAGTTGAATACTCGTAAAAGTATGGGTGATTTAAGTAGTTTAGATAACGGAAAAAAGTCGCCTTTGATTGATACATTATCTAATACTGAAGATGATGAGGACGATACTCCGTTTAGTTTTTCTCAGACTCTTTTATGATAAAAAATCAGCGACTAATAAGTATTTAGTGTAATCGTTCGAGTGCTTATTATGTGCAACCGTTCACAGGGTATGGCTAAACAAATACTCGAACGGCCATATTTGAGCTCATATTGGGATAAAGTCAGGCAAAATGAGCGCAGCATAGGTGGCTATGTGAGCACCATTTTGCCTGACTTTATTTCAAGAGGAGCCAAAGATGGCCGTTCCTTCAACTAGGCTGAACACTTACTATTATGTAACATCCGATTCGCGCGCATTAGAGCGAGTAGATCGGATGATATTTTAAAATGAATACTCTTCAACTGGCGGTAATTGCTCTACTTCAGTATTCGTTTCCGTATTATTTTCTTGTAAGACAGGAATGCTTTCCTCTTCGGCAGGAATTTCATTTTGACGAAAATATTCCATAATACCATTGACTTGACTGGGTTGTGCTAATAAGCCACTAATAGGGTCGATACGCACAGCCACTACATTACTGGGTTGTTTTAATTCATTTTCAGGCTTGCCTTTCAGGGCCACTTTCATAAAATCAATCCATAAGGGTAGGGCCAGACCTGCGGCATACTCATGTAGTGACTTGGGATTATCAAAACCTACCCAAGTAACCGTTACTAAATCTCCGTTAAAGCCTGCAAACCATGAATCCACTTGATCATTGGTTGTGCCTGTTTTTCCGGCAATGTCATGCCGATTTAATGAGCGTGCTGCACGTGCTGTGCCATGTTGAATAACATCTTTCATGGCAGAATTCATTAAATAAGTAATGTCTTCGGGTAGAACTCGTGGGGCTTGCGGCAACGACTTGCTCGTTTCAGCGTCGTTAACACCGCTGACAATGCTGGGCTTAGTTTGGATTAATACTTTTCCATTCATATCGGTGATGCGATCGATTAAGTAGGGATCTATTTTAAATCCGCCATTAGCAAATACTGCAAATGCGGTGGTTAAATCAAGAGGGCTGATTGATAAACTACCTAAAGCTAACGATAATCCCTTAGGCAATAATTTTTTGTTAAAACCAAAGCGGGTAAGGAAGTCAATGGTGTAATCAATACCAATATCATCTAAAATGCGAATAGAAACAAGGTTTTTTGATTGTACTAAGGCTTGTTTAAAACGCGTGGGACCATTAAATTTTAAGTTAACGTTGTGAGGGCGCCATAATTTAGATTGACTGGGATCTACCACCGCAATGGGTGCGTCATTAATTAAGGTTGCTAAATTATAGCCATTATTTAATGCTGCGGCATAAACAAAAGGTTTAAAGCTTGAGCCCGGCTGCCTACTGGACTGAGTAGCTCTATTAAATTTACTTTTTTGGAAGTTAAAGCCACCGATTAATGCTTCTATGGCACCATTTTTGGGGTTAAGAGCAACTAAAGCCGACTCTGCCTCGGGTATTTGAGCGAGTTCCCAATACTTATCACTTTTATATACATAAATGATGTCATGAACTGCAACTACTTGTTGTGCTGTTATAGGTGCGCGTCCAACCCAGCCTTTTTTTAGTGCGGGCCGTGCCCACGATAATCCTTCCCAGGGAATGGTCACGCTGGTTCCATCTGATAGTAGTGCAGTCGCTTCTTTTAATTGTACCGCAGTAATAAGTGCGGGAAGCAGTCCATTCATTGAAGGATAGTGTGTTAAAGATTTTTGCTGTTCTAGGGATGTTGCGCTATTCTTTTCGTCTAAATGAGCTACTGGACCGCGGTAGCCGTGGCGATGATCATAAGCAATCAAGTTTTTTGCTACTACTTCATTAGCTGTATTTTGCATCGAGCCATCAATGGTCGTATAAACTTTATAGCCTTTAGTATAGGCTTCAGCACCGAAATTATCATATAACGATTGACGAATCATTTCAGCGACATAAGGTGCATGTACTTTAATCGCCGTGCCATGATAGGTTGCTGTTAATGGTTGACTAATCGCCTCTTTGTATTGTGCTTGTGTAATATAATGTTCTTCAAATAAGCGCTCTAATACATGGTTGCGCCTTTTTTTCGCAGCCACTGGATTAGCTATGGGATTTTGGGTAGAGGGGGCTTGAGGTAATCCGGCTATCATCGCCAACTCTGCCAGATTTAGTTCGTTCAGCGGTTTGCCAAAGTACACCATGGAGGCAGCACCAACACCATAGGCTCTATTACCTAAATAAACTCTATTTAAATACAGCTCAAGAATTTTTTCTTTACTGAGCTCTCTATCGATTTTAATAGCCAGCATGATTTCATTAAATTTACGTAAAAAAGTTTTTTTACGACTTAAAAAGAAATTTCGTGCTACTTGCATGGTAATAGTACTGCCGCCTTGCGATTTGGTACCTGTTTTAAGCATACGCACTGTAGCACGGCCTAGCCCCATAATGTCGACGCCAGGATGTTCAAAAAAGCGCTGATCTTCGGTTGCGATTAAAGCGTATACTAAAGGTTTGGGAATTTCTTCATAAGTGACCGGGATGCGCTTTTTCTCGCCGTATTCTTGGATTAATAAGCCTTCTTTGCTAAAAATTTGCAGTGGAACTTGCAGTTGAACTGTTTTTAGTGAATCTACATTGGGAAGTTGGCTTTCAAGATAAAGATAGACAAATACACCGCCAACTAATAAAAGAAAAAGTAAGCTGACCAACGCCCAAAGACCTTTACGCCAAAAATAGGCCATTTTTTTCATAGAAATACGTTAGGTTCAAGAGAAATAGGCCCGCATTATACCGTGATTTTGCTGAACATAGCGAGTTTTATAGTTAAAAAGTAGCGTTTTTGCACTGTATTTTTACTTTTATAAAAATTACACCGGGTTATTTTATTATATGCTTTATACAAAATGACAAAATCGCTGGATACCGCGCATAAAGCGCGGCACGTAGGCAGTTAGAAATAATTTCAATCATTCATGCTATTGCGCTGCAGCAAGCCATGGTTGAAATACTAAAAAATATTTTTAGTCGCTTCATTATAAAGTCGTTCACCTAAATGCTGTTCCATTACATGCATTAGATGCGGATTTCCACCGTGCATGCTAAAGGCAAGCAAAGGACTTATTGATTCTTTGTTAGAAGAACGGATGGCTTGTGATTGTTTATTTGTGGATGGTAATAACTCACCTGCAATCGATGGTTCTATTGGTGTGGATATAGGTGGCTCTTCTTGTTTTAAAATGGCATCTGCAATTAGGAGTTCATTTACAGGTATTTTGATTGATTCTATATGACTGTTGACTATCTCATTAGCAATGGATTTTATTCCCAACTTAGATGTTATTTCGCTAATCGATAATGACTGCAGTACTTTACTTATTAATGCAAAAGAAGCACTTCCGGACGTAGGATTTGTATCCACTACCCAAAATAAAACATGTCCCAATAATGAAGGTGTTCTTTTTAAACCAGGAAGAGTAGTTGTTATCATTTTTTGATTTTCTGACATATGTTTTATGAAACATTTTTCTTCTTGAGATGTTGATATTAAGCTTTTTAAATTAGTTAGCAAACGCTCTACGTGCTGATTGTGTTCCTCGATGTGTTGTTGCTCTTTAATATTTTTTAATAAATTAATCTCACTAAGCATATAATCAAGCAAACGTTTTCTATCAGGAAAATGTTGAGTGCTCGAATTAATTAAATCAGCTAATTTATTCGAATAGTCTACTTCTTGTAATAGAAGAATACTTTTTTCTTTTAGGGCACTAGTTATTAAATCAAATCCTTTTTCATTAAAAGGAAGAGCATTTTTTTTAATGTCGTGATAGCTAAGAATGATCTGAGTAAGGGAATAGAGTAAATTATCTAATTTGGTCATGCAAAACTCCTTTATAGGAATAGGGGGGCAATTGTGCTGCGCGAGTTTTCACTATATTAAATGTTGAGATGTGATTCAAGCCTCTTTTTTATTTAAACCATATTTAATTAAAAATATACAAGTAGAAAGAAAATAGAATCAAGAAGATGGGTAACTTATATTAAAGTGTTGTGTCTCTCATGGGTAAAAAAAGAAATAATTTAATATAAGTGTGCTTCTTTTTTTTATTGAGTGAGCATGTATAAATTATCTTGTTTATTTAAAAGCATCTCTTTATAAAATTATATTTTATATGGTTTCTTTTTATTAATTCATCAGCTAGTATTACCGCCGCTAAATTATGGAAAATGCCTTAGCAAAAAAAGTCCACGCAAAAACATGGAAGTTTTTGTTCGTCCTCATGATAATATTTCGTCATTTTCCCTCTGATTTTAAATGGATTGGTTTACCTATTTTTAGGTGAATTTTAGGGAGAAAATACGTGTTTCAATGGTTAAGACCTGCACCAATTCCGATTATAGGAATTGATATCACCTCATCTGCAATTAAAATGTTAGAGCTCGCATATCAAAAGGAGCAATGGCGTATTATTAATTTTGCATGGACCACTATTCCTGAGTATTCATTAAATACTCAAATGAGTTGTGAGCGTGCTGCAATAGCGCGTTGTTTTAATAGCGCATCATTCACATCAAATCATGTGGCATTAGCCATCTCTGACAGCGAAATCATTAGTAAAACAGTTTCTTTTGATGCCACTTTATCGGCACAAGAGTTGGAAGATTTGGTATTTATTGAGGCTAATAAATTTATTGCTCATTCTAACGATGCAATAAATGTAGACTTTGAGATTCAAGGTCCGTGCGTAGATAACCCACAATTGATAGACGTGTTCATTGTGGCTTCACGCAAAGAACATATTACTAATAAAGTTAATACCTTAAGTGCGGCAGGTTTGGAAGCCGTTATCATTGATACACACTCTTATGCCATTGCACGCGCCAGTGCATTTTTAATCGATAATCAGCCCCATAATACTAGTGATGATGTCGTGGCTGTTGTTGAAATAAATACAGATACTATTCGTTTATATGTAATGCATAAGCAAAAGTTGGTTTTTGCTCGAGAGGAGCCATTCGAGCTTTTGGATATAAATTCTATAGCGCAATTTTATCCATGGTCTTTGGATAAAACTCCAACCCCTATCTCTCATGATAATGAGCTCATAGTGAGTCGGGCACAACGCATGCTGCAGTTTTTTTATTCGCTGAGTTCTTATTCTATCGATTATTTATTTTTAGCAGGTGATGGGGTGAAACACGCGGGATTGGTGGATTTGCTGCAAACACAGCTCAATGTTTCAAGTTTCATTGCAAATCCTTTTTTGCATATGTCACAACGTATTGATTGTGATTCTGAATTACTGATGCATGAGGCTCCTAGTTTAATGAGCGTTTGTGGGCTTGCAATGCGTACGAGTAGGCCATCATGATTTCGATTAATTTGCTTCCTTGGCGAGAACAACAAAGAGCACGCCAGCAATACCTGATTTGTGTCAGTGCATTCATTAGCATGTGTAGTGTATTCGTGATTATTGTGTGTTTTAAGTTGTATTTACATCACACGATCACGCATCAACTCAATCGGATTAATTTATTAAACAAAGAGCTAGGGATACTGGCAGCACAGCTACAAGAAATAAAGAAATTAGATCATGATAAAAAAGAAATACAGGCCAAAATTGTTCAATTAGCCAAAGTACAGCATGCGCGAATGAAACTGGTTCACGTGCTTGATGAATTAACAAAGATAATTCCTAGACGCATGAGCTTTTATCAATTAGATCATCATCATGATCGCTTTTTACTACGTGGTTATGCGCAATCTAATAAAAGTATTTCTCTTTTTTTGCGGCGTATTAATAAAAACAATTGGTTACATACTCCTGTTTTAATTGAAATTAAAAAAAGGGAAGAGGACAAAGAAGATGAAAATGAATTTTTTTTAAGCTTTTTAGCCAATAATAATCAATTGAGTATCATATGGTAGAGCATAAAAAACTTATCTTAAATGCAATTAAAAATGGGCCTTTTACCTTAAAACTAAGTGCGTTAATTATATGTAACGTAGTCATTATTATTTTTAGTTATTGGTTGATAATCAAACCAAATTATCAGTATCTACAGACGTTGCGTGCGAGAGAATATACGTTAAAAGAGCGTTTTGTTACGAGACAACAGCAGGTCGCATCAAGCTACGGCTATAAGCAGCAACTAACTGTGATGCAAAAGCAACTAGGTACGCTATTACAGCAATTAGTAAATAAAAATGAACTAACCAGTTTATTAGGTGAGCTGACACAAAATGGAAGAAAAGCTGGTCTAACATTTGAGCTGTTTGCACCTCAACATGCAGTAAAACATAGCTTTTATTCAGAACTACCGATCAAAATAAGCATGGTAGGTACTTATATGCAATTAATGGTGTTTATTAAGCAAATGGCGCACATGAAACAGCTTGTAGTGTTGCAGGATTTTACTCTTATGCGTGAGGAACATAATAAAAATGATCTGTTGGTGATGAATGCTATCGCCACAATTTATCAATGATACTGATGAATACGATAAAAAATAAAAAAAAGGGCGTCTTAGCTGCTTTTTTATTCATACTAAGCGCATGTGATGATAATCACGATTTAGTTAATTACATCAATGAGGCAAAAAAGTATTCGCAACAAACGCTGGAGTCTGATTTTTCTTTTCTGCCCATTCCTTTGTTGCCTCTTCATCAAATAGAAATTCGTAGAAATCCATTTCACAGTTTAGATGCTAAAGGAACTAATGTACTCAAGCAATCTAATCATCCGTTAACCGCGTTCTCTTTAGATAAACTTAAATTTGTTGGTTTGTTGCAGCAAAGAAAAAATATTTGGGCGCTAATAAAAGATCCGAATAAACGTGTGTTGCACGTTGG
>CAZSAO010000013.1:21373-52982 GCA_964605275.1 uncultured Legionella sp.
TGACTATGTAGGTATTAATAACGGCCGAGTGATTGCGATTCAAAAGAATCAAATCATCATTCATGAATACAGCAAAATATTAGGCGTAGAAAACATGCAGGAAAAAATTATCTATTTAAATGGCTCAGTAAGGACATAATGTGCAAATAATTAAAATCGTTCTATTGAGTTTTGTTCTTTGTACTACTGTTCTTTATGCAAAAAAATATGAGGGCAAGCCTATTTCATTAAATTTTCAAAGCATCGAGGTGAGGGCGGTGCTGCAATTACTGGCTGATTTTAAGGGTATCAATATTATCGTTAGTGCGAATGTTACAGGTAATATTACTTTAAAATTGGATGATATTCCTTGGGAGCAAGCACTCAGTATTATCTTAACAACACAACATTTTATTTATATTGATACTAAAGAGGCGTTAGATCAAATGGCAGAGGGGCAATTAAAAAATCAATATGCTATTCAACAACTGGAACCCATACGCTCTTCTTTGATTCAAATTAATTATGCAAAAGCTGCGGATATTGGCTTATTAATTAAAGACAAACAAAATTCATTGCTTTCGGATCGAGGAGTAGTTGGTGTTGATACGCGTACTAATACGGTGTGGTTACAAGATACTTATTCTAAAATTAACGAAGTACGGATGTTAGTGAAACAATTAGATGTGCCGGTCAAACAAGTATTGATTGAAGCACGTATTGTTGATGTGACTAAAGATTTCTCGCGTGATTTGGGAATTAAATGGGGCGTGTCTAAACCATCACATATCAGTGGCTCATTAGCGGGCGCAAATCAATTACAATTACCGGCAGGAGTGATTAATCCGGCAACAGTGCCAATAGGGGAGCGATTAAATTTAGATTTAGGAGCGCTGCCTATTTCGGGAGCAATGCCTGCTTCGGCAGGTCTTGCTTTGGCAAAGCTTGGCAATAATATTCTATTGGATTTAGAGCTTTCGGCATTAGAAAGTGAGGGTAAAGCACAATTAATTTCAAGTCCTAGATTAATTACAACGAATCAACAAGAGGCTGTTATTGAATCAGGGCAGGAAATTCCTTATCAAGAGGCAACGTCTAGTGGTGCTACCGCTGTTGCATTTAAAAAGGCAGTGCTAAGCTTAAAAGTAACACCACAAATAACCCCTGATCATAAAATACTGATGGATTTGCAAATTAATCAAGACACGCCATCCGCGGAGCGCTATAATGGTGTCCCTGCTATTTTGACAAAAGAAATACAGACAAATGTTTTAGTTAATAATGGACAAACGGTAGTTTTAGGTGGTATTTATCGACAGGATAAAAATAAAGCCTTTAGACGAATTCCTTTTTTAGGGAGTTTACCTATAGTTGGACATTTATTTGGTAATCAACATATTAGTATTAATAATGAAGAATTGCTAATTTTTATTACACCAAAAATAATTGATCAATCTATAACAGTTAGCGCAGTTGCGCAACAGGAAAAAGAAGTCTATAAATAAAACTAATTTTTTGTTATAATATAAACAGTTTATTATGACCCTAATATCGTGAAATGAGGTATGTAAGAAAAGATGAGCATAGTTAAAGTACGAAATATTTTTCTGATTGGGCCAATGGGTGCTGGAATATGTACTATAGGCCGTGCTTTGGCAAAAGAGCTTAAATTAGATTTTTATGACTCAGATGAAGTTATTGAAGAACGTGCTGGTGCTGATATCTCTTGGATTTTTGACATTGAGGGCGAAGAAGGTTTTCGTCGACGTGAGCAAAAAGTCATTGATGAATTAACACAAAAGACCAATATTGTTCTGGCAACCGGTGGGGGAGTTATTATTACTCCTGAAAACCGTAATGCTCTTGCAGGAAGAGGCACGGTCATCTATTTAAAAACATCTTTGCAACAACAATTTGAGCGAACCAAGCGCGATACAAAACGTCCGTTGTTACAAACAGATGATCTTGAAGGGCGGTTAGAACTATTAAGAGATGAACGTGAGCCATTCTATGATGAGTTGGCTGATGTAAGTTTTGAAACAGATAAATTAACTGTAAAAGCGGTGGCCAATAATATTATAAAATATATTTATGGCGAAGCTTGAGGTTCATGCCCAGGTTCCTATCGCAGTAGACAATAAATACTCTGTATCTATTTGTTGTTCTGGCGCTTTAGGATCTTTAGATTTTTTGCAGTCCATTGTTTTATCCAAACAAATTCTAATTGTTACTAATCACACTATTGCTCCTTTATACTTATCATTGCTGCAAAATGCTTTTGCAAGCAGGCAATGTGATATTGTTTTATTACCTGATGGGGAAGAATATAAAAATCAGGATAGTCTAGTTCTTATTTATGATGTATTGCTGGCTAAAAAACATCATCGAGACACAACCATTGTTGCATTAGGCGGAGGTGTTATTGGTGATATAGCGGGCTTTGCTGCCTCTACCTATCAGCGTGGCGTACCTTTTATTCAAATTCCTACGACCTTGCTTGCGCAAGTGGACGCATCCGTTGGTGGCAAAACAGCAATTAATCATGCAACCGGTAAGAATATGATTGGTAGTTTTTATCAACCGCAAGCGGTTATTATTGATATTAACACATTAACTACCTTGCCTATACGTGAGTTTCGGGCAGGGCTTGCCGAAATAATCAAGTATGCCTTTCTGGAAGGCGGTGTTTTTTTTAAGCACTTGCACCATTTGCTCCAAAATGAGCTAACGCCGTTGAGCGCAGAACTTCCTAAGCTTATTGCGACATGTTGTGAGATTAAAGCACGCTTTGTTATCGATGATGAAAAAGAACAGGGCATGCGTGCCTTACTTAATCTAGGCCACACTTTTGCTCATGCTCTTGAAACAGCAACTCATTATACGCGATGGCTACATGGCGAGGCTGTAGCTATAGGTTTATATTGTGCTGCGATTTTATCTTGTCAGTTGGGTTTCATGGATAATTCGTGGTTGAACGTATTAATTAAGATGCTAGAAGGAGCCGGTCTTTCCTATCATGTTCCTCTTGATTGCGATCTACAGCAATTGCTTGATTTAATGCGTTTAGATAAAAAAGTAAAAAATGGTTGTTTGCGTTTTGTTTTAATACATCAACCAGGAGTGTGCTCGCTGGAACAAAATATTAAAGAAGAGCATGTTTTAAATGCGTTATTGGCAGCACAGCGTACATCGGTATCAGCTATTGATTAAGCGCCGGGGTGCCCATCTTAAATATCCTATAATGGCAAGAGCTGTGTAAATAATCATTAATCCACTATGTATAGGTAAATTTTTATCAAAATACAGTACTACATATAGGGTATCGGTGATAAACCACAATACCCAAGTCATAATTATTTTATAACACATCAATCCTTGCGCAACTAAACTTAAGGTAGTTGTTGTGGCGTCAAGAAAGGCAATAGTGGAATGGGTGAACAGGCGTAATACGGTATAAATGCTGATAAAAATAATTACTAATACAGCGCATAATGTAAGCCATTGAGAAGAAGAGAGCTGATTTAATTGCACGGGAGTGAGAGCATTAATATTCTTTTTCTTTTGCCATTGATACCAGCCATAACCCATAGTCAGAGAGTAAAAAACTTCTAATCCCATATCGGCATAAATACCTTTTTTCCAGTAAAGAAATCCATTAATAGCTGTTGCGCATAAGCCAATAAGCCAGGCTTTATTATTAATGCGAATAAAATAGTAAGTTGACAGCAATGAACACAATGAACCAATTAAATCTAATGAGGGCATGAACAATCTATTTCGTGTCAATTTTAACTAATGATAATAACCTAAGAATGGCTTTTAACCAACTGACTCAGGGCATGTGCAGCAATTCCCGGTGAAAAACCACGTCATCCAGAACGCAGTGAAGGATCTCCTAGATACGGCACTGAGCCTGATTCAGGAGATCCTTCACTGCGTTCAGGATGACGTTATTTGCAGAACTTATGAAAAATAATCTACGACAATATTTGTTCACTCATGAAAATATGTATTATTTTTCAATGAGTTGAAATTGACCGGGAGTCGCGGGGGCAAGCGCATGAGTGATTTAAATTAAATTTTTTGTATATACTTGTCACTAATGAATTTTCGGCTTTTATGCTATCGCTTTTTTTGCCCCTAAAGTAGAAAAAGAGTTAGAATAGAATAACTATTCCGCGTCTTTTTCTACTTTAGGGGACAAAAAAATCAAGTCGCCTAAAATACCGAAAATTCATTAGTGACAAGTATAGTTTAATTCTGGTTTCTACGTCCTGTGGCGTGTCCACAGGATGCAGTAATAGGGCAAGATCGATGGATACCGCGCACAAAGCCCGGTAGGTAGGCAATTAGAACTCTTTTCAACCCTTTGTATGTTTTTGCTCTGACCAAGTAATACCAAAATATAATACTTAAAAAGCATTAAATGTTTCATTTTATGTTGTGGAAAAAGAATTATCAGAAAATTGTCTTTCCTCTTCATATACCGCTATTGCTTGTTCGTTATTATCTGATTCATTAGATTGAGCTTTATTTATTGAATGAGCGAATATTGATAGTTGATGTAGGTCTTTGTGTTGATTAATTTTATGTAATGTCTCTTGTACCTTTTGAACAGGATTAGGTACCATTTCATTTTTTGGCCAAGTTGTTTGTTCATTTAAATGCTTTTGATTGAGCACTCGTGGCATAATCGCTAAACCGATTTTTTGGGGGGCGTTGTTATTTTTACGTAAAATACGCCCAATTATTTGTATGCCATTTTCTTTAGAAAGCGTTTTTTTATTTATTAATAACCAGTTTACGCTAGGATCATCAAATCCTTCAATAAGCATGCCGATTACAATGGCCACACCGTGGTTTGATTGTTTAAATTGTTTAATTATTTCATAAGGGTTTATTTGTCCCGAATGAATTTCAAAAAAGGGCGTATCAGGGCATTCGGATTGTATTTTTTGGATGAGCGTGTTGACTTTTTCTTTTGAGGAAACATAAATGATTCCTTTTTGTGTTTTTAATAAATGATTATTAGGCGTGCGATGATTGTTTAGTAAGTATGCAATGTGTTCTGGCGAAAAAGAGTCTTCTGAAAAAGAAGCATCTAAAATTAAAGGTGCTAATATTTTATCATTAATTCCTTGTTCTCTTGTATAACAAAACGTGAATGGCTCATTTGTCTGTTTTGGCGTGGCGGAAAATGAAAAGGTACTCATTTGTGGTGTATATTTTATATCTTCCGGTAGCTGATCAGTTTTAGCTTGGATAATTTTTTGAAGGTGTTCTTCTTTTTCCACTTTATGCGATTCGTCGTGAATAATAAAACCAAATTGACTAATCAGTAATGGTTGTTCAAGAAGCTCATTATAGCTTGCTTGACATATTACAAATAAACAAGGCTCTTGCAGTGATTTATTTAATAAAACTGTAGAGATAGATAACTCAGTGGTACATACGGCGTGAATACGCGGCATAATTACTGCTTGTAGCTCTGGAGATAATAGTTGTGTTGCATTGTCTAGCAGCGCTTGTTTCATTTGTTCCGTTAATTGAATGGTGGGGCAAACGATGATACCGTGTTGTTTATTTGAGTTAGCTAAAAAAGCATGGAATGCAATAGTCGATTGAATTAGGGTTTTGCCGCATCCAGTAGCAATATCAAAATTAAAACGTGTTGCATGAGGAGCGGAAAGATTTTCCTGTAGAAATTCTAGAGCTGCTCGTTGATGTGGGTATAGAGTGCTCATCTCTTTTAAAGCATTTTGTAGATTAAATTTTAATTGTTGCTTAAAAGGACGTGTGGGTTTAGGCATTGCAGGTAACGTATTTTGATGTAATTGCTTGGCTGCTTGCTGACTCAAATCAATATTTTTTTTGTGATTTTGGCTGTGCGTTATTAAGGCAATCATTTTTGAGAGCTTGTCATTAAATAACGCTATAGTACGATGATGAATGCGTTGTATTTGCATATCGATTAACGTGATTTGGTTTGATGGATAATCTAAGGGGCGTGCTTGTATGCCTTGCGTGAGACAGCTGTTTATGTCCGTTTGATCGCGCGTGATCGACATTTTATTATCAACTATTTGAAATCCTTGCCGTTGGTCTTGTAGTTTTTCTTTGCATAGCATATGCAGCATTAATTGCATAAAGTAATCTTCACCAAAAGACTCTTCGTTGCTTGGGAATAGTGCTAATGCATCCAATGTGTTAGGCAGTAATTGGCGTATTAACTCCATATTGAATAGGAACACCTTAGAACCAAGCACATTCTGATTCGCCTTAATAACGTTGTTATTTGCTTTAGTTGGCAATGATATAAGGGGTTCTTGCGCCTTAATAAGTAATGTTAAGAACTCTTGATACGCTTCATTTGCAGTATAGGGTAGCGAGCTATCTTGGTTCTGGTAGTTTAATGATTTAATGTTGTCATCCATCATGATGAAATGAGGTAAATCTAAAACATACGCACAGTGTAGGGCTGCTCGTCGACGAATAGTGATGGCACTTAAACGAGCATTGGGTCTTGGTGTAAACGAATGAATGACGAGAAAATCATAATGGGGCGGAATCATTTGTTGCGGATATAATTGATTAAACTCTGCTTCGGTAAGCACAATAATACAGCGAGTTGTTGATTTGGGTGGAACTAGAGCTAACTCTTTTCGGCCAGCCATTATGAAATAACAACAATCTCTACGGGATAAGGGGCTCTCTGATAAGGCGGAGTATAAAGATAAATGCATTATGTCATCGTTTATCGGCAGTGATTTGATGCTAGAAAAAGCAGATTGGTAATTATTTGCTGAGTTAAGATGTATTAATGAAAGCTGTCTCTCTGGGGAGAGGGTAGTCTCCTCTAGGGCGCTGTGTGGTCTTTTTTTACTATTGAGCGTTATTTGTCCTTCAGGAAAATAAGTGGCGATATATTTAGATGCAAGAGCCATCACTATATTGTCGGTTGTACTTGGAGCCATTTCTTGAATTTCTTCATGGGTCTGTAGCGTTGTTATAGGTAGGGCATTGCTTGTGTTTAATTCGTTATGTATTTGCAATTGAATATTAGTTTTTTGTGCAAATAGATTTATAACAGCGTTTAAATTAATATCATTACCACGAGCATTTAATTGCTTTAAAATTTTATCATTAATACTAATGGCAACGCGCATCTCTTGCGGGAATAACGGTTTGTTTTTAAGATAATTTTCGATGATATAGATAGAAAAAGCTTCGATATGTACATCCATTTCTTGTGATGATTCCCTTGTGAAATCAAAAAGAATATTTTTATAAGGTTTTTCTAAGTTGTTAAATAGCTCGATAAAAGTTATTAAATTATCATTTAGTTGTTTTTCCCGTGGTATTAGAACAATAGATTCAATGCTTACGGGTAAAGAATTAATGCACTGAGTAATAATAGACTTCATTCGAGAGTTTAGCCATGCCGAACTTATTTCTAGCGTCTTTAGTTTCGTCCGGTATTGCGTGCAAAAATTTTTTAATAATAGATAGGTTAGCAAGAGTTATTGCATTCTTAGTCTTGGATATATGATGGTGTTGTCTGTATGGTACAGAAAAACTCAAAATCTGATTAGAAGAAATGGTTGTAATATCCATTAGAGGTGAGTTACATGCCTCATTTATATCTAGTTTGATTTGAATTCGGTTAATTGGGGGGAGGAGGGCATTATTTTTATACTGTTCTAACTGACTGACATAATGGGTTATGTTTAGTCTTGTTAGCGAAATTGAAAACATTTTTTTGTCCAAGGGTATTGAATTTGCAATTATTGTACTGAAATGCATCACAAAGATCAAGTGCTGATCCATTTGTCTTGCGTTATGGCATTTAAATACTTCGTAAAAAATTAGTAATTAAGTTTGTTTTTACGCAATTCAATTCAAATCTGCTACTCTTAAAGATAAGACATCGAGTTTAAGGAGAATGTGATGTATCAACGAGTATTATTTGCTACGGATTTTGATGAGGTAGGTATCAGAGCGGCGCAAAAAGCAAAAAAAATTGCTGATGAAAATGGTGCTGATTTAATACTAGTTCATGTGGTTGAGCCTATCCCTGCTTATGCCTATCCTGGTTTTGCAGGCTTTGCTGAAGTGGAGTTATCTATAAGAGAACAAGCCGAAAATGAGCTCGATGGCCTGGCTGATTCTTTGGGGGTGGATACAAAACACCGCTTTATTGAATTTGGCTCGACTAAAAATGAAATATTGCGCGTGGCTAAAGAACATAATATTGATTTAATTGTTACAGGAAGTCATGGCAAACATGGATTATCCTTATTGCTAGGTTCTACGGCAAATGCTATTTTGCATGGAGCACAATGTGATGTTTTAATTGTCCGTCCCATGGTAAAAAAGGCATAATTATGCCTTTTTTACCTTAAATCGTTAAATTCCTATTTTTAAATAAACTAAAAAATCAGTATACTGTTCTTTTGAATAGTAAATGTATCTTAATGAAGCTATTACGCGGTGAATTACAGCATAACTCCTTATTTGATAATGGGATAGTGGCAACTATTGGAAATTTTGATGGGGTGCATTTAGGTCATCAACAACTTATTAGTGCACTGAAAATAAAAGCACAAGCCTTGGGCTTGCCTTTAGTTGTTATTTTATTTGAACCGCAACCCAAAGAATACTTTCAAAAAGAACATGCTCCTTCTCGTTTATCCACATTAAGAGAAAAATTGCATCGTTTGACGCATTGTACTGTAGATTATGTTTATTGTATTAAATTTAATAAATCAGTAGCCAATACGTCTGCTGCTGATTTTGTGTCGCGTTATTTAAATAGGTTAAACGTTAAATACCTTCTTGTTGGTGATGATTTTAAATTTGGTACTAATAGGGCGGGCGATATTGATTTTTTACGTACCTATTATGCGTCTAAAGAATGTGAAGTGCATACATTTCCTGAGCTATCTATTCATAATGAGCGAGTAAGCTCCACTAAAGTACGAAAAGCATTGCAATTGGGGGACATGGACAGTGCCACTGAATTATTAGGGCGTGCTTACAGCATTTGTGGACGGGTCATTAAAGGTGATGGCCGAGGACGTCAATGGGGGATTCCTACAGCAAATGTTGGGTTGCATCGAGTAGCGCTACCTTTAAATGGTGTTTTTGTCGTTGAAGTATTAATCCAACAACAAAAAGTACGCGGCGTTGCTAATATTGGTTCACGGCCCACAGTAGATGGAACTAAAAATATTTTAGAAGTACACTTATTTAATTTTGACCAAGATATTTATGGCACGCTTATTCAGGTATTTTTCTTGCACAAACTTCGAGATGAGGTTAAATTTACATCAATAGATGCGCTCATCACTCAAATTCATCAAGATATCGCAGCAGCAACTGCATATTTAGATTTAACCACCGCTAAAGTTTAGCATTTTTGCAAAGTAGGCAATTTATGGCAGAATATAAAGATACATTAAACCTTCCTAACACTTCATTTCCCATGAAGGCAAGTTTAGCTACCCGTGAACCTAAGATGCTGGAACATTGGCAACAGAATGAGTTATATCAAAAAATTCGCCAAACGCATGCAGGGAAAAAACAATTTATTCTTCATGACGGTCCTCCTTATGCCAATGGTCATTAGCATTGTGGCCATGCATTAAATAAAATTTTGAAAGATAAATATAGTTTATTAACTCAAAAAATGGATGGCCATGCATTAAATAAAATTTTGAAAGATATGATTGTTAAATCCAAATCGTTTAGCGGTTATGATGCACCGTTTGTACCGGGCTGGGATTGCCATGGGTTGCCTATTGAGCTAAATGTGGAAAAGAAAATTGGCAAAGCCGGTAATAAAGTAAGTGCGAAAGAGTTTCGTGCTCATTGTCGTACTTATGCCGGCAGTCAAATTGATATTCAACGCGAAGAGTTTCAACGCTTAGGTGTTTTTGGGGATTGGTACAATCCGTATGTAACCATGGATTATCGTTATGAAGCTAATATTGTTCGTGCGCTAGGTTTAATGATCAAAAATGGTCATTTGCAACAAGGGTTTAAACCCGTACATTGGTGTATTGACTGTGGGTCAGCCTTAGCCGAAGCAGAAGTAGATTATGAAGAAAAAACGTCTCCTTCTATTGATGTTGCGTTTAAAGCGACAGCGCCCAACGATGTGTTAGCGTTATTTGCCAATCAGAGCAAAGAGATGCCCGTGTTGTTTCCTATTTGGACCACTACACCTTGGACATTACCAGCTAATGAAGCCGTATGTTTGCATCCTGAAATCACTTATTCATTAGTGCAAACACCGGAACATTATTTTGTTATTGCTACGGATTTAGTTCCTAGCGCAATGCTGCGTTATGGCATCAACGATTATCAAATCCAAAGCAATGTTAAAGGCCATTCTTTAGAACATCTACACCTGCAACATCCTTTGTTTGCTCGTCAAGTGCTTGTAGTTCTGGGGGAACATGTTACTACCGAGTCGGGTACTGGATGTGTACACACCGCACCGGCACATGGTCCAGATGACTATTTAGTTGGTTTAAACTATGGTTTGCCCTTAGTTAATCCAGTAAAAGCCAATGGCTGTTTTACGGATGAAGTTGAGTTTTTTGCCGGTCTTTCTGTTTTGAAAGCCAATGAGCCTGTATTAGCGAAACTTAGAGAGCATCATACCTTACTCGCACAAGAGACGCTTCGACATAGTTATCCTCATTGCTGGCGTCATAAGTCACCAATGATCTTTTTAGCCACGCCGCAGTGGTTTATTTCTATGGATAAAAATAATTTACGCCAGATGATAAGTACTGAGATTGATACTGTAGAGTGGATTCCTGATTGGGGTAAAGCGCGCATAAAAAATATGGTTGAGAACAGACCTGACTGGTGCATATCAAGACAAAGAGCTTGGGGTACACCGATGCCACTATTTATTCACCAAACAACCCGCGAATTGCATCCTAATACGTTAGAATTTATTGAGCACATTGCCTCGATGATAGAAAAGGACGGCATTGATGCTTGGTTTGAGTTAGATAAAGAACTGTTTTTAGGTGCTGATGCAGAATTTTATGACAAAGTAATGGATACAATGGATGTTTGGTTGGATTCTGGTGTGAGTCATTATAGCGTTTTGCGACAAAATCCTGTATTAAATTATCCTGCTGATGTGTATTTTGAAGGCTCTGATCAGCATCGAGGTTGGTTTAATTCTTCGCTGACTACTTCTGTGGCCATGTATGAAGTAGCGCCATATAAAACAGTGTTGACTCATGGCTATACGGTTGATGCCGAAGGTAAAAAATTATCTAAATCTAAAGGCAATTATGTTGCGTTAGATAAATTAATCGGTCAATACGGTGCCGATATTTTACGTTTATGGGTATCTTCTACCGATTATCGCCATGAGGTGAGTATTTCTGATGAAATCATCAAAAGAAATGCGGATGCGTATCGTCGTATTAGAAATACGGCTCGATTTTTATTGGCTAATTTAGATGGTTTTGACCCACAAACTGATAGTGTTGCACCGCATGAGTTTTTAGAGTTAGACCGTTGGGCTTTAACGCGTTGCCAAGAGTTACAACAAGAGATTCTAACGGCATATGAGAATTATCATTTTCATGTGATTTATCAAAAGATTCATAATTTCTGTGCCGTAGACATGGGTAGTTTTTATTTGGATTTAGTGAAAGACCGTCAATATACTACCGCAAAAGAGGGTATTGCCAGACGCTCGTGTCAAACGGCTATGTATCACATAGTTAATGCATTTACTTTATGGCTTGCTCCTATTTTATCGTTTACTGCGGAAGAAATTTGGGGATATATACCGGGTCGTCAAAATGAAGACTCTATATTTACGCAAGCGTGGTACAGTGATTGGCCTATTATTGAGCCTGTCGCGATGAGTGATTGGTCCGATTTACATCTTATTCGTGACGAAGTGAATAAAGCATTAGAGGAAACACGTCAACAAGGCATTATTGGTTCCGCATTAGCCGCTGAAGTAACGTTGTACGCCGATGAAAAGACTTTGCCTAAATTAACACGTTTAAATGAAGAGTTGCGTTTCTTATTGATAACCTCTGGTGCTACAGTGCATTCGATAGCTCAAGCGCCGGCACATTTAATTATGAAAGAGTGTGGCATCGCGATAGATGTGGCTGCTAGTACTCATGAAAAGTGTGCTCGTTGTTGGCACAGAAGGCCCGATATAGGACAAAGTGAAGAACATCCAAATTTGTGTGCACGTTGCGTTGCGACTATTAATGGACAACATGAAGTGAGGCATTATATATGAAAAAGTGGTATTGGCTTGTATTGAGTGTGGCTGTAATTGCATTAGATCAAATCAGTAAATTATGGGTTGAGTCTTTTTTAACACCGTATAATCCAATGCCTGTTATGCCTATGTTAAATATGACATTAGCTTATAATACAGGTGCGGCGTTTAGCTTTTTGAGTGGTACTGGCGGCTGGCATCGCTGGTTTTTTGCGGCCTTTAGTCTTATTATTAGCATGTTGTTATTGATTTGGTTATGGCGTTTACCAAAGCAAGATAAGTTACAATCCTTAGGCGTCAGCCTGATTTTAGGCGGGGCTATTGGTAATTTAATTGATCGCGCCTTTAATGGTTATGTAGTTGATTTTATAGATGTGTATTATGAATACCATCATTTTGCGACATTTAATCTTGCTGATAGCGCTATTTGCCTAGGAGCTGCGGCATTAATAGTCGATTTATTTTTCTCTAAAGAACAACTTAGCTAATCTTAAAAACACGCCTCCTTTTAGGGGAGACGTGTTTTTAAAGGTATCTTTAAAAAGTATATACTTGCTAATCATAATGAACTCTTTTAACATGAATTATTAATGTCTTGAAAATGGATATGACTTATGTCTTTTGATACGTTACTAAGCAATCAATCGGTAATTGTTTCTTTAAATGTTGATCAGCGATTATTTGATAAAGTCCAAACAGTTGTTGATGCGGGGTTTTCAGTAATTGAAATTAATATAACTCAAGCGCACTTTGTGCCGCAATTAATAGAACAATTTCCTCATCTCAAAGTGGGGGTCGCAGGTATTGTGACTTCTCAACAGCTAGAAGAATGTTATCAAGCTGGAGCGCATTTTATATCTAGTCCAGGATTTTCAGCCGCTCTCGCACAAACGGCCAGTATTTACTCTATGAACTATCTTCCAGGCGTTGCGACTATATCAGAAGCCATGGCGGCATTTAACCTAGGCCATAAACAAGTACGTATCGTTCCTGCACAGTTAGCTTTTTGTGCGTTGCTCTATAAATATATTCCTGAGTTACATTTATATCCTGCTGAAGTCTCATGGGATGAGGCGGAACAGTTTTTTAATTTACCAACCATCAAAGCGGTGAGTATTTATAATCCGGATTATAAACAGCTAGCAGCCTTATCAAACGCAGTGCTTGTTTAATTTAATCGCACACGACCAAGTTATAGGATGTTTTTTCGTTTTTTTTCACGATGATGAAATTGGAGAGCGGGTGTAACCGTTTACAGTTTATGTATATTCTGTTGTTGCGAGCGTTATTACAACACTTCTGAACGATACTATAATAGCGTCACTTCGTGCGCAAAGATGCTGTTTTTTAGATTATTTGTTACTCCCTAGGTATCTAATTCAATGTACTGAGATGTTTCCCCTCTTCACCGCGCGCAGCGTGGGGGAGAGGGATCAAGGGTGAGGGGGATTTAAATAACCACATCCTTTTGTGCGCTTTATTTTTTATAAGGATCAGGGGTCATATTAAACGGAGTTGGTGATTTATGCTCCGTGCCTCTTACCTTATTTTTGTAAGGCAATGTTTCTTCGTATTGATTGTTCACCGAGCTTGTAATTTTATGTTTAAATTGATTTTGTAAACTGCTTTGTACGCCATATTTAGCCATTTGTAAAAATATTTGCTCTCGTACTAGAGGTAGAAGAGCGGAAAGTTTTGAGTGTTGACTAAATAACGAAGTAATCAGCTCTCTTGACTGATTTACTTGTCTATCTGGTGTCAATCTATTAGGAGTATTAAACTGGTTTAGTGACGATTTTAATTCATTTAATGATTGTTTCAGTTTTGCGGAAGGGAATGGTTTAGCAGTTGGCATATTAATGCTACTGCTTGGTGCCGGCCTGGGTGTTTGTTGTGGGATAGCATTATTTTTTTGATTGTTATTCATCGATGCCTGCAGTTGTTTTTGCATAATAGCTTGCGCTGATTGTAATTCGCGAATTTTATTTTCATATGATCTTTGTTCTAAATTAATTTGCGCAATAGCGAGTGCATTGTCATTAAGTTGCTTTTTGCATGCTGACAAATCAATCTGTTCATTATGTCGTAGTCGAACTTTAACAGTCATTAATGCCATATGTGTATCACTAAAACTTTTTTTCGCATCTGCTCGAGCTTCAGGATTATTTTTAACTGTTTGCCAATCTTGATTGGCATTTAAAAGAAAATACTCGCCATGTTCGTGGATTAGTTTTTTATCCTTGCTGACAATAAAGTGGGCTTCTTTGGCACTCGATGATGTGTTTCCATGCGGATCAAGATATACTTTTTCTTGCTTATGAACAGCTAACATTTCGTCTAATCTATCTCGGCGTTGGTGACATGCATTTTGCTGATGAATTAACGATTTGGCATTTTGTCCTTGTTCAATGTTTTTATTGATTTGCTGGAATAATATATCTATTTCTTCGGAGATAATATGTCTGCATTGTATTAAATCATCTTCGTTTTTAAGCGGTTCGAAATAATTATCGTGGGTGTATTCATCATAAAGCGCATATTGTTCACGAACAGATAACTCTTCTGTTTCAAATGCACGGCGTTCTGCCTCTAGTGCTAATTTTTTATGAATGAGTACTTTTTGTTGTAATTCTACATCACGTATTAAATCATCATAGTGATTCATTAATTGATCAACATCTTGAGTAGTACGCTCTAGCGGAACAATGGTTTCTTTTTTCGCAAGACGAGTCTGAAGCTCTTCAATTTGTTCTATTATTAAATGGTTTCGTTTAATAAGTTTTTCTTTTTTTTCTTCTTTCCAATGTTCAAAAGCCGATCTCATTTGTTGTTTTAATAACTCATCTGCTAAATACATTGCTTGATTAAGTTCTTTTATAATATGTTCCATTAGTATTTCTGTCTGTATTTCTTCTACCACCGCTTTTCCTGCAGGGGTTTTAAGAAATGTTTTGACTGCTGTTGGTGTAGTTAAGCCATATTGACTTAAATATGTGCTGGAATTTAATTCAAGTTGCTTCTGGAGAACAGTGTTCGTATTTTTCAGTGCATTGCTATCTAGTTGGCTCATCACTTTCTGGGTCGAAAATAACGGTGTAGATGAGTTAGGATCTTTTATCGCCATGGTGTTGTTCCTTGTGTTATCTGACAATGCTAGTATTAATTATACAATTATTTGTGCAATAAAAAAACAAATTAAGGTTTTTTTATTGTATAAATATATTATTGATAGAGTGAATTAAAAATATATTATTATCCGCATATTAAATAGATTATTTAATTAATTTTAGACTTTAGTTTCAGAGAATGATACCGTTGTGTTCATAACATCATTGAACATAATAAATAATTTTACGACTAATGCGCATGAAGTCTTTGTTAAACAAAAAACCTTTCTTTTTCTTGCTTTGCTTCATTATGCATTCGGGATATGCTGCTATTTCACAAATATTAAATGATAATTTTTTCCAAAATCCTGCTGAATTAAATCTTGTGCAAAATCAACAGGTTATTGGAGGAGCTGTTTTTATTAATCCTGTAATAAGTTTTGATGGCTCTGCTTATGGTTCCAGTGGACGCGTTGAGAGTAATGTACACGATTATCTTCCTTATTTACTCAGTGCAGCTCGATTTAGTGAGAAGTTAGTTATTGGGTTTAACGCCGTACCGAGTGCGTATGGTCATTTAAATTGGCCTATTGATTCAATGGTCGCGCAAGCGTCAACGCTGACTAAACTTTTATATTATCGCTTTGGTTTACAATCAAGTTATCAGTTAACCGATAAGCTTGCTTTAGGCGCGGGTTTTAATATGGAAGATAATGCGCAATATAAGTTAAATTTTGTAATACCTGGACAAGGAGAACAAGCCAATTCTATAACAGGTCTAAATTATACCAGTGATTTTGGGCTTTATTATAAAATAAACACAGCAAACTACTTAACTATTGCTGGATATACCCAAGTTAATACTTATGGTCATGGCAGTAGTATTGTAGGTTCTACGGCAAATTATAATTTATCATTAAATATTACTCAAGCACCTGTTGTGTATGTGGGGTTGCAACATCTTATTAATGATCGTTGGTTTTTGGAAGAAAAAATTTATTGGTCAGGCTGGTCTATTCAAAAAAATATTAATTTTGAAAATACCAGTACAGGCAGCTATATCGTTCCCACTAATTGGCGAGATGTATGGTCATTGCAATTAGCAACGCGTTATGCATTTACTGATAAATTGGGGTTATTAGCTTCAGTAATGTATGAGACGAATCCTGTGTCCGTAGCAACTAATGCTATAGGTTATCCATTAGCCGCATCGGCCGCTTTATCTGGCGGAGTAGATATAGCCGTGCAAAAAACTTTAGCAGTGCAAGTAATCTATAGTTATGGGCAGTTTATACCTCACGCGACTATTCGTAATAGTTCGAGTGCGGGAACAATGGATGCTCATTCTCAAGCAGGTGTATTGCAAGTTGTTTATATAAAATAATCGCTAACGGGGTGTAAACGAAATTACATCGATTCCCGGATGGTTTCAAGTAATTGAAAAATCAAACATATTTTATGAATGAAAAAATATTGTCGAACATTATTTTTCATAAATTCTGCAAATAACGTCATCCTGAACGCAGTGAAGGATTTTCGAGATAGAGTACTGAGCCTGATTCAGGAGATCCTTCACTGCGTTCAGGATGACGTGACTTTTCACCGAGTTGCTGACGAAATTATTTAAAGATGGAAATTTTTTATTATCACTGGTAAAATGTGCTAAAAATAAACAGGAATCAATGTGAATGACTAGTTATTGTGGCTATATTGCTTTAGTCGGCAGACCTAATGTGGGTAAATCAACGTTATTAAATCGTATTTTACAACAAAAATTGAGTATTACCTCCAAAAAGCCGCAGACTACTCGGCATAGTATTCTTGGAATACGTACCGATGATGAACATCAGTTTGTTTATGTCGATACACCGGGCATTCACCAAAGCAATAAAAAAGCCATGAATCGCATGATGAACAAAACGGCTATTAGCGTGTTACGCGATGTGGATGTGGTGGCCTTTTTAGTTGATGGTACACATTGGCAAGAAGAAGATGAATACGTGTTGAAGTTAGTCAAGCAAATCGATATACCCTGTATACTCGTGGTTAATAAAGTAGATAAGATTGCGGACAAAACACAATTATTGCCTTGGATTAATGAGTTATGCGCGCGTCATCAGTTTGTTGCTATTGTGCCTGTGTCGGCAAAAACAGGGGTTCAAGTAGATGATTTGCAACAGTTACTTATTCCCTATTTGCCCGAGGGCCCTCATTTATTTCCTGATGATCAATTCACCGACCGTTCAACAAAGTTTTTGTGCTCTGAGCTGTTGCGAGAAAAAATATTTCGCTTTTGTGGGCAAGAATTACCGTATGCGGTTTCAGTAGAAATTGAATCGTTTAAAGATGAAGGCGCTTTAGTACGCATTCATGCCTTAATTGTCGTGGAAAAAGAAAATCATAAACGCATGGTTATTGGTGATAAAGGCCAAAAATTAAAAGAAATGGCGACAGAAGCTAGAAAAGATATGGAGCGCATGCTGGGTAAAAAAGTCTTTTTACAGTGTTGGTGTAAGGTCAAATCAGGATGGGCCGATGATGAGCGCATGCTAAAACAATTAGGCTATGACAACTAAATCCTTTAGTGCCTGGCTTATTCATAAAGAATGGTCAGGTGATACTAGTGCACGGATATTTCTGCTGAGCGCAGAGCATGGATTAATTTCATGCCTTTATCGCGGCGGTAGACTACCAAAAAAACAAGCATTGCTTCAACCTTTTGTTCATTTATGGGTGAGTGTTGTTGAGCGCCATGAACGTTATTATATTCATTCTTTGGAACATAATGGCCCGGCACTGCCATTATTAGGAACGTCGCTTTTTTCTGCGTTATATCTCAATGAGATCTTATATTATACCTTAAAGTTTTGTGCTTCAGAACCTACTTTGTTTCAGGCCTATAACGATACGTTACATCATTTAAAAACCGCACAAAATAAAGAGTTAATTGAAGTGCTCCTAAGACGTTTTGAATGGACTCTTCTGCATGCGTGCGGGCATCATTTTCCTCTTACGCATGAAGCAGATAATGGAGAGCCTGTGAATGAGCATTATTTTTATCGATTTATTCCGGGCAGAGGGATGATATGTGCTGCCAGTGGAATACCGGGGACGCATTTGCTGGCTTTAGCTACGGAGGATTGGAGTAGTAGCGATTATTTAAAGTCGGCAAAATATATCATGCGTTGTGCGATTGATTATTTGTTAGAAGGTAAAATCATTAAAGCACGCTCTTTATTTATTTCTTCAGTTTAAATTAACGCGTATTATTAAGCATTTTAATATTTAATTTACAAGGAATGTAGATGATGCATAATAAAATGCGAGTGATAATCCTCTCAAGTGTGTTGGGATGAATGTTGCTAACTACTCTTCACGCAGGCATTCCTTTATGAACTTTTACTCCTGTTGCCAGTTATCCGCCATCAATAACCCTCAGTACAACCAGTAGTGCTCCTTTCCCGCATAAATACCGTGTTTTATACTCAAAATGCCTTGCTGCCATATAGCGTCTGGTTGCTAAGGGATTGCTACTTTGTTTATACTTAAGCCTATTTTTTTATTGCTGTAGAGGTCTCATGAGTAAAGAGCTTTTATTAGGTGTAAATATTGATCACATTGCTACGGTCAGACAAGCTCGTGGCACACGTTATCCTGATCCTGTTCAGGCGGCTATTGATGCCGAAGAAGCAGGTGCTGATGGTATTACTTTGCATATGCGTGAAGATTTACGTCATATTCAAGCGCGTGATGTGCGTCTTATTCGACAAGTTATTCAATCGCGGATGAATCTTGAGTTGGCCATTACTGATGCGATGCTTGATTTTGCCGAAGAAATTAAGCCTGAGCACGCATGTCTTGTGCCGGAAAAGCGTGAGGAGTTGACTACAGAAGGGGGCTTGGATGTTTTAACGCATCAATCCACCGTGGCGCAAGCGGTGCAGCGTTTGCAAATATTAGGCAGTGAAGTGTCTATTTTTATTGACCCTGATAAAGCTCAAATTAAAGCCGCAGCTGAAATTGGCGCACCAGTGATTGAGCTACATACCGGATGTTATGCTGATGCGGTGACTGAAGAGCAGCGTCTTTATGAATTAACGCGTATTCAAGAAGCGGCTCAATATGCAGCCAGTTTAAATTTAATCGTCAATGCAGGACATGGACTAAATTATAATAATGTAAAACCGATTGCGGCTATTAATGAGTTATTAGAGCTTAATATCGGTCATGCGATTGTTGCGCGTGCTTTGTTTTGTGGTATGAAAGATGCGGTGCGACAGATGCGTCAATTAATGCAAGAAGCCCGGCTTTTCGCAAATAAATGAGATAAAATATTTTAATTGTAATTACGAAGGGAGCCTGAGTAGTTACAATTGAGTTTATATTTAAATTAAGCGTGCTTTGGCTCTACATGTAAAGATAGTGTTAACTCTTGCTGCAATGTAGTGCGAGTTATAATTGGGGCACTCTAATCATATAAACCGGTACCGTTCGCTACTGATAATGTATGCGATTTAACTTCCTTGAGCTGAGAATTTTGTGTTTTGTACAGGCTCTTCTTTTTTTACAGCAGCGTCGTGAATTTGGCTTTCTCTTAGTTGAGCTTCTAGTGCGTGTATTTTGGCGTATATCTTGCTTGTTTTTTCTCCAGAAGTTTCAAACAGTTGTTCATTGCGAGTTACTGTTCGAATGAGTGATTTAACCCAACTGACTTGAGGGGGATTGACTTCTTCTTTTATTTTTTCATGGGCTGCTTCAACAAGGATAATGGATGCTTCTTTGCATAATTTTGATACGGAACTTTGTTTGGTTTCAAGAGGGAGCTCCTCCATATCCACCCATGCTTCAGCACCATCAATTTTATCTTTTAAATTATTTATATCACTAATAATACCTATATCATATGCCTCATTGATCAGTTCCCGATACTCTTGAATTATTTTTTCTAATGCTTTTTGAGTCAGTACGGCAGGCTGCCATAAGCAATGTTTGGGATGCTCATTTATACCTGTTTTTAATACAATTTCATCTGCCAGGACTTGTATGCTTTTTCCAAGATTATAGATATTATTTTTTGTCTCTAGATATTGCTCTTTTAATTCGGGTGATTTTTGAGTAACATTATCTAATGCACGTTGGGCATAACTTACCACCGCACTTTTCATGAATTGCAGCGCAATATCTTCTTCAGAGCTATTCGTTCTAACGATTAACCATTCATAAGTTGTAAGCGATTCTCCTTGCGGTGGAACAAAACTGGTATCATTTATGTTAATTTCATTAATTGCTTGAATTATGTTTTCGTTTAATTTGGTCCTATCCGAATTAAGTAAAGTAAGGCTTACCTCCTCGACAAGTTCTTTTATATGCTTTCTTAGCCCATTAGGTTTTTGACTTAACTGTATAATATTGTTGGAATCAACAGAGTATGCAAATGAATCAAATATCCTTGATAAAGTGCCTAGGTCCTGTTTGTTTATGGTATTGTCAATAATGAAGAGTGGCTGGTTACGTTCGCCATTAATATCCAAAGGTTTTTTTAAATGCGTGTATATGCCTTCATTAAATGATTGTACCGTGACAGAAGTTGGTGGTAGCACGGATGGGTTATGAGTCGAGTGAAAAACTCTCCATTTAGCCATAATATCCCTATAAGTGATGTAATCTTTTATAAATAATAGTACATAAAAAGATTTTAAATGGTGTTTTGTTTTTTTATGAACTCATTAGCGACAAGTATATTTAAAACAAGGTGTTATTGATTATTCAAATTTTGAAGTACCACGACGGAATTTTTTTGTTGTATTTTGGCGCACAATCTTTTCGAGTTGTGAACAAGGTGCAAAGCGTAGTATCGAACATATCGCAAAATGGTATGTGTTCCACACATAAAGCGTGGAACGTAGGCATAGGTACTCTATTTTTAGATGCGTTTATCCTGAGGTTATTTGCATGGACATAGTATTTGTTGCCTCTTTTTCTTCTTTAACAGCAATCCCAGGAGCTTGTTCGTTTTTCCATGATTGTAATTGATTTTTAAATGAGTCTACTACTTGATTGGCTACTTCTTCTCTTTGTTGGGTTTTCTCACTTTTATACTCATATAGCCCAAAAGTGATGGCTCGCGATAGAATGCTTAATATTTTATCTTTTAAGCTTGTGTTTACAATGTTTTCTTTTACTGAGGACTCAATATTCTTCATGGTTTGGTTAATCGTATCATGCATGTGTGAAATATCACTGATATTGAGTGATTCTTTAATGGATTGCATGCCATTTGCAATCGTTTGCTGTACTTCTTGTATGCGTGATTGATGATTTTGAGAACCTCTCTTCATTTCCTGCTCTAATAGAGGGCTTATGGCTTCCAAATTATTGTTAAGTTTATTCAAATTGTCGATAAGTATTGCAGTCTTATTCTCTAAGTACTGTTTGCTCAATGTTTCGTTGAATGTATTTATCGGAATACTCACTTGCTGGTTAAACTTTACAGGGTGAAATTCAGGAAGTTCAGAAATGTTTAGTCCCTCTACATCTGTTGGGTCAACATCATCAAACTCCCCGGGGTTAATCTTGTTATTTATTTCCGCTTTATTGTAGTATCCCATAGTAGCAACTTGAGCATAAACTACTATAGTCGCAGTTAAAAGAATGTCGACCATAGTAGTTTTATTATCATTACATGCCTTAATTAATTTATTATAATCATCACCTAAGTTTTTTATTACTTCATCATTTAAGTCAGTCATGGTGTCATTAAATAAAAATTTTGTTGTTTTACAGGCTATACCATCCAAATATTTATTTAATGCCTCATTATTCTCATCATCGTCTATGTTTGAGCCTTTGTTTAGCGTTTTATAAAGTTCTTCATAAACTGCGATGTTTGTTTCTTCCGCAAACTCCAATTTATCAAAAAAACGGCTTAAGTCTCCCGCTCCAGTATTAAGTGATTGGTTAATTTTTCCTTGAACATAAGGATTATTGTGAACATATGACATTAATTGTTCCGCGAACTCAGAGACAAAAGGAGAGGAACTTTTTTTGGCAGCAGGAATGGTCATAAAATATTCTCCTATAGATGTTTATTTGATTATAGGATGTGATTTGATTTAAATCAAAGTGGTTTTTTTTATTTCGCCCGATATGAGGGATAAAAAAAATCCCGAATTAATCGGGATTTAAATGAATACCGTTTGTTATCAATCTCTACCAGAAAAAGCGCTTAAAATATTTAATAAGCTAACAAACAAGTTATAGATAGAAACATAAAGACTAACAGTGGCTGAAATATAATTCGTTTCACCACCATGAATAATTTCACTGGTTTGAAATAAAATTAAGCCAGAAGAAATTAAAATAAAGGCTGCTGAAATGACTAATTGTAATGCAGGCATTTGGAAAAAGATTCCTGCTATCATTGCAAGCAATACAATCATCATACCGACAAACAAAAAGCCTCCTAAAAAGCTAAAGTCTTTTCGTGTGGTTAATGCATAACCAGATAAAGCAAAGAAAATCATGCCGGTGCCACCTAACGCAGTTGCAACTAACTGAGGGCCATTAGAAAAGCTGCCCATAAAAAAGCTAATTACCGGACCTAAGGTGTATCCTAAAAAGCCTGTAAAAGCAAAAGCACTCACTAAACCCCAAATGCTATTTCTTGTGGCTTGAGTTAAAAACATCAGTCCATAAACACCAACAATCATGACAAGAGGGTTCATAGGGCGCGCACCAGAGGCATAAGCAAGATATGCAGTAAAGGCACTGAATAAAAGAGTCATACTCAATAATAAGTACGTATTTCGTAATACTTTGTTAGTTGAAATAACAGACTCATTATTGCGTGGGAGAACGTGCACTTCATTTCTGTTCATTGTTATAATGCTCCACAGAGGTTTAATATTATTTTAGCATATATATAGGCAAATTGCCTGGATTTCAAGATTATACTGTAAATTTCAAGAGACTATTCTATTATTAGATAGCAATGCTTTTGTTGTCAATTTGTTAATAGCAGTGATTCCTGCTCTGTAGTAAGATAATTGGTATGATTTTTTAGGGATGTTTTATCATGGATAAAGTCGGTATGGTGCAAATGGTATCTTCCGCACAAATTGAAGAAAATTTGATGTTTGTAGAGCACATGGCAAAGAGCGCACATACACAAGAGGTGAGTTTATTAGTGTTACCTGAAAACTTTGCCTGTATGGGAACTAATCACGATACACATCGTATTGCTGAATCGTTTGGTGATGGGGTGATTCAAAATAAAATCAGTGCATTGGCTAAAGAGTATCAGTTGTGGATAGTTGCTGGAACTCTACCCATTAAAACAGGAGGTTCACGAGTACGGGCGCGCTCTATTGTTTTTGATGCACAAGGCTGTGCTGCGGCTTATTATGATAAGATTCATTTATTTGATGTTCGAGTCTCAGATACTGAGGCGCATCAAGAATCGCATGCCATTGAGGCGGGTAGTGAGGTTGTGGTTGTGGACACGCCGGTGGGGTGCCTTGGTTTAAGTGTTTGTTATGATGTACGCTTTGCTGAGTTATATCATAAGCTAGTGGCTAAAGGTGCTGAACTATTTACGATCCCTTCGGCATTTACTTCTGTCACAGGACAGGCGCATTGGAATTCGTTGTTGCGCACGCGGGCGATAGAAAATTTAAGTTTTGTCTTAGCTGCTGCTCAAGGTGGGATGCATGAAAATGGCCGACAAACGCATGGTCACAGTATGGTGATAGAGCCTTGGGGCGCTATTATAGCAGAGCAAGAAACAGGCGTAGGATTGCTTACTGCACCTATTGATAGACAACGCGTGCATCAGTTAAGAAAACAATTTCCATGCATTGAACATCATGTGCTTAATTAAGATTCATGAATTTTTTTTAATAATAAAATAATATAATAATACTATACTTGTCACTCTTCTTTTTCAAAGGTATTTACATGACACAAACACTTGCTTTAGCGAAACAAATGTTATTAACCCCAACTGCCTTAGACGAGCAGAGTATTGAGACATTATTTAAATCAATGATGACGCATCATATTGATGATGCGGATTTGTACTTTCAAAGTTGCAGTTATGAATCATGGTACTTAGAAGACTCAGAAGTTAAAAGTGGAAGTTATTCTTTTGATAAAGGCGTGGGGATACGCGCCGTTAGTGGTGATAAAACAGGTTTTGCTTATTGTGATGATTTGGTATTCCCTTCGATGCTACGTGCAGCCGACGCTGCGCGTTCTATTGCTTTAGCAGGCTCAAACGTAGTGCAACCAGTGCTTAGTAATAATTCGGCTGTTGCTCGTTATCAAAAATTAAATCCTATTGAGACGATGAGTAAACAAGAAAAAATTGCGTTACTCGAAGCAATTGACAAAGAGGCACGTGCTATTGATTCGCGAGTTATTCAGGTTAATGCATCACTAAGTGGCTGTTATGAAGTGATGATGGTCGCTGCGATGAATGGGCAAATGGCTGCCGATATTAGGCCATTAGTCAGTGTTAATGTGAGCGTTATTGTTGAAGACAAACAAGGTCGACGAGAGTCTGCGCGTTCAGGCGGCGGTGGGCGCGTTGCCTACTCTTATTTTTTACAAAAAGAACATGCTCTTTCTTATGCACGAGAAGCGGTACGTGAAGCTTTAGTGAATTTAGAGGCGCAATCAGCACCTGCTGGCACGATGCCCGTAGTATTAGGTCCGGGTTGGCCAGGAGTATTACTACACGAAGCGGTTGGTCATGGTTTGGAAGGGGATTTTAATCGCAAAGGGTTGTCTGCATTCTCTGGTTGTTTAGGGCAGCAAGTTGCCGCACGTGGGGTTACTGTTGTGGATGATGGCACGTTGGCTGATCGCCGTGGTTCATTAACCATTGATGATGAAGGCACACCCTCACAATGCACGACTTTGATTGAAGACGGTGTATTAGTAAATTATATGCAAGATAAATTAAATGCCAAGCTTATGGGCATGCAGTCTACTGGAAATTGCCGTAGAGAATCGTATGCGCATATCCCCATGCCAAGAATGACTAATACGTATATGTTAGCCGGCAACTATGATCCGCAAGAGATTATAAAGTCGGTGGAAAAAGGACTGTATGCGGTGAATTTTGGTGGCGGCCAAGTTGATATTACGTCGGGCCAATTTGTTTTTTCTGCCAGTGAAGCATATTTAATTGAACAGGGTAAAATTACTCGGCCGGTGAAAGGGGCTACCTTAATTGGCAATGGACCGGAAGTCATGAAAAAAATCAGTATGATTGGTAATGATCTGGCGTTGGATAAAGGAATAGGTGTTTGCGGTAAAGACGGGCAGTCGGTGCCTGTAGGGGTAGGGCAACCCACGTTAAAAATTGATGCGTTAACTGTTGGTGGAACACAATAATTAATATTATTCGATAGGCTGCATCATGTTTTATCTCTTAAGCGCTTCCCTTATCTGGGCGTTTTCTTATGGATTAATTAAATCAGAACTTAGTTCGCTTGATCCTAATTTTGTTACCGTGTGTCGTATGTTAGCGGCTTTCATTGTTTTTTTACCCTTTTTAAATGTAAAAAAAAATAAAAAGTTAATGTCGCACTTGATGTTTATTGGCGCGATACAGTATGGCTTAATGTATTTATTTGTATTGCGCTCTTATCATTATTTGGATGCCTATCAAGTGGTTTTGTTTAGTGCGATGACGCCTTTTTATGTGATTTTAATTAACTCACTGGCGGAGCAGCGATTTAAGCTAAACCATTTTATCGTAGCAGGTCTTGCTATCCTTGGTGCCGCAATTATTTATAATCTTCAAGCAATGAGTGCCGATACTTTATGGGGTTTTAGTTTGGTACAATGTTCTGATATGTGTTTTGCTTTTGGACAAATGGCTTATCGAAAAGTAAAGCAAAATAATCGTGATATTCAAGATAAAGAACTCTACGCTTTTCTTTTTTTAGGTGCCTTGGTAACGGCTGTTTTGTTTACAACCGTCTTTGATGGATGGCACAGCCTGTATGATGTAACCTTGAAACAAAGTGTGATTTTAATTTATTTAGGTGCCATCGCATCCGGGGTATGTTTTTTTTGGTGGAATAAAGGTATTGTGCAACTGCATCCAGTCATGATATCTGTTTTTAATAATTTAAAATTACCATTAGCCACAATCGTGTCGATTATTTGTTTCCATGAACAGGTGAGCCCTCAAATGCATTTGGCTTATGGTTTATTAGTGCTGGTGTTTGCGTTAGCTTTAGCGCAGCGATATCAACATCAGTACAATACTGCAATAACGGTTCAATATAATGTGTGTAAATAAGCAATGACTAATAGAGCAAAAAAACTGGTGCATTATTTAGAAGGAACATGGCGGCTATCGCGTGAGATTTGTGGTAGTCATACAGCGCGTGCTACAGGAGTTGCTGTTTTTACGCCGACAACGCAGGTACATGAGCTTCAATATTCGGAAGATGTTGACATTATATTAAACGAAGGCACAAAACTTAAAGGGTATCAGCATTATATTTATCGTTGTGAGAATGAGTTATTAAATGTGTATTTTGCTGATGGCACACGTTTATTTCATTCGATTAATACGGCGATAGAAGATGGTCCTCAATACTCAGTCAGTCATTATTGCCAACCAGATACTTATAGTACGCTGTATAATTTTGCTGATAACCACTTCGAAATAGAGCATCGAGTATATGGTCCTAAGAAAAGGTACATTTCTTGTACCACGTATAATAAAATATTAGAAAATTCCCTGATCGTTTAGTGCGCCTGGAAGACTCCCGAACTAGCTCTAATCCGGGCTCGAAGTATTAAGCGTACGTGTTCAGCCTAGTTGAAGGAACGGTCCTCTTTGGCCCCTCTTGAAATAAAGTCAGGCAAAATGGTGCTCACATAGCCACCTATGCTGCGCTCATTTTGCCTGACTTTATCCCAATAGGAGCTCAAACAGGGCCATTAGAGTACTTTTTAGCCATGCTCTCTGAACGGTTACTATTAAGTCAATGCCAATTGACTGAGTAAGGTGCTGATTTCAAAAATTTTCTCTTCCCCGGTGTTTGCAGCCAGTGTAAAGCGTAATTTTTGTGGTCCTTCCATCTGATAACGAGTCGAATGTACTTGAATTAATGAAATTAATTGCGCGGGATTTATCGCCGGCTTTTCATTAAACTCTAATTTTCCTTGTTGTCCCGAGGCGGTAATTTTTACTATACCTAATAGCTCCGCCTTTAATTTTAACTCCGTTATTAATAATAAGTGCTTTACTGATTGAGGTAATAAGCCGAACCGATCAATGAGCTCTACTTGTAATTCATGCAGCTGTTCTTTGGTTTTTGCATTAGAAATGCGTTTGTACATGATTAAGCGATTATGAATATCGCCAATATAATCTTCGGGGATAATGGCACTCAGGCGTAAATCAACTTCCGGTCCTTGGTTCATTGGTGCCGATAGTTCTGGTGTTTTTCCGGCTTTTAAATCGTCTACTGCACGCTCAAGCAACTCCATAAATAAGCTAAATCCTATGGCATGCATATTGCCACTTTGTTCTTCCCCTAATAACTCCCCGGCACCACGGATTTCCAGATCGTGAGTGGCTAGAGTAAAGCCTGCGCCTAAATCTTCTAATGATACAATGGCTTCAAGCCGCTTCACCGCATCTTTTGTTAATGATTTCTCACTAGGTGTTAATAAATAAGCATAGGCTTGATGATGGGAGCGCCCCACACGACCTCGTAATTGATGTAATTGCGCGAGCCCAAATTTATCCGCTCTATCAATGATAATAGTATTTGCAGTAGGGATATCAATCCCTGTTTCGATGATTGTGGTACACACTAACACGTTAAAGCGATGATGGTAAAAATCAGACATAATGCGTTCTAACTCTCGCTCTTTCATCTGTCCATGAGCGCTACGTACTTTGGCTTCTGGAACTAATGTTTGTAAATCTTGGCAAACACGCTCAATGGTCTGTACATCATTATGTAAAAAGAATACTTGGCCGCCACGTAGAATTTCACGTAATAGTGCTTCGCGAATGATAGCGTCTTTTTTTTCTTGCCAAAAAGTTTTAACCGCTAAACGTTTGGCAGGTGGCGTTGCAATTAACGATATGTCTCTAATGCCAGCCATTGCCATATTTAATGTTCTGGGAATAGGTGTTGCCGTCATGCATAAAATATCAACATGAGTACGTATTGATTTCATGTATTCTTTTTGTTTCACCCCAAAGCGATGCTCTTCATCAATAATTAGTAAGCCAAGGTTCTTAAATTCAGTAGTTTTTTGAAATAATTTATGTGTCCCTACTACAATATCTACTTTGCCAGAACTCATACCTTGTAATACAGCCGTGGATTCTTTAGTGGTACGAAAACGAGAAAGTAATTCAATGGTTACCGCAAAATCAGCAAACCTATCGCGTAGGGATTCAAAATGCTGTCCAGCGAGCAATGTCGTCGGGGCTAAAATACACACTTGTTTATTATTTTGTACGGCGACAAAAGCTGCGCGCATGGCCACTTCCGTTTTACCAAACCCTACATCACCACAAATGAGGCGGTCCATGGGACGAGGTGATTGCATGTCTTTAATAATGTGTTCAATTGCATTGAGTTGATCTACTGTTTCTGTAAATGGAAAGCCGGAAGCAAATTTTTGATATTCTACATGATTAAACTCATATTGTTGTCCTATTTGTGCCTCTCTTTTGGCATAGAGATCTAAAAGCTCAATGGCAACGTCATGTATTTTTTCAACGGCTTTTTTCTTTTCTTTCTGCCAGAGATCACTCCCCAACTTATGGAGGGGGGCGTGTTCATTGTCTCCACCGGTATAACGACTAATTAAATGCAAGGAGGTCACAGGAACATATATTTTATCGTCATTTGCATAGGTTATAATTAGAAATTCACTGATTAAATTATTGGCTTCAATATATTGAAGGCCTTGATAACGACCTACACCAAATTGTAAATGAACCACCGCATCGCCTACTTTCAGTTCAGCCATATCGCGAATAATTAAATCAGGATCTACCGATTTTTGTGTGCTGCGTCGTCGTTGTGGCGTGCTTTGTTCGCCAAATAATTGGGCTTCAACGATAATCATAAGCTGTTGATCAAGCAGTTCACAGCCTTCAATTAGTGGCCCCGTGGTGATATTAACCAACGCATTATCATGTAAAAACTCATGCCATGAGTTTTGTACTTTGGGTATGACACCACTTATTTTTAATAAATCAATAAGCACTTCACGACGACCGGCGCTTTCAACGACGATTAAATATTTATAATGTTCTTGCGTGCAATAAGCAGCTAGTTGGTTAAGTGGCGCATCATTTTTTCTGTCAATAGGCAGGGAGGGGCCGCTATTTATAGTAAATTGATGGGCCCCTTTTTTACTCGCAGCTTTATGGCTTAAACGTACTTGTTGGTATGTATTGACACGAGTGAGTAGCTCGATAACGGTTAGGAAACAAGAAGAGGGTGGAAGAATGGGACGGCTTAGATCGTAACGGCGTTGTTCATAGCGCTCATTCGCTTCTAACCAGAATTGTTCGCCATGAGATTGAACATCTTCTATTAAACAAATAGCCGAATCGGCAGGTAAATAATCAAAAAAAGTAGCTGTTTTTTCAAAAAATAAAGGCAAATAGTATTCAATTCCAGATGGGAATTGACCGTCACTAACCGCTTCATAAATAGGACATTGACTGGGATTGCCAGGAAATAACTCTCGAAATGTGCGTCTAAAATGCATCTGACTGTGATCATTAAGAGGAAACTCACGTGCAGGTAATACATTAATGGCATTAATTTTTTCAACGGTGCGTTGAGTTTCGGGATCAAATTGTCTTAAGCTCTCAATCTCATCATCAAAGAGCTCGATACGAAAAGGTTGGCCACTACCCATTGGGTAGACATCAATAATCGAACCACGTACGGCAAACTCACCGTGCTCTAAGACTTTATTGGTATGATGATAGCCTGCTTGTTGGAGTTGGCTTCTAAAAAGGGCTAAATCAAGTTTTTGTCCTTGGTGCAGCATTAATGCATATTGATTTAAAAAACTCGCGGGGCATAAGTGATGCATTAACGTGTTGACTGCAGCAATCACTACAGTATTTTGTGCTTGTTGTAGGCGATTTAGCGTATATAATCGTTGTGAAATAATATCTTGATGAGGAGAAAATTGGTCGTATGGTAATGTTTCCCAATCAGGGAATAATAAAAGTTCTTGTGTGTCTTTTTCTGGATTAAAGAAAAATGTTAATTCGTCTTGCAGTTGGGTTGCGGTTAAATTATCAGGGGTAATTAATAATTTAACGCCTTTGGTATTTTGGCAATATTCTGCTAGCGCTAAGCTTAAACTACTGCCGTAAAGTTGTCCCCAAACTTGTTTATTATTAGTTGATTGATAAAGCAGCGGTTGAATAGTCATAGTCTAAAATAGGCATGTTTAAAAAATACTTTATTATACTCTTATCATAAACAGGACAATAGTTTTATTTATTGTGTTATTTTGTTTGAGTTAAAAAAGAGCATTGTGTATAATGTGTAAGGTTTCGTATTTAGGTTGTGCATGCATCACACGCATCAAGATAATCAATCATTTGCTCAAAAAGTATGTGATGAAGTTAAAAAAAACGTCATGTGTTCCAATGACATTATTTCACGTCAAGAATTACCTTTTTGGCATCAGAATGCGGTATTGGATTATAAAAATAAATTTGGTGACACTCAATTAAATGAACTGTGGCGTTATATGCAAACGGTACATTGTATGCGTCAATTTCTGCAGCAGCTTGCTCACTCATCTTCGACTATAACCAGGCCTAATGCGGCAGGAGATTTGGCTATAACGCACTTAGGTTTTGCCGAATGTGGCGAGCTTGCGCATTTAGTTTTTTTGAAATTAATAGAGCACGGATGCCAACCGTGTATTCTTATGTTGGAAAATAAAAAACGTTATGAAGAATGGGAACACAATCCTAACATCCGAACGTATATTCATAGCGTGGTCATATTAGGTGATGACAAAGGATATCTTGATGACCAGGTCTCTTCTTTTAATACACTACCCGAAGAGGTTGTGATCATCGATCCTTTTTTACAGTACGTCGGCCCGGCAAAAACGTATTTCAAGGATAAAATTGATTATTTGCAGCATTTTCACTTTGATCCCATCTTCCGCAGTAACTTTTTAAATTAAATTTCTCCAAAAAAGATTGACA
>CAZSAO010000014.1:0-29189 GCA_964605275.1 uncultured Legionella sp.
TCGAACCTCCGACCTGCCCCTTAGGAGGGGGCTGCGCTATCCAGCTGTGCCACCGAGACGTACTTATAAACTTATAAAGTGTACCTTGATTATTAAAAAATGACAATGTAGCGTCTACATTTCTATATAGTTAGGCCCGCCTCCGCCTTCAGGTGGTGTCCATACTATATTTTGGCTGGGGTCTTTAATGTCGCAGGTTTTGCAATGAATGCAATTTTGCGCATTAATGTGTAGTTTGGGTCCTGTTTCTGTTTCAACTAATTCGTATACTGCGGCGGGACAATAACGCGTTTCGGGTGAATTGTAATGTTTAAAGTTAATATCTATTGCCGATTGTTCTTTTTTTAACTTTAGATGACAGGGTTGATCTTCTTCATGAAAAGTATTGGATAAAAAAACAGAGCTTAATTTGTCGAAGGTGAGAATGCCATCAGCTTTAGGATAATTAATTTTTTAGTTTTTGTCGCTTCTGCGAGCGTTGTATAGTCCGCATGGTTTTTCAATGTCCATGGTGATTTTCCTTGAGTAATGTACGTTTCAAAAGCTGCGTTAATTAAACCGGGGATAAGACCTAAACGAAATCCTGGTCTAATATTTCGTACAGCATACAGTTCTTTTGCCATCCATGATTGAGTAAATTTTTGGGTGTAATTTTTGATCTCAAAAGATTCGTTAGAAGAAGAGTCTTGGTCTAATTGTTCAAAGCAGGCTTCTGCGGCGAGCATTCCTGATTTCATCGCCATGTGAATGCCTTTTATCTTCGGTACGTTTAAAAATCCTGCTGCATCACCAATTAGTGCTCCTCCGGGAAACGTAAGTTTAGGTAATGATTGCCATCCTCCTTCATTCAACGCACGGGCACCATACGCCAAACGTTCACCACCGGTGAGTAATGTACTAACAAGGGGCTGGGTTTTAAATCGTTGTAGCTCTTGAAAAGGATCCATCCATGGATTTTTATAATCTAAGCCTACGACAAAGCCAATAGCCACACGTTGTTGGGACAAATGATAAATAAAAGAGCCTCCATACGTTGCATGATCTAGAGGCCAACCGGTGGTGTGAATTACAGTTCCTGGTTTGTGTTTGTTGGCATCGATTTGCCATAATTCCTTAATGCCTATTCCATAGGTTTGAGGTTGAACATTGTCACATAGATGATAACGGGCCATGATTTTTCTACTTAAATGACCGCGACATCCTTCGGCTAATAAGGTTTGTTTGGCTATTAAGCGCATGCCGGGTTGATAATGAGCTGTTTTTTGCCCTTTTTTATCAATGCCAGCCTCACCTGTAATAACACCAATAACTTGATTTTGATCATTGTATAGCATATGTGCCGCTGCAAAGCCGGGGTATATTTCACAGCCTAAGGCTTCTGCTTGTTCAGCAAGAAATCGGCATAATTGACTTAAGCTAATGATATAATTGCCCTTATTATGCATGGGCTTTGGAGTGGGTAGCGTATATGCTTTTGTTTGGGTAAGCATATAAAAAAGATCTTCGGTGACTGGTGTATCAAGAGGTGCATCTTGCCATGTATCAGGCAATAACTCTTTTAAGCTTCGTGGCTCAAGAACGGCGCCAGATAGGCTGTGAGAACCTATTTGTGCTCCTTTTTCTAAAATGCAGACACTTATTGTTTTTTGCGCTGCCAGTGCATTTTGTTTTAATTTAATGGCTGCAGCAAGACCAGCAGGGCCTGCTCCGACGATAATAACATCAAACTCCATTATTTCTTGACTCACAATTGTTTCCACTTTAAAAAATTAAATAATCGCCTGTCTTGTCCTGAATATCAAGGAGATGATGCTATAGTTATAAAATAAATAGGCTGGAGGAGGGGATTATGAGATGGTTAGGGTGTATTGTATTATTATTAAGTCCCTTGTTAATGTATGCTAATCCAGTTATTTCAATAGATATTAATACGAAAAGCCCATCGTTTATTATTTCTTTGCACGCGAATGCTACTACAGGGTATCAGTGGTCAGTAGTGAGCTTTAATAAGGGCTTATTTCATTTAATTAGTAGTGAATATAAGCGATCTAATACCCAATTAGTTGGTTCCGGTGGGGTGATGGTTTTTCGCTTCGCTTTAAATAAACAGCAAACATATCCTAAAAGTAGCGCATTTACTTTTAGTTATGGGCGCTCTTGGGAGCCTGCGAGTAATGCTATGCCACAAAAAGTAGTGGTATATTTTACTAAATAAATAGGCGCATTTTAAGGCGTTTTGGCTCCTGTTGTTTGAGTTGCAATCGAATATTTGCCAATAAGGGTAAGTAATTTAATTATTGGTCGAGGGTGTGTAACGTTCATCTGAACTGGTTTCTCTTTCTAGATTTATTTCTTTTTGAGCGCTAAAAAAAGAATTATTTACAGCAGTTATCACCACTGAATTGTTATGCCTTTGCTCGAACATTATTTTTTTATTAGACGTATTTTGTTGCGCATCATTATTTGAGTTATCAGATAAACACGTAATAACGCGCTTATTCGCTTTGTAGCGAGATTTTTTATCAGCGGCAAAACTTATATCGTATTGGTCCTTTATATGCATTGGAACGAATGGGTTGCATAAATAGTTTTACATATCATAATGAGTACCATTGTAAAAAAATGGATGGTCAGTTATGCGATATTTTTTTTATGTAAAAAAAATAAGAGCTAAATATATGCTGCTTTTTGCTTTTATATATATGCTAATGACAGCTGTTGTTTATGGAAAAGCCCCGAAGGATTATGAGGAGCAAAAAAACTTTGCTAGTTTCTTTTTAGGCGGAACGGAATTTGAACAGAAACATGCGTTTACTTATGCTTTGGAATATTATCGTACCATTGTATTTCCTGTAGGAATTAGTTTGGAATATGAGCGCGTTCCTCGAAATGATGAAGGAAACTCGGAGTATGAGTTGTTTTCTGTTGCTGTAGTGCATTTACCTAATAAAATATATGTAGCTGCAGGTCCTGGTTTAAAAAATACTAAAGAAAAACATAACACGCTACTTGGGCGTTTTAGTGCCGGTTATATTTTTTCTTTGCCTTCGGATATGGAGTTTGTTCCTAACATTAATGTGGATTTAGTGAATCGACAGCATCAGGAATTAATTTATGGGGTAAGTATGGGCAAACGATTTTAAACATAATTGACATATATCGGGCATACTTCTTAAAAAAAGGCTTGAATTAGAGCAAAAAAAAAAATATTTCAGTTTATTTTCAAAGACATTGGCTAAATCCTTCACTTCGTGTAATTATTTGCTAGAATTAAATTGATTTACAAATAAAAATTAATGGAGATAATAATTATGACTCGTTTAGTGATTGCTGCAGCTGCAAGTTTATTAGTTCTTTCTTTAACTGGTTGTGGCGAAGATCATAACAAGCCAACGACTACATCTGTGACTACCTCAACTACGGCTGCTGATTCAGCTGCTCCAGCTGATGAATCAAAAACTACTACTACTGTTACAACACCTGCTGATAGCACTGTTGAGCACAACTCAGCTGAGTAAGTACGTTAGTTGTAATTATAGAAAAGCCTCATTTTATTTGAGGCTTTTCTATATTTTCACGATCAATCTTTTCAAAAACTTGCTCCATAAAACACTTAATTTGTTTTATTTCTCCTTTGCCAATAAACGTAACATTATTTTTTTCAATAAGCTCTTGTTGCTCCGTATTAAATTGTTCTATCGAGTCGGATGTATGTAATGCAATGTTCAGTGATTGTTTTTTTACGACCGCTCTAATTAAATCGATTCCTTGCAAGTCTTTTTGGGGCATGTTTTGATCTGTAATTAACGCCGTAATAGGGTAACCAAGATTAATTATTTTCAAGGCAATATCACCATCTGCAGCATAAATAATTCCCCAATTATCATTAAAAAGTTCCATTTGCACTTGCTCGATTATCCATTGTTCAGGTGATATATTTTGGAAGACGCTTGTTGTAGTATCACGATGAGTTATTTGATTTTTGACATGACGAGCCAATATTTTTAACTGAGATAATGTATCATCTGCTAAAAGAAGTATTTTGTTGGGATTATTGCTAGTGATAAATTGTTTTACTTTACCCAGTGGGCTATGGGGATCTATTTCAGGGGTTTGGTTGGAGAAAAAACGTGCATTATTATCAATTAGTGTTGTGGGTTTTTCTTGTATAAGTGCGTCTAGTTTACATAATAGCTTTTGTCTTTGTTGTGAGTGTTGAGACAGTTGTATATAGAGCGCACGGAGCTGTTCAGATGTTAATGAAATGAATTCTTCCTGAGATTGATTCATTATAGGGTCAGAATAATTAGCAATAAAATCATATAGTTCATCCATGATTGATGGGCTAGATTCTACGCTGTTTCTAAGTTTATCTACAAAAGAAGGCCTTTTAGATAAAGTATGGGATTCTTGTTTACTAGTTGACATATGATTCTCTATAGTAAAATGTAATGCCTAAAAGATTGATGCGAGTAAGCAACAAGATTTTTCCCTGGCAGATAGTGTACGGTGCTAAGTATGCAAATAGCATATGTTATATTATAGCACTATGGTAAAAAATTATCTATTTGGCTGAGGCGATATAACTTTTACTATTTAATAAATAATGATTCAATAGCGGATGAATGATAAAAGACAAATGATATTTGATCAATCAGTTATGGTGTTGTTTTAAAAGAACGAATCCATTAGGAGTAACAGTGAATTTACAATGTACAATAATTAAAAAATTGGCATCCTGTTTAATTGATAAAAATTGGCGGTTGGTTACTGCTGAGTCATGTACTGGTGGATTAGTTAGCGCTTCTCTAACCGAATTACCTGGAAGTTCTATTTGGTTTGATTGTGGTTTTGTGACCTATAGCAATAGAGCAAAAGAAGTAATGCTTGGTGTTTCTAACACACTTATTAGCACGTATGGTGCTGTTAGTAATGAAGTTGCTACTGCTATGGCACTGGGGGCTTTAGCGCATAGTGATGGTGATGTGGCTCTGGCTATCACAGGAATAGCCGGACCTGGAGGAGGAACTCAGGAAAAACCTGTGGGATTAGTATGTTTTTCTTGGGCGCTTCGTGATGGTTCGGCCGTAACAATGAGTAAACATTTTTTGGGCACACGGCAAGAGGTGCGTATCGCGGCATGTGTTGAGGCATTGCAAGGTGCTTTGCCTTTGATTCAAAAAAGTTAAATTATTGAGGTTGTATTTTCATGCTTAGTTGCTCTGGTTTTAATGCATCAAAAATATATTTAAGATCATGCGTTGTTCGTACCTGTTGAAAGATTTTTAAGCGTTCAAAATCAAGAGTAACGTAAGAGCCAAATAGTTCTAAAAATGGATAGATAGGGGCAACAGCCGTTGCGCGATTTAATGCTCCTTTACATAAGACGAAAGTACCCCATTGAGCATCTTGCCACGAGGAATAATCATTACTATGGTAATGATAGATTAATGTAGAGCGAGCAAAAGCAGGATCTTTAACTCTATTCTTTAATGTTTCTTCATAAACATTCGCGTAATCAGCGTTTGTCGTGGTACAAAATTCTTGTATCAGGCGATTAGGAATTTTTTTCAGTAAATTACCTATATCTATTTGCCAATATAAATATGCCTCTTCCCATGCGCTATCATTTTTATTATTTTCCCAAAGCAATTTTTTTATAAGATCTTCATAATGTTGATAGGCATCAAGCAGGGGCGTTAAATCAAATCGTTTGTGAGTAAGGAGGATCTCTTTGCATTCACCATGTACTTTACTCTTGGTTTTTTCATCCATGTGTTCTTGGAGCATAAGGCACATTTCCGTATCATAGGAATAAAAAGCATAACCATAAGCGGACATAGTATATTGCTCGTTTCTATTGTCAGCGGTTTCTATTTTAGTTGCTATTAATTGTATGACTTTATTATAAGAAAAATTATGCTTACAAAAAAATGTACTGATATATTCAAATGCCTTTTCTTGATTGTTTTCTCCATCTCTAGATATAAATTGATGAAATGCTTTAATTTCTTCTATTAAGCTATCATCTGTGTTCATTGGACGATAAAAAGAGAAAGAATTTTTAATTAATGGTTTAGTAGTTGACCATGCAACGGGAATGGTTGCACATAAAACTATCGATACGCATAGTTCGTATCGGGATAGATCGGATAGAGAGTATTTAAAAAAACTATGTAATAAATTTTTTATGATTAGATACGGATTAGCTTGCGAGGAAAGAATAAGTGGTGTATTAATTCGTGCACTAGGAAATGGAGGAATAAAAGTCATAGAATTATCTGATGGCATAAATGCGCTCAATTATACCTCATTGCCATTATAATGAACACTTATTTGTGGGCTTATTTCTATTTATTTTAGTAATTTAGCATGAGTGCTGTATTTATCGTGTGATACTTCCTCTTTAGGCGGGCGAAATAAACTTGAAAAAATTAAGGGCGATAACTCATTTCGCTCTAGTTTTGTCATAATACATTTTATATTATCCTCTTTTTCGTGCAGTATTTCTGACATTGTATGATGTTCTTTTGTGATGGTGTTGATATGTTCTTTTAGCCCATCAATAACGTGTATTTGTACTTGCTGTAGACGCTCATTTTCCTGTAAGGCATGTTGATTTGCTTCGTTGTTTATTTTATTTTCTTGTATTAGGGCCTGATTGTTTTTTATAGCACAAAAATAGAAAAGCGCACTTACTCCTATGGCAAATGTAGCTAATAAAAATAATGTGGGTAGTGCCATAAGACAAATCTGAAGTAGTGGCGTTAAGTTGTTAATTACGCCGGTGAATATTAAAAGAGGAGGAATACTGCTAAGGGTAGTTATTCCTGCAAAAAATGCGCTGCTTATTTTGAGATAATACAAAGTTAAAGAGTATTTTATTAAATATGTCTCAATAGCATGATGGTTTTGGATTAAAAGAGAAGCGAGCTGATGCATTTGTTGATTGTGTTTTTCTAATGGTTCTAGAAATTTTTGTTGATTATTTAATTGGGCAATTAATAGGTTAATACTCTCTTTTTGGTCATGTAATGAGCGCTCATTAGTTTGATATTCTTTTTGTTGCTTTATAAAGGCAAGAATCTCGCGTTGAAGTTCTTTTTCTTCTACGATTAAAGACGATATATGCTGTTCTAAGCGGGTTAAAAAGGCATCTAAAAAAAATTGTTCACTCTGTTTTTCAAGTAACGCATAATGCTTACTTAATGCATTGTAATATCTGTTGATATTTTCGGTTAATATTTTTTTTATCTCTATGGATAATGTTTTATTAATGTTTTGTTTGGTTATTTGATACTCAATGCGAGCATGAGCGCGTGCTTCACGTTGTTGTTTAGAGGTTTTTTTCTCGTATTCGTTCATCGCATTGCCTGCTGTTAGCGACACATGTGATGCTATTCGATCTTTATTTAATTGAATCTTATATGCTTGTTTTTCTAATGTTGAGTTGATGAGCGCGCAGTCGTTTTTATAACGTTGGGTCATAAAGTCTTTAAGGTTTAATTTGATGTCACGAGTGATTGTTCGAGTTTCAATAAGTTTTTTAAGTTCATTTAAGCTAAAAGAATGTTCGTATAGATAGCTATCAATTTGCTCATTGATCTTTTGTGCGACATCTAGAAAAGTTATAAACATGATCACTCCATATCATCTAGCCAATCATTCCAATCATTTTGAACTGTTACATGCCCCACTAAATTATAGATCATTATTTTGCACGCATGAGTATTGACATTGCCTTGTTATATAATTGTTTATGCGTAATATTTTAAAGGGGAAAAAGATTTATTTTTTGTTGTTTTTGATTATTTAAAATAGGTCTAGTAAGGAATGTATTATATAATTTTAAGCTCAATAGCACAGATGATATATTATGACTTTAACTCAATATATGATGCATCGATGCCACATGCAGTGGCATGATGTATTGCAACACGCCTTATCGTGTATGGATAGTGAATATATTAATTACCTTTTAACAGATAGTGATTGGTTGCCTGGATTAGATAATCTTTTTGCAGCATTTAGCATGCCTCTTGATACGGTGCGTTATGTTTTAATGGGCGAGTCGCCTTATCCAAGAGTTGATTCAGCAAATGGTTATGCTTTTTGGGATAATGCCGTAACAGATCTATGGAGCGATAAAGGGCTTAGCAAGCAGGTGAATCGAGCCACCTCATTACGTAATATTATGAAAATGTTGCTTAAGGCGCGTGGTGATTTAGACACTGATTGCTCTCAAACTGCAATTGCTGCACTTGAAAAACAAACGTTAGTGCATACAGGCCAGCAGTTTTTTACCGGTATGATGAATAAAGGTATTTTGTTATTAAATGCATCTTTGGTCTATAAAGACAAAGAAATTCCTTTTCACGCCCGACATTGGCGACCCTTTATGTTCAGTCTATTAGAGCAATTAGCAGTTATAAGGCCTGCAACAGAATTAATTTTATTAGGGAAAATTGCTGAAATAATTCCTGTTAGTCAATTAAAAATAGGGTTAAAAGCAGAGCATCCATATAATTTGAGCTTTATTAATAACCCTGCAGTTATTCAATTTTTTAAACCCTTGGATTTGTTATCTTATGAGCACCAATAAATCAACAGTAGATGAACAAGAAGTAAATAAATTTGGCCTACATGCCAGTCAGTGGTGGGACAAACAAGGCCCACTTAAAACATTACATGATATAAATCCCATTCGTCTGAAATTCATTTCTCAATACATCTCATTGGCTGATTGCTTGGTTTTGGATGTAGGATGTGGAGGAGGCGTTTTGTCTGAAGGGATGGCGCAACAAGGAGCACAAGTTATTGGCCTTGATGCCTCACACGAAGCTATTCTTGCGGCACAAGAACATGCGCTTGTATCTAACCTAGTAATTAAGTATGAGCATTCTCCTGTTGAAGATTATGAGCATTCGGGTTTTGATGCCATAACGTGTTTAGAATTATTAGAACATGTAAATCACCCCGAGATGGTCATTGAGCATTGCGCACGCTTGTTAAAACCAAATGGTTTTTTATTTCTCTCAACCATTAATAGAACGATGAAAGCCTATGCAGGTGCGGTAGTGGTTGCTGAATATATTCTTGGACTCCTACCTAAACAAACTCATGAATATGCTAAGTTTATTAAGCCTAGTGAATTGGTAGAACAAGCTCGAGTGCATGGTTTGCAACTTCTTGGGATACAAGGCTTGGGATATAATCCTTTGATGCGTACCGCGTATTTAACTGATGATGTTTCAGTAAATTATTTGATGGTGTTACAAAAAACTTAAGAATTTTCTCTCGCCAATGCGAGAGAAAATAAAATATACTGGTTAGTGGCAAGTATAACTATTGAGCCGGTTCACTTTTCGGAGCGTTATATCGTTCTTGATAGCGTTGCTGAGCATAATGTGCTTGTTCAGCAGTGACGACATCTACTTCATTACCGTAAATATCTACGCGAGCCACATCAACTTTTTGTGCGTTTAAATATGCAGGAGAGGCACTGTAATAATTTAGTGCTTCTCGTAATGCTTTTTTGCTAAAAGGAGGCGTATCTAAGCGCTCGTAGAAATCAATAATATCATCAAATGTGCCTATTTTTAATGGTTTAATTTGATGGCGTTTTTTAAAAAAAGCATTAGGGAAATGCTCAATAAGCCAATCGATGATTTCTAATTTATCTTTTTTGCTATTACTTATTGGGTGATTCATAATTCTGCTCTAACTTAATTGTCCTGAGATAAAGTACCATAAGACGCAGTATAATCAAGAGGAAGAACAAACAATTAAACAAGTAGCGCTATTTTTTTCTTGTTTTGGCGTAAGATATTTCTTGAAATTTTTGAGGAAAATAGACTTTAAATAACATTGATTAACATGTGCTTGTTATTAACTTATTGATATTTAAAATATTTTATTTGATGAGGGCTTTGCGTGTAAATAAATGTAATGAATATTATATTTTTTGATGTACTTGCGTTTAGTCTAATCCATTGCTACATTTTAACTGTGACTTATATGGATATGAGTCGAGGAAATGGATTTTGTAATCAAGAAATTGATAGATCAAGGAAGATCGCGAGAACAGGATGTTCTCTTGCGGATGACTGCGAAAAGCCAGAGAGTATCTCTGGCTTTTTTATTATTATGCTACGAGATAGTTTGATTTATTTAAGAATTTTTTATCGGGGAAATAAGCAAAAATCACCGAGCCGTTTTTAATCGTATTAATTACGGGTTTAGCTAGCGTATCAGCAATAGCCGGACATCCCCATGAAAGCCCCGCACGTCCTGTTTTTCTAATAAAGTCTGGCTCCATATACCAAGCACCGTGCATTACTACGCGCCGGTTATAAGCATTGTCATTAAACCCCGCATCTAATCCTTTTAAATTTAAAGAGTATCCTTTATGACCAATATAGGTGTCTTTGGTGATATAAGTGCCCAAACTTGATTGTTTACTTGATTCTCTATTAGAGAAATCATGGGCTACCTCACCAGAGTTTCTGCCATGAGCTACATACGTATTATATAAAAGACGTTCTTTATGCATATCAAAAATCCACATACGTTGCTTGTTGGAGGGTAGTGAATAATCAATTACAGTTAATACTGGTTTTTTTACTTGTCCTTTTTGATCGGCATTTTTGTATGCAGTCAAAGCAAGCTTGAGGACGTTTTTATTGAGCTGAGGTGCTTTATTGCTCAAATGTTGTACTTTGCTATTTAAGTCAGTAGCGACTCCAGAACGAGCAAAACTGGGCAGACTTGAGGTCATGTTGCTGGTTAAAAGCACGGTTGATATGAGGGTAAATAGTGTATTCATACTGCTCCTTTCTTCTTGTTTCATTCGCCCGTTACAGGTAATCAAAAGATGGTAATTATATTAACAAGTGAGGTAAATGTAAAATTAAAAGATCCAATCCTGCCCATCAGGAGAGATTATTATTCAATTCAAAAGCTTAGCTGTAATATCTAGAACGATGTTGTTTGTTCTTTATTATCATTGACTTATTTTAAATCTAATTAGCAAGAAAAAAAGAATTCATTCTGGTTTAAATTAATTCTTTTTTTTCAAAATAAGTTCTTTATTTATGAGGTAAAAAGAGAGAAATTAGACTTTTTGTGCGCATTTAGACGCTCTTTGATGAGTATACTTAATGTGATAATTATAAGGACTCCATTTCATTTCATGTCATTCTACTTTATGATTCATATTAATCATTTCTTCGGAGAAAATCCGCATGCTAGAAGAACAATTCATTAACGTACCCGATGGAGTGCGCGCTACAATTAATCAAGCTTATCGTGTTGATGAACTTTCCTTAATTACTGAGTTAAGCGATAAAGCGGCTTTAAGCCAAGAACAAATTAATGCTGTTCGTGCACATGCCATGCGTTTGGTGGAGGCTGTGCGTTTTGAACGGAAAAAAAGTGTTGGAATTGATTCATTTCTTACCCAGTATGCTTTATCAAGTGATGAAGGTATTGCTTTAATGTGTTTGGCGGAAGCATTGTTACGTGTGCCAGATAGTGCCACTATCGATCATTTAATTAAAGATAAATTGGCTGAGGCCGACTGGAACGCTCATCGAGGACAAAGTGAATCTGTTTTTGTTAATGCTACAACGTGGGCTTTAATGCTAACGGGTAAAGTATTGACACCTGAAAAAGCAGAGTCTACATTAACTAAAACGTTAATGAAGTTGGTTAATCGTAGTAGTGAGGCGGTAGTTCGTACCGCTGTAGATAAAGCGATGCGTATTATGAGCAAGCAGTTTGTGATGGGGCGCACGATAAACGAGGCTATTACACGAGCTAAAAAGAAAGAAGAAAAAGGATACCGTTATTCTTATGATATGCTCGGTGAGGCGGCATTAACCGCTATAGATGCGGAGCGTTATTTTGATGCTTATAAATCAGCAATTGAATCTATAGGGAAAAAATCAGATAAAAACTCTGATGTCTATCAGCGTGCCGGGATTTCAATTAAATTGTCAGCATTACATCCTCGTTATAATGAATCACAATATGCGCGCGTACTTAAAGAGTTACCCCCTAAACTATTAGCCCTCGCACGTTTAGCCAGGGATTATGATATTGCTTTGACGGTAGATGCAGAAGAATCTGAGCGTTTAGATTTATCTTTGGATGTAATTGAACAAGTATTTGTTGATGAGAGTTTAGCCGGTTGGAATGGTTTTGGTTTGGCGGTGCAATCGTATCAAAAACGTGCATTTTATGTTTTAGATTGGATAGCCGCTTTAGCACGAAGTAAACAACGACGAATGATGGTACGCCTTATCAAAGGGGCGTATTGGGATAGTGAAATTAAGAAAAGTCAGATGCAAGGCTTAGCTGAATACCCTGTATTTACCCGTAAAGTATTTACGGATGTGTCGTTTCAAGCTTGTGCAAAAAAAATATTAACAATGACTGATGCAATTTACCCGCAATTTGCCACTCATAACGCTTATTCTGTAGCAATGATTTTAAATATAGTCGGTGACTATAAGGACTTTGAATTTCAATGTTTGCATGGTATGGGGAATGAATTATATGAACACATTGTACCCCAAGAGGCTTATGGGATTGCGTGTCGAATTTATGCGCCAGTGGGTAGTCATGAAGATTTATTACCTTATTTAGTACGTCGACTTTTAGAAAATGGGGCAAACTCATCGTTTGTTAATCGTATTGTTGATGATAAAGCGCCTATTAGTGATTTGGTTGAAGATCCAGTAGGCAAAGCACGTACTTTTTTCAATAAGATGAACAAAAATATTCCGCTACCGGAAGATATTTTTGCGCCCTCGCGTAAAAACTCGAAAGGATTGGATTTTAGTGATAGACAATACCGCGGACAATTACAACAAGAACTTGCATCGTTAAAATTATTTTGGCAAGCAGGCCCTATAGTGGCCGGTAATACTCAGTGGAAGGGCGCGCACGATGTAGTATCACCACAAAATCGTCAATTAAAGATTGGCCTTGTACAACAAGCTCATTTAGATGATGTGGAACACGCCTTGGTTTGTGCGCAAAAAAGTTTTTCTCACTGGGCAGCTACTGCAGTGGATCAACGAGCTGATTGTTTGCGCCGTTTTGCAGATTTATTAGAAGAGCATACAACACAATTGCTTGCATTAGTGTGTTTAGAAGCAGGAAAGACATGGAGTGATGCTATTGCAGAAGTAAGAGAGGCGGTTGATTTTTGTCGCTATTATGCAGTGAAAGCGCAGCAGCTGATGAGTCAACCCCTGACCTTGCATGGATATACGGGCGAGCTTAATGAGTTGAGCATGCATCCTCGTGGTATTGCTTTATGCATCAGCCCGTGGAATTTTCCCTTAGCCATTTTTACCGGTCAGGTGGTTGCGGCTTTAGTTACAGGAAACTGTGTTATTGCAAAACCTGCAGAGCAAACGCCATTAATTGCCGCTTTTGCAGTGCAATTAATGCATAAAGCAGGTATTCCTGTAGGAGCTGTGCAATTATTACCTGGTGCGGGTGAAACGGTAGGCGCGGCTTTAGTTGCAGATAAACGGATTAAAGCCGTGTTATTTACGGGCTCTACTGATACGGCCAATTTAATTAACCGTACTCTTGCTACTCGTGGTGGTGAGATTATTCCTCTTATTGCAGAAACCGGTGGACAAAATGCCATGATTGTTGACTCCTCTGCTTTACTTGAGCAAGTCAGTGCTGATGCATTGGCTTCGGCATTTGGTAGTGCTGGACAGCGTTGTTCTGCCTTACGCGTGATGTATGTGCAAGAGGAGGTATATCCTCGCATGGTGCATTTGCTTAAAGGGGCGATGAGTGAGTTAGTTGTGGGTGATCCTCAATGGTTGACAACTGATGTAGGACCTGTGATTGATAAAGAGGCACTTACAGGTTTGCGCTCTCATGTAGATGAAATGCGCGTAAATCACGAAATTATTTATCAATGTGCGCTGGATTCATCTCATGAACAAGGCTTTTTTATGCCTCCTACCGCGATTGCTATTGATAGTATGAATGCATTGAGTAAAGAAATATTTGGTCCGGTATTGCATATTATATCGTTTAAGCGCGCTGAACTGGATAATGTTATTAACGAGATTAATCATACAGGATATGGCTTAACTCTAGGCATTCATAGCCGTATTAATAATACGGTGGAATATATTAAACAGCGCGTGCATGTGGGTAATTGTTATGTGAATCGTTCGATGACTGGTGCGGTAGTTGGTTTACAGCCTTTTGGTGGCGAGGGGCTTTCTGGCACAGGACCAAAAGCTGGCGGGCCGCATTATTTACCTAGATTATGTCATGAGCGTACTTATACCGTTGATACGACTGCAGCCGGCGGGAATGCGAGTTTAATGTCTATTCCTGAGGATTATTAGTCATCTTATGGCTTAGCTCAAACGCATTTAATAAGCCCATACCACCTAGGTTCTGTGTTTGATACACAAAACCTAGTTTCGAACATGATACTACATTGTATGGATTCCACGCCTAAAGCGTGGAACGTGGGGGTAGGTGATGTATTTTAGATGTGGTTAGCTTGATTGAGTGCACTTGTTTCTTGGCTTGTCTCTAATAATGCAGGTTTTATATCCAGTGACGACAGCTGCCATTGCTTATTATGCTGCCTATTTTTTAATCGAAAAATAACTTCTTCATTCGACACATTACCTATATTTTCTTGTTCCTCTAACAATAAGGCAGCTAGAGGCACAATACGATTGATTTTCGGATCTTTAATCGCAGCGATTAATATTTTTGCCGAATTGGTTTGTGCATATGAGGCTTGGCGAAAGTGTAAACAGTTGGGTGTAACACTTAATGTGATTTTGGCTAATTCATTAATAATAAGCGCTTCATCTGTTTCTGTCATATTGCTTGTTTTTTTATCGACTAATTGAGCTAAATTATTTAATAACCGCCCTTTATTCCCATAAAGACTTTGGTAAGAAAGAGCATTCGTGCATTGCTCTATTAATTCGCGTAACGCTATAATTCTTTTAGGCTCAAGCAAGGAAGAGGGGGTTATTAGCTTATTTATAGGGATGACATTTGATTTTTTAGTGGATGATTTGGGTGGGATAGAGTTGATCGGTGCAAATATGTTCTTTGTTGATGTGAGCTCTAAAATACCGCTGTCTTCCCCAAATAAATTCTCAAATTGCTGATCAATGGCTCTAATTTTTTCTGATAAGACACTTTTTTGTTGCTCTGTGAAATCTGGCGCTTTAATAACCTGTTCAAAATGAGCAAATGATTTAGAAAAATCGCTTGAACAATCTGCTAATTGGGCAAGCATAGGCCCTAATATAGCTTGTATATTACGTCCTATCATTTTGTCTTTACTTAAAAAAGACTCAATTTCGCCTATGTATTGATTTAGTTTAATATATTCTTCTTTAATTTTATTTAAGCAACGAACTAAAAAATCTTGGAACGATTTATTTTGCAAAAAAGTACGATAATTTTGCACTATATCATTTACTGATTCGAGTAATTGCGTAATTTCGGTAAAACGATATTGATGATGTGGTAATTGATCCAAACCTTCTTCTGTATCTTTGCATAAACTAATAAATGGAGAAAGTTCCCAAACATAATAAGCTCCTTTGTTATTGGCCATGGTATTTATTTCTTTTACCTGGTCAAGAGCCGTATGCGTTGATGAGTCATTTGACTTGCTAATAACGTCTGTATCCAAAATATTATAGTCTTCTAATATTAAGGTAATTAATGGCAGAAGCCGTCGGGCAACTAATTGTGCTATCTTTATTTTTTTTGCATCAAAAACACTAGCGCGCAATTCTTTTTTGCATAACTCTTTTATAGGATAAATATATTGTTCATCAATTTCTTGTAATGTATTGATAAATTCGGCATTAACATTATGTTTTTTTAGTACGTTAAATAAATCATTTTTTTCATAAGAGGTACAATGAAGAAAAATAATTAGAATATCAATAACGGTAATGGGTTGAGAGTTAATAAATGGAGTTTGTTGTGCATTCTTCATGAACGGAGTGAAAAATGAGGAAAATCCAGGTGCGCTTAGCAAGATCTGATTTAAATTATATACATTATAGGCTAATTCTTTAGCTGCTTTAATGTTGGGCTGCTCTTTTTGTTTAATAGGATTTTTGTAGGTATAGATTAATGAAAAAATACTCTCATCCATTGTGCGTAATGTTGCACGCGCGGTATCGGCTAGTTCTTTTATGTTCAATTCATATAATTGTGATTCTATAAATGCTTTACGTAATGATTTAACATGAATTTCTGTTTTGCATATCAAGGAATTGATTGTACGGTCTATATCAGTTAACGGGTCACTCTCACTTAATAGTTTATTTAAAAATAAGCTTACCTCGCCACATAGCTCAATGTTACGAGCTATGCTCAACGGATAGCCGGTTTCAGGATCTACAGGGTGTTGTAAGTTCCATAACAGATTAGCTAAACTCATCATAATAAAGCGAGGTGCGCGTAAATTATTAAGATAGTTTTCTTTTTGAAAAGAAGAGGAAAAAAATGCCAAGAATTTATTTTGCTGAAGAAACTTATTATCAATGTGAGCAATAGAATTAGGGAGTGCTGATTTAAAAAATAAATTAATGGCAATGCGTTGTTTATCTAAAGCACGTTTGCTGGAAATGGGCTGCGCTAAATTAGCACTCATTTTATAATAAGGGAGTATTGAATAGAATGTTGAGTCTTTTACACTTTCAGTGGTATTCGCTTGAATTCCTAAATATTTAAATAATAAGGGATTGTTTTGTGCCGACGCAATAAAAGCCTTAATTGTTTTCTCTTGCAATGACAAATCATTTTCTTCGACATTCTTGCGGATGTAAAATGTAGCTACTCCTTGCAAACGCTCTTTATCAAAACTCAGTCGTTTGTTTTTAAGATCACTTAATTGTCCTTGAATGACAAAATAAGATAATTCTAATCCTTGAATAGCCGCATTAATGGCAAGAGATTGTATATTTAAATCAGAACTAACGCTGCTCGCTGTACCGCGCCCGCCAATGAGCTCATTTACTCGTTTTAATGCCACATCTTTTAATTGCGTAATATCTTGACTGCTATTGACTGCAGCACGCAATGCTTGTTCCGTAAATTGAGAGGTGATGGGCATGATATCTCCTTAACTATTATTTTTTGCTTACATCCTTGGAGGCATAAACAGCAGTGAGAGCAAAATAGCATGCAAAAATTGTACCATTTTTAATATAAAGTGCTCATTTAATTAATGCATAAGCTGGTTTGTAATTTAACAATATAATGTTATTGTATTTATGACCCAAGGATTAAGGGTGCCTCTTTTCAATTGATGTTGGATGCTCGTTAAGAGTTTCTAAATGATGCAAATACAAGGAGTGATATATGGATGAGCGATTAAGAACACACGCAAAGAATCAAACGCTTCATTTTAAAGGCGTAAATAACTATCAAGAAGCAATTAGTCTTTATTTAAGAATAGAATCTAAAAATGATAATGATTATCGTGCTATTGCTGGGGCTTATGTGCGAATGGCTATAATTTATTTTAATAGAAGAAATTATAATGATGCGGCTCAATGTTATTTAGAAAGTACACGCTTTTTACAACAACAAAGTGTACTAGATGATTGGACTTATAGAGAACTTACCCAATGCTACATTGATTTATCTGATGCGTTCACTGAATTGTGTAATCATCAGGCTGGCAATGAAGCGATTAATAGTGCAATACAAACATTTAATTTAATTAAAGAAAAAAATACAGATGAGTTACATATTGGTAATCCTCGGACCAATTTTACAAAATTTCATGAGTACTTCGAATCGCAAAGTTCTGAATCCTCTTATATAAAGTCTACTAAATTTAAAAACAATCAGCGTATTTTACTCGATAGACAGCTTGATGGTACTCTTTTGGAAGATTTTCATGAGATATCGGTTAATGAGCTTAAACAATTAGATGAACAAACTAAGTCGCTTGTACAACATTTATTAGAAGCAGAGCCGCCACAAAGGCCTTCGTTTTTTAACTCAGATGCTGTTTTAAGAGAAAAACAAACCAATAGCGCTTATCGTCGTGCAGCTAAAGAATATTTAGCTTTGGTGGATTCTTATCTTAAAAATGGCACAATGAGTAATGTTATTATAAGTTATCGGCAGGCAAAAGAGGCTTTAATGAACATAGAACATCCTTGTGTGCAAGATTGTTCAGCCATTGAACGATTAAATAATTTAATTAACTCACTCAAAGACAAAACATTACAATCAATTGCTACTTTGCCTAGACCTTCTGAGCTGGTGATGGATGAGGATGAATACATGGATATGGATGAGTGCGCATTAACTTATAGTGATGATGAAGAGGAAATGGATACCGAAGATGCGGCAATGAGTTATGCGTTATAATAACAGTGTATATGGAAAAAATCAGGCTTTGTTGTGGCGAAGTAATTATTCATGGGGAACAACATAGTTAATGTTATCTGTTTTTTGTCTTGCTCGCGAAGGCGGGCATCTATTTATAGATTAGTCCGAAAATCATATAGTGAGCGAGACTAAATGGTTAGTCAGTCATAATGGCCGTTCCTTCATTTAGGCTGAACACTTACTTATTTTTTTCATGGTTGGTATTTATAGTGAAATAAATAGCGTATGAAGAGTGTGCTAAATGGATGCTCGCATTCGCGAGCATGGAGACAAACGGTGCGTTTTAGCCATGCCGGGTCGCTTTACGCTTGGTGTTATTTTTCAATCACAATCGGCGGAAAACGATCTGCATAATTAAGTGGTTTTTTAGCTAATGTAATCACACTATTCATTGCCGCTTTAATAAATGGTTGTGTGGCTTTTTGTGTTAAATCAATTGCAGTCGGTACACCTTTATCACAGTCTTCGCGAATTACAGCATGTAACGGTAATTGTCCTAGAAGTGAACATTGTTTTTCGTTGCATAAATGTTGGGCGCCACCTGCGCCAAAAATAGCCTCTTCATGTCCACATGCGCTGCATTGATGTGTTGCCATGTTTTCAATAATACCTAATACATCAATATTGGTTTTTTCAAACATCGTTAATGCTTTTTGTGCATCTAAAGTGGCTACATTTTGAGGCGTTGTAACGACTATTGCCGCTGTTAAAGGAATTTTTTGTACTAATGTTAATTGAATATCGCCAGTTCCTGGAGGTAAATCAATCAATAAATAATCTAAATCATCCCATTTAGTGCAATCGAGCATTTGTAATAATGATTTGGCAAGCATAGGGCCACGCCAAATTAATGCTTGGTTGTTATCGGTAAGATAACCTATAGACATGCTTTGTATGCCGTGCGCTTGTATAGGGAGATAATAATCATCATCACTAATCGCAGCTGGTCCTTGAGCTCCCAGCATTAATGGAACACTCGGTCCATAAATATCGGCATCTAAAATACCAACGCGAGCACCTAATTGAGCAAGTGTTGCGGCTAAATTAACAGTAACCGTTGATTTTCCTACGCCCCCTTTACCTGAGGCTACCGCAATTACATTTTTAACACCACGTAACCCTTTTCCTGCTAATTGGGTTTTGTGCGCTTTAATCCATTGTGTAATGCGCACTACGATTTTTGATGTGGTAATGTGTTGTTCTAGAGCGTGCTGGGCATGTTTAAGATAATGCTGTTCTAAAAGTAGCGCTGGAAAACCACAAACTATCTGGACGTCTAGCCTATTTTGTTCTTCATGAACAATATAAGATAGCCCCATCTCTTTTCCAGTTAGTGAAAGAGTGGGTTCTATAAGAGAATCTAAAATTGAGGAAATTAATGCATCAACACTCATATTGTGGTCTCAAAGAAAAAACAGCATCATACATTATGGATGAGTGGTCTTCTAGTAGCACAGCAAACAGCGGCGTGATTTAACTTTAAATCACGCCGTTTTTTGTATTATTTAAGTCCGCTTTCTAAGCCCTGAGGCTTGGAGGAGAAACAATAAGGTGAGCAGGGCGCTTGGCATCACGCATAAAGCGCGACATGTTGGCCGTTAGAAATACGCTAAATCAGTCCTGATTTTGCTTTCTTTCTAACGCAAATGTTATATTGAATTGCATATTGTTGATGAAGTCATCTTTTTACTTTCTTCTTTTAATAGCTCATCAAATTTTGCTAATATTTTTTGTTGTAGTTCCATGCGTGGTTCCAAACAAGGGCTACTATTGTTTTGTTCTCTCCAGTATTTGATGCTTGATTGAGCTTCAGGAGTAGGGCTATTATTTTTACTTCTGCTCGTGCGTTCGATAAATTGTTTTTCATTTTCCATTTCATTAGCGACGAATGCTTTATGATCAAATAATTTATGCATGAATATATCTCTTAAGTTATAAAAAATGCACAGTTTAGCACAAAATAAGATTTATGTGTTCTTTTTGTGTTACCCATATGTTTTTTTGGTCGAGAAAGGGAGATTAAAAAGCAAATAGTCTTATCTATGGACATTGATAATTGAATCTGCTACGCTGCCATTTTTTAGTACAATGTTCTTTAGGGCTGATAATGAAATTTAAAAATTTTTTAAAACACTTAACGATTAGTAGTGGTTTATTGTTACTTTCTCCGTTGCTTATAGCTAAAACATTTACTTGTCCTTCTCTTGATGAATTGAAAGGTTTTGAGGGGTTTTATGTTGAATATCCTATGAGTATTGATATTCAAACGCAAGAGCCAAATAAATGGTTGGTTGCACAATTAGAACAAAAAAAAGATGGCGCACTTGACGCGTTGATTATTTCACCCGTAATAGCAGAGCAAAATGAATATCCTAACGATGCTGCATTACGCATGATTGATTACCTACAGCCTTATAAAAAATCGAACGATTGTGTTAAAGAATTACAGTTATGTATTTGTTACTATTGGAATCCTGACGATGGTTCTTTCGCATCTTTTGTACATTCAGGAGATATCAAACGTAATCAACTTAATCCTTTAGCGACTATTCAAATTGCGAGCACTATGTGGCAAAAAGTGCAAAGTAAAAATAAATAAAAGTATCTATAAACTCTTAAGGTCTTTCGTTTTCCTCTACGTCCTGCGGGATCCCGTGCTATGTTTCTAAATTCTTCCCTACACGTCTTATTCAGTAAGGCTTGTAGGGACTTGTGTATATAGCTATGAAACAAGCCACAGGAAGTAGAGATTGGGCTTGGAACATATAATAAAATTTGAGTGATTTATTTTAAATTATTCATGTGTTTGCTCTGGAGATTTCTCGCTTTGCTCTAAATGACGTGGGGAGTTACAATTCATTTGGGGTGGTATAACCAATTAACCCAATGATTATTTTCTAAATAGTAAATGCCGCATTGAATGGGCAGGGCGTTATGTTGAGATAAATAACCGGCATATTCCTCTAATTGCTCTTGATACGTTGCATGAGTTTTTGTTTCTTCCTTTCCTGTTTTAAAATCAACAATCCATAATTGGCCCTTGTCTTCAAATGTGCGGTCGATAATTCTGGTGACTAATTTATTATTGTATTCAACTAATAATTGATATTCATTATGCTCGTTATGGTGCGCGGTCATAAGCCATATACCTATCGGATCAGAGCAAAAGCGAGTTATTTGTTGTTCTATCGTTGTAAATGACTGGGTTGCAATCGGTGCATCAAATCCTAGCTTATTGATTTCTTGTTTAATTAACGTCCATGGTATATCACGCATTGATAGCGGATGATTATCACATATCCATTGTAAAAAGCGGTGGGTTATGATGCCTAATAAACGTGAGATTCCCCCTGTTAGTTTGGGCATTATATTTAATGTTTCAGCTGCAATTTGCATGTCATGATACATGTTAATGGGTAATTGACGTAATGGTGTGATTTGCTGTGCTGTTATTTCGGTTGTATTTTGAGATTCATGGGGAGTAAATAATTGATGCTGTAACAGACCGCGAAACGATTTTTTTGCAGGTTTGGTTGTGGCGTCGAATAAATATAATCTTTTTTTTGCGCGCGTTGCGGCTACATAAAATAAACGCTGGGATTCATAATAAGACTTTTCTTCATCAAGAGTGCCAAGATAGTCGTACAGGGGGTTGTCTGCTTGATGAGCTCCTTTTATAGGAGATAGTAAAAAAATATCATGGTGCTCGCTGGGTAGTTTTAACCAGCGAATTAATGGATTATCGCCTCTAGCAGGTTGAGCGCCTAAACTGGGCAATAATACAGTATCAAACTCCAAACCTTTAGACTTATGAATAGTCATGATGTGCACTCGAGAAGGAATGGATTGTTGTGAATATAGCTGATTTAATTCAATAACAAATTCGTTTAAAGCGCCGAGTCGACCGTGCATTTCGTAGCGATCAAGCATCGCCCAATATTGTTCTAAATCATCTTGTTCTTGCTGGGTAAGAATGAAGTTGCTATGAAATTTAGTCAAGGTGGCATTGATCCAGTCGGATAAATGTCCTTGTGCGCGTTGTGCTAATGCGTGTTTCATGACGTGGATAAATACATTAGCGCGTATACGTCCCTCATCACTTAATCCTTCAATACTATTTACATAATGCAAGTTGCTATAAATAGATGCTTTTTTATCATAGCATGCAATAGCATGTACTTCTTTTAATGTTAGGCCGCAATAAGGGCTGCGTAATAACGCCAGCCATGATAGACGATTTCCTGGCATTAAAAGCGCTTGCGTTAGCGACCATACATCACGTAAATGAGGAAGATGGGCTAATAAATCAATATCACTGCCTTGATAAGAAATGCGCTGTTGACGCAATAATTGGATGATGGCCGGTAATTTACTGCGTGAACGAACTAATATAGCGATACTTTGTTCCGCATCATTTTCGAGCTCTTGACGAAGAGCGCTCACCAAGCATTGTGCTTCTTCATCTCGATTGTTACATTCTATAGCATTCACATAGCTAGTGGGTGCATCATTAAGGACTGCGGTAGAGGCGTGGAAGGTCACGGCTCCTGACTCAATATCGATGTGACGCGGAAAAATGGTTGCAAAATGCTGATTGACCCATTCAATAACCGTAGGGGTGGAGCGAAAATTACATTTTAATGCTAAGGGTTCAAGCACTACAGGGCCTAAACCATGTTGTTGGGCACGAAAAAATAACCCCACCTCCGCTTGTCTAAAGCGATAAATGGATTGCATGGGATCGCCTACGATGAATAATGTTTTGCCATCACCTTGCTGCCATCCTTGCACCAAACGCGTGAGTAACTCATATTGTTGGATGGAGGTATCTTGAAACTCATCTACTAATAAGTGGTGAATGCTATTATCAAGATATAAGGCCAAATCAGTAGGTTCGTCATCCGAGCCTAAAGCTTGGAGTGCTTGTTGCGCAATCGTTGTGAAGTCGATTTCATTGTGCTCGCTAAATAGAATGTGCAAATGACTGACTAAAATGGGCAATAAAAGAAATAATGCGTTAAGTACTTGCCATTGTTCGGCATCATACTCAGGTTTTGGCAGCTGACTGACTAAGAGTAAGGTGGCTTGAAAATCAGGATAATCACGTAATTGCTCGAGCAATACTTTTGAATCGGCTTTTAAGCGTTTATATTGTGTTGCGGGACAAGAGCCGCTTTTTAAGCCTACATGATGATCAAAACTATTGCGCACCTTTGCATCACTTCCAAGGACTAGACGACATAATGCATGCGCCAGATTGGGTGTAATTTCAGAAAATTGCTCCCATTGTTGTAGGGGATAGCGCGGCGATTGCGGATCATTTTCAATGAGTGCTAATTCTTTAGCAAGTTGTACTAATTGATAGCCTAGCTCTAAAGGCAGGCTTTGACGTAAGCGTGATAATTCGTGTTGCTCAATAAAAAGCAGGGCCTCTTCAAAGGTCTTTTTATCTTGTTGGCGTGCTTGAAACAAAGGACCTAACCATTGATCGCGCTTTATGAGCAGTTCTTTAAATAATTTTACTAATAGATCATAACGATTATCTACATGCAATAATAATATTTTTATTGCCTCTTGGTACTCTTCCGTATGTAACGCAAACTCAATGCATTGGCGCGCTGCATCCAGATAATACTGTGTTGCTTTATCTGTTATTTGAGCGTATGCAATTTGTTGTTCTAAAAGGGGAATAGCATGATTGATACTTTGACACAACGAGTCGAGCGTAATAATTTTTAAGCGATTAGGTTGTTCTAATAAATGCCATTCATAACGCCTATCTTGCTCTAGTGCTGCCTGCGCAAAAGCACGGGTTGCTTTTTGATGGGCGGAGTGCGCTTCATTTTCCGTAGCCGCTTGTTGTAATGCTAAAACAATACGTTCGCGCATCTCACTGGCAGCCTTACGGGTAAAAGTAAGCGCTACAATCTGTTCCGGGGCGGATACGCTACTTAATAATCGTAAATAACGTTGGGTGAGTATTTCCGTTTTTCCCGAGCCAGCAGGGGCTTGAACTATAAATGACTGGCTAGGATCCGTTGCTTTTTGTCTTTGTTCTCCATCAACTAAGTTCATACTAATCCAGCGTTATTTCTTCTGCGGCAGGCCGTAAGTTGTAACTAGAGCTCATGCAATGGCCATAAGCACCGGCATTAGCAATCAAAATTACATCGCCTTCTTGTGTTGCGGGTAATAATCGATCGTAACCTAACGTATCGCCTGATTCACAAATAGGGCCTACAACGTGGGCAAATAGTGCTTTTTCTTCATGCAAGCGGGATAAATTGACAATATCATGATAAGCACCATATAACGACGGTCTAATCAGTGAGTTCATGCCGGTTTCAATGCCTATAAATTTAACTTTGCCTTTTTCTTTACACTGCGTTACGCGCGCTAAAATCACACCGCTTTCCGCAACAAAATAGCGACCTGGCTCCAGCCAAATCTCTAAATGAGGGTATTGTGTTTTTACGGCCAGTAATGCGGCATCTAATGCGGAAAAATCAAGCGGTTGTTGCCCTGGCTTTTCAACAACACCTAAGCCACCACCTAAATTAATGGCCGAGACATTTGGAAAGTGTGTGGCAAATTCAGCCAACATTAATGCCGTTTCTTGCCATAAATCAATAGTCAGTATGCCGCTTCCCGAATGGGCATGCAAGCAGATAATTTTAATATGATGTTGTTGGGTAAGCTGCACAATGCGCTCTATATCCGCTTGAGTAATACCAAACTTTGATTCATTGCCACCGGTTGATACGTGTTTATGATGTCCAGCTCCAGTGCCTGGGTCAAGGCGAATAATGACATCTTGATGGGTAAATAATTCGGGCCAATGTTCTAAGGGGTAGAGACTATCGATAGTAATATGACATCCAATCTGCAGTGCGTACTCATATTCTGCGCGAGGGGCGAAATTGGGCGTAAATAAAATACGCTTTCTATCTATTGATGGGAATAATTCAAGTACATGTTTTAATTCTTGAATAGAGACACATTCAAATCCTACCTGTTCTTTTTCTATAGTACGTAATATAGAGGGGTGTGGATTTGCTTTGATTGCATAGAATAATTGGTCAACCGATTTTAATGCACGTAATTGCTGTGCTTTATTGGCTTGTGTTGCATTATGATATACATAACAAGGAGAGCGCATACTCGCTAACGTTAACAAAGCATCTCGTTCTTCTTCCCACCAAGGGGTTGGACGTATCTGAGGATTGCCAAACTCTTCATGCCAACTTTTGGAGTAATAAAATACTTGTGGGTTATTTTCTATCAATAAATGATGTAGTTTTTGACATAATTTATCGGCTTGCGACTCATCGACTACAAACGTAAGATTTAAGTTATTAGACGCAAGAGACATCAGATACACTTGTTTTGAATCAAACAAATCGAGTGCTGGGCCTAAGTGAGGTAATACGGAACGAATATGATGTCCTACCAAACTCACCGCACTGCATGGCTCTATTAATTTAGCTTTGCCAAATTGTTGTAGTTCTTCTAATAATTCATTAATAGCATGTCGTTCTTTTAATTTAGCGGTGTTATCTAGAGAGATAGTGACACTAAACTCGGATGAAGCGAGTAAATCAACAGAAAACCCATGTTTTTTAAATACCGCAAAAATATCGGCAAGAAAACCTACTTGTTGCCACATATTTAAGGCATCAATAGATATCAATAAAATACTGTGCTTGACTTGAATTGATTTTATTAATGGCGCAGTCTCATCCACATCCTGGGTGATTAAGGTACCAGAGTGTTCGGGCATTTGCGTAAATTTCACGACCATTGGAATATTGGCATGTCGCACCGGTGGAATGCAATTGGGGTGCAATACTTTCGCACCCATAGAGGCAATTTCTTGCGCCTCATTATAATGCAGTTGCTTTAATAAACGAGCATGTGGTAGCTGATGCGGGTTTGCTGTGTATATACCCGGTACATCGGTCCATATTTCACACAATGAGGCATGAACTTTTCCGGCAAGAAGAGCTGCCGAGGTATCGGAGCCGCCACGGCCTAATAAAACGGTTTCACCTTGGGGGTTAGCAGCAAAAAAGCCTTGGGTAATGATGGCGCGTGCGCCACAACAAAGAAATTGTTCCACTAATTGAGCGTCATACTCACTATCACAACGCGCCGATAAATAATTAACTAAATCACCACCAAGAGAGGGTTTACTGGTTAATAGCTCACGCGCATCATACCATTGGGTAGTCACCCCATGCTGTTGTAAAAAAGCATGACCCAAACGCGTCATCATTAATTCGCCAAGACTTAATATTTGTGCTTGCGTTTTAGCGGGTGCTTGTTTTAGTAGTGCAATCCCGGTCAGCCATTGTTTGAGTTGATGTAATTCATGAGCAATTAAATCAAATGCTACTTCGAGCTCTTGTGCCAAATGTTGGTGGCTGCTTTCTATATCGGCATAAATACTATGATGTTCATCCAATAACGCGGCATCGATTGCTTTTTCTAATTTATTAGATATTTGGGTTAGGGCAGAACAAACAATAATAGGCTGTTTATTGGCTGCTATGTGCGCTTTTGTAATGGCTAGAATATTATTCCAAGTGGCGCGAGTGGAGACGCTAGTCCCACCAAATTTAGTGACGATTTGTTCCATGATTTTTTTTACTAGGACGTTTTATACACAGTATCATGGGCAAAAGTGAATGTACAAGTAGATTAAGCTACTTTAATGCCTTTGTATGATAAATACATGATTTAACCGACTAACTCTCTAGGTCACTGGGGTATTTTATTGTTGTAACGCAATGAGGTGATTCTTATTAATCCATAGTGCCTCTTTTGTTGGTTATTTATTGAATTTATTATATAAATTATGAGTGAGTCATTTGAAATCGTTTTAAATTCCTTTATTATCTTGCAAATCTAGTGAAGTAGGCATGCTTTAAAAAGGAGTAATGTGTGAACAACAAGCATCAACCGATAATGACTTTGGTAAGTAGTGCAATATTAAGTATTGTTGCAGCGAGTACTGCTCAAGCAGGTAGTTTTTCTTTGTATACAGAAAGTAGCCCCGCGGCTATTGGTAATTATGCTGCAGGTGCTGCGGCAGAAGCGGCTGATGCGTCTACGGGTTGGTATAACCCCGCCGGTTTAGTATTATTATCGGGCGAGCAGGCTGTATTTGGTGGTGTAGGTGTATTTCCTAGCACGCGTTTAACCGGTTCTAGTACTTATACTGTAGACGGTCTTCCCTCACCATTTGATACATATACTGAATCATTTGCTAATATTCAAGGTGCGGAGAGTGCTTTAGTTCCTGCGTTTCACTATGCATTGCCTTTAGGTGAAAATGCAACGTTTGGTTTAAGTGTGGTGGCTCCGTTTGGGCTTTCTACTGATTGGGGAAGTGAATCGCCTGTACGTTATGAAGCAACGCTAAGTGATTTATTTACCGCTAATATTTCACCCCAACTCGGCGCTAGAATTACTGAGCATTTTGCGTTAGGTGCGGGCTTAGATTTGCAATACGCGCGCGTTAAATTTAATCGTATGATTGGTGTTCCTAATATTACGAATGTTTTGGACGCGGCTGGTGCTTGTGATGCCGCGGGCCTAAATTGTTATCCTTCTATGGAAGACACCTTAAGTTATAATAAAGGTGATTCTTTTGGGGTAGGCTATCACGTTGGTGGAATGGGGATTTTTAATGATAAACATACGCGTTTAGGTATAAATTATCAGTCCAAAATACGTCATACATTTGATGGGTATAGTGAGTTATCAGGACCTCTGGCCAGCACCGGTAATTTATTTGTTGATCCCGCGCTCCCTTATGCAGTAGTACGTAATAATAATTTAAACAGTAATGCTATTGAGTTTCCTGATGTGTTGACTTTAAGTGCATATCAAGATGTGAACGATCGCTTTGCTTTATTAGCCTCAGTGGTATTTACTGGCTGGAGTTGTTTTGAAACAATCCAATTAAATAATGTAGCTGCTCCTAATGTTGAGAGCGATGGCGATGTGTCTCAAGTTTCTGTAAATGCTGCTACGCCACAAAATTATAGAGATGCATGGCGTGCGGCTTTAGGTGCCAATTATCGCTTTAATGACCAATGGATGTTACGCGTGGGTGGTGGATACGATCAAACACCTACAACCAATGCGTATCGAGACGTTCGTCTTCCCGATACAGATCGTTGGGCTCTTTCTATTGGCGGCCATTATCAAGCGCGAGAAAATATTGGTGTGGATGTCGGGTATACTCATTTATTTGCGGATAATAATTCAGGGGTTAATACCAACGACGCACTAACGCCGACATCAAGTTTTGGTGTTAATGCAACAAGCTATGCTAGTGCTGATTTAGTTGGTGCACAAGTAGTATGGTTGATGGATAAACCTTTTGTGGCAAGTGCTACTAAATAAACGCTAAATCGAAATCATCTTGGTGAAATAAAAATGTTGAATTTAATTTCACCAAGATTTAATGGTTTTTTAAATTAATTGCGACTTCATAGACGTATCATCCACCCCCACCCCCAAACTAAGTTTATTAAAAAATACGCGTAAAGCCACTAACCAATTTTTGATAGTGAGTATCAATTAGGCGAATAACGGTATTGTTCCATTTAAAGTAACTCGCGTTTTGGCGAACCATTTTTCGTAAATTTGTGCCCGTCCATTTAATGGAATATTAGAGTCAATTCATAGAAGCAAACGTATCTAATAAATGAATGAGAGGGCGAAGGAGGAGAAAAAAA
>CAZSAO010000014.1:29209-52358 GCA_964605275.1 uncultured Legionella sp.
GCATTAAATATGAAGTAAAATGATTCTTATGATCTTTTTACTTCATATTAAGATGCATATATAAATATATATTTTAATTTTTAGTAATTACCGCTTCACCTAAACCAGTTACTGTAAATGTATACCCGTTGGCTGATAATACTTTAGGATTTACATCACCGGTATTAATATTCATGCTCATAGTACCCACAGTAATAGGATTTGCTGTATTGGTTGCCATTTTAATTAGTGCCGTGCAATTGCCCGCGCTGTCTGTATGGCCATAACATGCGATACGTACTAGATTCCAAGCGACTTTACGAGTTGATTGTGCTTTTGTTGGATAGGGCGAAGGTACGCCTGCAACATAAGCATTAGATTCTTCGGTGGTTGTATTGGTCGTAGTCATGTAGCTAGGAGCTGCAAACGCAACTAATGTACTGAAACTTAACGTAATGGCAGATAAACTTTTTAACATCAACTTCATTTGATACTCTCCAGATTTATAAATAGTAATTAAAATTTTTGCTACTATAACGGTTTTTGGCATCGTAGAGCAAGTTCGGGCAGCAACTCCCGGAAAAGACACCACGTCATCCTGAACGCAGTGAAGGATCTCCTGGACATGGTACAGAGCCTCACTCAAGAGATCCTTCACTGCGTTCAGGATGACGTTTTTTTTGCATTTTTTATAATCGTGTTAATAAACGTGCAACATCTTTAGCAAAATAAGAAATAATAAAATCAGCCCCGGCGCGTTTTATCGCAGTTAAACTTTCCATCATCGCCTGTTCTTCATTTATCAATTGATGTTGGGCGGCATACTTAATCATCGAATACTCACCGCTCACTTGATAGGCACAAAGTGGTATTTGGGGGAAGTTTTGTTTTAATCTATAGATAATATCAAGATAAAAACCAGCTGGTTTTACCATAATCATATCGGTCCCTTCCTCAATATCTAAAGCAGTTTCCCTGAGCGCTTCATTACTATTAGCAGGGTCCATTTGATAGGCTTTTCTATCGCCAAATTGCGGAGCGCCTTGTGCAGCTTCTCTAAATGGCCCATACAAGCAAGAGCAATATTTTGCACTGTAACTTAATATTGGAATATGCTGATAACCTGCATTATCCAGAGCCTCTCTAATAGCACCAACCATACCATCGGTCATACCGCTTGGTGCGACCCAATTGGCTCCTGCTGTTGCATGACTTATTGCTTGTTTTCCTAATAATTCTAATGTTGCATTGGTATCAATTGCTTGCTCATGTAAAACACCACAATGACCGTGATCGGTATACTCACAAAAACATAAATCGGTAATAATTAGTAATTCGTCATTAATGGCACGAATAGTCTTAATTGCTTGTTGAATAATTCCATTAGGATTAAATGATTCACTACCGCAGCTGTCTTTTTCTTTTGGAATGCCAAATAATAAAACGGCAGAAATACCTAAAGCACTAAGCTCTTCAATTTCTTTTGGCAGATCATTAAGGCTTAGTTGGTATTGTCCTGGCATAGCATGAATAGCTTGCGCTTGAATTAATGTCTCACTAATAAATAAAGGCGCAATTAATTGTTCAGCATGTATACGTGTTTCTCTAATCAGTGCTCGAGACATTGCTGTACGCCGTAGCCGGCTTAATCTTAAGGGTAGAGTAGAGTGACTCATTGAGATGATCCTTTCTTTATTATCAAACGACATAGTATCATATTTTAATTCAATGTACAAAATGAAATCATTTTAATGAAGTAATAGATACATCACTACTGTTGAAATGAATCAATTAACAATAAACAAGTAAATTAACATTTGATTTTTAGTTCAAATATTTATCTTTTGGTTTTTTAATGATACAATTGATTTTTTTATATGGTGATAAATTTGAGGGTGTATTAAATGAATTTTTTTAATTCGGATAAAAAAACGAAAAAAGAACAGTTACCTCTTGTTCCTGAACGTATTCGAAGATCATTAGCCGGTTCTGAAATTGAAAAAAAATATCAATTTAAAGATAGAGCAAAAACTATTTTAGGTTGCTATGATACGAGCCACAAAAGTAATAGCGATTTAACCGAAAGAGAGAGCTTTAGTACTGAATTGCTTCAGCGTATAGGTTATACTACTGATAATGGGGCGTTTTTTTCTTGCGAAGTTATAAATATTGAAAAAATATCCGAGTTACATAATTATTCCAGTAAAATGAAGTAAAGATTTGTAGCGTTTACTCTAGTTTTTGCGGCGTAGAATGAGAGGTATATAAAACATCTAATCCGCTATTACTACTGCTCGTACTGACTTGGACGCTAAAAAATTTATTGAGCAAATATTTTAGCGTCACCACATTCGGATCGGTCTGTGAAAGCCCCACGTTATAACCAATACTCAGCCTATCGGAAATGGATTTTCGCACCACAAAGGCTGTTTTGTCGCTTACTGTATTGGTGAGTAAGTTGTAATTACTGTTGGTTTCAATATCAAAATCGACACCTAAACTGTGTTTTAATTGTTCTAACATTTGCGTGCCGTGAGTATTTTTACCTAAATCCATGGATGAGATCGCAGCCAGCAGTAATTGAGCTCCTGCTTTATTAGCCTGACTGGCAGGGCGGCCTAAGATCATCATTGAAAGAATGTCTGCTTGAGATAAAATAGCTGGGGTAGAAAACAGTTGAATCTCCGGGTCGGTTAAACGTCCTGTTACCTCAACACCCACTGTAATGTTGCCGCGTAAATTAGCATTTTGTAAATTATTACTATTAAAATCGACCAGTTGTGTTGTTCCCGATGTTTCAATTGCAGCAGTAGTAATATTTTTAGATGCACGTACATTAATTCCTGGATTATCTATAGCACCTCCGGTAAAAAATAACTCGCCTTGTTCAATCGTTAAATTTTGTCCGTATGCTTTATATTTTCCTTGCACCACATTTAACTCACCGGTAGCGGTCATGGCCCCTTGTGGGGCTTGTTTTACATAGACCGTACCCGTTAATGTGGCATGCAATCCTTGGGCGGTTAGATCAACATCATCGCCCATTGTTACCGCAACATTCATCTGACTATTAATGGTTGAGCGTGCTTTTTTCTCTTGTTCTTTCTTTTTTTCAAACACGGCATCTTTTGATAAGCTGATACTGTTGGAAAAAGATTGAATTTTAATTTTTGCATGTGGGATAGTGATGGTGCCTGCAATATCAAGTAATTCTTTATCGTATTTAATTTGTAGTTTGGGAGAAGCATTAATTTGATATTCATAGGTATCTATAATGGGCAAGCTATCGCCTGTTAGTTCGATAGAGGCATTTAAGCTGGGTGCTAATAAACCGTCTCCTTTAAGTAGTAACGTTTGACCACCTAATCCAATAGAGCCCGTGGCACTCCAGCGATCTTTTAGGGCATGAATATCGCATTGTATCGCTTTTAATTGCATGCCCAGTTCGGGTAGTTCTATACTGGCTTGCTTTAAGGTTGCTTTGGTTTCAATTTGCGGATTTTTTAAAGTGCCGTTCGCGTTTAGTTCTACTTGTAGTGCTCCTTTGGGATCTTTAATTCCCGTTATAAATTGAGAGAGAAAATCTAAAGAATTGATGGATGCGGATACTTGTGCGGAAATTTTTTGTTGTTCATCAACGCCGTCGAGTGGCTTAAGTCCTGGTAATTGTAGGTTTAGATTAATCTTCTTTTGTTCATCTAGAGTAAACACGCCTTGTCCAGAGAGTCCTTTATCCGATAATTGAGCGGTTAACAGCATACCGGAAAACGCAATTTCTGAGAATGAGTCTTGTTCTGTGAATTTAATGACACCAGGTGCTGCTTGTAAGGTAATAGATGCATTTTGCGGATTATTTATGCTGCCTTTTAAGGTTATAGCGCTGTAAAGGCCATCTGGGCGAGTAGAGGATAAGGTTGGTGGATTTAGAAGAACATTAAAATTCCATTGCCACGGTACGCTGCCTTGCGCTTGCGCGGTTATATGCCACGGATTTTGTGATGTTTGGGCTATTTTTGTATCTAATTGCACATCAACATTGGGCAATGTTCCTTTAATAAATAAAGCCCCTTGTTCACTGGAAAATTGGGGTGTTTGTGTTAAAGGCCAGTTGATATTATTCCAACGAATTGATTGTTCGATATTTTTTGCTTGCAACAAGGAGCCTTGGATGGCAATGGTTCCTAAACCGGTGATGTTGCCATACCAATGTAATGCATCGATGGTTCCTTGAATAGAAAAAGCACCCGCTAACTTAGGCTGGGTTTTGGTTATCGATGATATAGTGAGCTTCGCTTGTGTGGCATAAGGACTTTGGGTCGCTACTTCTCCTTTGGCAAGCACTCGTGCATTGGCGTAATCTGCAGTGAATGAATCTAAACTAATTTGGTTTTTAGTAAGTAACCCACTAAGTACAATATGTTCTACTTTTTGCGCTTCATCCTTTTGTATTAGCTCAAGGTGTTCGATGAGTAAGGAGTCAATAGGCAATTGCGATTTTAATAGAGATTTTAGATGCCAATTAACATACATTTTTTTTATGACAATAGTGTGGTCTTGATAATTAAGTTGCAGCTCACCTAATTGAAATGTGTCAAATAAACGCCCCTTTACTTCATGTGCTTTGATAGGATGCTGCAGATAGATGCTGCCTAAATGTATTATGGTTTTAAGGCCTGTTGTGGTGAATAGAAAAAAGGCCAAAATAGTTGCGCCCAAAGCACACAACAATAGTAATGATTTAAGCGTGTTTTTAATAATGTGCTTCATCATAAATCAGGTCCCATATTAATGACTAAACGCGGGCTATTATTGGAGCGTTGAAAGGTGCTGCTTATTTGTTGCGCCGCCCCTATTTTAATTGGCCCCACGGGAGATACCCACATGATGGCGATTCCAGCATCATATAAAGTATCATGTGGTGTTGGATTAAATACATCGCCGATATCATAAAAAGTAATGGCATACCAATTTTTCACTACTTCTTTTTGCAGCTCAATACCGCCGTAACTAAGAATTCGTCCTGGACCTACGGAGTTAAAACTAAAGGCACGAAGGTTATCGGTGCCTCCCAATAATTGAGCAAGAGTAAGAGGCAGCTTATTAATATTACTAATTGCAGTCGCACCTTGAATGGTATGGGCAAATAATCGTAATCGAATAGGTTCAATCATGTAGGCTCCTTTCGCATCAATAGAACCTTGCGCAAAGGAAGTACTTGATAAAGCTAAGGTACTCGCACCTAGCGCATTTAATGCTACATTATATCCGGACGGTGAAAATAAAGGATTAGTTGCCTTTCTAAAAGTAAATTGCGCTTTAGGATAAAGAAAAAACTCGTTGTGACCTAATTGTTCGCTGTAATTAAATCGCTCATACAAGGCATTTAAAGACACGGATCGCTTAAAGTAATCTAAATTGTGTTGTTGGCCTAAAGATAATAAGAAGGCGTTACTATAACCGGTGGCATAATTTAAATTGGAAAAATTTCCCGTAATATTATATTGATCGGTTACAGGGTTTTGCCCTGGAATAAGGTACTGTGCTTGTAGGGCATTTTGATTAAATGACCCTTGAGCAATGGCATTAAATTTATGTCCTTGTTTATTCACCGGGATAACATAAAGTCCGGCGCGACCTCGAATGCCTGTATCGGTACCGTATCCTGCCCCTAAAGAGTACGAATACTTAGGAACGGGTTGCAGTTGTACTTGTACCGGTACTGTGGTTTGGTTGTCATTAATTTGTGGCTTTACTAAAACCGAGCTGAAGTACCCACTAGTAGATAAATCATTATTAAGTTTTAATACTAAATCAGTTGAATAAACGTCTTGGTATTTAAAGGGAGCATAGCGTTGCAATAATTGCGGGCTGATTGTCGTGGGATTAAATTGTGCTTGACCAAAATAAAACAGAGGCCCTGTATCAAATACCCATGTGATTTCTGCGGTGTTATTTTCGCGAATTAATAATTCTGCGGTATTGAATGTACCATGTAAATAACCTAAGTGTTCTGCCGTATTGGCAATATTGTTTTTGGCTTTATTATATTGCTTCATTAATAACGGCTCACCCACACGAATAGGCGGATTAGTTGCTGCTTTTTCTAAGGCTGGGGCATGGGCACCTGGACCGATTAATTTGATGTTGATAGCAGAAATATAAGTTAGAGGCCCTTTATCAATGTTGATAACGGCACTTTTGCTGCCTTTTATTGATACGCTTACTTGCGCTTTTAAATAACCATAAGGTTGTAAGGCACTAAGCACATGAGCATGTAATTCTTCAGGGGAGGTATCGGCGAGCGGTTTTGCTTGTTCTGCTTCTTCTAAGCGTTTTTCAATATTCGTCAATGCATCGCCACTAATACCATGAATCACAAAAGAAGCATTAGCATAAGCGTGCAAAGAACAACATAGTAAGCACAAACGAATAAATAATTTCATTACATTACAAAAAATATGATTGGAGTCTTAATTAACATCAATCGGAGATAAATGAGGAACCTCTCTTTTTAAATCCATAATTGATGTTAATTACTGAGTCCTAGTTATAAAGGAGTTAGGCACATCACGCAAGAAATTATGCATGCTCTAACTCTTTTAAGCGATAAATTAAATCTAATGCCGCGCGCGCGGTTAGTGTATCGGGGTCAATTTGCGCTAATAATGACACGATGGGAGATGGGGCTGCGGGTACCTCTTGGCGTGGTGGCACATTATAAGGTGTTGGTTCTTGTGGCGTTAGGTGCTGTAAATGATGATGTGCTAAAGTTAATACTTCTTTGGGAATGCCTGCGAGCTCTGCAACTTCTAAACCATAACTGCGATCAGCCGGACCTTTTTCTACCGTATATAAAAAGGCAATACGCCCGGAGTCCACACACGCTTGCAAATGCACATTGCTAATGCATGGCCATTGAGTGGGTAGTTGAGTTAATTCAAAATAATGGGTGGAGAATAAAGTATAGGCTTTAATTGTGTTGGCTAAATAGGCACAACATCCATAAGCCAAAGCCATCCCATCATAAGTACTAGTACCGCGGCCAATCTCATCAATAAGCACCAGACTTTTATGTGTCGCTTGTCTTAATATATGCGCCGTTTCAGTCATTTCCACCATGAACGTTGAACGCCCAGAAGTTAAATCATCACTGGCACCAATACGGGTAAATATTCTATCTATTGGACCAATATGGGCTTCTTGTGCGGGCACAAAGCTGCCTATATGCGCTAGGAGAACTATGAGTGCCGTTTGGCGCATGTAGGTTGATTTGCCACCCATGTTCGGACCCGTAATTAAAATAATATGTTGCTCGGGTGCTAGATGAACATCATTGGCAATAAATCGTTCTTTAACGATTTGCTCAATAACGGGATGACGTCCGGCTCGAATGGATAATCCAGGTTTATCACTTAATATAGGGCAGCTCCAATTGAGGGTTTGCGCCCGTTCGGCAAGATTGACCAATACATCTAATGAAGCTAATGCTTGGGCTAACGAGGTTAGAGGTTCAATGGAACTTTGTAATTCGCGAATAAGATGTTCGTATAACCATTTTTCGCGCGCCAATGCTTTTGTTTGTGCCGAGAGTACTTTTTCTTCAAATACTTTTAGCTCAGGGGTGATGTAGCGCTCGACATTTTTTAATGTTTGTTTGCGGTGATAATGAATCGGTGCATGTTCTGCCTGCGCTTTAGATAACTCTATATAAAAACCTTGCACATTATTAAAGCCAAATTTTAAAGAAGATAATCCCGTTTTTTGTTTTTCTTCTTGTTCTAATGCCGCGAGTTTATCTTGCGCATTGGTACTTAAGCCACGTAACTCGTCTAACTCTTCATCAAATCCCGGGGCAATCACGCCGCCATCGCGAATAATTACAGGTGGGTTGTCTATTACCGCACTTTCGAGTAAATGATGTAGTTCGGGCAGAGGAGTGAGTTGTTGTTTGAGTCGTTCAATAAGGGTTGATTCATTGCGCTCAATCGCTTTGTTAATGTAGGGTAATAATTCTAAAGTAGTACGAAGGGCTACTAAATCGCGTGGGCGCGCGGAATTTAAAGCAATACGTGAAACAATACGTTCCACATCATGGATTTGTCGTAATAAGTCATACAGCAGATGCGGTTGTTGCAAGGCAATTAATTCGTGCAATGCTTTTTGTCGCTCTGCAATAATGTGTTGCGAGGTAAGAGGGCGACTTAACCAACGTTTTAGCAAGCGACTGCCCATCGTTGAGGCGGTATTATCTAAAATAGAGGCCAAACTATGTTGATTGCCACCTTGAGTGTTTTCAAACAATTCTAAATGTTTTTGCGTGGACGCATCGAGTTGCAGATAATCTTCTGTTTGTTCAAGCGTTATGGTATTTAAATGAAGAAGCGCTTGTTTTTGCGTGGTCTGCAAATACGACAGTAGGGCACCTGCGGCGGTAAAGGCCACAGGATGTTGTTGCACGCCAAAAGCCGATACATCACTTACGGCAAATTGTTCTTTCACTAATTTTTGCGCGTGATCAAACTCCCACCCTGGTCGTGTTTTTATCGGAAACTCCGCACAATATTCTTGTAACGGTGAGGATTCTTGTAGTAATAACTCTGCCGGATTTAAACGACTTAATTCCGCGCTTAATTGACTCGAATCCTTTAACTCTAATAAATGAAACTGGCCACCACTCAAATTCACCCAAGCCAACCCAATATTTTTTTTATGCTGATAAAGAGACAACAACAAAGTGTCTTTTTTTGCATCAAGTAAGGCTTCATCAGTCACTGTACCCGGCGTAATAATGCGGGTGACTTGTCGCTCAACAGGCCCTTTACTGGTAGCCGGATCGCCTACTTGTTCACAAATAGCAACGGACTCGCCTTTTTTTAATAAACGAGCCAAGTAATTTTCAATAGCATGATAAGGTACACCAGCCATAGGAATGGGTTTATCAGCCGAATGACCACGATGAGTAAGGGTTAAATCAAGTAATTGCGCTGCATGTTTTGCATCATCAAAAAATAACTCATAAAAATCGCCCATGCGATAGAGTAATAACATATCGGGATAATCGGCTTTAATCCGTAAATATTGTTGCATCATGGGGGTGTGAGTGGTCATAGGTACTTTTGTGCAAATTATGATGCGCACAGTGTAACAAAATGAATCTTTGAAGTCAGCAAGGGAAATGCTCCTTTAATCGCCTACCAAATTATATTGTTGATCTATGAGTATAGGTTTTAATTTAACTGTATTTTCTTGAATTGTTATAAGACATCTCTTTAATTAGGCAAAGAAAATTCGCTGTTAATTAAAAAAACATTTAAAAACAATGAGCATTGGAATGTCATATTTTTTTAAGTGAATATGGCCTAATTGTTTTAAAACAATCATATTGATATTATTTGCGCAGTCCAAATATGGAAAATTAGAGCAATGCAAGGTGAGTTCAGGATTAATTTACCTATCAGATTCTCCCTCCGCGCGTAGCGTGGAGAACACAAGCTTTTTACCCCTCACATTAATCATTCATGCTCAGGTGATGGCTAGGGATAAATAAGAAGAGCTTAATAACTGGCATTAACGTTATGAAGTCCAAACACATGTCTCGATATTAATTTGAGAATACAGGAGCAGCAGACTGTGACATTTTTCAATGTAATTGCAACACCGGAACTGGGTAAAAAACGTGATATCCTGAAAAGGAAGGAATATTTTTACGGACAGGCAAAATTAACACTTAATGTAAATCCTCTTAATGGCAATTTATTTATCAAAGATTTCACTAAAACTTTTTGCGATCAAGGTGTTCAATTTACTATTGGTTATCAATATAACAGTCAATCCATTACTCCTTGGACTATTAATCAAGGCAAAGAAATTAGTTCTATAGAAGGAAGAGCAAATGAGGTTGGAAGTTTTGTGTATGTCACAGAGGCCGATGGAGATGAAAGTAGATATACATATGATGCGCAACGCGCCTGTTATGTATCGTTATCTGAAGCAGGGGGCTCTTCTGTTTTGTATTATACGGGTGAGCAATGGTCTGGTTGGAATCCTTTAAGCAATAATACAGAATTATATAATGCGCACCGTCAGCTACAACAAATCACCGATAAGGATGGAAATTATTTATTATATGAGTACGACACGTGTGGACGTTTAATTACGCTTCATGGTATTTCAGGTCTTAGGGTCGTTTTTGAATATACCTCTAATCGTACGGATGTCTACTCCATTGATGCTGATATCAAAAAACTCGAAATGCAATATTTTTTTGATGAGAACAATCGGCTTATCCAAACGTTAATTCCTCTTAATATCAATGATAATTACGAAGTTAATTATTCTTATGAAGAGGGGAGTGTGCTAATAAGCACTATTACTCAAAGCGATTGCACTGAGGTTGGGTTTACTTATATAGAAAAAGATGATTTCAGCCATTTAAATTCTCTGTGCATCGGTTCGCAATACACATGGTTTTTATCTTATAAAACTAACGTGACGCAATTAGTTGATCCATTAGGCAATAAAGAATATTTTATTAGGGAAGCAGGACTACTAAAAAAGTACAGCTACTTAGAGCAGTATCAGGAGTACATGTATGACACGTACGATCGTTTAATCCAAGTGACGTATCAAGATAACTCCGCGCAACATTTTAGCTATGACTCTTTAGGGTGTTATGCTACTTTAGTTGCGCGCGATGGAGCTAAAACAATATGTACGCGCGATGAGTCTTCTGGTTTATTATTAGGTGAAACCAGCGCGTTGCTACAAATAAATGGCGAGCAATATTTAGATACTTCCTATATTTTTAATGATAAAAAGCAACTGGCTTTTAAAATTGAAGCTCATGGGGCCGTGCGCGCTTATGGTTATGATGAGTTTGGAAATTGCATTCGTGAAATCACTTATTTAGATGCCCCTTTTGATATAAATAAGGTGCCTTTTTCATTATCGCTGATTCAAGACTGGTGTGATAAGCAATCTTTGAGCGCTCGTTCTTTATCGGAATGGCGATACAATAAATACGGGAAAAAAATAAGCCAAACTATTTATGCAAATATTGCTTTAGACGGTAGTGGGATATTTGATGAGTGTGCTGCCTATGAAGAATATGAATGGACTATGTATGCGCAGCTATATACTAAAAAAACAAAACTTAATGCGTATGAGTTCGCGACAAATCAAATTGAATATGATGGGCTTTCTCGTGTTATAAAAGAGAGCGATGCTCTTGAGCAAATAACGCATCATGTATATCAAAAAAATGAGCAGCGCACCTTATTTGAACCCACTCAATTAGTGATAACTAAAAGATGGGATATATGTGGATTGTTAGAGTATCAAGAAGAGCAATGTGGGGAACATACCAGAAACAAATATTTTAACTACGATAAAAAAGGACGTCTTTATCACATAGAACAAGATGATTGTGGTGAGCAATTTATTGTTTATGATGAATATAATAGGGTTCTCTATACTATCGATGGTGAGAATAGAGTTATTAAAAATGACTATGACTTAAATAACAATCTACTGCATCAAACACGCTTTGCAACTCCTTTGACTCAGCTTGATGAATGGGCTTTAAGAGCAGCCAAATGGCAACCTACTCCCGCAGGTGATTGTTGTATTGAATCTACTTTTTATAATGCTATTGGGCAATTGTTGTGCTCTATTGATGGTGATAACTATATTAGTGAGTATTGTTATGATTCTTTAGGTAATCGAATTGAAAGCATTTCTTACGCACAACCTTTAAACGTCACAGCGGAACAACGAGCAGTTTTTCAAGTTCCTCCTGATGCTATCCCTACAGCTAAAGACCGACACCAGCGCTTTTTTTATAACGAGGTAAATCAATTAATAGGTGAGCAAAGTTCTTCGGGGCATGTGGTTATTTATCAACGAAATCTAAATGGCGAGTTATTAAATAAAATAACTACATTAAGTTTATTCCCTGCCCTTAGTCATTGGAATGCACCATATTTTTTAGATGCTCTACAAAAAAAACAATCGTTTGTATTGGACGCTCGGGGTCAATGCCTGCAACAAATAGACGAAGAATTAAATGTAACACATCACTCTTGGGATGCTGGGGGGTGACTTATTGAGCGCCGTTGCGGTGGCGAAACACAGGTTTATTCTTGGAATGTAATAAACCATTTAATTAGAGAGGAGCGTAGTTCTGGCTTAGAAATTAATAAATCTTACGCACCTTGTGGCAAAGTGGCTAGTGAAACAAAGCGTGATCTACTGGCAATGAGTGATTCGAGGTGCACTTATGCTCGATATAATGGATTTGGCCAACTGACACATGAGTTATCTGCGCGAGTCGCCTTAAAATTAAATGAGCATAATGTATTAAGTGAAGCGATTTGGCAAAATCAAAGTATTCGGCATGTTTATAATTTAGCTGGAGCAGTCATTAGGACGTATGATGAGTTAGGATATGTGCGCCTTTTTTATTACAACGGGGCACAAGAGTTATGTTTTTCAATCAGTCCGACTGGTCATATCACTGAATATTGCTATGAAAGTATATTTCATCATATAGAGCAAACGCGCTATTACGAGCGTTTTATTGCAGAATCTGAATTAGCTGGGCTTACTGGTGGAATGTTAACCCCAGAATTAACGACATTATTTCACAGCTATCACAGTTTGAATGATGTGATTGAATTGACTCAATATAATAAAAGAGGCTTAATTGCTTTATGTAGTGATGCCGAACAGTACAGCACTCAAAAAGAGTACGATGCGTTTCATAATCTGGTGGTATCAAAACAAGAAATTGATGCAGATAATGAGTTAGTAACTCATATGGATTATGATGCGTCGAATCGATGCATTTTAAAAATCCAGGATGTTGGTGGCATTAATGCAACGGAGTGTTGGAATTATGTTGATGAAGAGCGATTAGTGATTTACTTTGATGCCAATCACCATAGCACTAAAACCTATCATGATAATTTAAATCGCAAAATCAAAGAAATTACACCTCTTCATCATGAAATAAATTATTCTTGGGATGAGTTATCTCGACCAAAAAGTACAATTGATGCGCGCTTAAATAGCACCTCTTATCTTTATGAAGATTATGGACGTACTATCATTAAACGAGATGCATTATCTTTTTCTTTAATCAAGCGCAATGCATTTGATGAGCTCGAAGTAGAGCAAAATGCCAATGGTATATTATGGCAAAAATTTTACGATGTGGATGGGCAGATAAAGACAAAAATTGATGCACAAGGTTATGCTTCTCATTATGCCTATAATATTGCAGGTTGGCTTATTAGTGTGGTTGATTCTTTAGGAAAAGAGACAATTCATTTTCATAATAAAAGCGGCCAAGTTATTAAACAGATTGAAAAATCGTTAAGTGATGAGCGGGTTTTACGTTTTGAGCGAGATGCTCATGGACGAGAACTTGTACGTATTGATCAACAAGAACTGTCAACGCGGACTTTTTATAATGAACGTGGTTTACAAATTGATCGGGTTATTGATCCTGAGCATTTGGCGTTAAGTAATTATCATGAATATGATGGCTTAAAAAATATCACGAAAGAAATTAAAGAAACTAGTGAATATCCTTGTCAACTGGTTACTTCACTCTTGAGAGATAAATTAGGGCGCGTACGCTATAAAATAGTAGATCCTGATGGGATAAAGCATACGACCGAAATGCGTTATGATGCGGTTGGTAATTGTATTGCTCGTATCGACGCCAATGGTCATAAAACGTACTCTTATTTTGATGCTGCAAACAATGAACGTTATTCCATTGATTCAATGGGCGGCGTAGTTGAAAAAAAATATAATGAGCATGGATATTGTGTTGAAGAGAGGCATTATCTCCATTCTTTAAAAGATACTGATGATGAAACGCTTAGTTATACGCAAATAGAGGCACTTTTAGTTCCTGATGAGCATGATAAGATATTTTATTATGCTTATGACGCGCTCAATAATCTTATTGCCAACCTGGATGATAAAGGCAAGCTGACGAACTATAAGTACAATACGCAAGGAAAAAAAGTATACGCAATTCAATACGCAACAGCTATTGATTCAAGTCAGTTTATGCTCGAAACTCCAGGAGCAACGTCACAAGATAGAGCGGCCGCATGGTTTTTTGATGTTCGTGGCAATGAGCGATTTAGCATTAATGGCGAAGGCATTGTAAAAGAGCAATGCTGGAATGAAAATAATTGGCTGCTGGAAGAGCGCACCTATGCCACTCCTTATTTTGCATACGATAAGTGCCCTAATCGCGAAGCGCTTCAACAGCCTGATGATCGTTTTACTCGTTTTGTGCATGATGGCTTTGGCCGTATTGTGTTTGAAATAAATGCCGAAGGTTATGTGACACAATACGGTTATGATCACCGTGATAAACCAATTAAAACGTGGTTTTATCCCGAAAAAATAAAAATCCCTCTTGTTTTTTCGTTTACCTCAATTGAGGAATTATTACCCCCTAAAGAAGTTATTCCTTGTATTCAAGTGGAATATGATGTCGCTCTTCGTAAAGTTGCCGTGATTGATCAACTCGATTATCGTGAAGAATTTAAATTGGATGCTTTAGATAATTTACGAGAATACATAGATAAAGCTGGGGACATTTGGACCTTTGATATTGATACCGTGGGGCGAAAAATTGCGGAAGCGACTCCACCAGTAGAAACAACTATGGTTACCCCTCAAGGGCAATTAATTCAATCGCCTAAACAACGAATTATTAAAAAAATTGAATTCGATGGAGATATACAGCGAGTTATCGAGGCCTATGGCAGCGTAGATGCTCGCACAGTTGAAATATATGTTAATCCATGTGGCCAAGTGATGCATACAGTGCATCATAATGTTGCGGTTCATGATAAAAGTAAAACGCCTAAAATGGACGAACGACCCGATACACTTAAGATGCTTAATACTGAAATTATTTATAATGCATTTCAAAAGCCTATTGTGATTATTGATGAGCTCGGTGTGCCTCGATTTCAAGTATATAAAGCAGATGTATTACGCTATGACATTGACCAAGAAGGGTATGTTAGTGCTTATGAGCATAATGTATTTGGTAATATCATTAAGTTAACGCGCTATGCGCAAGCAATTAATGTTGATTTTAATACTTATATTAATACAGGAATTCCATTATCGGTTGTTGAGGCAGCTATTAATTGTTCAGAAGATGATCGCAGCATTCTTTTTGAATTCGATAGAGCGAATAGACCAATTAAAACCATTCAAGAGCATATAGCGCTCTACACGGTGCGATTAGGTACTGACGCTCAGTTTGGTGCCTATTCATTAGCAAAAATTAATGAATATAATGCATTTGGTGAGTTATGCTCCCAACGTGAGTTGATAGATCCGTTTATACAACAATGGAATATTACTAGAGCTTGGTTTAATAAAGTGGGGCATACTGTTGCCCAAGTTGACGAATTAAACTACCTTACTCTTTTTAATCCTGATCGTGATGGCAATAATAAAAAAATCATTGAATATGCAACTCAATTAAATAATACATTAGCCGAGCACTGTTCTATAAAAGATGTGTTAGAAGGTTTGATATTTGATGAGGAATACGACCGAATTTACATTAACGAAATAAATGCGCGAGGTGAGCGGGTTAGGGCAATACAGCATAAAATTCGATTAGCTGATTCCGATGTAGATATCAGCCGTTTTGCTTGCTCTATATCGTTGGATAAACAAAACATCGAACACAGTTATAAATATAATGCCAAAGGATTGATGGTTGAAGAGATACTACCCAATGGTGCTTTAAAAATTAAAGCATACGATGCGCGTAATCAATTGATATTAAAAACACAAGCGGCACGTCAGCTTGAGTCAGGAGTTGCAACACCTGTAATAACTATGGCTTATAATGTTTTTGGTCAACCTACGCGACTAACGCATCATAAAAACCCCTATGAACATAATGCTTATCTTACGCCCAGTAATGAAGATCAAGTTCATCTTACCGGTTTTGATTGTCGTGGTTTACAAGTGGTGAATGTTGATCCCGAAGGGGCAATACATTTTCAAAGTATTACCGAAACGAAAAAAATAGCGTCGCGCTGGATTTGGGTAAGCGGTTGGGGTGCGAATGCGAGCATGGTCAAACGATTGCATCATTCTGTTTACGAGTATGATAAGCGCGGTCTTGAAACCCTACATTGTGAGTCTATTGACATGGGAGCGCTTATTAATACCGCGACACGCTCCAATGCTTTTGGCGAGAAAACAGCACAAGGTCCTGGAGATGGTACGTATCCAATGTATTGGTTGCGTGATAAGCGAGGAATGGTTTGGAATACCAATGAGCAAAATGGGGTTCCAACAATTACTTTATATAATGGGGGCGGACAAGAAAGTGTGACCTTACGTTCACGCACGCATGCGTTGCAAAATATTGATACGCTTTCTAAAGTACCCACTATTCTTCATTTGGATTATCGCTATCTACAACGTGTAGAATTATATCGTAATGTGCGAGGAGAAATTGAAGCGCAATCATTACCTGCGTTTACTACATTAAAACCTAATACTCCTGAACCTTATACTCTCGCGGTCCATAGCGGTAAAGGTGATCCTTTATTTGGTGCTGTTAGTTTAAGCTGGCCTATTCCAGAGATTGCTGCGTTAGAGGTCGAGGCAACTATTTGGCCCAAAGGTCGTGAAAATGAACGAACACAATTATCTGTGTTGAGTAATGGCCTGCGCTATGGTGCAAATGTCAGTGCATTTGCCACCGATGACTATTGTTACCAAATTGATTTTTATTATCGCGATCCACAAAATGGGCAACGTGATGGCTATCCGCGTTATCGTGCAGAAGGAAATGCTTTTATTGTTACTAATTCATTTGTTCCAACAAATAATCTGATATGGCATCAAATGGATGCACAACGACTTATGTTCAGTGGTAATTTGCGAGATGTTACAGGCATCGAATTATTACAAAATGGTCAATCAGTTGGGCGAGTAGCAATAACGGATACAGCACAGCCTAATTGTTGGATGGTTGATTTAAGTGATAAACCATCAGGACGTTATGAGTTTCGTTTGTTGCATGGCTACTCGCTAGTTGAAGAGCAGCCGATGCGCATTGGTGCTCCTTCACCTCGTGGTACACGTATGGATCAAATTGCTACCACGTTAACGCAATCAATGCATTTATATCCTGAATCAAACAAAGGGATAGTGACTACAGCATGGAGTAATTTACCACCGCAAATGAGTGTGCTGTATCATGAGTTGGTGGTAATTAATGCGGGGTCGCCTTACGCACCAAGTAAAAGTATGTTTACGACCTATGCAACACAGACTCAAACTATTCCCATAGGAACTAATAATGCAGGTAATACGCAATTATATGCAATAAATAACTTAACTGGAGGAATATATTCATTTTTCCGCTTTTCTTCCACTATTGCCTATAATCGCTTATTTACCATTGATACGCACAATCAAAAGAAGACGGTTATAGATGTGATTAATCCGTTGACCGGCATTAATAACAACACGAGTTTTGTTTATGTTCAACCCGCAAGTGGTTTGCCTCAAGTTGATGCTTTGCGAGAACATGTTGCTCCGGGGCAGCTCGCTAAAACAATAGAGTTACAGCAGTGGATAAATAACACTACTCGCGCTCCCTCTTCTTTTACGAATAATAATACGTATTATGACTTCATTTCTCTCACCGCGAGTGTTGCGGATAGTGTTTCTTGCGGTGAACTTACCATCCATACAGCCAACACGCAAAGTAATAACTTAATTGTTAGAGAAATTTGTTTAGCTAAGCCAATGATGTCTAAAGTTAAATGTACCATTAATAATTTTTTATCTCATGATAAGCGTCATGGGTTAAATTTTAAATGGGAATTACCGGACTTTTTAGCACATTGTCCTATGAAGATAAATGTGACTTTAAGATTTAATCTTGCTGTCTACCAAAAAGCGTATGGATCTGTTTATAGTTTTGAATATATTGTGGGGCCTAGCTCACAATTGCCCTATAATGGTCATTTATTACCTTTGGATGCCTATGCAGCAAAATATACACCAGCATTTACTGATTTTGATTTAAGTCATTTAACCATGGCTGTGAATTATAATGATGAGTGGATTCCTTTACTCAACTCCAATGCATTTACGGTGGATAAAGGGGTATATTCTCATCCAGCGTCTATTGCAATTCCTTTTACAACGAGTGGCGTGGCGAAAAATGTTGTTATTAGTGAATATAAAGAGGCGCATAATGCCACCTTTGCTGATACTTATACGTTACTTTTTTATCCTTTGCCTGCGGGAATAAACGGCTCGAGTATTGTTATTGAATATTGTGATAGTTCACTACCCACGCCGGCTTGGCGCACCTTGGCTAATGCGAGTTATACGGGACGTTCGTTAACTGCTCCTGCAAATGCAATAGTACCTGGAGTATATCAATATCGTATTAAAGCAAAAAATACTCAAGGTCAGGATATTGATTTTTCTGCATTAGCTCAACAAATACAAAATGGTTGGGCATTAGGTCATTTCTCGGTGACTCATGGCGGCAGTTTGACTACTGTACACCATTGTACACCTGCCCAAGAAGTAGTGCGACCCCTGCGCAGACAAGCGTTTGATCGATGGGGTAACTTAATCACAAGCACTAATACTTTAGGGGATGTAACACACATTAATTATAACGCGCGAAACAAGCCGCTTAAAAAAGTTGAATCACTTATTGATGTTACCGATAACCATGGTCAAACCACGCAAACCCAGCCCACCACCCATACTATTTATGATAACGGGGATAATATTATCGCATTTAGTGATGCGAATGGTCATGTAACCTATCATGAGCGAGATAAAGATGGAGCTACAATAAAGACAACCCTTGCCGATAATGTATTTAAACAATTTATATTAGATATTTTTGGTCGTACTGCAATTATCCGTGATCCGTTTAATTATGAGATTCGACATCAATATGACCGATGCAATCGAGAATTGCATCGCTTGGATGCATGTCAATGGGATACGTCATTTACCTATAATGAACTAGGTAATCGCTTGAGTGTGACTAATGCTAATCAAGAAAAAGAACGGTACGATTACTTGCATCCATCACAACAAGTAACGCATCATTATTTACCGGCAGGCGATCAGTATAAAACAATAAAAAGTTACGACCGACATGGTGTTTTAATTAAAGAACAATTAGCCGATATGCGTACTAATAGCTGGGAGGTGGATGCTTTTGGCAATATTATTACTCATGTTGATTTAAGCGGGGCAACGTACAATTATACATTAAATCCATTTTTTCCTAGTGAGGTAGTGCATGTTAATGGTACCAATGCAACGCATGGGCCGCGGATTTTTTTAGGTGGTTCGGCAAGACCTATGCCAAATCAAGATCTAGTGTATCAATACGATGAAGCATCACATCTTGTTGCTATTTTAGATAATGCCTTGCCGCTTACCACGCTCTATCGTGTTGATAGTGAAGGACGTCGTGCTCGCGAAACCTTTATTGGTAGTGAGGGGTATATCCATCAGGCAGTATTTATGCGTTGGAATGCCTTAGGTTGGTTAACTCAAGTACAAGATACAACGATGCAGGTTACATATAGATTCGATCCTAAAGGTAATCGCCGCGCAACAACAGCATCTGTTTTTTGGGATGGGCTGTGGCGTCCTATTGGTGAAGAAAATTGGTACACTTATACGGATGCAGACAGTATTTTGATTAATCAAGGGAAATTAATAAATGGCTGCATTCAAATTACCCCTGATCATGGAACAATGCTCAGTTATGATAAAGGCGGACGAAGACTTAATGAACGAACGATTAAAAGCAATGGGGTGGTAGTTGATAAGACTTTATTTTATTTAGAAAATAATTTATTAAAGCGCACAGAAAATACTTTAGGTGAGGTCACCCATTTGGGGTATGACAATAAAGTCGCGCGCCGAAAAGAATTTAATACCACTCATACGTCGCAAAAAAGTAATTATAATACCAATGGTTGGCTTAAAAATGAAAGTCATCGAGATGAGGAGCACCAATTAACCTCCAGCACCGAGTACGAATTAAATAGTTTGGGTGCTCCTTATTCGCAAAGAACAAAAATGCGTACGCTAGATGGAGCAGATGGTTATGACGATAAAGTAGACTCAAGTTATGTGGCTTATGATAACGACAAAATAATTAAAGTGGATGGTGCACGTACGCGGTTAAATGGTGAGACGACCCATGCGACACTCAATACCTCTTATGACCCCAATGGTAATATTGAATGTGTGGTGGGTGATAACCAAGAAGCGCGACGATTTATCACTAACAGCAAAAATCGTATTGTGTTAACTACCATAGGTCATGAGCAGCGAGAGCATTACTTTTATACCACATCCGATCAACCTATCGGTCGTTTTGGCAACATTCCCTCAGGAGCCTTAAAACTAGAATTAACTCATGTTGATTTTGATTTAAATTTTCATCCGGTAAGCGAACATTTTCCGCCGCCCACTCCTAGTACTTGTTCTGTTATAAGTGGGGATAGTTTTGCGAGTATTGCCGAGCGGATGTACGGCGATCAAAGTTTTGCAAACTTAATTGCCGAAGAAAATGGTTTTCGCCAAGAAGAAACGCCACCGATTGGTTTAGCCTTACGTATTCCTAATGTACCTAATACCAATATCCATAATTGGGAAGGTCAATATTCGGTCTATAACCCCGGGGCTATTATTGGTAGTTTATATCCGAATATGCCTATGCCTCAACGCCTGGTGGTAAATACTCCTCGTAAACATCGCGGCTTTTGGCATGTATTAGTAGAAGCTATTGCCGGCACGGCCATAATGGCTTTCGCGCCTGAGTTTTCTGGTATGTTTTCGGTATTGTTTAATGAGTTATTCGGGGAGTTATTAGGTTTTGCTCTAGCAGGAGCTGCCTCTAATTTAGTACAGCAAGAATTAGCGATAGGTTTAGGTGATCAGCATGGCGTGTCGTTAAGTTCTATAGGTCAAAGCGCCTTACTATCGGTAGGTAGTGCGGGAATAGCCAAAGGGCTAGGTATTAATTTGCTCAAATCTCCTAATTATCGTAATTTATTAGATGCCGCAGTGAAAAACGTAGAGCTTACCATCGCCACTCAAGGCTTAAGCTTTGCTACCGGGCAACAGCGTCATTTTGATTGGCGCATCATGTTAGCCAGTGTTGCTAATACCTTGGCTAATGTAGGCTCCAAACATATAGAGTTCACGACTCCTTTATTTAATGATGCAGTAGCCACCGCTTCGGCTTCAGTAGCCTCTATTGGTATTGATAAAATGTTTGGAACAGCAATGGGTACTGATGCCATTGCAGCCAATACGTTAGGTACGTTTATTGGTAACCAATTAGCCGCACAAGCAAAACAACATTATGCAGAATATCAAGCGAATAAAGGAACAGCAGGGCACCCCTGGGCCTCCCAAATACCTGAAATCAGCCAAGATCTAGCCGAATCGGAGCGGCATTTTCTTGATTCGATAAGGGTACACCCAAGTAAATTAGGCCGAATAGAGCCCTCTGCTTCTACACCTGCGTCTCATAAAGAGCACTCACGCATCCATTCAGCTAAAAAAGAGGTAAAAGGTCATGAGCCCGCTAATGGTCCGTTGAGACTACCACATCAACCCCATTTGAACGCTGAACGAGCTCACGAAGAAGAGCTATTAACTCGCTCGGCACATCGCAATCACACTTCATCACGAGTAACAAAGACCTCGCACAGTGGCTTTTGGAGTAAAGTCGATGAAGTAAGAAGCTCGACTTTGTTTAGAGCATTAAATGATACCAGTGACGCCTTATTAGATATAGTGAACCCTGTAAGCATCGCCCAACACGCATTAGCTGATTCGAACGAATCAGTACAAGCGTATCGTGAAGGTCATCTTCTTAAAGGAATGGCCTTAACAGGAAAAACCGCCTTGGACTTATTAGCATTAGCCCCTCTTGAGGGCCTTGCAGTGAAAGGAGTACAATACGGGAGCAGAGGAATTTCAGCAGTTGGAAGTAAGCTGGGATTTTTTGGCAAGGGGGGGGCGGAGATAGATCTTGTTTCACAAGATCTATCTTTAATTTTTTTTAAACCAGGGGAAGCTCATGCTCATTTTGAAAAGCATCGAATTGAAATATCTGATAAATTTAATCTAAATTTTTATTCGCAAGAACAATATGTAAATGATGCAAATCATATTATACGAAATGGTAAATTTGTACCTGAACTTAGTGCCTATGTAATGATTCCTTCAGGAAAGGGGAGTGCTTTAGCTCCTTTTGTAGGAGTTGACAGAGCCACCGGGGAAATCACAACTTTTCATCTAAAATCAATATCATTTTTAGAAAAAAGAGCTCCGAGTTTAGGATGGTCTACTAAAAAAAATATAGAACTCACCGATTTAATTGGAACAAATCGTGAGTTAGGATACAAATCACCATATAGGAATAATTTTTAATGAAAATAATTGATATTAATTGGTTGTCAAAATCAGCTAAAGAAGCTGAAGTTATAATTAGCGATGGGATTTATAGTCTCAGTGTTTTTTCTCAACCATGTGATTATGCAAAAAATCAAGAAATTAATGATTGCATACATCCATTGGAAGTTAAAAATTTTCGAAAATCTTATGAGCAAATTACAACTATAGAAAAATTAACTGACTCATATTTTGGTTATAGAATCATTGGGGTATTGGATAATATTGATAATGCAATTTTATCTGTAGGTAAAATTAAACTTGAATTAAATGTTTTAATTCCCTCATGGGCTCAAGAAGGAGATTATATTGAGTTTGAATCTCTTCGATTTGATTTATGGTAAATAATCATACATTGATTTTAAATTTTAGTGCATGTATGGTGATCAAATTTAATTGCTGTGTAAAATGGATGCATCCATCCGCCGGTTTAGTGTTACGTACTTTTATGCAATTAATGAGTCAAAATTCCCGATGAATCCTGATATCTTTTTCCTTGACCACGTCATAGCCAATTCATTAATCAATAGTTAAACCACCATATTTTCATAATAAGGTACAGAAATGATTGTTAAATGTAATAACTCACCTTACGCACGGAGCGTGTCAACAAGCCATTTTTTTTAGCTCCTGC
>CAZSAO010000015.1:0-18099 GCA_964605275.1 uncultured Legionella sp.
GATTTTTATCTCGCAATCATTCTCGTCTTTTCCCTTCGCTGTAATTATATCGTGCTTATACTCATCATCGTCATAACCATCTTCTGCTGCTGTTAACTCAATGCCCGTACTGATAAAAAATTTGCATTTCATCCCAGAAGAATAGTCTATTTTGGTTATGTGCGTAGTGGTATTAGGGGCAATATTTTTCCAGGGAGAGATAGAGCAATCACGCCCATATCGTGGTCGAAGAAACTCTAATGGCTGTTCGGTGAAATTAATTAATTCTAAATCAAAACAATAAATATTGTACTCATGTTCGCGTCGCTTTTTTTCTGCTGCATTCGCGCTCATAAAGCTTTCTTTTATTAAGATAATCGAGCAACCAACAGTAAATGTCACTAGAACAAGATTAATATATCTCTCGTACCGGAGATTCCTATTTTGTTGCTCAACCGTCAAAAGATTTTGCTCTTGTGCTGCATCTGCAGAGGCATCAACCACTGGGAGAGGGGTAACACACGCCGCAACAGTTAGATTATCTTCCGATGCTTGATTTTCTTCATCGGCCAAAAGAGATAATTCAACTCCCTCATCATCATTATCTATAGCATCCATAAAAATGTCTAATTAAAATCAAGTTGTTCAGCTATTATACCCTATTACTTTTAGAATCAAAATATATTATTAGTATAAATATAGGGCAATTAATGACTTAATAATAAATCAGGATAGTCACTAAAAACAGCATCTACTCCCCATCCAAATAATTTATGGGCTAAACGTGGACTATTTACAGTATAAGAACATACTACATACCCTTCTTTTTTTATTTGTTCTACTCTTTTTTGCGTTAGAATTCGACGATTAAGATGGATGGAGTAGCAATCTAACTCTTGTGCACCACTTAGCCATTGTTTATTCCAATGGTGTAATAAATAGCCTCGAGGGATTTCTGGCGCAAGCGCGCGACACATGACTAAAACATCCCAATTAAAACTAGACAGCAACGGCCAAGATTTATCTACTGGCCAAAAATCGTTAATGACTTGAATCACTGCCTGAGTTGTATCTTGTGCCGTATCACCGCACGGTTTAATTTCAATATTTACATTCATATCCCATGTACAAGCCCATTGCAGTACTTCTTGTAATCGTGGAATGTGCTCATTTTGAAATCGAGAAGAAAACCACCTGCCCGCATCTAGTGAGTCAAGATCTTGGGCACTCATTAACCCGACAAGGCCTCGTCCATTAGTAGTTCGATTAAGAACGTCATCATGAATGACAAAAGGTACCCCATCGGCACTACACATCACATCAAACTCTATCCAACGACAACCTAACGCATGTGCTTTGTTAAATGAAGCCATTGTATTTTCTGGAGCGTATGCACTCGCACCTCGATGACCAATTATTTTATCCAACATCAACGCTACATCTCCTAACTCTACTTTATTTACGATTCGAAGCAGCCTCTACATAAGCTGTTAATATCAACTCATTGCTTACAGCCATTGGCGCGCTCGCCGGTGTAGAGAGTGCCATAGCATTCATTGTTTTAGCTTGATATGCAGCTACAGGTTGCATTCCATCACCTTCGCTAAATACTAAATTGCTAATGCTGTATTTTTGGCCTGGATACACTTTATTAATACGACCCAGCTCATCATTTACTTGTTGATATAATTGCTCTCTAATAGCTGCTTTTACCTTTTGTACTTCTTCTAGGCTTGGTTTAAATTCTATTGCACCAATTGTATATTGCGCACCAGGTCTACTTACCGATTTAGCCTGTTGATAAACAGCTGCTAAATCATTTTGCGCTACTCGGGCTTGTGCTTGTACATCTAGTTTTTCTAGACCTGAATTATCTTGCGAGCGCTCAAAACGCAACAAATGCCATTCACTAGCGGCCACTTTTTGTAAATTAGCCATAATTTCAGCGCGCGCTTTAACCATATCACCGTTTGTTAATGTACAGTTGATATGCACTTCTAATAAAGCACTTTGGGTGCTCACCCATTGTTTACTTGATAATTGGAAAACAATCTTATCTAACATTAATAATTGCGGATTAGGAATAGAGGGTAACTCTTGCGCAATAGCCACTGGACTGCATATGAGTAACGCAAGTAATCCATATTTCTTGTTCATCTGATGCTCTCTCCTAAGTAACGTTATTATAAATAATATACACTGCCTGGCAAAAAACCAGAAATGCTCATACGATTTCCTAAATTGTTTCATCTTAATTGATGTCTAAAATAGATTTTTGAGATAAAAAAAAGAAAAAAATAGTGCCATTAAAAGAGGTTAGGATTGATTTCAACCACAAATCGATCTATAACCTTTCTCAAGTTTTAGTGAAAGGAGCCGCCAATGAGCGCCGTAGAATTAATGATGAACAATAAACCAAGTTCCGACGAAGATTTTCTCGATTATGCTCTAAACCATGGTTTTGGCGATCTGCATTTTAAAGTAGATCCAGAAACAGGCATGAAAGCAATTATTGCGCTTCATAGTACTAAATTAGGACCAGCACTAGGAGGCTGTCGTTTTATTGAATATTCAAGCCTTGAAGCCGCTATTAATGATGCGCTACGTCTTGCGCGCGGCATGAGTTATAAAACGGCGTCAGCCAATCTTCCGATTGGTGGCGGCAAAGCAGTTATTATTAAACCCAAAGGTGCGTTTGATCGCAACGCCTACATGCATCGTTTTGGTGCCTTTGTCAATGAGCTTAATGGTCGCTACATCACGGCCCTAGATAGCGGCACCGTATTAGAAGACATGGATATTATCGCCGAACATACACCTTATGTTGCCAGTTTATCAAAATACCATGGCGACCCATCACCCTCTACCGCCGTAGGTGTATTAAGAGGAATTGAGGCGGCTGTAGCATTTAAATTAAATAAAGATAATTTAAATGGCGTGCACGTGGCCATCCAAGGTCTAGGCCATGTAGGATATAATCTGGCGCAAAAATTACACCAATTAGGAGCAAAACTTACTGTTGCTGATGTACGTACTGATGTTGTTGCACAAGCCGTTGCTGAATTTGGCGCACAAGCCGTTGCTAGTGCAGATATTCATAAAGTGCCTTGTGATGTATTCTCACCGTGTGCTTTAGGTGCAATTATTAATGAACAGACCATTCCCCAATTACAAACTCATATTATTGCCGGGGCTGCGAATAATCAATTAGCTCATAGTGTGCAAGGTAGCTTACTGCACAAACAAGGCATTTTATTTGCACCTGATTATGTGATTAATGCGGGAGGGGTCATTTTTGCCGCGGCAAAATATTTACACACGCCTGATGAGCAAATTGCAGAACAAGTAGATGGTATTTATGCTTCGCTAACAGAAATATTCGCCTATGCAAAAGAAAAAAATATTCCTGAAAATGAAGTTGCTGATGCACTTGCTCGCGAAAAATTGGCATAAAATAGATTTATAAACTATTCATAACTAAGATTTAATATACTTGTTGCTAACGAGTTTAGGAAAGAGTTTATTTAGAACTAACGTTAAATAAATGGTTTTTTGCTTGTCATGCTCGCGAATGCGGGCAACCATCAATAGATTGGCACAAGAGCACTGTAAGTGAGCAAAACTAAGCACGGACTGGTTAAAATAAACCGTTAAATCACCATTAAAATAGTAAGCTATAAAAATATAAAGATGATGAGAATTTCATGAAACAATTACCTCTGGGCCCAGAATTATACCAATACGTCTTAGATAAATCGTTACGAGAACATCCCGTACTCCATGCGTTACGCGAAGAAACAGCCACAATGGAATTAGCACATATGCAAATAGCGCCTGAGCAAGGGCAATTTATGCAGTTTCTCTTAAAAATCCTTAATGCCCAATATGTTTTAGAGCTAGGCACTTTTACCGGCTACAGTGCTTTAGCGATGTCCTTAGCCTTACCGGAACACGGTAAAGTGATCACCTGCGATATCAATAAAAATTGGACTCACAATGCCCCCATGTATTGGCAACAAGCACAACAAGACCATAAAATTGAGTTACGTTTAGGTCCTGCGCAAGAATCAATGTATGCCTTACTAAATGAAGGCTGGCAACAACGCTTTGATTTTATTTTTATTGATGCCGACAAAACCAATTATATTAATTATTATGAATTAGCATTAAAGCTTATCAAACCTACAGGAATTATTGCCATTGATAATGTATTGTGGGATGGCAAAGTAATCGATGCCAGTGAAACAGGCGCACAAACACGTGAAATAAGAAAACTCAACGAGCATATAAAGCAAGATGAGCGAGTGATTACTAGTTTATTACCCCTTGCAGATGGATTATTTTTAGTGCATCCCAAATAAAAACATAAGCCGTACTTCGTTTAGTTAGCGGCTTTTATTCAACTTAGCTCTTGGCTCATCCTCTATTTCATCAGACTCACTTCTAAGATGTTTTTTCATCGCCAAAAAAGTGCTTTTATTTAATGCTTTTTCTAAGCAATTACTATCTTGACTTTGAGCGGGCATCCAGGAATGAAAGAACTCAAAATACTCCAGAAGACTTATTTGATGGATTTGTGTCTTTTATCAAATTAAGAAATCAGATGCCATAATTAACAATGCAATTTCTTGTGTGATTATTTTTGAATAATTATCTGTAGCTTCTTTCAAACTCACGCTATGATTAAAGCATCAAACGCTTATAAAAAGGAGAGTATATGCGTACCGAACATAATCCTTGTGGACTAAATGGTTTTGCTTTTTTAGAGTTTTCTGGCCCAGATACACATTATATCCAGAACCAATTTATTAAAATGGGTTTTCAAAAAGTAGCCACACACCGCAGTGCAGATATTACCCTTTTTCAACAAGGCAGCATTAAGTTCATTGTCAATGCAGCTACTGGATGCCAAGCCCAATCACATGCCATGACGCATGGTGCTGGGGCATGTGCCATGGGTTTTAATGTTCAAGATGCTACAGCTGCCTATGAATATGCCATAGCGCATGGGGCGCACACTTTTGAAGACGCGCACGATGTGCACCACGGTCTATTAGCTATTAAAGGCATTGGTGGCAGTGTAATTTATTTTGTTGACGAACAGCAGCAACCGTTTGCTGATCAATGGCAAATGATTCACCCTATTGTTGCTGATAATAACGGCTTACTTGCAATTGATCACTTAACGCATAATGTAGTGCGAGGCGCCATGGATAAATGGGCTTCTTTTTATGAAACTATTTTTAACTTTAAAGAAATTCGTTTTTTCAATATCAAAGGAAAAATGACCGCTTTAGTCAGCCGAGCACTGGCAAGCCCTTGTGGAAAAATAAAAATTCCGCTGAATGAGTCGCAAGATGACGTATCACAAATTGAAGAATTTTTACATGAATATAAAGGCGAAGGAATTCAGCATATTGCTTTAACCACTGATGATATTTATCAAACCGTGCATACGTTAAGGCAACAAGGCGTGCCTTTTCTTCATACTCCGGCTACTTATTATGAAATGATTCAAGACCGACTTCCTTGGCATAATGAACCGGTAGATAAGTTACAAATCGAACACATTCTTATTGATGGTGATAGCACCCCAGAGCAAGGGTTATTATTACAAATTTTCACCGAAAATACTTTTGGACCCGTATTTTTTGAAATCATTCAAAGAAAAGGTAATGAAGGATTTGGTGAAGGTAATTTTCAAGCGTTATTTGAAGCCATTGAACGAGATCAAATAAAACGCGGCACCTTAAAAGTTGAATAAAAAATAGCACTCTTAACACGTGCTGCGAAATAAAAAAAACACTCTAATTCATTTTGCTTATTGAGGTCTTATGAAACTTGCTAGTTTAAAATCAACAACCTCGCGTGATGGCATTCTTTGTGTTGTTAATCGCGATTTAACTCACGCAATCAAAGTGCCACATATTGCGCTAACGCTACAAAATGCTCTAGATCATTGGACAACAACCGCGCCATTACTAGAAGAAACATATCAACAACTTAACAAAGGGCAACATACAAAAGCGTTTCCTTTTGTTAGTGAAGAGTGCACCGCTCCCCTGCCACGAGCGTATCAATGGGCCGATGGTAGTGCTTATGTGACTCATGTCGAGTTAGTGCGCAAAGCTCGAGGGGCAGAATTACCTGCTACATTTTGGAGTGATCCATTAATGTACCAAGGAGGCTCAGATGATTTTTTAGGCCCTAATGATTCTATTTTAGTAGCTGATGAAGCTTATGGTATTGATTTTGAAGCGGAAATAGCCATTATTACCGACGATGTTCCTATGGCAACAACAGCCGAACAAGCCCAAATACATGTTAAATTGTTCATGTTGGTAAATGATGTATCATTAAGACATTTAATTCCTGATGAATTAGCCAAAGGTTTTGGTTTTTTTCATTCAAAACCTGCCAGTAGTTTTTCGCCTGTGGCCATCACGCCTGATGAGCTAGGAATACATTGGGATGGAGAAAAAATACACCTACCTTTATTCAGTTATCTAAATAATAAATTATTTGGCCATCCTAACGCCGGAGAGGATATGACTTTTTCTTTTCCTCAATTAATCGCCCATGCCGCAAAAACAAGAAATTTATCTGCAGGCACCATCATTGGTTCCGGTACGGTCTCCAATCAAGATCGCAATAAAGGCTCTTCGTGTATTGCTGAGCAACGCATGTTAGAAACAATTAATTCCGGAGCAGCCAAAACTCCTTTCATGCACTTTGGCGATACTATTCGTATTGAAATGAACGACTTAAAGGGTTCTAGTCTTTTTGGAGCCATAGAACAAGAAGTAAAGAAATATACCAAATAGATTAGGACTTGACCTCAATTTAAAGTCATTTATTGGACAATATTTGTTAGCATATTGATGTTCAAAAAACGGAAGATTAGATGAAACTTTACGATTATTTTCGCTCCACTGCGTGCTATCGAGTGCGCATCGCATTGAATATTAAAAATATTCATTACGAACAAATTCCTATTCATTTAGTAAATAATAACGGCGAACATCATAGCGCGTCTTACCGCACTATCAACCCCCAAGAACTCGTTCCTAGTTTAGAGGTCAATGGTCAAGTTATTCATCAGTCCTTGGCTATTATCGAATATTTAGAAGAAATATCCCCCATAACTCCCCTTCTTCCTCATACACTAATCGATAAAACTAATGCGCGTTCTCTAGCTTTATTAGTAGCTTGTGATATGCATCCATTAAATAATTTACGAGTACTTAACCAATTAAAAGAAGAGTTTAATGCAACAGAACAACAAATACACGGTTGGTATCATCATTGGTTAGCACAAGGATTTGATGCGTTTGAAGAACGGTTGCAGCATTTAAAACGCAGCAAAGCAGTATGTATTGGCAATACACCAACCTTAGCGGATATTTGTCTTATTCCGCAGGTATATAATGCCAAACGATTTGCATTTCCCATGAGTTCTTACCCATTAATTAATGAAATCAATGATTATTGTTTAACATTATCGGCCTTCCAAAAAGCCGCTCCAGAAAATCAATGATGAACACTATGTTTATAGGGAAACAATTACACTCTTATTAAAAATATTTTAAAGATTTCGATTTGGGCGCATCCCCTAAATCATCGCCCTCTTCTTGCCGACGTTTTGTTGCTGTTTGAATAGTATTTTTATTTAATTTAGTCTCTAAAATTTCAGACACTTCCTCCGATGAGGAATCAATTACATCATGAACATTCAATAACGATTGTTCACGATGCAATTCATTATATTGTTTCCATGCTTTTTGAATTATAACGGCACTACTATCTAAAATCTGCTCCGTCACCATAATCGCTACTTGACCCGAAGGCATCCAAGAAAGATCACCTGGCGCTCTGTTTTCTATTTCTTCAATAGGCATATTTAATCGTACAGGATAACGGTCCTTGCTTTGAGAGGAAGAAAATGCTTTAAATAAAGCCGGATATAATGATAATGAATGTGCTGCAAACTCACTTATTGAGTAGCCTTCCTGCCAAATAGCAACAGTGGAAGGTCCCGTGCTTTCTACAATACTTTTTAAATACAAATGATGCTCAAAAGAACGATGAGCAACACAAGCCGCTACAAAACGAGAAAGAGGAGTAGCCACATTATTTTGAGTTAACTCCTGATGCCATTGTTGTAAATAGTGAATAAAAACCGGTATATTTTGTCGCCAAACTCGAGGCGATACTCCTAGAAATGTAGTAGATAGCTTTTCAATATAAGGATTATTAGGCTCACAAGCATCACGTAAAGTAGTCATGATTGTCGAGCGATATTCAGCATTATTCGTCTTCGCCATATAAGCATCTACAATAGATTGCTGAACTTTTTGAATGTTTATTAAATTAAAATCTGCAATGGCAATTACATCGTTATTATATCCCCTAAAATAAGGATCATCTAAACGATTTCCCGTAGTAAACAGTGCATCGCCAAAAACAGTAATAGTCTTATCCAGCTCTTTCGTACGTACAAAAGCATCTAAATCGCTGTATATTCCTAAGCGAAAAATGGGTTCAAACCAACGTAAAATATCACTTGCAGCAGCTAAGTTTCCACCAAGATGCAAATGAAATATTTCATCCTCGTAGACTTTTATTAATTCCCGTTCTAACGGTTGTCGACACTGCAAAAAAATATCTAATACATTAATGGGTTTAATCGCGTGTAGAGAACAAAAATGATGTAACGCATCGTGTGCGGTTTTACACAACAATCGGCTATCATAAATTAAATTTATTTCATCATCAGGGCAAGAAGCTCTCATTGTAACAAGCCGTAATTGATTTTGAGAATTCATAAAAATAGAAGGATCTTTACTTAACCAAATTTTAACATGACGATGAGGATTGAGCTCATAGTGCACATGTTCCATTAAGGTTAATAATGTGGCTTCGTTAATGCTTTTAAAAGTGACTCTAGCCCGTGACTCTCCTTCCGCACCCTTATAAGGATTTTTTGCTCCATGAGCTAATAATGTTTTAATAATCAAAGGATGATTTCCCTCAGCGGCAAACATTAAAGCCGTAATATCATGACCATTGGAATCACACTCATCAACACGAACACCGGCATGCAATAATTCATTCACAATATCCAACTGCCCAGCCAGTACGGCATAATGTAATGGAGTAAAGCCATCAACATGCTCGGTTAACAAATCTTTATTAACGCTAATTAATTGTTGTACTTTTGTTAAGGCCCCGTTATCTATTGCATCAATAAGCTCATCTATTAAAGGCGGACTCACAACCATTACTTTTCGCTTCATCGCGCTCACTATATGCTTGAATACATAAAGATAACTATAGCATAAGAACAAAATGTTTTATTTTTTGTCAATCAGGGTTGATTTAGTAACTTCTCCCGAAATAAACCATTATTTAAACCACTCTCATCCCTCATCCGCCTACGGGCACCTTATCCCGACTCGGAAGAAGGGAAACATTAGTTAGAACCATACGGTTTTTAAATGCACCGTTGCGACACCATCACTATCTTTTTTTAACATACTCCAAGCAGGATCACAGCGCTGAATCGTGCCAAACAAAATGTGTTGGTTTAAACAACGATAATGTACGGGCATAGAATCATAATGTTCACCTGTTTCTATCGCTTGGCATTGTTCACCATTGCTTAATTCAATTCCCCAAGGAAACGCTTTGGACATGTCTAATAATTGATGTGTTGTATTATCCAAATATTCTGACACATTAATTTGCACATTATCTTTGCTCCACGGAGAAGACGGGCATAAGACCTTTTTTTGTTTAGAATCAGCGCTAGCAAAACACGGATCAAAGGTTTTCCCCTCGGCATAACAACGCCAAGCATCTTCTCGCACAATCAGTTGAGATTGGGCGCTACACGAACCATTTAATTGATGCGTAATAATCGGAAGACTATTAGGTTCATTACCTTCAAATGGCCTGTATAATTTTAACGCAGTGTCAGCGGCTAATCCCATAAAAGAAGATAAAAATAAGACAAGAAATAAAACTCTTTGCTGCATGGGTTTTCTCCGCGATTTTTTTTAGTGTATCATCGCACTTTATATGCCGATTTTGGAGTACATAATGACAGAAGTAGTCCCCATTACACAATGTTTAGCAGGTGAAATACCTGTAGATCAATCTGTAATTGTTCGTGGATGGGTCAAAACCCGCCGTGATGCAAAAGCGGGTTTATCTTTTATTAGCATGCACGATGGCTCATGTTTTGCACCCATTCAAATAGTGGCAACGGATGTTCTGACTAATTACGAAAGTGAAATCACCAAACTCAATGCGGGTTGCTCGCTGATAGTAAAAGGAATATTAGTTGCTTCGCAAGGCAAAGGACAATCTTTTGAAATTCAAGCAGAAGAAATAGAGGTAGTTGGTTGGGTAGAAAATCCTGACACCTACCCTATTCAAGCAAAACGTCACACCTTAGAGTTTTTACGTGACGTAGCTCACTTACGCCCGAGAACCAATACCATTAGTGCCGTGACACGTATTCGTCATTGCTTAGCGCAAGCAACGCACCGCTTTTTTCATGAGCAAGGTTTTTTCTGGATACACACACCTATTATTACCAGCAGTGATTGCGAAGGTGCTGGGGAGATGTTCCGTATTTCTACTTTAGATTTAATGAACCTTCCCAAAAATGATGCAGGGCAAGTTGACTTTAGCAAAGATTTTTTTGGTCAAGAAACATTTCTAACCGTATCGGGTCAACTCAATGTCGAAGCCTATTGTATGGCGATGTCCAAAGTATATACTTTTGGCCCCACGTTTAGAGCAGAAAACTCTAACACCAGCCGTCATTTAGCTGAATTTTGGATGATTGAACCCGAAGTAGCATTCGCTAATTTAAATGATATTTGTGAGCTTAGCCAACGCCTCTTACGTTATTTGTGTAAAACAGTATTAGATGAACGTGCTGATGATCTTCATTTCTTTAACCAATTTGTTGACCAGGGCTGCATTGCACGCGTGGAAACCATGGCTCAAACTGATTTTGAAGTAATGAGCTATACCGATGCGATTAAGCAACTGGAGTCATCAAAAAAACGTTTTGATTATCCTGTCAGTTGGGGCTTAGATTTACAATCAGAACACGAGCGTTATTTAGCCGAAGAGCTATGTAAAAAACCGGTAATTCTTACTGACTATCCTAAAGATATAAAAAGCTTTTACATGCGCTTAAACGATGACGGTAAAACAGTCGCCGCAATGGATGTCCTTGCGCCTGGTATTGGTGAAATAATCGGCGGCAGTCAACGTGAAGAACGTCTAGATGTTCTCGATAGACGAATGGATGAATGCTCTTTAAATAAAGATTATTATTCGTGGTATCGTGACCTTCGCCGCTATGGCACAGTACCTCACGCAGGATTTGGTCTAGGCTTTGAGCGTTTAATCAGTTATGTAACTGGTGTCAATAACGTTCGTGATGTAATCCCTTTCCCTCGAACTCCTGGTCATGCTGATTATTAATACCCCCGATGTCCCACGACTTGTTTGTGGGACAAAATCGATAAACAACTACACATATAGATCGACATAAAATCAATCAGGGGTTATTTTAATCATTTATAATAGTACCCGGACTCATTGGCTCCGTGCAACTAATTCATTCTACAAACAAATATCAAATACTATTTCCAATACTTGTAAAAAGAGATATAATTCGTTCACTTTTTTTACAGTATAAGATTTTATGAATCATAAAGTTGGCTTTGTTAGTTTAGGGTGCCCAAAAGCATTGGTTGATTCCGAGCGAATTATTACGCAACTGCGTGCTCAAGGATATGAGTTAGTCTCCAGCTATCAAGATGCTGGCGTGGTAGTCATTAATACCTGTGGATTTATTGACAGTGCCGTAAAAGAATCTTTAGATACAATTAAAGAGGCCATGGCAGAAAATGGGCGTGTTATTGTGACCGGATGTCTTGGTGCCAAAACAGACATCATTAAAGAAGCGTGTCCTGATGTATTACATATTAGTGGGGCTCATGCTTATGAAGAAGTAATTAATGCGGTACACCAGCACTTACCACCCCCTAAAGATCCGTTTATGCAATTAATTCCACCGCAAGGAATTAAACTAACCCCAAGACATTATGCGTATTTAAAAATTTCTGAAGGATGTAATCAAAAATGTACTTTTTGTATTATTCCGACGATGCGCGGTAAATTACAAAGTTATCCTATAACGCAAATTCTAACTGAAGCACGCAAGTTAAAAGAAGCAGGCGTTAAAGAATTATTGGTTATTTCACAAGATACCAGTGCTTATGGTGTAGACACGCGTTATCAGGCGGTGGAATGGCAAGGAAAAACGATTAATACACGCTTTTATGATTTATGTGAACAATTAGGGGAGCTAGGACTTTGGGTACGTCTGCATTACGTATACCCCTATCCTCATGTAGACGACATTATTCCATTAATGCGTGACAAATTAATTCTACCCTATCTGGATATTCCACTTCAACATGCCAGTACGCGCGTTTTAAAAGCAATGAAACGACCCGCTAGTAGCGAAAACACGTTGGCTCGTATTCAAGCTTGGCGTGAAGTATGTCCAGACATTACTCTACGCTCCACCTTTATCGTGGGCTTTCCTGGGGAAACAGAAGAGGAATTTGAAGAATTGTTAGACTTTTTACAAGAGGCTCAATTAGATAGAGTGGGCTGCTTTAAATACTCACCAGTAGAAGGGGCGAAAGCTAATGAATTGGCTGATGCAGTTCCCGAAGAAATTAAAGAAGAGCGTTATCATCGCTTTATGCAATTACAAGCACAAATCAGCCAAAATCGTTTAAGCAAAAAAATAGATACCATTCAAACTGTTTTAGTTGATGAAATAACTAGTGAACACATTATTGCTCGTAGCCCAAGTGATGCACCAGAAATTGACGGCTTAGTTTATTTACCCATCACACCCGACGTGAATGTTGGCGATTTTGTTACAGTACGAATTACAGATAGTGATGAATATGATCTGTATGCAGAAAAAATATAAGTATTTTTTCGATACTTTATTTTAAAAATTCCTCATTATCAATGTACCGCGCTTTATACCATAGGTATCTACACAAGTCTCTACAAACCTTACAGGATAAGACGTGTAAGGAAGAAGTTAGAAACATAGCCCTGGATCCTGCGAACACGTCGCAGGACGTAGGGGTAAACGCTAGACCTTAGGGGTTTATCTAGATCCTATGGCTTTATGCACGGAATCTAGTATCGAACATAATGTGGTATTGTGTTAATTTAATTAATATTACTTTAATAAAAAAGTGCTAGACTGATAGACAGATGATTAATTAATCAGAACATATGAACAATACACGAGTTGTTAATTTAAATACTGATAACGTTAGTAATAACAGTGCGCATACAATTAATTTGCAAACAATTGCTTTTGCAAATAATGGTGTGAGCCGTCATGTTATTTTTAAACACAATAAATATTCTGGTCTTGTAGGCCAAAATACATCGACTCTGGAAGCCTGTTTCACTGCATTAACTAACTTATTTTGTCTTCCCTCGCATACATTACAACAAGAATTAGTACTTACTAATCAAAATGAAATTGTTGGTGTAAGCACAGAACATGCCGCTTATGCATTATTCAAAAGCAAAGCATATCAGCACAATAAATTAGCCCATACTAGTACACCTCTTTCGCCGCATAGCGCATTAGGGCAACAAGAATTTGATAACTGGCTGTGCTCTATTAAGCCATTAAATTTAGAAACAGAAAAATGGGCAGAACTAAAACAAGATGAATCGAGTATCGATAGAACACAGCAAGCAATTACCCAAAAATTACATAGCTTAAATAAATTTATCGAGCAAGAACAACACAAGTCACCATTAAATATCCATCAATTAAAAGAGTTCTGCCTAGATCTCGTACAACATAAAAAAGATTTAATTATTGAAGATATTCCGTTAGTATTTCAGAGCGCTCCTCAATTAGTGCATTTAGTTTTTGAATACCAATGGCTGCGCTTTCACAGCGAGCAAAATAGAATTAAAAACTCAATACATGCAAAAAAAATAGCCCTTGTTGAGGAGAAAAAAGGATTTAACTTTCTTGATAAATTACCAAAAAACTTCTTCTCTCTTCTCTTGCACGCAAAAAAAACGGGTAAAATAGACTTGGATATGAATTCCTTAGCGGATGTTTTTGCTACGGCTTATGGTTTAGAGGAAGATGATTTACATAAAGGAAATCTAGGCTACTACATTACAATAGGTGAGCACAATCGGCCTTGTTTTCATTTTTTTAAAATTGATAATGATTTAATGCTTATTAATAAAATAATGTCTGCACGCAATGCTATTCGTATTAACCAATATCACTATAGTGCTCGTCATTATAATATTAATCCAATGGATTTAGTTAATTTTCCTGATCTGCGCCACTCAGCAAATCATTATTGGCCCACCAAAACCTCATTTTTTACACGTGGAACCAAAGCGTACCATAACACAAACGAGCGACAAGCATTTCAATCATTAAAAAACGATAGTGAATTTAAGCAAGCAAAATGGCAACGCCTATTAAAACAGATTATAATTCCCGATGAGTTGCTCATTGCCACCTTGCATCACCCACTCAAAGTACTTCATGATGAGCATGCCAGCAAAGAAATGGTCTCATTAATAGAGCGTGCCGTTAGCGCTCGGATGAGTGAATTACGCATCACATTATTGTCTGTGCCTGAATTTCGAGATTATTTAAAAACGAATGAACAGAGCATAAAAAAAATCCTTATTAATGAAATAAAACAGCAGATAGCTCATCTTAAATGCGATAAAAAGGAAACCGATGCTTATATTTTAAAAATAGAGCACTCATTGCATACATTAGTAACGCTAAGTAAAAAAAACGTTCCCTTACCTCCCATACATAATGCACTAATAACTAAATCATATCTTTGCTATAACACCGCAATCCGTTTTAAAGAAGAATTAAATAATAAAGATGCCGAAGGTCATACCACTTTGGATTATGCGATAGAGCGCTATAAACATTTTTCTAATAAATTAATACATGAGACGGGTGAAAAAAATAAGCGATATAGTCATGAAATGCGTACTTATTATGCTGATATCATTTGGGATTTACATCTAAATAATGCTCAGTACACCCAATCCAGCCAAGAACAATATAAAACTTTATTGATAATGGTCAAACAACATCATTCATCCAATCAGCTCCCAATAGTAACAACGCTTGCGGAATACAAAAAAATTATTGAGCAATTACGCGCACAACCAAGAAGAAGTTTAAAACAAGATAAAGTTGACGCATTACAATTATTAGAAAAAGCGTCTTTAAATGAGCATGATTTACAACAGTTAAAACACGAATTACACGCATCCCCCACTGCCGCCCCCTTAAAGTTTATCAAAGAACTACGCTCAGATCTTTGGGTCATTAAATATCTAAGGGGCGCCTATGGATACACCAGTACTTTAGCGCAAATGAGCCAATTGATTAATACTAAGCTACAAAAAATTGAACCCGAAATAACCAACAGCCCCTGATTTTTTTGTATACGTTAAGAACCATTTGCTTGTTTATGAGAGTAAGGGGTAACGCATCTAATGTGCATCAGCCTACGTTCTATATTTTATAGTGCAAAATCCAGTATCGAACATAGAAAGTTAAAATATAACTCATTGAATATAAAAATAATTTATACATTTCATGTTTAAAGTTTACATGCGTTTTTTTGATATAATGCCAGAGAAATCATCCGCATTTTCTGCTGCACATCGGTAGTCTTTTGCTCAACCCCAAGTGCCTGTTGATGTAATAAAACATGATACTCTTTATATATCTCTTTTAACACATCGTATTCTTTTTGGGTCACAACAGATAAAAACAGTAATTTTTTTAGTACGATTAAAGGGTGAGTGATATCAGCTAAAAAAGCATCTTGAGTAGATAAAACCAAATATTGCATTAAAAACTCGAGATCGAGCAGGCCTCCTTCTCTATTTTTAATTGTATCTGAAGCACTATTTTTCTCTAATTTTACTCGCATCTCCTGAACATCAAGATACAGCTGCGCTTTATCACGTGGCAAGGTAATGATTTGCTTTTTCAACGATAAAAATACTTTTTTTACCTGAGCATCCCCATAAATAATACGAGTTTTTAGCAATGCTTGATGCTCCCACGTCCAAGCATCCTTTTGCTGATATTCTCTAAACGCATTTAAAGAGCTGACTAATAATCCAGCCGTACCCGATGGTCTTAAACGGGTATCAACAGCAAATAAAACACCCATTTGTGTGCGTGTTGTTAACATATATACTATTTTTTGAGTTACACGGCTCACCAAAAGCTCTTCTATTAAATTAGTCGTATATAAAAAGACCAAATCAAGATCCGAACTGTAATTCATCTCCTGACTTCCTAAAGTACCATAAGCAATAACAACAAAATGAGCCTTTAAGCGTCTCACCTCAGGATAGCGTAGTGCCAATTGTTCTATAGCTAAAATAATTACTTGCTGCACTATCACCTCAGCTACATCGGCTAAGAAAAAACCTATAGCCACTGCATCATAATGTGCATGTAATTCAACGCGCGCGGCCCTAAGCCAATGCATCAACTTAAATTGCCGCAATAGCTCTTCTTTTTGCTCCATATCTTCTGCATAGCGTAATCTCATCACTATTTGCTTTTTTAATTGCGCTTTTGAGTTGGGAATCCAATTAAAATGTGGTTCAAGAAATACTTCCAATAAAAAGGGGTGATTGACTATTAGCGTTGAAATATAAACACTATGAGAAAAACAAAATAGCAGCTCTTTTAATATAAATGTATTTTCTGTTAAAAGTGCTAAATAAACACTGCGACCAACAATATGTTCTAATAAATGAATTATCCGCACAAGCACCCTATCCGCATGCTCATATTGTGGTAATTCCAACATTATAATCACCATTAATCGATCGAGCCGTAAACGAGCGGCTTGGGATAATCGCTTACAACGTGAGCCATGCCTAAATGTATATATCGTTTGATAACACTGTGATGCATTACTTATGCCTAAACTAGATAACAAAGCAATGCCCATTGTTGTTTCAATATGCCCATGCCACAAACTATGGAGCTGATGCGCTAATAGTCGATGTTCCTCTTGTTCATCGTGCACTTCACCTAACATATGATTAAAGCAATGGCTTACGAACCCCTGATAAGCATGTAATTTATTTAATAACTCCTGCCAAGATGAATACCCCATGGCTAAAACAATTTGCTCTTGCTGCAATCGGTCTTGTGGCAAAGAATGGGTTTGTTGATCATTTAAACTTTGTAATGCATTTTCCAATCGCCGCAAAAATAAATAGGCTTCTTTTAATTGTGCGCTATCGGCTAAAAGCTCTTCCGCTTGTAAGCGTGTTAACGTCTCAAGTGCATTGCTCACCCGTATTTGCGGCAAACGTCCACCGCGAATCAACTGAATGCTTTGAATAATAAACTCAATCTCACGAATCCCACCTCTGCCTCGTTTAATATCATCTAAACGCGGATTTAATTGTACTTCACGCTCAATCATCGCTTTCATGCTACGCAAAGATTCAATCACACTAAAATCAATATAGCGTCGATAAATAAAGGGCCTAATTAACTGCTCAAACCATTCCTCAGGGATATTTAACGAACGCTTAATCACTCGTGCCTTTATCATGGCATAACGCTCCCAATCACGACCTTGCTCTTGGTAGTACGTTTCCATTGCGGCAAAACTAAGTGCCAAAGCACCACTATCACCATTTGGTCGTAAACGTAAATCAACCCTAAAAACAAAACCATCAACGGTATTATTTTGCATCAGCTGAATAAATAATTGCACCACTTTAATGAAATACACTTCATTAGCAATACACTCATCACCATCTGTTTGACCTGAGTATTCATAAGTAAAAATAAGATCAATATCCGAGGAGTAATTAAGCTCGTTTCCGCCTAATTTTCCCATCGCTAAAACATACAGTTTTACTGCATCTCCTTGTTCATTGCGCGGTACTCCATAGCGTGCCGAAACAACATAGTGACAATAAGCTAAAGCATGA
>CAZSAO010000015.1:18109-51833 GCA_964605275.1 uncultured Legionella sp.
CATCCGCACAATCAGACCAAGCTTTTAAAACCTGCTCTATATCAATAAACTGTGCATAATCCAATAGTAATAACTGCAATAACCATTTTTGCCGCAACTGACGTAGCTGTGCTGCAAACAAAGCGTGTGTTTGCTGTAAATTAATTTGTTCGACTTGGAAAAAATACTCTTCTCGTGAAGGCAGACTCATACACGATTCGTGCTGTACTACTTGTTGTAATAGCGCACCGTATTTACAGGCATAATCACTGGCAATAATTACCCGCCTTAAGGCATTTGGCATGGGATGAGGAAGCAATGTAGTATATTTATTTAATAACCATTGTTTGCTCGCTAATAATTCAGCAGAAATACATAGTTCGTTCATTAATCTAAGCCAAGGAATTTTTTCATTAAAATCACTATACAATAAGATAATTCACATTATACTTAAATTATATTAATTTATTATGGATAAACACCTGATGAGAGTTTTGACGCACGTTCGAATCATATTGGTTGTCCTATTATCATGTTTTTCAACGAGCCAACTCTTAGCCCAGCCGATGTATCTTAATCCATTTGCCACCCCCTCATCTCAACCCATTGATCCCAACACTTTAATTATTGGCGTTGATAGCAACAGCCCACCCTATTCAGTGCAAGGTGGTGCGAATGAATTATATGGTTTTGATATCAGCATGATAAATACCTTATGCGGTATGTTACATCGTACGTGTACGTTTAAAATTATGAAATGGGTGGAGTTAATACCTGCAATTATGGAAAATCGCATTGATTTAGCCGTCAGTGATATTACCATCACGCCCGAACGAGCTAAGGAAGTTCATTTTTCCATACCATACGCACTGAGTTATTCTCGTTTTTTAACGAGCACGAATACTAATACTCCGGAACCTTTTGTTATTAGCGCGTTAAATAATAAAAAAATAGGTGTTGAGGAAGGAACTATCTATGAAGATCAAGCTACACATTTGGGTATATCTAACCCTACAATTATACCTTATTCTACAGCACAAGACGCAATTACGGCATTAACCAATAAACAAATAGATTATATTCTTTTAGATAATCCTTCGGCTTTATATTGGGCAGCAAATACGTCCAATGTATTAAAAGTAGTAGGCACACCCTATGTATATGGTTATGGTATCGGCATTGCAGTCAGCCCAAACAACATCAGTCTTTTACCGGTGATTAACACTAATTTAATTCAATACCAAAACTCAAATGATTACAAAGAAAATTATAAAAGGTTTCTTTATTTCTTTTGATAAAAGCCGAGACACAATTAATGCATCGTAGCATCTTGAATAATGCAACGACTAATAATTTGCCGCGTAATATAATCACCTTGAGCATCGCCATAAGTGGCAAGAAAATGTTTCGCTATAATCAATACCCAGCCGGAGAGGCGTAAATTCATTCGTTTTTCTATTTGATCCACCACTACTTCAAATAATCCTAAAGAATGAGTTTCTTGTTCATTAGCATACTCTTCCATAATAACACGAGCTGTTTGTAGATCTTTTTCTCTGGTAGGCCAACTCTGATTCATATGTACACCTCTAGCAAACTCAATTAGATATATTTCAGATGATTTCGATGAAAATTTTACCACATAATGTTAAATTCACCAAATAAGCAAAGCAAATACCAGCAATTACCGGTGAAAAACCACGTCATCCAGAACGCAGTGAAGGATCTCCTAAATCAGGCTCAGTGCCGTATCTAGAAGATCATTCACTGCGTTCAGTGATGACGTTATTTGCAGAATTTATGAAAAATAATGATAGAATTTTAATGTTCCTAACCGGACATTAAACACCCTTTATGTATTATGCCCTGCAGCAGCATTAGCGCAATGCGCACTGATTGGCTCAGCACTTGCAAGTCTTATTGGATGGTTTGTTAGTTTATTCATCATTTGGTTGGCGCGAAAAATAGAGCCGGATGAAACAAAAACAAGCGCTACAACCCTACCCTGGACGCAACGTCTTTCAATTGGTGCCAGCAGAGGAGCAATTATTGGTGCTATTACAGGTTTGGCTCTTGGTTGTTTTCTAGGACCATTCAGTTTAATAGGATGGTGTGTGTTTGCTGGTGCCGTAGGCAGTATTTTAGGGGGAATAAAAGAACTTGTTTGCGATGATGCCTTCTCCAAAATTATAGATAAAACAGTCAACTCATTAACTAATCCAGACATCCAGCCAAAGGATAATATACTTGTCACTAATGAGTTTTCGGCTTTTATGCTATCGCTTTGTTTGCCCCTAAAGTAGAAAAAGACTTAGAATAGAATAACTATTCCGCATCTTTTTCTACTTTAGGAACAAAAAAATCAAGTCGCCTAAAATACCGAAAACTCATTAGTGACAAGTATATACACTCTTTAAACGCAATATCTAAATATCATCGCTATACTTTATTTTCGGACAAACAAACAATATTAGAATGCACCCCAGAACTTAATGCATCCACTTATCCTCTAAGTTAATTAAAAAAACAAACAAAACTGCAGCCGTAGCATACCGCAATTGGTGCGTTTTGTTCTTTTCTAAATGACTTAATAATGCCTTGCCTGTACTCAACGTGACAGCTCATGAAAAAAATCATCTGAAATTTTTTACTTCGCCCATCGCCAACGTATATTAATAAGGATATACTTAAATGCTAAAAAAAAAATAGGATGGTTGCATGTCCTTGAAGGCCATGTATAAAAAAATGCCACAGTGTAATCACACGGCTAATCGCTTTGGTGCAATTAGTGAAAGTCATCGCATTGCTATTGCGCAAGTAAAAAAGGCTCACCTGGGATTAAAATCTAATTATAAAGTATTAGATTTAGGTGTGGGTAATGGTGCTTTTTTACAACAACTACAACAGGTTATGCCCAAAGCATCGTTTACGGGCATTGATGTTTCTGGTGAAATGCTCAAACAAGCATGTCAGGCGTTGCCTTTAAATGCTATCGAAGGAAATGCCGTTGAGGCAGAACGCTTTTTACCACAGCGCAGTCAAGATTTAGTATTAGCACACTTTATTAATGCTTATATTCCCATTAGTTGCATCTTTAATGAAGCCAAATTATTAACACGTGCTAATGGTCATTTTTCGATGATCACCACAACCTATGATTCCTTTCCAATAGCCCAGCAATTATTGGCCGAATTCATTGCCAAAGATACTATTTTAAGTACTGTTATTGGTCATTATTATAAATCAATCGTAAGAAACATCACCGTTGCTGCCAATAAAGACGATCTATTGCGCTCATTTGCACAAAATCAATTTGAAGTGGTTGCTCATGAACGAATAGAAATTCCAATTAGTTTAAACACTATCGATGATTTAGCCTTATTTGGTATTGATGGCACCTGGTTTTTAAACAGTTTGTCTATTCGCATGTTACCTAAATATTTTTTATTGCAACGTTTACGTCGCTTGTTTACCAAAATTTTTACTTTTCCTTATCATGACACGCATATAATTGATGTAGTACTCGCCAAGAAGTGATATGGTAATCTCATAAGAATGAGATAATCAAGGGAATCGCTCTCTATGGACAGGCACTTATTAACTCGTTGTATTCCACAATTTACGCTAAAACAACAACAAACCAATAATGTTATTTTTATTACATTTTGGAGCCAGTTCGCCTCCTATGCCCTCAATACCGTTTTAATTCTTTTTTTAACTCGCCCGATCTTGGCTCAAGGTTTGGGTTATAACGATGCCAAAGCGTATGCGTTTATTGGGGTAACGCAAGCTACGGGTTATTTGATGCCCGTGTTGGGTGGATTTATGGCAGATAAGGTGCTTGGCGTACGCAGAGCTATCTTAATCGGTAGCTTGTTATTAGCACTGGCCTATTTATTAATTATGCTCAGTGGTTATACAGTGACCTCAATTGGCGATAGCTTATTTCTTGCCGCATATGCCTTAGTCCCCGCCTGTAATTCATTATTAATGGGTACTGCCTCAACCATGGTCTCGCATATTCATTCCGATGATGCCATTAAAGCAAAAGCGGCAATGACTTATTTTTATATGGCCATTAATATAGGCGCTTTATTAGCAACACTTATCGCACCGGCTTTATTAGATAGCCCCTATGGCCCTCTTTCAGTCTTAGCATTAACTTTTATTGGCAAGTCTATTGCCGCCTTAAATTTTGCTAAACGCTATTCTATTTATGATAACGCCATCTGGGGCAAAGATGCCCTACCTCTACCCTCTCGCAATATCGCCTATTTAATAGCTTATTTGTTATTAATTTATAGCTTTACTTTATTAGCTTATTCACATGTACACACCGCTAGTGTGGTGCTAACCGTGGGATGTTTATTAGGCATTTTCTGGTTTATTTATAAAACGATTTTGTTACAAGGAAAAACCCGGTTTAGACAACTTATTGCGCTTATTTTAATTATTGAAGCGGTGGTTTTTTTCGTTATTTATAATCAAATGAACAGTACATTAGTGCTCTTAGCCAGCCATAATTCTAATCATAATTTTTTAGGACTCACTATCTCGGCGGCGCAATACCAAATGCTAAACCCTCTGCTTATTTTACTCATTGGTAGTCAACTGCCTCGTTTTTACCAATTATTTCCCCGTTTTACTATTCCGTATCAATTTGCGGCAGGGACTTTATTAGCGAGTATAGGATTATTAGTAATGGCTTTTGCTGCCCAGCATGCATTATTAGGTTTAGTAGAGGGCAATTATATTGCATTAACTTATATTTTAATTTCTATTGCTGAGCTTTGGGTCAGTGCGGTAGGTTTAAGTATGATAGGCCTATATTGTGATACAAAAGACTTAGCATTTGCTATGGGGGTTTGGTATGTAGCCAGCTCCTTATCTAATGCCATTTCTGGGCAATTAGCAGGCTTTGTTGCTATTCCCGAATCAGTACATCTGGCCAGCGAACGCTTGGCTTATTATACGGATTATTATTTTGCCCTAGGTGTTAGTACCTTTGTTTTAGGTGGAGTAATGTGGATTATTGCTAATTTATTACGTAAGATGGCTAAAAGAAGAGACGTTGAATTAGTTTAATACATTGAGGAGATACAATGAAAGCAAATAATGGATACGGCTCATTTTTTAATTCTCTCGATGCTAATAATACGTCAACTCATTCTCTTCAACCACAACGTGCCCATGCCGTAGCATTGATTCAGCGTTGGTGGAAACAGTTGCACATGCGCCATACCGTAATACAATCATTCGATTATATGCATGAGATTATTTCTTTGCATTATGCACAAGAACACTCTTACGAGCACCTACAAGAGTTTATCCTTAATCCTAAACGAATAGAGCAAACTCATTCATTACTGCTGCATTTAGAGCGTATGAAAGATCAATACATACCTCAACGAGTGCCTTTAACATATCAGGATTTAGAGCGTCCTTTTCTTGCCGCCTATTTAATTGCGACTAAATTTGATTCTTTTTTAGACTCGTCTTGCTCGGCCGATCTCCTATTACATAAACAAGCCTTAGCGATGATTCATTCTTTTGAGCAACTTAGTGTTGCTATCAAAGAAAGCACATCACCCATAAAAAAAAATCAATTTCAAGAAACGTCAATAGGGCAGTATATTGCCACATGTCATTCGCAACAATTAAACTTTTATTATTCATTCTATGAGTGGAAAAATAACAGTAAAGAAAAACCTGCTAGCGTTTATTTAGCGTATTACTTACAGTTAGAATTAAAAAGACTTTCGATTTTAAATGGTTTAGATGCGCGTCTTTTAGATTTTTATGACACATCTATAAAAAAACAAGAACAGTTAAAAAATAAAATAAGGACTTTATTAGGAACTAATGGGCTCGAACATCTCGCACAACGCGTAGCGGAGGTCCGTGAATTATTTGAAATCCATAAATGGACAAAAGCATCTACTGAACAATTAACGCATGAGCTGATGCTAAACCCAAGCTTTTCCTTTCATCCAAAAACCTTTTTGGTACAACCTAAAATATCGATAGATTCTGCCCTTACCGCATTGCCCGATACTAACTCGCTTCTGAGCGTGTTTGCGGAGTTAATTGAAAAGATAAGACTGCTCACTCCTTATAATCCAAATATTATTGCCCAACTTTATACCAATTTAAATAAAATATCCCTTAATACTCTAAACGTTTATGAGGGAGGGATGCAGATTTGTATGCATCTAATCGAGACGATTCTCTATATAGAAGAACCTGGGCACAACGCAGCAACACTTGCGGTTTTAGAGCAAAAAATCACACCTAATAATACCCCCACCGGTTATAAAATTGCGTTCAAACATGCCATAGAATTGTTATATAGCAAAATAGCACAAATTAATTTGGCGCAAAATAATACGCTGATGAAACAATCACACGCTCTTGTGAGTCAGCAAATCATTCCTTTTGAACAGAAAAAATTTGCAGAATATCTGGTGACAAACCAACTAACGCAACAAGTAACATTAGAGTGGATGGATAAATTGGTCACACAACCTAGTGCACACAGATTATCTGTAGCAACATTATGCTCCCAGTATAGTGGCAGCTATATTACTCACGCCCTTATATTAGAATTGTTAAAACAACCAAGGCCCATTTTACGCAAGATCCCTGAAACATTTTATTTAGATACAGTGCGTTTATTGGCATTGCATGAACAATACCATCACGTGGTGCATGCGGCTGCCATTTTAAGTTACCTCGAATCTTTTTGCCAAAAATATAATATTACTTTATCGTCAACTAAATTGAAGCAACAAAAAGACCTGATTATAAAAATCCTCGACGATGAACACTATTCTACCGTTGATGAACGCAGCCATTTATTCGTGATGATGCTAGAAAAAATACTTAAGGTGCATGAGCGTACCTTATCGTCTTTAGATAGAAATACATTCATCCATTTGCTAGACGAAATAGAGCAAGGAACTAATAAGGTTGCAAAGATATTTAATAGTCGTCTAAATAACATGTTAGGGTTTTATTTCACTCGAGGAGGCCTACCAACAACACAATACAGTTCGCTTCATCACTACGGATTCACGCAAGAAATTACCCACTTAATGCAGCCACTGATGCCGATTATTCGTCTACACAGCCAAGTATATGGGCCGTTGTATCAACGGCATATTGAACAACGTTTATGGATGCCTTTATTTTCTTTATTTAAAAACAATGTCTTATCTAAAGAGTTGCCGGTACTTTTTTCAACGCAAGAAGAAGGCGTGCACGCGTTATATCAACGAATTCATAACCTAGCACTGGTGGTCAGTGGTTTAACTTTAATTAAACAAACATTAAATTCTAGCGATGCATGGCAAATACATAATGAGCTGAGCAATCCTCAATTAAAACATCACGCCAATACGTTGAAATTAGTGAATGCGATTCAATCGCCTCTGCACATTAAAAAACAATTACAGCATTTAATGCATGATATTGCCGAACAGCAAGAAGTAGCTTTTGATGAAAAACAATTCAACAAAATATTACATTCCGTACAAACAAAACATGCCCACAGTTATAAAGCAACTATTGACGAGCTAGTGAGCCACTTAAAAAGTACTATTATTTCGAGTAAGCACAAAAAAATTCATCACAGCAGTTTACTAGCAGAATTTTCGGGCGAAATAAAAGCGATGGAAATGCAGCTGAAAAACGTGATAAACGATATCAAAAAAGACCAGTTATGTGAAGATCATGACCCAAATGCTCAAACACACCCTGCGATTATGCGTGCAGGGCGTAGATAACTATTCAATTATATTATTTATCATTTAATCCTAAATTATCTCTTTTAAATACTCTATCAGCACGATAGCTGGAGCGAACCAAAGGTCCGGCGGCTACTTCAAAAAATCCTTTTTGTAAGCCAATGTCACGCAGTTGTGCAAAAGATTCTGGCGTGACGTAACGCTGAATAGGCAAATGATTTTTAGTGGGCTGTAAATATTGACCTAAAGTCAAAATATCAACATTACAAGCACGTAAATCATCCATTGTCTGGATTATTTCTTCATCTGTCTCACCTAATCCTAGCATTAAACTGGTTTTAGTTAATACATCCGGACGATAGCGTTTAGCAAAGGCAAGAACATTTAATGTTTGCTGATAGCCCGCCCGATTATCGCGTACTGGGTGCGTTAAGCGCTCTACCGTTTCAACATTTTGCGCAAATACATCAACCCCACTATCTAATAAAGTGGCCACATCCCGTTCTACGCCTTGAAAATCAGGAGTTAATGCTTCTATTTTTGTTTTTGCAGAAACCGCTTTAATCGCTTGAATAGTTTGGGCGTAATGCGCAGCCCCTCCATCGAGTAAATCATCACGGTTTACCGAGGTTAAAACTACATAATCAAGATTCATTAACTGCACCGTTTTAGCGGTATTAGCAGGTTCTTGCTCATCTAACCAGCCATGAGGATTACCCGTGTCTACGGCACAAAAGCGGCATGCACGCGTACAGATTGCCCCCATAAGCATAATCGTTGCCGTGCCATGCGACCAGCATTCAGCAATATTAGGACATTTAGCTTCTTCACATACGGTTGCTAAACGGTGCTTTTTTACTTCATCTTTTACTTTATTGTACGCAGGAGTAATTTGATTCACTATGCGTAGCCATTTAGGCTTAGGCAAACGCTCATGCTGCTCTTGCGTCGCCTTGATACCGTCTTTAATTGCTGTGACGCCTTGAGCGTTAGTGTATTTTTTACCACTTTCAATGACTACTGGAATATTAATTGGTTTGTTCATCATCCGACCTAAAAACGTTAATGAGCTTATTATACTGCTGATTTAAAGCTGAACTTTTGGGTGAAAAGCCGCTGGTTGGCTTCAGTAAAAACGAGCAAACCAGCTTACTTGATGGATTAAATCAATGAGATAATAATCCCAAATGATGACTTTAATAGCAAGTTTTATTAATAATAATTAAGGTACGCGTACCATATACTATCGCGCCCTATCTATTATTTTAACGCAGCTTCCCGCTGTTTTTGCTGATATAAACCAATACCCACACCTATCACTAGTGCGGCAAGTACAATTAAAACCGAATGCATATAGTGTCCCATTGCGGTAGGGTAAATAATTAAAAATAGGGCAACAATACTAATAAACAATAATCCTATCACTTCTAAATAGGATTTAATCGCTACAAACCATTTAAAACGTTGAATAGCAATATATATTAATAGGGTTGCTACCATTGGCAAAAAATAAATTAGCTGATAACTCACCTGCACTATTAATTTTTGCGTCATGCTTAAAGGTTGTTGGCTGAGCCATTGCTGGAATATCAATGCCCAATTCATCACACACACTTGCTGATTGGCCTGGGTCATTAGTGCTAAAAAGAATGCCCATATAAATAATGAATAGGGTTTAATGGGTTGTTTTTTATAATATCGATAAGCCACATACAGGCTATAACATCCCAAAAGCATCGTTGGTATACGTAACCAGTACAATAGCTGGAAAAACAAATTAGTCTGTGTTTGTTGCATTAAATGAATCAACAATATCGCTATCAAAAATAAAGCCCCACTGATAAATTGATTTTTTTTACTGCATTGTAAAAAAAGAAGAGCAAAAAAAGCGGCCATACACATTAAGCCACAAGGATTAGACATATCCAATAAAGCCACAAGAGCCGTGTAATAAAACATGCTGGGCTGTGTGGTCATAGAAGTATTAACCATATTCGCATTCGCCCAATGCTTCATTATATTAACGGCAGTAGGTGTAAGCTCATGTTCTTTTTCGATTTGTTTTTTGCAATAAGTTAACGCTTTAATAAGACTTGTGCCGGTTGTTTGCTCAGAAGTAAATCCTACCCAGCGAGTATTACAAAAAAAGGCTGAAGGTATCGCAAAATCATCAAACTGTTGTTGCGTTAATAATTGATTAAATAATACCAGAGCACTTTTATCTTCATTAATCATATGTCGCTCGACATGCAACCAAGGCATCTGCGGCTCTATTTTTTTAAAAAATTCATTTTCTTTATGGCAATAAGGACACGTCGATGAAAGAAAAACTTCGACATTAATTGTTGCCTTATTTTTAGCATCAAGCGTATACCAAGAATAATCATTGGTATTAGCCCACAATGACATACTGCATAAAAACAACAACATGAATCGAACTGTTGCAATCATAACATGCTCTTAATTAAGGAAATAAAGAATACTATAACATTGCGACTGGTGGATGACAAAAGCTTGAGTTTTTATTCAGCAACTCCCGGTGAAAAACCACGTCATCCTGAATACAGTGAAGGATCTCCTGAAATCAGGCTTAGTGCCCTATCTAGAAGATCCTTCACTGCGTTCTGGATGACGTTATTTTCCAATGAGTTAATTGACCAGGAATCACTAGTTTTTATTGATTTTATCGACGCGATTTGAGGTAGTGCTAGAGCGTAAGTATTGAAAGGTATCCCGCAATAAACACATGTTACTACGAGATGCCATTTTTTCAGTGCTTTTTAAAAAACAGAATTAACTCATTACATGCCAGGAGCCATCAGGTCTACGGCATGCTTTGCCGTGCACTTCTTCGGGCTTACCACCGATAATCGCTTTTGTTACGTATTCGCGACAAGGTTGTTGCTCACGATAATAAGTACGAACAGGTCGTACCGTGTATCGATTCCCTGTATCAGGGTTAGACCATACTACAGCGCGTCCAGTAGGTGCCGTTTCTAATGCCTTTTGCATTTCCATACGGTCTACTTTATCCATAGTTTTACCAATTTGACCACCCAAATACGCACCAATAAGCGCACCGCCTGCGGCAGCCATTACTTGGCCTGAGCCGCCACCAAATTGGCTTCCTAATAAACCGCCAATGACTCCACCAGAAATAGTACCAACTCCCTCGTTATTCATTGGTGCACAACCTGTCAATACACATGAAAAAGACAGTGCTGCAACAGTTAATTTTTTCATTATCACTCACCTGGATAAAAAATTTGATGATAGAAACTTATTCTAGCATCACGAACATTTATTATCCACACCTTGCCGCTATGTTTTTAGCTGTGGCGTGGTCTTTCAGTAATTTGACACAATAACTCATAACCAATAGTACCTGCGGATGCGGCAACACGCTCTATAGCAATGTGCTCACCCCATAATTCCACCATATCACCAATACATACGTCTTGATGTTCACTTAAATCAATAGCAATCATATCCATAGATACACGCCCAATCACCAAAACTTCTCGTTGATTGACCCATACTGGTGTATGAGTGGTGAGATGGCGTGGATATCCATCACCATATCCTACAGGAACAATGCCAATAATAGATGGCTTATCACTTTGCCACAATCCGCCATAACCCACCGCGCAATGTGGTGGAAGATGATGAATGGTACTTACTATTGAGCGCAGTTGCATCACCGGTTTTAATCCTAAATCGGCTCCCGTTTGCTGAGCAAAGGGCGACACACCATAGAGCATAATACCCGAACGTACTACGTCTGCATGAGCCTGCGGAAAAGCAATAATAGCGGCCGAATTAGCAATACTGCGCAAAGCAATATCTGCTGATTGAATACTGTGAAATAACGCTATTTGTTGCTGATTTTCAACTCGCAGCGGTTCATCTGCACAGGCCAGGTGAGTCATTAAATTTAATTGGTCTTCGACCCAGGGGCACTTTTTTAAACGTACGATAATTGAGTGCACCTCATCGGGTTGAAATCCCAATCGATTCATGCCGGTATTCACTTTAATCCAAATTGTTATTGGATGTGCAAGAGGCGTATTGAGTAACCATTCTAACTGACGCTCTTGATGAATAACGCAAGCCAATTGATGTTCGCAGGCCAAATGGTATTCTTCTGCTTGAAATACACCATTAAATAAAATGCATTGAGTGCTAATGCCTAACGCGCGAATAATGAGCGCTTCATCAAGACACGCCACCCCAAATGCATCTACAGCATGATGCAAAATAGGCGCTACTTTAACGAGACCACAACCATAAGCATTGGCTTTAACCATTGCTATGAGTTTTTTCCCAGGAGCAAAATGCTTGATTCGCGCCACATTATGCAGTAAAGCACCTGCATCGATAATAATTTGCGTTGGTCTAGACATCAATCTAACTCTTGATAGCCACTAAAAGCCAAATCTTCAAAACGAGTATATTTTCCTATAAAGGCGACTCTTACTTTACCTATCGGCCCATTTCTTTGTTTTGCAATAATAATTTCAGCAGTACCCTTATCTGGGCTATCTTCGTTATACACTTCATCTCGATAAATAAAACAAATTAAATCAGCATCCTGCTCAATTGCTCCGGACTCCCTTAAATCAGACATTACCGGTCTTTTATCGGCTCGTTGCTCCAAGCTTCGGTTTAACTGCGATAAAGCAATTAATGGTACTTGTAATTCTTTGGCCAAAGATTTTAAACTTCGAGAAATTTCCGAGATCTCTGCAGTCCTATTATCAGCACCAAATCCAGGAACTTTCATTAACTGCAAATAATCCACTACGATTAAACCTAGAGGACCATGTTCTTTAACCAAGCATCGCGCACGAGCCCTCATCTCACTAGGGCTTAATGCTGGGCTATCATCAATAAATAGTGGCGCTTCAGACAGCATATGAACAGCGGACGTCACACGCGGCCAATCTTCATCTTCTAATTTACCTGTTCGAATTTTATGTTGATCAATTCGCCCCAAAGACGACATCATCCGCATCGCAAGAGAGTCAGACGGCATCTCCATTGAAAACACCAGCACAGGCTTGCCTGATTTAATCGCCGCATCTTCTGCCATATTCATAACTAAAGTGGTTTTACCCATCGAAGGACGACCTGCCACAATGACTAAATCTGAGGGCTGTAACCCAGAGGTCATTTCATCAAAATCATTTAATCCCGTGGGTAGTCCTGTAATAGCATCCCCACTGTGGTACAAGGCATCAATTTTTTCCACCGTGCGCACCAAAATAGATTTAATATTTTCAGGCCCCCCATCGCCAGCGGTTTGCTCACCGATGGCAAATACTTTACTTTCGGCCAAATCCAATAGCTCCGGAACTTGCCGACCTACTGGATTATAAGCCGAGTCCGCAATATCTGTTGCCACCGCAATTAATTGTCGTTGTACGGATTTTTCTCGCACTATATCGGCATACGCCACAATATTTGCAACACTGGGGGTATTATTTGCCAATTCAAATAAATAAACCTCTCCTCCGGCGTCATCTAATTGATTATGCGAATTTAAAACATCTAATAAAGTAACCACGTCAAAAGGCTGATTTTTTTTCGCTAAAGAGGAAACTGCGCGAAAAAGCACGCGATGTTCTGAACGATAAAAATCAGCTTCACATAATTTAGTACTGACTTTATCCCAAGCTTGATTATCTAACATCAAACCACCAATAATCGCTTGCTCTGCTTCAGCAGAGTGAGGAGGTCTTTTAAGCGGATCAATGGAGTTTGGTGACGATGCTGTTTTTTTGGTATTAAATTTTTCTGCCATAACCTACAAACACTAAAACAAAGATAACACCTATTCTAATAGGCTTTTGCTCAAAAGTAACCTAATCTTAATGGATTTCTATATTGATTACATTTATTTCATGATGTATAAAAGAATTACCAGGTATGTTAACTGAAAATTACAATTAAAAGATGATTATTACAAAAATAAATGACAAAGAGATCAAGGAAAACAACAAAGGCCTCTTCCCCCTACGTGCCTCGGCTTGTCCGAGGCATCCAGGAAATACGCGATGAGATGAATAGCAAATTTTTTTATTATAGATCATACCCAAAGGATATAATTATAATTGTTTCGACTTTTAGCGCACCCAAACTTGTGTACGTCCTAATAATGACATGCCCATATAACCACGCACATACAATTTATCGCCTTTTAGCGTCGCTTTCGCTTTATATATTTTACCTGTTTTTGGATCTAAAATAGAACCACCTGTCCATTCGTCATTACCGTCTGCTTTTAAATCCCATAAAAAAGTTAAGCCAGCGACTTTTTTACCTTTAAAAGCACCAGGACAATGAGTACACAAACCAGTATCGCCTGGTTGAGGATAAACTTGAACAATAGTACCACTTAAAGTATTACCAACAACACTTACCTTAACTAAGGCTCTTTTTGCACCAGTCTTATCATCGATAGTAGTCCACATACCTGCAGGAGAACCGGCAAAGGCCAAAGGGATATAACAGGCCATCAATACCGCAGTAAACATAGTCCTTAATTTCATTGTTTCGCTCCATTATTATTAATACGCAACCATTAAAAGCATAGAACATACTGTCTAATTATTCTACTCCAATGGCATAAAAAACTGTTCTAAATCGGCCTCGGTTAAAGCCAAGGACTTAGTTGCATCCGCCCCCATAATACCATCCACTAATTGTCTTTTTCTTTCTTGCATTCCTAAAATCGCCTCTTCCACCGTTCCTGCAGTAATCAACTTATAAACAAACACGGGATTTTCTTGGCCGATACGATGAGTTCTATCTGTTGCCTGATCTTCTACCGCAGGATTCCACCACGGGTCATAATGAATAACCGTATCCGCTTTAGTTAAATTAAGCCCAGTACCCCCAGCTTTTAAACTAATCAAGAAAATAGGAATGGTGCCATTTTGATATTGATCAAACTAGGCTTGTCTGTTTTGCGTCTGCCAGGTTAGTTTTAAATACTCATAATTATTCTTATGCAACTCGTCTTCTATTAATTTCAGCATAGAAGTAAACTGAGAAAAAATAAGAACTCGTCGCCCTTCTTCAACCAAGTTACTTAATAACTCCATCAAGACTTGCAATTTAGCAGAAACACCATGCGCAATTTGCGCCTCAGATAACGATAATAACCGCGGATCACAGCATACTTGACGTAATTTTAATAAGGCATCTAACAATAAAATATGACTTTTACCCAAGCCTTGTTTTGCAATAGCATCGCGAACTTTCTTTTCCATACTCATACGAATGGCTTCATACAAATCACGTTGCGTACCACCCAGCTCAACAATACGCGTCATTTCCGTTTTCGGCGGTAATTCACTCGCCACTTGATTTTTTGTTCGCCGTAACATAAACGGTTTAATTCGTTTAGCTAACATATCGCGCCGCTCATGATCCGCATGTTTTTCAATAGGCGTTCTAAACCATAATCTAAATTGTTTTGCATCACCTAAAAGACCAGGCATCAGAAAATGGAATAAAGACCATAGCTCACCCAAATGATTTTCTAAGGGCGTACCACTAAGGCATAAGCGATGCTGGGCTTGTAATTGCTGAATCACTTGCGTGGTTTTAGTCCGCGAATTTTTAATAAATTGCGCTTCATCCAAAATCAAATAATAAAAACGATAAGCAACAAATTTCTCTTTATCTCGATGAATTAAACCATAAGTAGAAATAATTAAATCATAATCATCAAAATTATCTTGATGTCGTTCACTGCCATGATAAATGAGTACGCGTAATTGTGGAGCAAAACGTTTTGCTTCTGCAAACCAATTACCAACCAAACTGGTTGGCGCAATAATTAACGCAGCATGGGTTAAACGCCCTTGTTCTTTTTCATACAATAAATGCGTTAAGGTTTGGATTGTTTTCCCTAAACCCATATCATCCGCTAATACACCATTAAAGCGGCTAGCGCGTAAAAATTGCAACCAACTTAAACCATATAATTGATAATCACGTAATTGCGCTTGCAATCCGGCTGGTGTGGGAATTTCAGGCAATTCTTTCATGCTAATTAATTGTTGCAACTCCTGGCGCAAATGCTGTGCACCTTGCCAGCGTGCTCGTGTTGCCGCTAGAGCAAGTTCCGCTTCATGCATCAATAACGCTTGATATTTACTGATCTGCAACTCTTCGTTTTCTTTTAGCTGACGTGTGCCAAATTGCAATAATAAACGAACTAACGGTTTAATCCGCCCCAGTGGCAATTGTAATGCCTTACCCTGCTCTAAAGGCAAAGTAACTTGCTGCTCATCCGGTAATGAATCAAGCCCATTCCCTGTGTAATGTTGAATTAAATCAGCAACTAAAGGTACGATGCTTACTGATTTACCTTCAACCAAAATCCCCAACTGATAGGAAAAGAAATCAGTGGTTTGCTCATTAAGCTCGGAAAACCACTCTACATCATCGGCATGCACTATTTCTTGATATAAAGGACTGGCAAAACGTACCTGCCATCCTTGTTGTTTTAAAATAGGCAATGCATGCGTATAAAGTTCGTTCAGATCCGAATGCAAACGCACATTATCCAAGACAAAAACATCTTCAGAAGTATTCCCATGCACAAGATCTTGTGACTCAACAAGACGTAAATGCAACAAATGATAGGCCATTTCATGCCTATTTTGTTCAAATTCATAAGAGCGCTTGTATTCAATTAACATCCCATCATGCTCTTTCATCGCAACAGGAGTAAATTGGTCATAAGAAACTAATAACCCTTCGTAATCAAAAACAATGCGCGCGGTTAATGTAGCATTTAACAACTCTTCTTCTTGATACAACCAAGAAAAAGTTAAATCTTTTTCATGCAAGGCATCTAAAATAAGTATTGGTACGGGTTCGATTTCCTTTTCTTGCTTGTGGTTAAAAAGCATTGGCGTAGGAAACTCAGGGCAAGTTAACTTCATTTTTTCGCTTAATAATTCGGCTTGCTCTAAAGGTATAGGAGGCGCATCAAGCAAATGACGTAATTGTTTGGCAGGATATGGACTATGTAAACGCCCCATTTGTGGATCGCTTACATCAAAATACCAACTCTCATCGAGTAATAAAGGCTCAATAGGTTCATGCTCATGCGTTAAAACCAAACGCTGAGTACCATTAGCTGCCAACATCCATTGGCATTCACCGTGTAATTCTTCCGCTAACTGAATAGGGTATTCATCATGCCCCATAAAAAAAGCACGCCCACTAGCAACAACGCGTTTTAATAAATCACTATTGCGAATAGAAAGTTGCTCAAACCAGCCACTAATCCCACATTTAAATAATAATTGAGCAACAATTTCTTCATCATCGTCAATAAAATGCTGTTTTTTTGATTCAGCAATACTATTAAATACAATTTTCTTACCGTAACCACCGCGCTTTAATATTTTAGCTAAGGCTAAACGAATAACAGCCTTATGTTCATGTCCGTCTAATTTTAATTGGATGAGATAAACAAGATGGTGAGTCGACTCATGATTACGACCAACAGCATGCTCTTCTTGCGCACGAAGATTTTTTAACCAAATATCGAGCTTTCTATCGAGTCTATCTGGTGAAGACGAATTAGCAACTGTTTGTTGCTCTCTATCCCAAAGAAGAAAAAGACAGGCTGCAGCATGCTTGCAATTATTTTGAAAAGGACAGCTGCAACGAGCTGAATTTTTTGGCCAATTTTTTAAATCGATATGAATGTCATAAATTTGACTGGAGCTGCCCTTCACTCGTCCACGTAAGAGCCCTTCGCTCAGACGAACGTTGAGGACTTGTCCTTTTAAAAAGTATTCTTGCCCTCGCAGCAAAATTTTTGCATCAAAAACGTCTGGCATTTTTGAAATGGCTTCATTTAGCATAGAGTGTATTTGCCTAACAAAAAGGAACTATTGTAGTCAATTTCTTGCCAAAATGACAGTCAGACGCAGACAAAACTCTTAATCTATTATGTTTTGTATCGCTTTGTATTAAACTAGACCTTAATCATTACTTCAATATAGCGCTTAATAATGCATTCCGAACTAAAAATACTCATGGCTCAAATGAACCCAACAGTGGGTGCGATTCAAGACAACGCTCAACAAATCATCGACGTTATCCGACAAAAGCAAAACACTCACGACCTAATTATCTTTCCAGAGTTATGCCTTAGCGGCTATCCGCCAGAAGATTTATTGTTTCGCAAAAAATTCCAACACCATATCGAATATTATCTGCAAAAAATACAAGACAATACGCACGCATGTTATGTTGTTGTTGGCCATCCGGCGTACCACAACGAACAATGCTTTAATAGTTTAAGCGTGTTTTATCAAGGGCAATGCGTACGTTATTATCATAAACATCATTTACCTAATTACCATGTGTTTGATGAGGCGCGTTATTTTACCGCAGGAACCTTAGATGCATGTATTCTTTCAATTAAAGAACACCGTATTGGCCTGCTTATTTGTGAAGATTTATGGCAGCCAGGACCTGCAAACCATTTAATTGCTGCCGGGGCAACAACGATTGTGACGCTTAATGCCTCTCCTTTTGATTACACTAAATACGATACACGACTGGCCTTATTACAACAGTACGCACAACAAGGGGTGAATATTATTTATGTAAATCTTGTCGGTGGCCAAGATGAGCTTTTATTTGATGGTCAATCACTTGCTGTAGATAAACAAGGCATCGTACGAGCACGTGCCGCAGCGTTTAACGAAGAATTAACCACTATTACTCTTGCGACGGATAGCATTCAAGGCCCAATTACGCCATTACTATCTAAAGAAGAATTAATATATCAGGCGTTGGTATTTGGCACCAAAGAATACGTGCAAAAAAATAAGTTTCCTGGCGTATTGCTTGGTTTATCCGGTGGTATTGATTCGGCATTAACGCTTGCCATTGCTGTTGATGCACTAGGCGCAGATAAAGTTCATGCCGTGATGATGCCTTCGCGTTTTAGCGCATCAATAAGCCATGAAGATGCACTAACGCAAATTCAAACACTCAATGTGCCCTACTCCACGTTGTCTATTGAACCCATGGTTTGCGCCACTAATGAAACATTAGCCGAAGAGTTTAAAGGCTTACCTATTGATATCACAGAGGAAAATATTCAAGCACGAGCACGAGGCATTCTGTTAATGGCCTTATCCAACAAAACCGGAAAAATGGTGCTTACCACCAGTAATAAAAGCGAAAGTGCGGTAGGTTATGCCACCTTATACGGGGATATGGCCGGTGGTTTTGCCGTATTAAAGGATGTTTTAAAAACCCAAGTATATGCTTTAGCACATTTTAGAAACAGCGTATCGCCCGTTATTCCACAGCGCGTTATTACCCGCCCTCCTTCGGCCGAACTAAGAGAAGATCAAAAAGATCAAGACAGTCTGCCAGATTATACTGTTTTAGACGCGATTATTTCTCATTATGTCGAGCGTCATGGCGATAGTGAGGAATTAATTCAACAAGGTTTTGACTCGATTATTGTGGACAAAATTATGCGCTTAATTCAACGAAATGAATACAAAAGGCGGCAATCAGCACCTGGAATAAGAGTTAGTCCACTTGCCTTTGGCAAAGATTGGCGCTATCCCATCACCAATGGTTTTACACAGGATAAATGCATTTAATGGCTTAATTTAAGTCTATACGAACTAGACTTAACGCTTTATGCGCGGAATCTAGTATCGAACATAAGTGCTGCAAATGACGTCATCCAGAACGCAGTGAAGGATGTACTCGATACGGCACGGAGCCAGATTAAGGAGATACGTCACAGCGTTCAGGATGACGTGGTTTTTCACCGAGAATTGCTGACAGAATACTTGCAAATTTAAAGCAACAGGTTAACATGGTTTCTAATAATAAGAATAATAAAGGGATGTTATGAGAATTAAACTTTTTTCTGCTGCATTATTAGCCTCTGGCATAAGCTGTGCTGCCACTGCTGTTGATGGTTTTTATAGTGCTGCTTTTGGTGGTTATTCCTATCTACCGAATAACATATTCACTTCACGCTACGATCAATTTTTTAACAATGTTCAATATCATGATGGCTATAATGTCGGCGGACGATTTGGCTTTCAAAGCAACCCCATGCGTTATGAAGTAGAATATACTTATGTGCAAGCCTCACCGCAAAACTTTGATGTTAATGGTATAGAGCAAACCTTTGTTAGTGGTGATTCTTCAGCTAACTTGCTAATGGCCAATGCCTATTATGATTTCCCTAGTCTATTACCTGCTATCTCACCTTTTTTAGGCTTTGGTATTGGCTACGCTTATTTGCAAACCCATTTAAATAGCGAAGGCCCACTGACTTATAATTTCTTAAATAGTAATGACAGTGTATTTGCTTATCAAGGCAGTGCGGGCTTAACTTATAATTTCTCCGAAAATTACGCCATCAATGTGGCTTATCGTTATATTGCAACATCTAAAGCCGGCGATTATGGCAGTAATTTCCAAGCACATCTTGCAAGTGCTGCGGCCATTTATCGTTTTGACCAAGGCAATTATAAATAATTAATGATTTAAGTTAAGGCTGCTGACAATTCAAATTTCGATGCCAAACGAATAATTCGCGGACTCTATTTCGTTCTATGACAGTGCATCAAATGTGCTTACTAGTTACAACTTCTGGATTTCGCGAGAGATTCTCGTGTGACAAAGGGTTCCACCTGCAACGTAGAGATTCGCGCGCGCAGCAAAGTTGCTAAACGAAATGTCAACAACCTTAAAATGATTTTAGTAATTAAGGATATTAAATGAAGCAGTTAATCAAACTGGGGTTGCTCTGTTCACTCATTCATTCAACCTCTATTTTTGCTCTTAATCCCGTTAATGGCTTTTATTTTGGCTTATTTGGGGAAGTAAGTCATGGGCCATCTAATAGTCAAGTTTCGTTTAGAGAAGATGGTGAGCGATTTGATGGTACCGTTGCTTATAGTTCCATTTCTGGCGGCGGTGGCCTCATGCTTGGTTATAAATATCTAGGATTTCGCGGCGAAGGCGAATTCTTATTTAATCGCATCTCAACAGGACCAGTAACGGTTGGCAGCTGTACTATTCAAAATGCCAATGTGTCGACACCTACTGGGCTATGCGCAGGTTATGATGATTTTTCTGGTAAAGGATTAGGATACAAAGGTAATAGCAGTGCTACTTTTGGATTATTCAATGCCTATTGGGATTTTTTTAATGATGATCCATACAAAAATATGTTTCCCTATTTAGGAGCAGGCCTAGGCTATAGTTACGTTAAAAATGGCAGTGAATATGTCAACACCAACACCGGCTATTCACATGGTAGCTCTATTGCTGGCACCGGTATTGCCTATCAAGGAATCGTGGGACTTGGGTATCATATGGATGATTTTGCCTGGTGTGCCATGGATTTACGCTACTTAAGCACAAACCTTAAAGCCGTAGGAAAAACTGATTTAGATTTAGGCAGTAATTTGCCCAGTAAAGCATACTCGTTGATTTCATTAAACATTAGTGTGAGCGCCGCATTTGATGGCATCAAATCCTAAAGCTATTGCGATTGTTGGGCTAAAGCAGAACAATCGCGGCTTAAGCTAATAGTCAAAAAATAACGAACTATACATCAAGGCTTTTTCATAGGTGGAATAACCGCATCAAATACCATACTTCCGCCTTTTATTACATTATAAGCAATTTCTGCTGGCTCTAATTTTATTTCATCTTTTTTCGTTCCAAATAAGCCAAAAGTCCAATTGGTCTTTGATGTCACGTGCTTACTTCTCCCCAACTCATGCAAACTGTACATCCCCAAACTAATTAATGCTAGCGAAGGTACTACCCCCAAACGCAAAAAAATGGGTGAAGAAAATAAGTTGGCAACGGATAATACGGCGGTTGTCTTTTGTACTTCTAACGGGTTAATCGGTTCTTTTCCAGGCATGATTACCTCTTGAGTCGTAGTCGAATTAAAAGAATATGAAAGTTCTGACTAAAGTACAATACAATGATAGAACTCATTAGAACAAATTTAGACCATACTCAAAAAAAGTCCCAGCAACTGCAGCAATATAAACGCCTCTCTCCTTAAATTATATTATTCTTAATATTTCTTTAAGAATTCTCACTTATAGTAAATTTTATTGCGTGCTCATTTTGAGTAATTGCTATTAAGGAGAAAATAATGCCCTTGAAATTATTAAAAGGTATTCGGGATTTCAAAAATAATCAGTTCCAAGAAAAAAAAGAGTTAATTTCCGTCTTAAGCAAAGGACAATCTCCTGAGTCTATTTTTATTAGCTGTTCTGATTCACGAATTGATCCTAAGTATTTTACTAATGCAAATTTAGGCGAGATATTTACGCTGCGTAATGCAGGCAATATTATTAGCCCAGCAGGTACCGCACCTTCTGCCGATGCAACTACATTAGAATATGGCATTAAAGCCTTAAACATCCCTCATATTGTTGTTTGTGGTCATTCTGGATGCGGTGCGATGCAAGGTGTTATGGATCCTAAATTAGAAGAAAAACTACCTCATACCCATGCCTGGCTTTGCCAATGCAAACCCTTATTAAAAAATATTACCGCAGAACAACCGGAGTTACGATTAAAACAACTCATTCAAGCCAATATTTTAGAACAAATTGAGCGATTAAAATCTTATGATTTTATTAATGAGCGCGTAGCAAATCATACGTTGACCTTACATGCTTGGTATTATGAATTTGAAACCAGTGAAATATATGTATATAATTTTGACAAAAATGAATTTATTTCTTTTGAGCAAACAATAGAAGAAATTACTCGACCACAATTAGAATTAATTGTTCATGAAGAAATCCTAAGCTATATAAATAATTTAATCGAGTTGCAGTTAGGACATAACGAATTATTAAAATTATGCGACAGACTTGAGCGTGAGAATATTTCTTCAATATGGCCTCATATCAAAACTAATATCGCTAAAAATGCTCAGCAACGATTAGGCGATCTTTTTGCTGCTAATAATGTCCCAGAAAATACTCAATTAAATGCGCTTCTAGCAGAAAGACAATTCATGCCCATATCTAATCTTTCTTCAGTGCGAGAAAAACTATTATGCCCCACTGTCGCTAAAACAGAATCTCATTCCAGCACGTGCCCTCAAGCATTTTATCAATCCAATAAAAGGAAACCAGAAGCGCAAGAATTTACTTCTAATAAAGAATACAAAACGAACCATTAAGACGAACGATATTTAGCACTATCTAGGGCGTGTCATCAATTAAAAAATTAAAAGAGGTTTCCCCTCAGGGTTGATATGGCAGAAATACCATCTCAAATAGGTTCATGTGAGACAGCATTAAAATAAAAATAAAAGATAATCCTGGTTTTATCTTCTTAAAAGATAGAACCAGGGCACAATTAAATTCATTTAAAAGTTACTTAATCATACTGCAACCATTCGCCTTTTAATTATCAATTCAATTTCTTTTAATACTCGTTTTTTTGCAGACGATGGTTTATACACCAAACTTATTGAGCGTAAAGGCTTAGGATCGCAAAAGGGAATATACGAATTTAAACTACATCGTTGTGTCGCTAATTGAGGCATTAATGTAATGCCAACACCTGAAGCCACCATATGACGTAAGACTTCTAAACTCGTTGCACGAAAAGAAGAACTAATTGTCGTACTATCTTCCCCACAAAAATTAATCACTTGATCCTTCATGCAATGCCCATCATCTAATAATAATAAATGTTGGCGATCAATTGCCTCTTTAAGGATACACGCCTGTTGTGCTAATGGATGTCCCTTGGGCATTGCCAGTAAAAACTCTTCCTCAAACAAAAAAGAAGTCTTCATTCCCTGTTCCGTGACCGGCAACGATAAAATAGCCGCGTGCAATGCGCCATTTTTAATTTTTTCTATTAATACTTCTGTTTTTTCTTCTATTAGGTAAAAAGAAATATTCGGCAAAGACTGCGCCAAATCAGGCATGATATAAGGTAATAAATAAGGTGCTAACGTAGGAAAAATACCCAAGCGCAACTCACCAACAAAGGGATCTTTTGCAGCTTTTGCCACATTAACTAATTCGTCCACTTGCTGCATAATCTGGCGCGCTTGCGCAACAATAGTTACCCCTATATCCGTTAATGCCACCGATTTATTAGTGCGCTCTAATAATTGCACACCCAACTCGCCTTCTAACTTTTTAATTTGCATGCTCAATGCCGGTTGGCTGACAAAACACGCTTGTGCTGCTTTTCCAAAATGGCCTAAATCAGCCACACTCACCAGATAATGCAGATCTTTGATGTTCATAACGTATGATATAAATATTATTTATCATTATTATAATATCAATATATTGTACATATCAATAAACACTATTGTATTATGTGATATGTCCATTTATTACCCAAAAAAAGCGTTGCTTATGAACATAATTCCTGCAGACTTTATCAAAGCATTAAAAGATAAAAATAATACCTTATTAAATAATGCGTTAAAATTTATGACCTATGAATATTTGTGGGTAAATAAAGACCTCTATGAACAAACACATATTGATACTATATGTGTTGAGTCATGGAATCAGGAAGCAGAGTATTCTTATTGGACAGAGCGAGTAACCATCACAGACTGGACACCATTAGCAGAAGCGGCCTATAACTTAAATGAAGACGCAATAAAAGCCCTTTTATTGCGTTGGCCAGACAAGACCTCTGATTTAGTAGAACGCACTTATGCTGCATTAGCGCAAGCATCCGCAGGCGTTGCACAATACAATCCACAATTGAACACGAAAATATTGTACCCCATGGATTTAAAAACGATTGAGCAAGCAACTATACTTATTCGTCATCATATGGCACTCATTAATCCAAAATTCAAATACACCTATGACAAAATAAATAACGATGCTTATTTTAATTATTTAATAACAAAAATCTCACGTCTCAACAGCACTGACGAGCTAATCAAATTTTATGATACTTATATAGAACAACATGTTATTTCATATAAAAAATGTGCGTTCTCGCTATTTTACGCACCCATTTATTCTGATAAAACGATTGAATTAATTACATGCATTCATGAGCACATTCATCAATTATTAAAAAAACAAAACGAACAAACAATCTCAACTCAGTGTAGGGATTTATTATGTTCTAATATCTTCGCATTAACCCATTATGAAAAAGGGGTCACAACATACCCTATTCGCCGTTTAATTCAGGAGCTATGGCTAGCAGACAAGTCACTTATTACAGAACAAAATAAGTTACGCGAACAAGCAGTGGCACAGCAGACTGTAAATGAGCCAGACAATTCAGCGCAAATATTCTCAATCCCTAAATATGCTCATAACCCCATTCCAGTAGCAGTAGCAATAACTGGAGATGAGCATGCCCTAGAAGCATCTTACCAACCCTCACTCATGTCACAATTAGTCAATTCATTACATGACAGTTTCGAATCTATTTTAAAATTCTTAAATGCGTTCGTATCATTAATAAAGCACGCTATAAGCATTATGAACAATTATTTTCATCCCAATGAAAGCAACAAAATAGAACAAAATGACTTGTATATTTTCTACAACCGTCTATAAATTAAATATCTACTTCATGTAGATAGGGAGATAACATGGTTGACTATAAAAAAATTAGTGCTCTATTAGAAAAAAATCTGGCTGGAAGTGCATTTCGTCGCGGAACAAGCGCTCATCGTTTAGGACTGATGCAAGAAGGAATTTCCGACCATTTACCCATTCAAATTCGGCTGAATGAACATAAGACCAGCACCACTATTGTTAGCTGGAACCTGCTTGCCGATGCCCACCTTTATAATAATTTCATGAATATTTCAGGTACACAAGAATTATTAGCGGCATTAAGCGAGGATAATATATACGGTGGAAAAAGAAATAATAAGTTGTATCACTATTTTTCTGAACTCGGACAATTTATCTACGATAAACGAAAAACAGATCATCATGTGATTCTTGATAGCACTTTATTAGCACAATTCAACTCAGTGCAGAATGCAGGCTCGTTATTAACACGTTCAAGAGATCCGCGTACAAGCGAACAAAATATTCGTCGAGTACAAGAATCAAGACAGGCTATAGCAGCGCTTTTACTCAACAAAGATCATGATGATGCACATGAATTTCAATTAGCAATTCAACATAGTGTCGATTTAATTTATCACATAAAACATGAACAAGGCATACTCAAATGGAGTAATCGTTTAAAGAAACTACACGAAAATAAAGAACTCGTCGGCATGCTGTCCAATTCAGATTTTCTTTGTTTGCAAGAGTGTACTAATCCTGCCGATATTCATGCACTAATGCCACAAAAACACGCATTAGTACATCGTGTCAATCAACATACTACAGATCACTGTGCTTTATTTTATAATCCCAGCCAATATAAACTAGTAGGTGAGCCTCTTTATTTTGCATTAGATGATGGCAAAAAGCCCTGCATCATGGCACGCTTTGAGCATTTAACAAGTGGTAAACAATTAATTGTGGGCTCTATTCATCATCCCGGCGGTACAGAAAATCATCTGGATGAAATTGTCGATAAAATTAATCAATTAAAGCACTCGGCCAACGAAGCCATTGAATTTTATCTACCTGGTGATTACAACCATTCGCAAGAATTTTTCAAGAAAAACCCATCGTTTCAACATCCACTACTTTATCCATCTCTTGGTACTATGGCTGGTGCAGATTATGGTAATATTAACCAAAGCATTGATGCTATACTTACAAACAAAAGTGCAAATCAAATTGATATTGAACGTATACCATGCTTGTCTATCTCAAAGCCTGCAGAAATGCCATTAAAAGTACATTTCAAAGATGAGCAAGTATATAGACCAAAGACTAGTCCGTCTTTTGAACGTCCAGTACAACGAGAAGTAGTACGTGATGAACTACACGATGCCCTAGATATTTTAGGTCAAAATAATGCAACTTATGCCCCAATCATGGCATTTTAAAAAGTACAAGTATGGAGATATCAATGGGAATCCTTTATTTAAAAGAAAAACGAATACACACCTATGGCGACCTGCCTGAAATAGGCAGTCTAGCACCTAATTTCGTTGCCACAAAAGTAGATCTTTCCACGTGTTCTCTAGAAGACTTTAAAGATAAAGCCATTCTATTAAATGTCTACCCTAGCATCGATACCAAAGTGTGTTTTGAATCAGTAAAAAAATTCCAAGCTGCGGCAATAGAAAATCAAAATATTGAAATTTTATGCATTTCCATGGATCTGCCCTTTGCACTCAAGCGTGTTTTAAATGGCGAGCAATTACACTCAATAACCTTTCTTTCTGATTTTCGTAATCGTGAATTTGGCGATTTATTTGGCTTAACCATTGCCGATGGCCCACTGGCTGGATTATTAGCACGCGCAATTATTGTTCTTAATGCAAATCATCAAGTCATTTATCACGAGTTAGTGCGCGATATTTCCAATCCACCCAATTATCAAGCGGCATTCGACACATTATTAAAACACTAAACGGACAACTACTAAGCAAATGCTTTGTCTGTGGTGTAATTTAAAACCACACCATACAGTGGAACGAGTGCAAGCCAACTAATGGTAATTTTAAATACTAAATCAACCAAGGCAATATCCAACCAATGCTCACTTAAAAAAGGATTGCTGCAATGATAAAAAGCAATAGAAAAAAATAAAATCGTATCGACTATATTACCTATAGTCGAAGAACAAATAGGCGCCAACCACCATCTATTTTGCGTTCTATATCGTTGAAAAACAAAAATATCCAAGAGCTGGCCCACTACATAAGCAATAAAACAAGCAGCCGCAATGCGTAAAGGCATAAAATACACGGTAGAAAAAATATGGGTCGAAGAAGTATCAAAATATACGGCAATTACATACGATAAAATTAACCCAGGAAGCATGCTATACATAATAATACGTCGGGCTTTGGCTGCATTCGATAAACGTATGGTTAAATCTGTCAAAATAAAAATTACCGGATAGGTCAATGCACCCCAAGTCGTATGTAATCCGAACAACTCAAAGGGGTATTGCACCAACACATTACTTAACGTCAGTAAGCTGACATGACCTAGAATTAAAAAAAGCGAAAGATACCGCCAACATATAGATAACATATACACAATAAAGCCACAAAAAGAACAATTTTCGCATTTGATTGCTTTTCTGTCAAATCTAAAGGTAACCGTTCAAAGGGCACGGCTAAATAAGCACTCGAACGGCCATATTTGAGCTCCTATTAGAATAAAGTCAAGCAAAATGAGCGCAGCATAGGTGGCTATGTGAGCACCATTTTGCCTGACTTTATTCTAAAGGAGTCAAAGAGGACCGTTCCTTCAACTAGGCTGAACATTTACATACGAAGTGATATGCTTATGCAAAACCATGCTTGCTCGCTTCACGCGTAACCTAGGAGCGGAAAAATAAAGTTTTACAATCCTAACCAACGAATAAAGCGATCAGTTGCTTGAATGCGTACGGCAGAATTACTATTAAAACTTACTTGATAACTTTTACTACTCCCTTCGCCTTGCTGGATTGCACTGATATGCTGAATCGTGCCACCCAGAGTCACAATTTTCATTTCCGTTTCGTAATAACCACGCACCATTTTTAAAGTAGGAATAACAAAATAAAGCGAACTCATTACTTGAGGATTATCTTGCACACTAATTTGCGCCACTTCTTTATTACTCAAAGCAATGTATTCTTCTTTATTGATTTGTCGTCTTAGCATGCGCTCTAAAGGCGGTTTAGTATGAAAAACCTGTTCATAACGACTTACTGGCATAGTTAAAATAGGCTTATCTTCTCCGCCTTTCAACACTTGAGCAAAAAATACATCATCACGATGTTCTGTTACGGGTGTAACTGCAGTGGCTGTCTTATTGTTTTTTTGCATCGGCTGAGCGGCAACTTTGTCGCAGGTTAAAAATTTGGATTTACCAAACCATTCATCATTGGGATAATAAACAACCAAGAGTGAGTTTTCTTTAATCGCATTGATAATCGGTTGATATTGCGTTAAAGGAACAGCAGGACAACCCCAACTACGCCCTGGTCGCCCATAATGTTTAATAAACTCTTCATCCATATACCATCCGCCATGCATCACAATGGCACGATTCATGGCATTATCATTAAATGCTCGATCTAGGCCTGTTAAACGTAACGATAATCCTTCTCGACCATAATAGGCTTGTTCTGTTTTATAAACACCAATGCTGCTGGCTCTACTATTATATTTATTAGAGAAGAAATCAGTAAGTAATGTGCCGGATTTAATCCCATGCGACACATAAGTATTAAACAATAAAGTATTATTGGCTAAATCAAAAATCCATAACCTTTTTTGATTAGACGGTAGGGAATAATCAATAACTGATAAAATATTAGTGCGATGTACATCATAGATACTGCTGCATTTTAATGCCGTTACTACTTTATTAATAACTGCATCATTCAATGAGGGTGCTTGTGCACGAATCATTGTTATTAAGGCGCCGCTATCAACTTGAGGAAAAATAGGTGGAATCTCACTACGTAACACGGGCTGGGGAAGATGTCCTTCTTTATAAATAGAGTCTAGCGATGTAGAAGGAAGAGCGAAAGAGGTAACTGCAACAAGCGTTAGCAGAGTATTGATCATCATCATTCCTTAATGAATTCTTCTTATTATTACTCTTTACTATAGCGCACAATAAGACAAATATAATTCTTTTACTCTAAATATTATGGTTTCATAATCTTCATCCCAACCATCAAACCATTAGCTCTAACCTCTCCCGCATTCAGCTCAATCACCGCAACACTAGGAACAGTACAAAATAGACGATTTAATGATAATGGCGTAGTATGCTCTATAATGCAGGCTATTTTATAGTCTGCTCCAATAAATAATAAATCCAAAGATAAATAGGTATTTTTCATCCACATTGCCACCGGTTTAGTACGAGACGATTCAAAGAAAAAAATCATGCCATGATGAGGCGCCAAAAAAGTACGAAACATTAAACCTTGTTGATATTCACGCGGCGTTTTAGGTCTTTCTAAATAGAATAAATGCTTATTGATAGAACGCGTTAACTCCTCCATGGCCTGAACTGGTACACACCATAAAGTGAGCCCAAAAAGAAGTGCGCATCGCAGCCCTAATACGCTCTTTTTTTTCAACTTATCACTGCTTTTTTTCATTCAGTAACCCTACATAATGTAGACTATCCTTACAGAGTTGCCTATAGTTAATATACTTGTCACTAATGAGTTTTCGGCTTTTATGATGTCGCTTTATTTGTTCCTAAAGTAGCGAAAACTCATGAGTGCCAAGTATAATAAAGCAAAAAACCATGATTTTAAACAAAGGACTAGTGCCATGAATCAAGCAAGATATTGCCCTTCTTGTGGGAGCAAATTAAATGAACAGACCCTATCTTGTTCTAAATGTGACGCATCATTCCCTTTAGAGATTAAGCCAAGCAAGAAATCCGGAAAAACCGCTTTATTCTTATGTGTTTTATTAGGAATCTTTGGCGTTCATCGCTTTTATGTAGGGAAAATAATAACGGGGATTATCAACTTATGTACTTTAGGATTATTTGGTATATGGGTACTCATTGATTTGATTTTAATTACTCAAAATAAATTTAAAGACAACAAAGGTTGTATTGTACTCTGTAATAAAAAAACATCATTCCTATCCAAAATAATCATTACGTTCAGTGCCATTATTACTTGGATTGTGATCACTTTTGGCGCATTTTTATTATTTGCCAATTATATTACCGCAGGACTAGTCAATACCGTCAATGGCCAGTTAAATGCATTAAGTCGAGGAAATTATAAAGAGGCCTATGCATATAATGCAACAGAATATAAAAAAGTGTTTTCTTTAAACTATTTTACGACATGGGTACAACAATTTCCGGAGCTGTCTAATAATAAATATGCCATTTTCGATCAAAGAAGTATTAATTCCTACAATAAATGGCTTGATGCCGGCTTTATAGAGGGCACTTTAATTAGTAAAAACGGTAAGCAAATAACAATAAAATATATTCTTATTAAAGAAAATGGTACCTGGAAAATCGTTGCCATTATGCCTCATTATCAACCAACCCTATCTCAATAGTAACCGTGCATAGGGTATGGCTAAACAGACACTCGAACGGCCATATTTGAGCTCTTGCAAAACAACTATGTTTTGCTTTAGTACAAGGCACAAAGGATTTGATGAGCGGAGTGTACATAGAGTAAATGAGCACCGGCACATCCTTTGTAACGCCGTAATAATGTAAAAGATACCGGTTTTGCATGAGCTCTAATAAATCAAATACAGGGCACCATACTTATGATGCGTTGTATTTCTTTTCTCTGTACATGAAAAAAAAACTGTCGTGCCCGCGCAGGCGGGCAACCATCCCTCAAAATAATCCGATGGCAAGATCAAGCCACTGAGAATTGTTTTGCTCAATAAGGTTTATTTTCCATTGTCGGTTCCATTTCTTGATGCGTTTTTCTCTGGTTATTGCCTCATAAACATCGGTGTGAGTTTCATAATAAACCAAGTGATGAACATGATACTTTTTGGTGAATCCTTCAGCCAAGCCTTCCTTGTGTTGCCAAACTCGTTGCACAAGATTACTTGTTACACCGGTATAAAGGGTTCCATATTTTTTACTGGCTAATATGTAAACATAATACTGTTTTTCTTCCATTTTTCATCCTGGTTGGTTGCTAAAAACGTTCATCCTGACGGATCAATGGTTGCCCGCCTGCGCGGGCATGACAGTTTTTTTGCCATATACAGAGATTTCTTTTAAAAACGTATCGTTATTCTATGCTAAGTATTTTTTTACTTTGAGGGCGAACAAAGCGATAGCATGAAACGTCTGCTAGCTTAATACACAACGCTCTATTAATAATTCAATATTGCTTTTATCTTTAACGTCATACAACACATTACAGTTCAAATCATCATGTTGTAATACTTTTTTTGCATAAAATAAGGATTTTTCTAAATTAGAAACCAATAAGGATGAATCCTCTTTTAACCCTGCAAATAAATGGTTAACGATTGTAAATCGTGTATCTGGATGATACTCTTAACTCGCTTTATTTAATATTTTTTAGGAGTTTTAAACATGATGTTTATAAAAACTATCGCATCAACTGTTAGTGCTTTTGTTCTAGCTGGTTCTGTATATGCAGGACAAAATCAAGTATGTCCTTCTCTTGATGATATTAAAGCAGAAGGCATTACTATGTCCGAACGAATCGCGATGAATTTATTTTTTGCCTACAACATCAGCTCATATAACCTTGATGGCGTTTGGGGCTTTGTTATTGCACCTATTGAAGCCGACTCAAATGATGAAGCAATAGAGAATGCAAATGATGTATTAAATACGATGACAGGCTCTGGTTCTGTGGAAGAAAATGAAGAAAATCAATTAATATGCATGTATAACACAGGCAACCCAGATTTGATGGCGGCAGCAGTCAAAACAGATATGATGATGTCACCTAATCAATTAAGAAAAATCGCGCAAAAAATGCGCACAAAATAATTCATTTATATCCATTAAATCAAGTTCACTATAGTCCGGATTAGGCATTATTCGAATTCGGGCTACACTACCGTCCACATCCCGCTAATCCTTTTCTCGCGTTTCCATATGAATTTTGCGAAAAAACCAATGAATGATCGGAGAAAATAAAATAGCCATAATCGCTATAAATGCTAAACCGCTAAATAAAGCATAACATCCAGCAAAAATTTTACCTGCCTGAGTACTCATCGTTGTGGCAGGCCCCATTCCAGATAAAATCATTGACGCATTAAGAAAAGCATCAACCCAGGACATTCCCTCTAAATGATGATAACCCAATATACCAATCAAAAGCGCACTTAAAATTAATGCAATGCCCATCAAACTATTGCGCATTAAATGTAAATAAAGATGATGGCTAATGTCCCTATGCTTTTTTTCGTTCATTTTAAGCCCTTTAACGATCCCATCCGTGCAACACCCATCTCGCAAAAATGAACAGCTGATGCTGCTCATTTTAAGTTATTAATCTTTCAGAAAAAACTATTGATTTTCAGTAGGTTGATATTGAGAGGTATATTGCTCTGCTAATAATTTAGCCTGAATTTGATTGTCAGCGCCCAATATTTTTTCCATAGCAGCGACATTACTATCCGCTTTGGTGTACCCATGATTTAATGCCGCACTAAACCATGCATAAGCTTGCACCGGACTGGCAGTAACACCAATCCCATCGCGATAGTAAATGCCCAATTGATTTTGTGCTTTAGCATAGCCCTGCTGGGCAGATTTTTGCATCCACTCTACTGATTTTTCAATATTTTTAGGCATTCCCTCACCATAAAAATACATATCAGCGATATTGTATTGTGCGTACATATTACCTAAATCAGCACTTTTTTGATACCAATAGCTTGCTTTAGCTAAATTTTGCTCACCCAATTTTCCGGAGTCATATAAATAACCTAATTCAAGTTGGGCTTTGGTATGGTCTTTATTACTGGCCTGCTCAAAATAAGAGGCGGCTTTTTGATAGTCTTGTGCGACCCCATCGCCTTGTTCATACATCAAACCCAAATTGTATTGCGCACTCACATTTCCTAAGACCGCGGCTTTATCATACCATTTTAGTGCTTCTGCTTTATCTTGTTTTACCCCAATTCCCATATCATAATCATAACCAATCGCTAACACCGCAACAGAATTGCCAAGATCAGCTGCTTTTTTATACCATTTAAGAGCTGTTTCATAACTTTGTGGTACACCTGAGCCCGTATCATACATATAACCTAGCCCGTATTGGCCTTCCGCATTATTATGATCGGCTGCTGTTTGATACCACTTAACCGCTTTACTCAAACTTTCAGGTGTATTTTGATACCAATA
>CAZSAO010000016.1:0-14226 GCA_964605275.1 uncultured Legionella sp.
AGCTCTACCTCAACTCATTGTTCCTTAATAGATGGGCTTAATTCAACGCTTACGAATGTTTTGAACTAGGTACAAATTCATCTTCATGCATTTTATCTATTATATAATCAAATAAATCTTCTTTTGATGTTTTTTCCATTGCCTCGTGGACGAAATGCTCTAAACTTTTTATATTTTCTTCTGTATCACATGAGAGATACATTTTACTATCAACATAATCTCTAAAGACATATGCGTTAAAACCATCTTTACCCTCAAATATGTTCTTGATATGTACTTTTAGGTCATAAAAAATATCATGCAGATGCGTTTGTTGTTCAATAGAAAGCTTTGCATAAGCTTTTGTATAATTTTCAGGTGTGGACTTCATTTTAACTCCTCATTGTTATTATTAATTTGAGTGTAGTTCATTATGGAACAATGAAGAAATTTAAAACACCTAAAAATAAAGCACTGCTGGCTATTACTGTTTAATAGCACTTATTGAAAGCATAAAACGTGGAGCGTAGGTTTAAAGAACTGTAGACTATTTAGATTTTGACGTTTCGATTAACAGTCGAAACGCCAACAGCTTCTATCAATCAATCATTTGTAGCGAGCTCATCATCGCTCCTAAAAAGCGAGTTGCTTCACCTCCGGTTACTGCGCGGTGATCAAAGCTTAATGATAGTGGTAACATATTGTGTGATTCTACAAAGCCATTATCGCTAATTACAGCCGATTTATAAACACGTCCTACGGCAATAATACAAACGGTTGGCGGCACAATAATAGGGCTTGCGAAACGGCCGGCAAATTTACCAAAATTAGAGAGGGTAATTGTAGCACCTTTTAACTTATCAGCTGAAATAGTGCGATCATGCACTGATTGCTTAAATTCATTTATTATTGCTCTTAATTCAGATGCATTATACGTTTCGGCATGATGTATCACTGGCACAAACAGCCCATCCTCATTATCCATCGCGATGCCTAAATGTACTTCATTAAAACATTGGCGCGCCGCATGCGAGCTATTAAACCATGCATTTAAGGCGGGTTCTTTTTTACATGCCGCAACAATGGCTTTAATTAAACGAGCAGTAATATCAGCGCCTTCCGACCAGCTCTGAATATCTACTTCATCAAAAATAGATACCGGAACCACTTCCTTGTGCGATTGAGTCATGCTATGCAGCATTGCGCGACGAACGCCTTTTAATGGTTCAAAGCCTAGGGGAAGAGTATTATTTTTTTCAGCTTGCGCCTGAACATCCTCTTGCGTAATCACGCCATGTTCGCCTGAGGGCTTAATGCTATTTAAATCGATTTTTAATTTTTTGGCTAATAACTTCACCATTGGCGTTGCTTTGATGCGCGTGCGTGCACAAGCTTTTGTGCCAATGGTAAAATTGTCCTCAGAATAATCAGAGCTTTCTTCTAGGGTGCCTACCACCGTACCTTTGTCGGCCGCTTTTGGTTTATCGCAAGTAAACGCTACCAGTGCATCTCCTGTTTTAATAAGATCACCTGGTGTGCCATATAATTTAGCAATAGTGCCGGATTGAGGGCAAGGAACATCTACTACTGCTTTTGCCGTTTCCATTGCCACTAAAGGTTGATCGGCCTCGACCGTATCACCTTCTTTGACAAACCATTCGTGAATTTCGGCATCAGGTAATCCTTCACCCAAATCAGGTAAATTAAAAATATTCATTAATTACTCCATTATGCTCATGACACTGTTTTTAATGCGAGCGACACTAGGGATGTATTGTTTTTCTAATTGAAAATAGGGCATGATGGTATCAAATCCCGTGACTCGTTGAACCGGAGCTAATAGCTCAGACATGCATTGCTCCATGATTTGTGCGGAAATTTCCGCGCCAACACCACAAGTACGAGCTCCTTCATGCACAAATACACAACGCCCTGTATTTTCCACTGACGCTAAGATTGTTTCCATATCTAAAGGCTTGATACTGGCCACATCAATCACCTCGCATGAAATGCCTTCTTCGGTCAATTCTTTGGCCGCTTGTAGTGTTTCATGCATGCTAGCCCCCCAACTGACTAGAGTCAGATCATCACCTTCTTGCAGGGTAAAACAGGTACCTAAAGGCAGTGCTTGGCCATCATCTGGCACGTGCTGTTTGACTAAACGATAAATACGTTTAGGCTCTAAAAAAATAACCGGATCAGGATTTCTCATGGCGGCAAGTAATAGTCCGTATGCTCTTTTCGGTGATGAAGGAATGGCTACTTGTAATCCCGGGATATGGGCAAATAATGCTTCCGTACTTTCGGAGTGATGTTCTGGTGCTCTAATACCTCCACCAAAAGGGGCGCGATAGACAATAGGGCAGTGGAGGCGGCCACGCGTGCGATTGCGCATGCGTGCGGCGTGTGAAATGATTTGATTCATTGCTGGATAAATAAAACCCATAAACTGAAATTCTGCAACCGGTTTAATTCCTTGCGTTGACATGCCAACGGCCAGGCCTGCAATCATTGATTCTGCAAGGGGGCTATCAAATACACGATGCTCACCAAAGCGTTCTTGAAGTCCTGCTGTTGCACGAAACACGCCACCATTTTTACCTACGTCTTCGCCAAATACAACGATATTTTCATCATGCGCTAATTCATAAGCTAATGCCTGGGTGATGGATTCGATTAAAGTAATATCAGGCATTGCGTGCTTCCTCCAATGCTAGTGCGCGTTGTTCAATAAGATATTCAGGAAGTTCAGCATAATGAAAATCAAAAATACTGGTTACAGGCTGGGGTTCTTTGGCGAGATATTCATCCACCGCATTTTCGACTTGTTCTGAACAACGAATAACTAACTCTTCCTCATCATTTGCCGTCCAAATATTGTGCTTCATTAAATAGTTTTTAAAGCGCGAAATGGGCTCTTTAGGTTTTGCGTACTCGACTTCTTCATTGGGTTGATAACGAGTAGCATCATCGGCCGTAGTATGATCACATAAGCGATAAGTAAGCGCTTCAATCAATGTAGGCCCTTCGCCACGCCGCGCTTTTTCTATTGCTTCACCAACAACGTGTCGCACAGCTAACATATCATTGCCATCTACTTGTTGGCCGACAAAGCCTGCTGCAATTGCTTTTTGGGCAATGGTTTGAGTAGATGTTTGTTTGTCCCGAGGAACAGATATCGCCCATTGATTATTATTTACGATAAAAACAACTGGCAAATTCCAAGCACCTGCCACGTTAATGGCTTCATAAAAATCACCTTCTGAGGTGCCACCTTCACCAATACATGCTACAGCAACACAAGATTGTTTACGGTATCTAAAGGCAAAGGCAACTCCTGCGGCATGCAGGCATTGGGATGCTATTGGCACACAAATCGGAAGGTCTTTAGAATTACATTCGTATTGACTGCCGCGCTCATCCCCCCCCCAAAAAGAGAGAATTTCTGCCATTTTTACACCACGCTGCAATTGGGCACCATAATCTCTATAATAAGGAACCAACACATCCTCCGCTTTCATTGCATGACCAATTGCGGTGGATATTGCCTCTTGTCCATTAATTGGGGCATAGGTGCCCATCTTGCCAGTTCGTTGCAATACAATAGCTTTTTTATCGAACGTGCGCGTTAATACCATTACTTCATATAATTTTTTTAAAGCGCTATGATCGTGCGCTATTGCGGGTGGGGTATTAGTTAATTCCCCATGTTCATTTAAAAATTGGGTGAAGGTTACTTCAAATTGAGCTACTGTTGTCATTACATGGCTCCTTGCAATAAGACCTCGAAATAGAATACTCACAAATTCATTTAAAAACTAGTAAATTAGCGTTAAATTAAGCAGATAAACCATGATGTTTTTTGATAAGGTATTATTTTGGATAAAGAACAACTTATTGAACTCACTTATTCTTCGCAAATGCATGATTATTATCATTCTTTGTGCCATTTACCGGGTTTTGTACTTTTAGAAAGCGGCGATAAAGCGCGAGGACGTTATGATATTGTTTCGGCATGCCCTTATGAATCTATTTCTATTCCAGCAGATGCATCTAATATTGACGCTTATTTAGAGGAGCTAAAAATAAAGATACCTTTGCGTGCTGCTGTAAATGATTTACCATTCCAAGGTGGGGCGATAGGGTACATCTCTTATGATTTAGGCGCGCGTTTGTTGGATATTCACGCAAGACCACAACCTGGATTGCACTCCATGCCATTGCTTCATCTGGGATTATATGACTGGGCAATTATAACCGATCATCAACAGCAAAAGGTTTATTTGTTTGCGGCGCATCAGCATCATTCTACCGTACAAAATGTAGCGGAGGTACTCACTTTATGGCGTCAATCGCTCGACCCCGTTCGTTGTCAAACTTCTAGTGCACCACACTCATTAATGTCGCGCCCGCAGTACAGCAAAGCGTTTCTGGCGATTAAAAAGGCATTAAAAATCGGGCGAAGCTATCAAGTGAATTTGACTCAGCCTTTTTTGGTCGAATATACGGGCGATCCTTGGGCTGCGTATAAAAAAATTAGTGCGATTAATCCAGTACCTTTTGCGGCGTTCTTGCGCATGGCAGGAGCTGATATTTTAAGTTTTTCACCCGAACGTTTTTTGTTATACGAACAAGGAGTTATACGTACCTCACCGATAAAAGGAACGATAAGACGTTCAGCTGACCCTCTTGAGGATGAGGCATTAAAACAAGAATTGCGTTCCTCAGCAAAAAATCGCGCTGAAAATGTAATGATTGTTGATTTATTACGAAATGATTTAGGTAAAATAGCCCAAACAGGCAGTGTGCTCGTATCAAAACTGTGTGAAGTGCAAAGTTATAATGCCGTACACCATCTTGTGAGTGATATTACGGCACATGCTAAAGCACCAATGCATCCGCTTGATGTGTTTTTTTCTTGTTTCCCGGGAGGTTCCATTACAGGTGCTCCTAAATTAGAAGCCATGCGTATAATTAATGAGCTTGAATTGTTTGGTCGTGGTATTTATTGTGGCGCTATAGCTTATTTTTCTCATCATGGCGTTTTTGATAGTAATATCGCTATTCGAACGATTACCGCAACAAATAATACATTTCATTTTTCTGCTGGTGGGGGCATTGTGATGGACTCGGAAGAGGGTGATGAATATCGTGAATGCTTTATAAAAATTAAAGCAATAATGGATGGATTGGATGCTCTGTAAACTGAAGCAAAGTTAAAAAGGAACAACAGCAATACGCTTTTTCTGAACGAAGTCTATTGCTGTTATGTACTTGTTGCTAAAGAGTTTCCTTCTTAGAGGTACACCTAAAAGACTGAAAACTCATTAACGATAAATATACATTCATCTTAGGAATTAATAAAAGGGGGCACGGGAAAGAACTCCTCTTCATTACTTTTATCCTCGACTGTACTTTGTTCTAATGGAATTGCACGAATTAAACATACAAGCCCTACAATAGGAGCAAGTGCAATAGTCAAAGCGATACCTACGGCTACACGGGCTGATGAGATGTAAATAGCGATAGCTCTGGCTGCAAAAATACCAAGTTCCAGGCAAAAATTATTATCTAAATCTAGTTTTTGTAAAAAAGACCAGTTCCATATACGACGCGCTATAAGAGGTAGAACTAAGAAATCTAATACTCCTTTAAAAGTAGCGCTATTTATGTTGGATTCATTAAGATAATCGTCATCAGTAACAGCAAATGACTGATGATTTCCGATTAAAGCCAAAAACGTAGCCTTTATACTGTCTTCATAATTTAGATTATTATTCCATGCATTTTGAATGAATTGATAGAGGAAGATATCCTTTTTCTCTCCCTTTGTTTTAAAAAAACAATGGGTTTGGGTACTTAGAGGATTCAGACCTTTTGACAAAGACAGCATTTATTGGCTCCTGACTAGTGCAATAAGAGAGTAGTGAACATACGTTTCTGCTTTCGTTTTAGTGAGAACATGTTGTTTTATATGTTGCGGCAACACTAGATTTTACCATTAACACTTTTGAATTGTCTATTAAGTGCCATTTATGAATTAAAATAAATCTATATTATGTTCTCTTAGCTCATTGACATCAATAAAAAAAACGCCAAGATAGTATTATTAGATTTTAAATAAAAAGGGACTTTAATGAGTAAGGTTCATATAAAAAAACAAGGGGTAGACGTTAGCACTTATTGTTTTACTGCACACAAGGAGTTTGTTTGGGGTGCTACGGCTAAGATTATGATGCAGTTAAGTGTGTAACCGTTCAGCTTGAATGGCTTGAACGGTTACACTTTTTAAGTCATGCTTCAATTTGTTCATGTTCTTCTTTTAAAGCCCGACGTAAAATTTTTCCTACATTAGTTTTAGGTAAGTCATCAAAAAACTCAATGATTTTTGGTACTTTATAGGCGGCTAGATGCTGTCTGCAATGTGCAATAAGTTCTTCTTTAGTTAAGTTATGATCTTTTTTAACAATACACGCTTTAACGCGCTCTCCGGAGTCGTTATCCATAACTCCAACAACACCCACTTCCAAAACCCCAGGATGCATGCCTATTACTTGTTCCACTTCATTAGGGTAGACATTAAAACCAGAAACTACAATCATGTCTTTTTTACGATCGACTAAAAAGAGATATCCCTCTTCATTCATACGCGCAATATCGCCTGTTTTTAAAAAGCCATCTTCGGTAAAGACAAGCTTGGTCTCATCGGGTCTATTCCAGTATCCTGCCATGACTTGTGGGCCTTTAATGCATAACTCACCACTAGAGCCGATGGGTACATCATTGCCTTCATCATCTCGAATAACAATATTTGTCGAAGGAAGTGGTAAACCTATACTACCATTGTAGCCATCAAGATACATTGGATTAATAGTGACGGCAGGACTTGTTTCAGTTAAGCCATAGGCTTCTAAAACGCGAGTGTGTGTACGTTCGGTCCAGCGTAATGAAACACTTTTCTGTAATGCCATACCGCCGGCTAAAGATAATTTTAATTTACTAAAATCAATTTCATTAAATCGAGGATGGTTTAATAGCATGTTATAGAGTGTATTTACTCCTGTTAACGCTGTAAATCCAATATTTTTAATATCATTAATAAAGCGATTAGCATCTCTAGGATTGGTTATTAATACGTTTTGTGCTCCTGACTTTAAAAAAGTAAGGCAATTAGCTGTTAAAGAAAAAATATGATAAAGAGGCAGAGCAGTCACAATGATATCGTGTTCACTAACGCCAAGTGGCGCAACCCATGAGGATGCTTGTAATACATTTGCTAGAAGGTTGCCATGAGTTAATGTAGCACCTTTAGCTACGCCCGTTGTCCCACCGGTATATTGTAAAAAAGCAATCGTATCATGATTTGGAGTTGCTGGAACAAACGTACTTTTACTTCCGATAGTTAGAGCGTCACTAAATGATAGTTCGTGAGAAATATTATAATCAGGAACCATTTTCTTAATATGTTTTACGACAAAATTAATCACTAATTTTTTAAGTGGAGGTAAAATGTCGCCAATTTGTGTCACAATGACATGCTTTACATTGGGCATTGATGCGAGTGACTTTTCAACAGTTGATGCAAAATTGGCTAATACAATAATAACTTGAGCGCCCGAATCATTCATTTGATGAATCACTTCATCACACGTATATAAAGGATTGGTATTAACAACTACATAGCCCGCACGTAAGATGGCAAATAAAGCAATAGGGTATTGCAATATATTAGGCATCATAATGGCAATACGTGCTCCTTTTTCTAATCCCAACTGTTGTAAGTAGGCTGCAAAATCTTTAGATAATGAATCCAGTTCGGAATAAGTTATCGAGCTGCCAAAATTAGTATAAGCCAATCTGTCAGCGTATGCCGTGCATGATTTATTAAACAGATCGACAAGAGATAAGTATTGATTAAGGTCAATTTCGTGAGGAACATTTGCCTGATATTGTTCAAACCATCTTTTATCCACTGTGTTATCCTTCTGTTATTGGTTTTCACATGCTAGTATAAACAAAAATATCGTTTATGGATATCATACCAATGAGTGAAAATATAACAAAAACTCAAGCATTTAGATTAAAAGGGCGCTTATATACCTTCACTGTGTTACAAGTGCTAAATGCTGAGCACGAACTGTTCAAACATCAATTACTTGAATCAGTAGCAAAAGCCCCTAAACTTTTTGAAAAGGCGCCCGTAGTTTTTGATTTATCTTCGGTATGTTCACAAGAAATTGATGTGCAACTTTTGTGCCAATTGGTGCGTGAGCAAGGTATGCTTCCTGTGGCTATTCAAGGTGGAAGTGCATTGCAAGAAACATTAGCGCAATGCCTGGGATTGGCTGTATTAAATGCGTCTAAATCCCAAGATAGGCCACTTATTGAGTCGAGCACTGATACTGCAGCTGCGACACCAATAAAAGCAAAGCTTGTGACCTCCCCTGTACGCTCAGGTCAACAAGTCGTTGGCATATCATCTGATTTGATTATCACATCTTCGGTAAGTCATGGGGCAGAACTATTAGCTGATGGCAATATTCATGTGTATGGGGCGTTGCGAGGCCGAGCATTAGCAGGGATTTCTGGTGATACCTCGGCACGTATTTTTTGTCATTCTTTGGAAGCCGAGTTAGTTTCTATTGCCGGATTTTATCAAATTAGTGATGCGATTGAACGTATTGAAGGGCCTTGCCAAATATATTTGGCTGATGATCATATCGTGATTGAATCGTTATGATAGAAGCTGTTTTTATTTCCGATTTACATCTACACCCGAACCGCAAGGATATCGAGTTGCTTTTTGCTCAATTTATTGCATGGGCTCGGCATGTAGCGGTAAAAAAAATATATATCTTAGGTGATTTTTTTCATGCGTGGGCGGGCGATGATGCGCTGGATGAATGGAGTCGCGGTATCGCCAGACAATTATTTGAATTATCACAACAAGGCGTCACGCTTTTTTATCTGCATGGGAATCGTGATTTTTTATTAGGTAAACAATTTGCTGCATTAGCTAATTTGACCTTTTTAAAAGATTCTTCGTTAATTTATTTAGACGAACAGCCTGTGTTATTGTCTCATGGCGATAGATATTGCACCAAAGATGTATCGCATCAATATTTTCGGCTATTAACTCGTAACACCTTATTTACAAAATTATTTTTATGCCTACCTTTGTCTTATCGTTTGAAACTAGTTAATAAGATAAGGCAAAAAAGTCAAGAAAACACGTATAAAACAACCGAAATTATGGATGTAGTGGACGCGAGCATTATTAAGAACATGAAAAAATATAAAGTCTTTTCTTTAATTCATGGGCATACACATAAACCTGGGGTCACCTCATATTCTGCGCAAGGGCAATCACTCCAACGTTATGTTTTAAGTGACTGGGATGCAATTCCTTCTGTTTTGTGTTATGATAAGGCAATGGGGATTTATTTTAATCAATCATGGTGTAAGGGGTAATCATGGCTAGTATTGAACAGCAACAAGAACATTTTAAGCGGATCGTAGAGCAATGTAGGCGTGATGCACTTAGTGCGCAAGAGAAAGCCAGGGCCGATCTAACGAGCTTATTGAATACACATGAAAAATTTAAAAAAACACGTATCACCAAAGGGGAAGGTGGAAATTCGTCTACTGACGAACAAGATCTTGACAAACAGATTTCAGAGTCGCTTAATGCAAAAGCTGCAGCATATAATAGTGAGTGGAAAATTTGCATGCTTAACTATTTAGCATTGCTTTCTACTGCTTTTACATTCGTTCGTAACTCTGCTGCTGAGCTCTATTACAGTCAGAGGGTTGGTTCAGCAGATAATAAATTAAAAAATAATGCAGAGTTGGTGAATGCGGCTAAAGCACTAACTTTTGAACAGTTGATGGATACTGCTGTAGTACAAAAAGGGGAGCTGAAATTGAGTTCGCAACATCTTGGCGGTGCTACTCATTATTTAATAGACAAGACACCATTAGGCTCTGATTTTAAAGCAAGCATTAAGAGTTGGTTAACAAGTGAACATGATTGCGTGCTACAAAATGACAAAATCATTTCAAACAAAACTGGTCAACCGTTAGAGGCAAGTGAATTTAATCAATACAAAGAAACCTTGCACGAAGCGTCAAGATCAGCTGCTCCTGCACCGTAAGAGAATATTTTTTTAGGGGATGGTCTTGCATATTTTTGCAATGCTGTCCTGAATATTTTTTACGATTAATTAAATTCAATTAGTGAATATTTTTTTATATAATTTAGGTGGAACATGGATGCGACTCTAGTGGATAAAGAATTTGATAAATGGTTTTCAACCTATGGAATGATTACTTCTGAGCGTATATTACGCCATTATAAAATAAATTTTTCCGCGAGCGAATTGTTAACGGCCATTAAAACACCTACTAGTTTTTATCGCAAACTATTACAAGTTCCCCTAAAAAATGTACTTGTTGGTATTATTTTACAACAAGCTAATGATTATCATCTTTATACGCAAAAATTGTTTATTGATTATTTATTATCGGGAGAAAGCAGCAAGCCCGAAGAGGCTCAAGGTGCAAGTACTCGAGAGCAAATTGAGGAGCAGCGAAAGTTACTTGTTGCTTTAGGAGAAGAATTTAATCAGTTTCAATTTGAGCATGAAGCGTTTATTAGTCGTAGCCAGAAAAAGCTAATTGAATTTACAACGTTGCTACACAAACAATTGAATACACTTGGGAGTACTCTTTATAATGTTTTAAGTAAAACAATCCCAGATCTTACTATTACTCAGATTAAAAATACTATTGTTTATTCTTTAATGCATCATGGGCTATTTGTCGCAGAAGAAGAAGGTACAAAAAAAGAGTTTATGCAGCTACTGAACAAGCAATTAAATACTTCTCCCAACGAATTATTACAAAAAGAAATGGAGTTTGTCCTCTCCTCATTTTTTGTTCTACTGAGCCAAAATCAGCCGCATATTAATGAGTTATTAAATCAAACTCAGGATATGATTGCTACTGCTCGAAATTATCGTACGCAATTTTATAATAGCGCTTTAAAAACATTGGAGCTCATTAGGATGCTACCTGATTATAAAATTAATGAGGAACAAGATATTATCAACAGGCAACATTTATATTTTGATAAAACCATTGGCGAGGTGCAATAATAGGTATTTCGTGTACGTGTTTAGCAACATTTCTGGACCGTACTAACATATCATTTCAAAAGATTAAATCTCAACCGTCCCTTATATTTTTATTGTGCGGCATACCTTTTATCTGAGGTGTATGCAGCATGATAATTTGCGCCTAAACAAAATGAATTTTTATTAGCCAAACTCTTAAAGAATCGTGTATAATGATGCACTTTAATTTAATCTTATGGAGCTCAACATGACAAAAGAAGTTACTCTGTCTATTATCAAGCCAGATGCTGTGGCTAAAAATGTAATTGGTCAAATATACAGCCGCTTTGAACACGCTGGTTTGACTGTAATTGCTGCTAAAATGGTTCAGTTGTCACGCGCTCAAGCAGAAAGCTTTTATGAAATACATAAAGAGCGTCCTTTCTTTAAAGATTTAGTTGATTTCATGATTTCTGGTCCTGTAATGATTCAAGCATTAAAAGGCGATGACGCAGTAATTAAAAACAGAGACTTAATGGGTGCGACTAATCCTAAAGAAGCTGCTGCTGGTACTATTCGTGCTGATTTTGCTGATAGTATTGATGCTAATGCCGTACATGGTTCTGATAGCTTAGAAAATGCGGGTCGTGAAGTAGCATTTTTCTTTGAGCCTCATGAAGTATGTGATAGATAAATTTGTTGTAGGAGAACCAACGTGGACCAAAAAGTTAATTTATTGAATTATAATTATCAACAGTTAAGAGAGTTGCTTAGCTCTTGGGATGAGAAACCTTTTCGTGCTCAACAATTAATTCAATGGATTCATCAAGCGGGTTTGCGTGATTTCTCCCAAATGACTAATATTGGGAAGGCACTAAGAGAAAAACTTGCTCGTTTATCTTTTATTGCTTTACCCGAAATTGTCGAATGTCAAAAATCGGCTGATGGCACACATAAATGGTTATTAAAGCTTGATTGCGGTAATTGTATTGAAACTGTATTTATTCCAGAAGCAAATCGAGGCACTTTGTGTGTTTCTTCGCAAGTAGGATGTGCTCTTAATTGCTCTTTTTGTTCAACAGCAAAACAAGGATTTAATCGTAATCTCACGACTGCAGAAATTATTGGCCAAGTATGGTTGGCTGTACGTGAGTTATCATTAAATAACGGAATACACGATAAACGTCTTACCAATGTGGTGATGATGGGTATGGGCGAACCTTTGCTTAATTTTGATAATGTTGTGTCGGCAATGAATCTTATGATGGATGATTTTGCTTATGGCTTATCCAAAAGAAGGGTTACTTTAAGCACTTCTGGAGTGTTACCTGATCTTGAACGTTTAAGAGAGGTAAGTCCTGTGGCTCTAGCCGTATCATTGCATGCTCCTAATGATGCATTACGCAATGAGTTAGTACCTATTAATAAAAAATATCCTTTGGCGCAGCTGATGGCTTTGTGCAAACGATATTTTGAAAATGAACCACGCAGAAAAGTGACGTTTGAATACGTCATGTTAAAAAATGTTAATGACCAGCCTGAGCATGCTGCGCAATTAATTAAGTTATTAAAAGATGTACCGGCAAAAGTAAATTTGATCCCATTTAATCCTTTTCCCATGACTCAGTACGAACGTTCATCAAAAAAAGCGATTGATGCGTTTAGAGATCAATTAATTAATAGCGGTATCAATACTATCACTCGTAAAACACGAGGGGATGATATAGATGCAGCCTGCGGACAACTTGCAGGAGAAGTTAAAGATAGAACTACTCGTTCGCAACGATGGCAAAAATTAAATTTTATTACTAAAGATAATGAATCGATAACAAATTAATAGAGTCAGCTTGTTATGTAAGTGAACGTGGATAACTCTTATTGGATTAGTCAGCCGCGGAACATGGGTGAAATGGGCTTTAACCCCATATTCTAAATGCGTTTACCCTGGCGGAATGCCGATATGAGTGCTGTATTGCTGCAGCAAAATTTAGATGAGTCCGTTCTGTTTAAAATAAATTATTTTTAATTTCTTTTTAAATCGTTATAATGCGACATTATTTTATAGTAAGTGTTATTGTGCCAAAAATATTAAAATTTTTGTTGTCGCTAATTTTTATCTTGCTCAGTGCGTGTCAACATACTGACACTGTAGATGAACAAATATTAAATACTAAAAAAACACCTGATCTAAGTAAAGCGGCACTTTTTAATATGCAGTTAGGTTTAGGGTATTTAAAGCAGGGTGATAGGCCTCGGGCTAAAAAGAAATTATTAATCGCATTGGAACAAGAACCTAACTCTGCTGAAGTTAATGCGGCAATGGCTTATTATCTTGAACAAACAAAAGAATTAGCGCGCGCAAAGAAATATTATTTAAAAGCCATTGCTTTATCGCCTGCAACAGGAGCTCAATTCAATAATTACGGTGCTTTTTTGTGTAGACAAGGCAAGTACAAAGATGCAGAGCTTTATTTTCTTAAGGCAATAAACGACCCTAACTATTTAAATACGGCGGGTGCGTATGAAAATGCAGGTTTATGTGTCTTGGCAATTCCTGCGCCACGAAAAGCAGCGTTTTATTTTACTCAAGCGTTAAATCAAGATCCGTCTCGACGTGAATCTTTATATGAATTAATTGTTTTAGAACTAAAAGAAGGGCATCAAAAACGCGCATTGGAGTGGATACAACGTTATCCGCATTTAGTTTTAAAAGATAAAATACTTTTAGCCTTAGCGCAACAATGCGCCCAAGAAACAGGGCAATATGCTCTGGCCGCAGAATATAAAAAAATATTAATTAAACAAAAATGACTTATCGTAGTGGAGTATATCAATGAACACAGTAGCTACAATGGATGAAATGGAGCAAAGACCGGGTGATCATCTTGGCATGCAGTTGGCAAACATAAGACAACAAAAAGGATATACAACGGAATATGTAGCCAGTAAATTGCATTTAAGAACGCAAATTATTGAGCTTATTGAACGTAGTGCATTTGATTTGTTGCCTGAAGCGGTTTTTGTCAAAGGCTATTTACGTGCTTATGCTAAATTATTGGATATAGCGCCAGAACCTTTTCTTGCTGTATTTAATGCGCAATATAAAGTGGAAAAAAAGACAGAGCGTACTTTA
>CAZSAO010000016.1:14236-23293 GCA_964605275.1 uncultured Legionella sp.
ATTTACAACTTCAACCAATCTCTCTGAAGGAGTTACTAAAAAAGAATCATATAAATCAGAGCATTTGATACGTTGGTTTACTCTTGCTTGCGCATTAGGGGTCTTAGTTGCTGTGAGTTCATGGTGGCATAATAATCGTGATACGCAACCTGTCTTTAGCAAAATGAAACAAGAGCAGGCTATTTCAAGTGAAGAATTATCGCTGCCAGAAGGACCTGCTAAAGAAATTAAACTAACTGATGTTTCTAAGCTGCAAGCATTATTAAATCCAAATCCTTCTATGTCCGCTGTGGAGAAGAATGATGAGTGATCGCATTCAAGCAATTAGAGGCATGAATGATGTGTTACCCGACCAGACAAATTTATGGCGATTCATTGAACAACAATTCATTGAATGCTTGTCTTCGTATGGCTATCAAGAAATACGTTTTCCTTTAGTGGAAAATACACAATTGTTTAAACGAACTATTGGTGAAGTCACTGATATTGTTGAAAAAGAGATGTATACCTTTAGCGATCTTAATGGTGATAGTTTGACGTTAAGACCTGAAGGAACGGCCAGTTGTGTTCGTGCGTGTTTGGAGCATGGTTTATTACATAATCAACAACAAAAGTTATGGTATATGGGGCCGATGTTCCGTCATGAACGCCCACAAAAAGGACGTTATCGTCAATTTACTCAGTTTGGAGTAGAGGCTTTTGGCATGACTGATAGCAGTGCTGAGTTGGAATTAATTGCTATATGCCATCGATTGTGGTCACAATTGGGTTTCGCCCATGAAGTAACGTTACAAATTAATTCTTTAGGTGAGCTTGCTGAGCGCACTGCTTATAAAAATACATTAATTGACTATTTGCGTAGTCATAATGAGCTGCTTGATGAGGAAAGTATCAAGCGGTTAGAGCGTAATCCATTACGTATTTTAGACAGTAAAAATCCAGCATTACGAGATATTATTGCTAATGCTCCAAGACTTATTGATTCTTTAGGTGATGAGAGTAAAGCTCATTTTCAATCGTTTTGTGATGGTTTGGAATTGCTAGGGATTCCTTATGTTATAAATCCCGTATTAGTCAGAGGATTAGACTATTATGGCCATACCGTGTTTGAATGGGTAACGGATAAACTAGGAAGCCAAGCTACAATTTGTGCTGGTGGTCGTTATGATAAACTAGTAGAGCAATTAGGGGGTTCACCAACGCCTGCAGTAGGTTTTGCTTTGGGTTTAGAGCGTATTATTTTGTTATTGGAAACATTAGGGCTTAATCCCATAGCCGAAGTAAATACTTCTCTGTTTATTGTTACTATGAGCCCTAAAGCAATGCAACATGGTCTCTTATTAGCAGAAAAAATTCGCCATGCTCATCCTCAATTGCATGTGATTACGCATACGGCAGGAGGCAGTTTTAAAAGTCAATTTAAAAAAGCGGATAAAAGTGGGGCTCGACTAGCACTTATTTTAGGGGATGATGAACTTCTTGAACATAAAGTAAGTATTAAAGATTTACGGAACGAAAGAGAGCAAATTAGGATAGAACAAGATACTATAGCTCAATTTTTAGCAGATTATTTAGGACAATAAAGCAGGAGAATGCAATGTCGGTGTATATGACGGAAGAAGAGCAGCTGGATGCAATTAAAAAGTGGTGGGGCAAATATGGAAGTAGAATTACTACGGCTTTATCTATTGTTTTTTTATGCATCGCAGGGTATAGATATTTTTCTTGGCATCAAGAGAAAGTGTCTCAACAAGCATCAAGTACTTATGAGCAGATGATGGTTTCTTTTTCTAATCATAATATTAAATCAGTACGCTCTTATGCAAATGAATTAATTAACAAGTACGACAATACAGTCTATGCGGATGCAGCCCATTTAACTTTAGCTAAAATATATGTTGATAAAAATAAGTTAAATGCCGCCAAAACTCAGTTGTATCAAGTCATTAAAAAAGGGCATATGCTTCCTTTGCAACAAATTGCTAAAATAAGAGTAGCTCGTATTTTAGCAACTGAAAAAGAATACACCAACGCATTAAGCGAACTCAGTAGTATTGCTGACCCTACTTATCTTTCAGTGATTAATGAACTTAAGGGTGATATTTATAATGCTACGGGCGAATATCAAAATGCCATCAATTCGTATCAAAGTGCAATGAGCGAAGTGAAAAATAATGGCATGGGCAATCTATTTTTAGAAATGAAAACAAATGAGCTCGCAGTTAAAACGCAAACGGCGCTTTCTCAGGATAAAGCACAAACTGCATAATGGGCATTTAATTAGAAGGTTCTATTATTTATGAGCAAGAAACTATTAACACTAGCTTTATGTGTATTAGTGCAAGGTTGTAATAAAATTGATGATTACATGTTAGGTAAAGATAATACTCCTCAGCCTAAAGAGTTAAGTCGCATAGATGCTAAATTAAAAACAAAGAGCAACTGGTCAACTCCTGTTGGGAAATCATCAAAAAGTTCTAGTTATCTAAAATTAAAACCCATAGCATTAAATGGAATCATTTATCTTGCTGAAGCAAATGGTAGCGTTCATGCCATTGAACAGTCTCATGGTGCAATTAAGTGGACCACTCAATTAAAGCATGGCATTGTAAGTGGCCCAACAGTTGCGGAAGGAGTGCTCGCTGTTGGTACTAATAATGCGTCCTTGGTGTTGTTTAATCTAAATAATGGTGCCAAATTATGGCAAACCAAATTATCGGGTGAGCTTTTATCACCGCCAACAATAGCGCAACATAAAGTATTAGCAAAAACTATTGATGGTAAAGTCTATGCTTTTGATTTAAAAAGTGGAAAACAACTTTGGGTTGTTGAGCATGGCTCGCCTAGTTTAATTTTAAAAGCCAGTTCATCGCCAGTGATCGTGGGTGATTTGATTCTTATCGGATTTTCTGATGGCAAGTTAGATGCTCTAGATTTAGATTCTGGACGCGTCATGTGGCAAAGAAGTATTGCTTATGCAACAGGAGCCAGTGATGTTGAGCGTTTAGTTGATATAGATGCTGATCCGATTGTACACGATGATTTAGTTTATTTAGCCAGCTATCAAGGGTATGTTGGTGCATTGTCACTCGATAATGGTGAATTCACTTGGCGTAAATCCGCATCCATTTATAAAGACATGGTACTTCATGCCAATAATTTATATTTTACGGATAGTCATGATGTTTTATGGTCGCTTAATGCAAGTACTGGTTCGGTTAATTGGAAACAAACTTCATTAAAAGCACGCAATCTAACTGAGCCTGTATTGGTAGGAGCGTATATTGTTGTTGGCGATCAAACCGGTTATCTTCATTTCATTGATACACAAACAGGCGAGCTTATTGGAAGAACATCATTGTCTTCGGGTATAAGTATTGCTCCTATAGCCATTGGACGGACTCTTTATGTGCTAACAAATAATGGATTATTAAACGAATTAACGGTGAGCGGATAATGATTCCTGTAATTGCATTAGTAGGTCGTCCCAACGTAGGAAAGTCTACTTTATTTAATCGAGTAACTAAAACTCAAGACGCATTAGTTGCAGATTTCCCTGGGTTAACACGAGACCGGCAATACGGCCACGCACAATATAATGAAAAAACATTTATTGTTGTCGATACTGGCGGCATAGGTGTTGATGATATTGAAGTAGATACGTTAATGTCCAAGCAATCAACCATTGCTTTACAAGAAGCGGATGTTGTTCTTTTTATTGTTGATGGGCGCTCGGGACTAACGGGTATTGATGAGCAAGTAGCTAACCAATTAAGAAAGCTTGGGAAAAAAGTTCATTTAGTGGTTAATAAGACAGAAGGCTTAGATGATGATGTGGTGTGTTCTGATTTCCAAGGCTTAGGGATTAAAGACATTCATTCTGTTTCTGCTGCGCATGGCAGTGGAATTGGTTCTTTATTAGAAGAAATATTGGCTCCTTTTTCTGATGTATTAGAAGAAACAGTACCTGATGATGCGATAAAAATTGCTTTTGCTGGTAGGCCTAATGTAGGTAAATCAACCTTAATTAATAGAATCTTAGGCGAGGAACGCGTTGTAGTATATGATATGCCTGGCACTACACGAGACAGTATTTCTATACCTTTTGAGCGAGATGAACAAAAATATGTATTAATTGACACCGCTGGAATACGAAGAAAATCTCGCGTTGATGAGAAAATTGAAAAGTTTTCTGTTATTAAAACATTACAAGCGATTAAAGAATCTCATGTTTGTTTGCAGTTATTGGATGGTACCGAAGGTATTACCGATCAAGATATGAGTTTATTAGGTTTTATTATTGAGTCGGGAAAAGCCTTAGTTATTGCCATTAATAAATGGGATGGTCTTGATGAAGAGCATAAAGAATGGATAAAAAGTGAATTAGAGCGTAAATTGCATTTTGCAAATTTTGCTAAAATTCGTTTTATTTCAGCATTACATGGCAGTGGTGTAGGTAGTTTATTTAAAGACATCAATGAAGCATATGCTTCTGCAACACAATCTTTTTCTACACCTCGGCTAACACGTTTATTACAAGATATTTATACTAAACATACACCTCCTTGTGTTAATGGACGACGTATTAAATTACGTTATGCTCATTTAGGCGGACATAATCCGCCGGTAATTGTGGTGCATGGTAATCAATTAAATGAATTACCGGAAAGTTATAAACGTTATTTGAATAATGAGTTTATAAAGCATTTAGGTCTTATTGGTACTCCATTGAAAATTGAGTTTCGCGGTGGTGATAATCCTTTTGCTCATAAAAAGAAAAAGTTATCACAAAGACAAGTGAACAAAAAAAGAAGATTAATGAGTTATATCAAAAAGAAAAAAAAATAAATTAATCGTTCAAATAGCTTAATATGACCAGAGATATTTTAAAACGCACCTAAGTGAGTAGTGATTGATTCAGTTGCTACTTATTTTGTTCTTTATGCTCTAGCTCTAGCTCCTAATTCGACTCAATCTCGTCTGGATGCTGTGCATAAAGCACAGCATGGAGTAATGTACACATAAGTGCTGTATCTTATGCCTACAATTTGGATGTGATTGTCTCTGTTTATTCATCGATTCCCGGGCGGTTTCAAGTAATTGAAAAATCACACATATTTTTATGAATGATAAAATATTGTCGAACATTATTTCTCATAAATTCTGCAAATAACGTTATCCTGAACGCAGTGGAGGATTTTCTAGATAGAGCATTAAGCTTGATTCAATCCTTCACTACGTTCAGGATGACGTGACTTTTCACCGGTAGTTGCTGCTGTTTATTTCAAACCGTTGAGTTAAGTTTGGTTTTCTTGTTAAAATTAACCGCATTAAAACAGGTGAGGTATTTATGAAGATAACAACAGGTAATAAAGATCGACAAAAAAGAAAGTTTGCAGCAACTTTTTTTTATGCGAACCGTGATCTGCCCCCTAGCAAAAAAATTCTTTTGGATGCGTTTATAGCACCTGAGTTTATGGATTTTGACTCAAGTAACTCATCGCTATCCGTTATTACCTCTGCACGCACTGATTCATCGCTATCCGTTAATATCTCTGCACGAACTAATTCATCGTTATCAGATGATAATGCGATGAGAGCAGAATCGCCTGACTTATCCAGCGCTCCTATTATATTAAATCATGATTTATCCTCTTCAACGAGCGTATTATTCAAACAAGAAGTAAATGCAGGACACTTTATATTTATCGATTCAGAGATGGATTTAGATGAAGATGCTGAGTTAGCAAGTATTTTTAGAGAGTGTAATGTTAATACTCCCGCACGATTTAAATAATAGACAGATAATCAAAATCTCATTTAGATTAAGATATTGATTATATTTGTATTATAAGCTATTTTATTTTTATTACTTTCTTATTTAAAGCACTTATATGAATGAAATGGATATTCTTCATTTGTTTTATGATGAAATGAAAACTCAAGGCGTTACTCGTGAGGTGGTCTTCTTGAATATAGATGAAGCTGCGATTGCGAAATTATCCGCTAAATTAAAACAGTCTATTTCATTAATTGATACGCAAAAATTAACTGATATTTGTATTGCCAATGAATGGCTTGAGCGAACAACCGTTGATCCCGATTATAATTATCTTTCTCTTACTGAAGCAGGATTACAAATGACTCTTTTAAGTGAATATAAATAACTACTTATCTAGCTTTTGAACCATTTTGAGTCTAGGAACGCGTGTTACATCCATTTATAATGAATTTTTATGGTAATCGTTCAAAGGGTATGGCTAAACGAGTACTCGTTCCTTCAACTAGGCTGAACACTTACTTTTTATGCGTTCATAAAGCAAATAATGTATGCATCTGATATTATCTTTTATCTTCGATATTTAGGTAACAGCTCAGGTTTCTCCGACGGATGAAGAGTACCTTAGCAGTTACAAATTTAGATATATTTGAGTATAAATTGTTCTATCTCATTTTCTGAACGCGCTATAATGGCCTGTGCACCATATGTGATAATGGGACGTTGCATCAAAATTGGATGCTCTAGCATTGCGTTCATTAAATGAGTTTCATTTTCTAGCTTGAGTTTTAAATGTGCATATATTGGTTCTTTGCTGCGTACAAAATCTTTTAACTCAAAAAAAGAGCGTAATTTTATGAGCTCTGATAAGTTCAACGGATATTCGAGATATTTTATAATGATAGGATGGATATTATGGCGTTCTAATATGTGTAATGCTTCTCTGGATTTAGAACAATCAGGATTATAATAAAGTCTACAATGATTCATGCTATCTCACAATTTAGGGAATACATAATGATGTATTATAACATTTCGATTATTACTCACAATCGGAGTAAACGCATCTAATCTTTAACATAAAATAAGCACGACAATTATTTTTGTTGCTCTTTTGGTGGCCTTAGGGTGTGCTTACTCTGGCGTATAAATACTTGGTTTCATTTATTTTAATCCGATGTTACTATAGAACTTATTGGTTTAAAAAAAAGCAAAAGGTGAAATGATGTTGCTTCGTTTTTTTAATGTAGAGCACTTTGAAAAACTAAATCTGGAGAATCCGGAAGACAATGCGCTAAAAACAGCGCGTAATGCGCTACGTCTTTTGATGATGGGGTGGAGAAATGACTGGAAAGAAATCATTTCCTCACAGGTTCTTAATGCGGTATTTGTAACTCGTGATCGTGAATTGGTAAAAGCGATGAGAGTTGCATTTCAAGAGGGATTTGATCATCTTTTTGCACAATTAAAATCGCCGCAATTAACGGAAGAGGAATTACAGCAAGCTCATTTTTATCTTTCTAATTGTTTAAGCTTACTTCCTTTCGCAGATATTACTCCCTATGAATATTTTGTTATTCCACAGTTTATTGATAATACGTGGACTCAAGTACATTATCGAGTGACCCCCATTGAGTTAACACCGATAAAAGGGGTTGAATCATTATTTATTCATGATGAGGATAGAGTATTTGCTTATGGGTTAGAACCAATTATTAATAAATCTGCTGAATCGCATTTAATATTCATGGGTACAACCTATCCCGCAGGTCAAGGCTTTTATACGCAAATTTTTACTGATTTAGAGGCATTTGAGACTCCGGGCAATTATTTATTTCGCCATTCGTATGACAAAATTGAGCAATGGGTAGATAAGCAACAGCAAGTGCATGTGTGTGGTTTGAGCTTAGGCGGTTCGCTTGCGTTATTAACGGCTCTTTATATGGGAGAAAAATTTTCACGAGTTGATGCTTTTAATCCTGCTGGCCTTTATGAGTCTTGGCAAGAAAATCCACTCGATCGTTGGGATCGATTAAAGCAGCAACCCAAAGTGTACGTACAAAAACAAGGAAATGATCCGGTTTCTGCGTTTGGTATATGGAAAGAGCAATGGTCTTTAATTCATGTGATTCCTCCTAAAGAGGCACAAGGACCGAATCAATTTATTGATCATGCATTAAATTATGCGGGTTTTTCTAATACACGATTTGAACCGTTAGATACAGCTGACGATAACAAAGAAAGAGCACAAAGAAATTTTTGGTTATTCACTATAGCGCGAAGTATCCTTTTTTACACTTTAATAGCGCCGTTTCGCTATGCAATTTTACCTTTTGCTCGTTATATCTCTAATCATAAAATGTTAGTTAGTGGCACTCTTCTTGCTGTTGGATTGATTGGCTTATTGTCATCTGTACTTCCTGTATTTGTAGGAGCCACTTTACTACTGTGTGTTCTAACTCCGTTGGCTATAACTTTAGCTTCCACATCATATCAAATAATTAAGACCTGTTTAGGAATGCACGAGGCCGGAACAGCGAAATTACATGCAGCTAATTTGGCGCGAAATGAGTCAATGGACATTTATAAAAACTCGATGGAGTATTTTTTCAGTGAAAATGAACTTGAAAATTATAATAAAGCGCAGTCCATTTTAGGTAAAAAATGTATTGCTAATAAAGCTGATGATGTGCTCGACGGGACTAATAGAGTGTCGGAGCATTCTAACGAAACAAAACGTATTTACGCACCTATAGCTACCCTTGTTGATATACAAACAAAAGCAAAAATAATAAATCGCTATTCTTTTTATGGTAGTGAACGTGATGAATTAATAAATAAAGCGTTGCAAGAACAAGATGCTATTTATACACAAGGCATTGCTTCATCGTAATCACTACCTCAATAAGGATGAACGCTTACTTTGTTAATTGTATTAAGTATTAAAACTTATCTCGTGTATATTATTAGAGATAAAAATATTTTTTTTTAATACTCGCCAATCTATAGTACAGCTTAGTTGTTGTGTTTTTATAAAAAAGTAGCTGTTGGTACCGTCTTTGGTTCGCTGGCAAAAGGTTGATCCAGCATGCAGCAAGGCGCAATATTGCTTATTTTGTTTAGGTATTAAATGCACATTCGCATAATGAAGGTGACCAGTACAGATAATGTGAATAGGACTATTTTGTAGATATTGTAACAATTGATCGGCATTAATTAAAGGCTGATGCATTTTAGGAAAATATTTAAGATTATGATGGAAAAATAAGATATTTAAT
>CAZSAO010000016.1:23303-23546 GCA_964605275.1 uncultured Legionella sp.
GCAAAAAAGCATTCAATTTTTTTTAAAGCAGTAGCATTTAACATCCCATCTTTAATTAACGCCGGTGTTGCACTATTAACACCTAAAATATTCACCTCTGAATTAGTAAATGATGTATCAAGAGACGGGGATATGTATTTTTTATAACGCTTAAATGGATATAAAAGACGATAAAGCGGATTATAAAGAGGTATGTCATGATTTCCCGGGACAATAAGAACGCTACTTTTTAGTTGTTGGATA
>CAZSAO010000016.1:23556-50494 GCA_964605275.1 uncultured Legionella sp.
GTTTAATTTGTGCTCTTTGCGTTAAATCTCCGGAGATAATGACTACATCTGGTTTTAATAATTCTAAGTCGGTTAAAAGCGCATTAACGATAAATGAGTCATGATCGCCAAAATGAAGATCGGACAGATGTGCAATATTCATAAAGAACCCGTTAACACATTTAATGCTTTAGGTAGCGAGCGATAATATAATGGGGTTTCAATTTTTTGAGTTTCTCCATCCAGCGAAATAGTTATTTCGTCTTGGTTTGCACAATGAATTTCAATTGGTGTATCCAGTTGATTGATTTCAAAAAGACGCTTAGAACCAAAGATGCGTTGTATTATTTTAAAAAGCTCGAGCTTTCCTTGTTTAAAATAATAAAGTCCTAAAAGAGCACTGTGGAAATTTTCTCTTTTAATGGTGGAGGGAAAGGTGTACGAATAGAGATTATTACTGATCATTAAAAAAGAGGTGTGCACCGAACGCTGTAACGCTCCACTTTTGATAATCAAATTAAACGAGGGATGTTTTTTAAAACTTTCAATAAATCCAGGGATATAACTTAGCCATTTATTATAGCTTTTACTGTAATAGTTACGTTTTTTTGCAAATTTAGGATAAAAACCAAGTGATGAATTATTAATAAAAATATGATTATTGACTTGAGCTAAGTCTATTTTAGTTACTTTGGGGTTTTTTATGCTGGCAATAATATGCTCTACTTGGTTGGGTAATTCCATTTCTTTCGCAAAATGATTTAATGTACCCAGCGGCAGTACCCCTAAAATGATGGGCTGATGGGCACAGTATTGCGCCGCGGTTCGAATCGTTCCATCACCACCGCCAACTAATATCAGCGAATGTTGCTTGATACACTGTTGCAACACGTTGGCTAAATCATCGGGATCTGTTGCATAATGAACGTAAGGAATGTTGGCCTTATCAAATTCTTGCAAATAGGATAAATGTTCCGCGGCATTTCTAGCTTTATTATTAATAATAACAGCAATAGTATTCATTATGTTCTTAAGGTCAAGACATCGCATGGCGCACGATTAGTTAATGCATGAGCAGTACTCCCGAGTAATGACTCTAAACCATGGGTAGAATGACTGCCCATAATTACTAGATCAAAATTCAATTCTTTTACTTTGCTAAGAATAATATCTTTGACCGAGCCAATCTCGACACATTGCTGTGATACGGGGATATTCAGATGTTCTCCCAGAGCGGATAATACGGTTTGAGCATCGTCTTTCGCTGGATTAACCAACTCAGTAAAACCAAGCCCTTGTGCCAATTGATAGCTGGTGGGTAATTCTATAATATGCAAAAGAAAGAGGGGGGCATTGAATTGCTTTGCTATTAGCGCGGCTTTTTCTGCAATATGCTCATGCTGGCTAAGTAAATCCGTTGGACATAATATTTTGTGGTACATAATAATCCTTATTAATAACCTACTATTATTTATAGTTTAGTCTATTTTTTGCAAATAAAAAAAGAGCCTTGCTTATAGGTTTCACGCTGATCGTGCTTCATGAATCAAATACATTCTTTGAGCCTGAGTGAGCGTTTATATTAGTTTATGTCAAGAGAAGGATTTAATTCATGCAACGGGGCTGTTACAAAAGAGCGAACTTTAAAATACGGGTGAGGAATAGTTAATGTAGGTGTTTTAATGATGCGATTACCAAATAAGATGATATCTATATCCAGTGTTCTAGGCCCCCAACGTTTTTTCCGAACGCGACCTTGTTTTTGTTCTATTTTTTGACAATGATACAGGAGCTCATAAGGATCTAAATGTGTTGTTAATTCAATAGCAGCGTTGCAAAAATCTTGTTGGCTCTGAATGCCCCATGCTTTAGTCCAATATAATGAGGATACTTGAGTAATGTATGTTGCGGGTATTTTTTTAATATTTTTTATACTGTTTCTAATCTGTCGTTCAGGATTTTTTTGATTAGAACCGATGCTAAGATAACAACGAATCATGGTAGGTGTTCAGCCTAGTTGAACGAACGGCCCACTTGACCGTTCGAGTGCTTTTCGAGTTCAGACCCCTTGGTGAGTACGAATCATGTAGGGGTTATGTTTTTAGGCTTTCTTTTACGTCTAGGTTTTTTAGGGCTTTTTGCAGTTAACTCGTCAACCATTTTATGTTGTTCTTCTTCGGAGATCTCTTGGAAGGTAGTCCACCATTGAGCGATCTCCATTGCTTCATCATTGACTAAAGCACGAATAGCCATGAAATCATAGGCAGCTCGGAATCGTGGGTGCTGAAGCAGGTTAAATGCTCTGCCACCTTGACGCTTACTAAAGCGATATTGCAATAACCAAATTTCTCTAATCGCTTGGGTGTATCTTTTAGGAATAGAAATAATTTTATTTTGCTCTGAAATAACAATGGACATTGCTTGCTCTAAAGCGGGTAGCGGCGGAACTCCGGTGCTTTGTATTTGTTTTGCGTGTTCACGTAGTGGAAACCATAAAATAACCGCAAAAATAAATGCTGGCGTAACAGGTTTTTCCGCGTGAATGCGTGTATCGGTATTTTCTAACGCAATCTCAATTAACTCATGAAGAGGATAAGGGCAATCAGATAACTTAGCGGCAAAAGGGAATAAATGATCAAACAAGCCGTATTGTCGCAGTAGTTGTTGAACCGTTTTCCCTTCGCCACATTGATATAATTTAGTCATTTCGTCAAATAGACGTGAGTTCGATACATGAGTAATTAAATGACTGATTTTTTGTAAGGGCTCTGCTGTTTTTTCTTCAAGATTAAAATGCAGCTTCGCACTAAATCGTATTGCCCTTAGCATTCTGACAGGATCTTCTTTATAGCGCGTTAATGGATCGCCAATAATTCGAATTAATTTATGTTCAATGTCTTTTACACCACCAGTAAAATCAATGATGGATGATTCATTAACACAATAATAAAGGGAATTAATTGTAAAGTCACGTCGCCATGCGTCTTCATCTAATGAGCCGTAGTGGTTATCTCTAACCAACATACCGCGCTCATTCGTTTGTTGATTACTTCCTGTTGCTTCATGAGCACGAAAGGTAGCAACTTCAATAATTTCACGATGAAATAAAATATGAACCAATTTAAATCGACGACCTATTATTCGACCATTTTTAAATAAGTTTTTTATTTCATTAGGTGTTGCGTTGGTCGCTACGTCAAAATCTTTTGGTGATTTATGAACTAATAAATCACGAACGCTGCCACCAACAAGGTATGCTTGAAACCCTGCGCTGGTTAAACGGTTAAGAACTTTCAACGCGTTGCCATTGATATCTGTTTTAGAGATACAATGTTGCGAACGCGGAACGATGTATGTTGAGTTTTGAGGAACGGGTTGAGCGCCTCTTTTTTTCTTCAACAATTTTTTGATAAATTTAATAATAGCTTTATCTCTCCTGTTTCACTAACCTTATTATAGCTAAGGGAAACAATAAAAGGAATCATTTACCTTTATAATAATTTCAGCGAGAATAGTTCGTCAAGATATAATTTAAGGGCGCATTCATGGATTTGATTGAAGTTGCACTAAGTTTAACTACTTTAGTAATTTTGGAAATTGTTTTAGGGATAGATAATTTGGTTATTTTATCTATTTTGACAGAAAAACTTCCGGTGGAACAACGGAAAAAAGCCAGACGTTGGGGATTGACTTTTGCCTGGATTACTCGCCTTATTCTGCTTGCCTCAGCCGTATATATGGTGCATTTGATTGAGCCATTATTTACAGTAGGAACCTTTTCTTTTTCTTTTAGAGATTTGTTTTTAATTGGTGGCGGCATGTTTTTAATTTGGAAGGCCACTGATGAAATACATCAAGACCTACAAGAAGACCCCAGTGTAGAAGCCATACAGCCTAATGCCGCCACTTATAGCTATCATGGGGTCATTGCGCAAATTGCTTTTCTTGATATCATTTTTTCTCTTGATAGTGTGCTCACCGCCGTGGGTATTGCATCGCATTTTTGGGTTATGGCATTAGCGATTACGTGCGCTATTATTATAATGATTTTTGCTAGTGAGCCAGTCAGTCGTTTTATTATTAAAAATCCTACCGTTAAAATGTTAGCTCTTAGTTATTTAATTCTTATTGGTATGATTTTAATTGCCGATGGTTTTGCATTTCATATTCCACGAGGGTACATTTATTTCGCAATGGGATTTTCTCTTGGTGTAGAATCTTTGAATTTAGCAAAAAAAGCACGCAACAAAAGAAAAATGCAGTGAGGTATTAGTTGATGTTATACGTTAAAGCATTTCATATTGTGGCGGTAGTGGCCTGGTTTGCTGCTCTTTTTTATTTGCCTCGTTTATTTGTTTATCATGCGCAAACGCACGATGAAATAAGTTTAGAACGATTTAAAATCATGGAGCGTCGTTTATATTACGGCATTATGTGGCCGGCAGCCTTAGTCACTACGTTGCTGGGTATAGGATTGATCAGCTATGATTTATCTTATTATTTAAAAGCGGGATGGATGCACGCCAAATTATCGTTGGTGTTTTGTGTGTGGATTTATCATTTATTCTGTGGGCATTATCTAAAAAGGTTTGCCGCGAATAAATCATTAAAAAGTTCTTTGTTCTTTCGTGTTTTTAATGAGGCTCCCACGCTGTTACTGGTGGGTATTGTACTTTTAGTGGTGGTAAAACCTTTTTAAAAAAAGAGATGGAATTAATCCATCTCTATCATATCAAAATCTTCTTTTCCAGCACCGCAATCAGGGCAAAACCAGTTCTCAGGAACTTCTTCCCAGCGCGTTCCCGCGTCAATCCCATCTTCTGGCCATCCTTCTGCTTCATCATAGATAAGACCACAAATCACGCATATGTATTTTTTGTACTCTGACATAAATTTTTGCTCATTTAAAAAAAACGCTAATGTAGCGATTACTTCTGAAGATGTAAAGAAATTTTCCCTAGTTTAAGTAGGGCACTAATAATTTAACATCAGTTTTGAACCAGCTTTTGCTGATTATTGCTATTTTCTTTCTCCTAATCGTTTTCTTTGTGCTCTTTGGTTTGTCATGCTCGCGAAAGCGGGCAACCATTAATGCATGGGTACAAATGTAAGATAATGAGAGGGGAACTTTGGCTTCTTCATAAACATTTGGTGTAAGCCGCGCTCCTTTAATAATTTTAAAATTCATTGAATACTCATCCTATTCCAAAGTAAAATACATCTTTTTTAAGTCTTCTCATAATAAAAAAGAGCATACTATGACTCGTTCTTCTGCATTGTTTCATCAAGCCCAAGCCCTGATTCCCGGCGGGGTTAATTCACCTGTTCGCGCATTTAAAGGCGTAGGTGGGGATCCTATTTTTTTTAAACACGGTGCGGGGGCTTATTTAACTGATGTGGATGATAAAACTTATATTGATTATGTGGGATCATGGGGGCCTTTGATTCTTGGTCATTGTCATCCTGCGGTTATTACTGCGGTAAGTAGCGTGCTGCACAGTGGCATGAGCTTTGGGGCGCCAACCGAACTAGAAATTCAATTAGCGCAAAAAATTATTGAGTTAATGCCTTCTATTGAACAAGTGCGCATGGTCAATTCAGGTACAGAAGCCACAATGACTGCTATTCGTTTGGCTCGTGCATTTACACATCGTGATAAATTTATTAAGTTTAATGGCTGTTATCATGGGCATAGTGATAGTTTGCTCGTTAAAGCCGGTTCAGGTTTATTGACCCTGGGAATTCCTTCTACTCCAGGTGTTCCCGCTAGTGTAACGGAGCATACCTTAACCGCTGATTTTAATAATTTAGATGATGTAGCGCGCCTTTTTGCCAAATATCCTAATGAAATTGCCACCGTAATTATAGAACCTATTGCCGGTAACATGGGCTTTGTTTTGCCTCGGCCCGATTTTTTACACGGCTTAAGACAACTATGTGATCAATACGGTGCGTTATTAATTTTTGATGAGGTAATGACAGGCTTTCGTGTGGGATTATCTGGTGCTCAAGGACTTTATAATATAACCCCTGATATCACAACCTTAGGTAAAGTCATTGGTGGGGGCATGCCAGTTGGGGCGTTAGGGGGCAGGGCTGAGGTGATGTCTCATCTGGCTCCTCAAGGCGCTGTGTATCAAGCAGGGACCTTATCGGGTAATCCGCTAGCAATGGCTGCTGGATTAGCAACATTAAATGAACTTGCCAAACCGCAATTTTTTACCCATTTAGAGCAGACAACAAAGGCTTTAATTAATGGTTTATCTGAAGTGGCACAAAGCAAGCATATTCCCTTATTAACCAGCAGCCAAGGAGGCATGTTTGGTTTTTGTTTCACTGACAAAGAGGTGGTGTGTGATTATGCGGATATTGCCGCATCGGATGAAGCATTGTTCAAACGGTTTTACCATCATATGTTGCAAGAGGGTGTTTATTTTGCCCCATCGATGTATGAAGCAGGCTTTGTTTCAGCGGCTCATACATTAGATGAGATCAATAAAACGCAAGAGGCAGCAGAAAAGGTATTTACTCAGCTAATCTAAGTCTGCACCCGCTACGTTCCGCGTTTTTTATGCGCGGAATCTAATATCGAGGACCGTGTGACGTAGGCATCAATGATGTTATTTATGTTCAAAATAGGTGCGTTTGCCCTGTTAATGCAGGAAAAAACTGGACAGTCTTATACCTCCATGTCATATTCATGAAATTGTCGTAGTAGGCTTTATTTGGTATGTCGTCTTTTAGTAACAAAATACACTACAAACTCTCTATGCCGGAAGGTTTTCTCGCACTTTTTTTTATCCAAATCGTATCCACTCTTAGTTTTAGTGTTTTATATTCAACGCTCGTTTTATATATGAAAGATAAACTGGGCCTGCAAGCGCATGTTGCCAATAATATTATGGGCGTATTTATTGCGCTTAATTATGCTCTTCATCTTTTAGGCGGTTTTTGGGGCGGGCGTTTATTATCGAATAGAGCGCTATTTGTAATTGGGATGCTCGCGCAGGCAATAGGGTGTATTTTATTGTCTGTCGCTGATGTTTCTTTTTTATATTATGGTTTAGCTGCTTATTTAACCGGTTCGAGTTTGAATGTTACCTGCTTAAATTGTATGTTGACCCAACGCTTTTCGTCTGACGATACGCGCCGGGAAACTGCCTTTTTGTGGAACTATGCTGGTATGAATATTGGCTTTTTTATTGGTTATAGTTTCAGTGGGTTGTTCCAATTAGCGCAAAACTATCAACAATTGTTTTTATGGAGTTGCTTAGGTAATATATGTGCAATGCTTATCTGCTTGTATTATTGGCGACAACTTGCTGATAAAAACACTATTTTTTCACAAAAAAATAAAAGGGCTCAACAACAATCTATTATGTTAGGAAGTTGTACAATTATTTGCCTTCCTTTTTTACTTACTTTCATTATTCATTATGCGGTCTGGGCTAATAAATTGGTTATTTTAACCGGCCTTAGTATGTTGGCTTATATTCTTTGGGCGGCGTATCAAAGACCTAGTCGAGTGGAGCGCCATAAGATTTTTTCTTTTGCAGTGCTGCTCATTGTGAGTTTTGTTTTTTGGATGTTGTATCAAATAGCGCCCATGGGATTAACTTTTTTTATTGCACATAACGTGCAGCGCGTTTTTGTTGATGTGGTGATACCACCTCAGTGGTTTCAAAATGTAAATACACTGACTATTATTATTGGTGGGCCTATTTTAAGTGCTCTTTTAAATAAAATGAGGAAAAAAGGCGTTGAGGTGAATATCCCTGCGCAATTTGCACTGGCTTTATTATGTATTGGTTGTTCTTTTATTCTATTACCTATTAGCATTTATTATGCTAATACTGTGGGAATAGTAAATCCTTCTTGGATTGTATTGTGCTATTTTTTGCAAGGTTTGGGTGAGTTATTAATTTCTCCTATAGGTTTTGCGATGATAGGTTTTTTAGCGCCCGCTCATTTGCAAGGTGTAATGATGGGCATGTGGATGCTTAATGCGGGTGTTGCTGCTACTGCATCGAGCTATAGCTCCAACTTAATGTTAGGCAACCAAGCCGGTAGTTTATCGCCCCTTATAACGAATAGTAGTTACAGCCATGTGTTTTTTATCTTGGGATTATTGGCATTAGGTTCTTCAGCACTGTTGTTCTTATTTATTGCTAAACTAAGAGCATTAATGCATGAAACGAAAAAAAATACGTGCGGTAGTGAGTCACTAATTAATACGCAGGCGATAGGGTGAGTAGGGCATTTAAACCAATTGAACCCTCATCTCTTAATTTAAATGAGCTCACCTCTCATAACCTTCAGCATAATCAATATGTTTTTGTTGACGGGAATAATCTTGGTGCGCGATGGCAATCATTTAGTGCGCAGGGCAACCCTGTTTTTTCTATTGGAGAAACGCAGTTTGGTAGTGGTTTAAATTTTTTATTAACGTGGCGTTTGTGGGAATGTAATGCGCCGCGCTCCGCCTCACTGCATTTTATTGCCTGTGAACAACATCCTTTAACATTAAATTATTTGACCGAAGTGTTCGCACATTGGCCTGAGTTGGCATGTTATTCAGAGGCGTTATTAAAGCAATATCCTCAGTTGACTCCCGGCACGCATCATCTGTTTTTTGCTCAAGGGCGTATTAAATTAACGTTAATGTTAGGTGAGTGTTACGAACAATTCGAACAACTGTTGACCTGTGGCGACTCGCTAATGGAGCACTATTTAAGACCAATAGGCGTTGATGCGTGGTATTTAAATAGCTCTAAATGGTCTCTTGCTTTAGCCGAAGCTTTAAGAATGCTCTCTCATAAGCAAACAACTTATGCCTCTATGGATGATAGTGCTACGCTAAGCGGTTATTTAAATCAGTGCGGATTTAGCGTAGTTAAAAAGAAAACATTATGCGAGCAGAATTATATTATTGGTTGTGTGCAAAGTATCACCCATCATCAGATAAAAAATAGAGTAACGCCGTGGCATAGTGCAGCACAAACACCGTCATTACAACGTAAGGCCCTAGTTGTTGGTGCTGGTTTAGCAGGATGTTTTATTGCTTATGCTTTGGCGCAAAGAGGATGGGACATCACCCTGGTCGATGAACATGCCCATGTTGGGCAAGGAGCTTCGGGCAACCAAAGGGCGGTTTTATTTCCTAAATTATCGGCCTTTAGCTCGCCCTTTACTGAGTTTATGCTCGCGGCTTTTTTATATGCTCATCGCATGTATTCGTCACTTTTAGAATGCAATTCTTTTGGTTCATTAAATGGTGCATTGTCACTGCCTTTTAATGCGAAAGAGCAACACGCTCAAGATGGTTTGAGTGAATGGTTAGCTGCCTATCCGGCATTAGGTCAATTAGTTAATGCGCAAGAAGCAAGTGTGCTCGCGGGAATACCTATACAGAACACCGGACTTTTTATTCCTTATTCTGGATGGATTGACTCACCGGCTTTATGCGATTTTTTAATCCAACATAAAAATATATCGTTAATAAGCAATACACGGGTAGGTGCGCTAGATTATGATGATAATCAATGGTGGATTGCTAATAAATCAGCAGCTACTCTTATTTTGGCAAATGGCTTTGAAGTCAATCAATTTACCCAAACAAAGCATCTGCCCGTTAGGCCTATACGAGGTCAAATGACCTCTATTCAAAGTGATAAATACACTCAACTTAAAATTCCTGTGTGTGCTGAAGGCCACATAGTTCCTTATATAACGGGGGAATATTATATTGGTGCCAGTTATGATCTTATCACTTCTACAAACTGCATTAAGGCTGAGGATGATCAGTTAAATTTAAAAAAATTAAATGATATCAGCGCTCTCAATCATTCCTCGCCTCACATTCTCTCAAGTTGGGCCGGGGTTCGAGCATCTACACCTGATTACTTGCCTTTAGTTGGCGGAGTTGCGCAAGCCGATGCTTTTTTGTCGGTGTATGCTGATCTTGAACGTAATGCAAAACTTTGGATACCTAAGGCCGCACCAATGCATCCTGGGCTGTATGCGTTTGCCGGTTTTGGCTCTCGAGGGTTAACCACTATTCCTCTGGCAGCAGAATGGCTTGCGGCGTTGCTTAATAATGAAGTTGTTGCTGCCCCGAGAAACTTAATGCAATCATTATCACCTGCTCGTTTTTTAAGACGAAGTATAATCAGAGGCTTAGCATAACATTTTACTTTTTTATCAGGTATAATCGATGCGAATGTAATGATTATCTAAATTATTACGCGATATGTTTTAAGATAATTCTGAGGCTATACGGATGGATACGATAGAGATTTTCCAAATAGATGCATTTACTGACAAAGTCTTTCATGGAAACCCTGCTGCAGTGTGTTTGCTCTCTGAATGGCTGAATGATGAGTTAATGCAGGCCATTGCGACGGAAAATAACTTGTCAGAAACGGCGTTTGTTTTGGAAACAAATAAAGGATTTTATATCCGTTGGTTTACCCCTAATGGTGAAATAAGCTTATGTGGACATGCCACACTTGCGGCGGGGTTTGCATTATTGGATTTGGAACAATGCAAGGGCAATGAAATACAGTTTCACAGTCTCAGTGGTTTATTGTCAGTAAAAAAGAAAAAAGACAGATACACTTTAGATTTTCCTAAATTAAATTATTTTCCGCTTGAGTCAAAAGATGTTTTTTCAGCGATTATTGATAAGCCTATTCAAGCGGCATATGAAAGTGATTTAGATTACATTTGTGTGCTTGATAATGATTTAGCCGTCCAAAAAGCACAAATAGATTTTAAAAAATTAAAAATGCTGCCTAAACGTGGTTTAATTATTACTTCTAAGTCTAATGAAGTTGATTTCTATTCGCGTTGTTTTTATCCTAAGCACGATATTTTAGAAGATGCCGTTACGGGTTCAGCTCATTGTGTCTTAACTCCTTTTTGGGCTGAGCGTTTGAATAAAACCAGCATGCATGCGATTCAAGGCAATCAACGTAGAGGTGAGTTGTTTTGCGAGCTAAATGGGGCGCGTGTCTATATTTCTGGTTCTTGTCGTTGGTATTCAAAAGGGCATATAGTTATTTAAAAGGATTTACTACTAATTTTAGGTCAAAGGAGCTCGATGCAAATGACCAACTCTATGGGAAAACAATTTAGACAAGCGGTTATAGATTTTAAACCCGTACCTGTTTTGGGTACAATTAATGCCTATTGCGCGATGTTGGCACAACGTGCTGGAGCGCACGCTATTTATCTATCAGGGGCCGGTGTTGCTAATGCCTCTTATGGCCTGCCTGATTTAGGAATGACCAATCTCTCCGAAGTATTAGAAGATGCGCGTCGTATTACCGATGCGTGCTCTTTGCCTTTATTAGTAGATATCGACACCGGTTGGGGGCATGCGTTTAATATTGCCCGTACGATTAAATCGATGGAACAAGCCCGTGTTGCAGCCGTACATATAGAAGATCAAGTGTTGGCAAAGCGCTGTGGTCATCGACCTAACAAAGCCATTGTTTCGGCGCAGGAGATGGGTGATAGAATCAAGGCCGCGGTCGATGCACGGACCGATGCTGATTTTGTCATTATGGCGCGAACTGATGCGTATTCAATCGAAGGGATTAACGCGGCAATTGATAGAGCAGCCCTGTGTCTTGAGTTGGGTGCTGATATGATTTTTGCTGAAGCAATGACTACTTTAGATGAATATCAATTATTTACACAAAAAATAAAGGCTCCTATTTTAGCGAATATCACTGAATTTGGTAAAACACCTTTATTTACTCGTGATGAATTAGCACACGCGGGTCTTTCTTTAATTTTATATCCTTTGAGTGCTTTTAGAGCCATGTCACAGGCGGCCCTCACAACCTATACAACAATTATGGAACAAGGTACGCAAGCATCTTTAATCCATTCAATGCAAACACGTAATGAGTTATATGATGTACTTGAATACCAACATTATGAAGAAAAAATAGATCAATTATTGGGAGAACATGATGACAGATAAGACAGGAGGCTTAGCTGGTGTAGTGGCAGGACGCTCAGCAATTGCTACGGTAGGAATGGCAGGAAAAGGATTAAATTATCGCGGTTATTCTATCGATGATTTGGCTGCGAATGCGACCTTTGAAGAAGTGGCTTATTTGCTTCATTATGGCCGTCTACCGACCCATCACGAGTTAGTTGAATACACCAATCAATTAATTAATTTAAGAACGTTGCCCGAAGCACTAAAAACAGTGTTAAAAATGATTCCAAAAGATACACATCCCATGGATGTGTTACGTACCGGTTGCTCTTTTTTGGGGACCTTAGAGCCCGAGCTTACGCAATCACAACAATATGAGATTGCCGATAGGTTACTCGCCATTTTTCCAGGCATGATGTGTTATTGGTTTGCATACCATCATCAAGGAAAAGAAATTTCTGGATTTAGTGATGAATCTACTATGGGCGGTCATTTTCTCGCGCTATTGCATGGTAAAAAACCAGATGAAATAGAAGCTGCGATGATGAATGTTTCGTTAATTTTATACGCAGAACATGAGTTTAATGCCTCTACCTTTGCTGCGCGAGTCACGGCAGCTACCTTATCTGATTTTTACTCCGCGATTACCAGTGCGATTGGGACTTTAAGAGGCTCTTTGCATGGCGGGGCCAATGAAGCAGCAATGGGGCTTATTGAGCAATTTCAAACACCAGATGACGCAGAGCTTGGATTAAAACACCTGTTAGCGAATAAGGCTAAAATAATGGGCTTTGGTCATCGAGTATATACGAGTTGCGATCCGCGTTCGGATATTATCAAAAAATGGTCTTGTCGATTAGGAGAAGAAAAAGGCAATTTAGGACTGTATCATATTTCTGAGCGCATTGAACAAGTGATGTGGCGTGAAAAACAGCTATTTCCTAATCTTGATTTTTATAGTGCCTCGGCGTACCACTATTGTGATATTCCTACCTCTTTATTTACGCCTATTTTTGTGATGTCACGTATTAGTGGATGGTCTGCTCATGTATTTGAACAGCGAGCTGATAATAAGTTAATTCGACCAACCTCTGAATATATAGGTCCGCAGTCGCGTGCATTCCCAGCAATTGACACAAGAGGGTAAGATGAGCCATTACGTCGAAGATAATATTAAACCAGATTATGATGCCGTACTAACAGACATTGTTGATTATGTATTACATTATAAAATTGATAGCGAGCTTGCCTATGAAACCGCGCGTTTGTGCTTAATGGATACCTTAGGTTGTGGTATTTTGGCATTAAGCTTTCAAGAATGTACTAAGTTATTAGGACCTATAGTGCCTAATGCATTACTAGCAGGAGGTGCACGCGTTCCTGGAACTCATTATGAGCTTGATCCCGTACAGGCTGCTTTTAATATTGGTACCATGGTTCGTTGGCTTGATTTTAATGACACGTGGTTAGCTGCAGAATGGGGCCATCCTTCTGATAATTTAGGGGCTATTTTAGCGGTTGCTGATTATTTATGTCGTGAACGATGTCGAGTGGGGCAAGCACCGATTTTAATGCGTGATGTATTGAGTGCAATGATTAAAGCTCATGAAATTCAAGGGTGCTTAGCATTAGAGAACAGTTTTAATCGTATGGGCCTTGATCATGTTATTTTAGTCAAAATAGCCAGTGCTGCAGTGGCGGCGCAATTATTAGGCGCTGATAGAGATCAAATGCTGCGTACGTTATCACAGGTTTTTGTTGATGGTCAGAGTTTAAGAACGTACCGCCATGCTCCTAATGCAGGCTCGCGTAAATCTTGGGCCGCAGGTGATGCAACCTCGCGTGCAGTGCGTCTTGCACTCATTGCTCAAAGTGGGGAAATGGGCTATCCCAGTGCCTTATCAGCGCCTACTTGGGGTTTTTATGATGTCTTATTTGGTAAAAAAGAATTTAAATTTCAAAGACCTTATACCAGTTATGTAATGGAACACGTGTTATTTAAACTGTCTTATCCGGCGGAGTTCCATGCGCAAACAGCGGTAGAATGTGCCGTTGCATTACACCCTTTACTGCAACAGCGTTTTAACGATGTTAGTAGAATTGAGCTGATTACTCATGAGTCAGCAATTCGAATTATTAGCAAACAAGGTGCGTTACATAATCCAGCGGACAGAGATCATTGTTTGCAATACATGGTCGCAATTGGTTTGTTATTTGGTGATTTAAAAGCGCAGCATTATGAGGATGAGGTTGCCTGCGATCCGCGTATTGATCAATTGCGTGCCAAAATGCACGTGACTGAAAATAAACAATTTTCCCAAGATTATCATAATCCAGAGAAACGCTCTATCGCCAACAGCATAAGGCTTGTATTTAATGATGGAACGCAAAGTGATCTGATTTCAATAGAATATCCGATAGGGCACCAACGTCGCAGAGAAGAAGGGATCCCTATTTTATTATCGAAATTTAAACATAATCTTAGTACGCATTTTTCTTCAGCTCAAGTAGAGCGTATAAGTAAAGCAATGGAGCATACGGAACAACTTGCAGCAATGAAAGTAGATGAATTTATGGCGCTTTGGCTTCCTGATGAATAGAGGGTATCTCACTGGTTTCCACGCATAAAGCGTGGAACGTAGGAATAAGGGCTGTTTAGATGTGGTATGTTAGGGCAACATCATAAATGGTTGAACATACCTACGTATCGGGCTTTATGCCAGAGGTATCTACATAAACACCTAAAGTCTTGCGTTTTCTCCTACGTCCTGCGACTTGTTCCTGAGAGATCCAACGCTCTTGCCTTATTGCGGATCCTCTAGATAAGCTACAGGACGTAGAAATGAAACTTAAAATATGCAAGAAATTTGAGTGATTTAAATTAAATCGTTCATGCGTTTGCCCTAGATGGTACGTTGGAAAATTGATATATAAAAAAAGAGAATTTTATGGTTAAAAAGATTGTTGTGTCTTGTATGTGTGCATATCTTATAGCGGGTAGTAGCTTTGCTGGCACTATGGGACCGATAAACAAACCGTTTGCTGCTGCTTCTTGGTTTGGTACGTTTAGCGCAGGACCTATTTGGGAACAAGCGGGTAAAACACAACTTTTTCAATTTACTCCTGATATTGAAAAAGCATATGTTGCAAATAATACGTCTCATGCTTTATTTAATGGTGAGGTGTTTGCGGGCATGCAAAAAAGTGTTTCGTCTGTGCTGCAAGCTCAATTTGGTCTTGCCGTAGCAGCAACAAGTAATGCGCCTATGTCGGGTATTATTTGGGATGATGCTGATCCGCAATTTGATAATTATGTTTGTAAGTACTCCATTCAACATACTCATTTGGCGATAAAAGGTAAGGCTTTAGCTGATATGGATTATTGGGTTATTCCATGGGTTAGTGCTAGCATTGGTGTTGGTTTTAATAAATCGCATGCATTTAATAACACACCTACTATTTTTGAAGCAGTGAGCACGGCTAACTTTAATTCTCATACCCAAACCACATATAGTTATACTGTTGGTGCTGGAATACAAAAAGCACTTGACTCTCATTGGCAAGTAGGCGTTGGTTATGAGTTTTCTGATTGGGGTAAAAGTGTATTAGGTCAAGCCTACGGTCAGACATTAAATACGCATTTGGGACTTAATCACTTATATACTAATGGAGTATTATTTAATATGACATATCTTGCGTGATAAATGGTTGCTCAGCAACCTATAAGTCAAAGGTGAGGACTGATGATGAACCTGTCTGTGGCAAAAGTCTCTGCCCCTGCAATCCTTCACGCAAAGAGAGGCACTGAGGATTACATTGGGAGAAAAATTAAATTTACATCAATACGTTATGCATTTGTTGCAGGGGTTAAATTTAGTGCAACATCCTCAGACTCGTTCGTTTGCTTGTTACCAAAGAAAATATGTTGATTTTTGATGTTTTTTTATGTTCAAAAATAAATTCGTCAATATTAAGTAACTTATTCATATCATCATATGGAAGTTTGTTTTCTGAGTTAAATGCCATTAATAATATGATTTGATAAATTGAAGGAGGGTGTACGCACCTGTTTTCCTCATTTGCTTTCAGCTTTTATCACGACTAAAATAAATAATAGGTTTAATTGTGTTGAGGATGATGATGCATAAGACAAGTGATGAGGCAGTAACAAGGCCGAATGAGGTGCCCAAATCTCCTAACGAAGTTCCTTCTCAACCGGAAGAAATACCTGTTGCACCAGATGAGCTACCCTCTAATCCTAATGAGGTACCGGTTACACCTGATGAGACAGAATGATTATTTTAATCTTTCCATTTTATATTACAACCTAAACTGGGCTTCTGATTGGTAGTTATAAGGCTATTATTTAAGACGCAATCAAGAGCGTGACTTAGTGACTTACCGGTTACAGGTTGCTCATTTCCCGGGCGAGAGTCATCAAATTGACCGCGATAGATGAGTTCTTGTTGTTCATTGAACACGAAAAAGTCAGGAGTGCACGCAGCATGATAGGCTTTTGCTACTTCTTGCGTGTCATCATAAAGATAAGCAAAGGGGTAGGCTTCTTGTTGCGCTGTTTTTTTCATTTCTTCTGGAGAGTCATCTGGATACTTACTTACATCGTTAGAGCTGATGGCAATAAATAAAATATCGTGTTTCATATAGTGGTTAGCAACAGCAACCAGCGCTGAATTGATATATTTCACATAAGGGCAGTGATTGCAAATAAAGCAAAGAACAAAGGCCTTTGCTTGGCTGTGCTCATTGAGTTCGATAGATGTTTCACTAATTACATCAAATAATCTAAATGCGGGTGCTTTAGTTCCTAAAGCAATCATTTGCGATGGGGTTTTACTCATAATTAAATCCTAAAAAAGGGATGGTTAATTGATACAACGCTAAAAATGTAAATAGGGTATTTAGCAGTGCCCATAAATAAGCAATTTTATTTCCTTTGTAAATCATATACGCAGAGTATACCGCGACAAATAAACTACCAAAGAAAAAATACCATTCATTTTTAAACGCTAGGCCAATTGATAGCAAAGAAATTCCTGCTACTCCTACAGACCAAAAATAGATATTTTCTTTATTAATCATTAGAAAAAATATGAATAACTGTAATGACAAAAGTAGCGGTAACATCGCTTGAGTATAAGGGCCACTGCCTAAAAGTATAGCCAAATGTCCAGAGACAAGAATGAGCTCTAAGGCAATAAAATAAATAAGTTTACAATAAATTGCTGTTACCAATAACGCAATAGAACCTATGATATAAAACGGTTGAGGAAATGGGGCTTGGAATAAGTACCCATATAATGTAATACAGGCACCTAATATTCCAATGAAAAGAGCTAGCGCGGGTTTAGTATTGTTATAACGCACTTATCACCATTTTAAATAAATTCCTTTTGCTACTGATTCTTGAATAACATCTTGTTGTGATTTATTAATGGATATCCAATAATTTCCCATATTGCTTAGTGCAAAGCGCACGCGAGGATATTGACATATTTCTAATACATCTTGGCAATTAACTAATGAAGTCACTTCATTAGTATGCTGATAACATTTAAAATTAACATGTTGTACATCGGAGGCAAATGCAGCCCAATTCATCGGATCTAATGACGCTTGCAGAGGAGGACTCATAAATGCATCGCTTGTATCATGACGTTCTAATTCTATTTTATTGCCCGTGCGATTTTGTACTAAATAGTAAGATTGTTGTCCCGAATCATTTAATATTAAATGATCGCGCTCATAACCAAAACCTGATACTTCACAGCCACGTGGAAAAACAGACGTGGCATGTACTGCATTGGCTAATGCTAAAGAACAAACCAATGTTTTTGCTACATTACTAAGTAAAGACATAATATTCTCAAGAAAATAAATTTTGGGTCCATTTTAATCAAAAAATTTGCAAAGTCTATGTTCCCATTTAAAAAATCAGCATTTTTTTGTCTTTTTTACGCAGTTCGTTTTAAAAAGGGTTTGCAGGTATGATAAACACTTAAACTTAAATATAAGAATAGATAGCCTATCGATACGGCACCGTACCATGGGTTTAAATACGGATAATTAAAAAGCAGCATTAATGAACAGGCTCCATAAATTATAGAACAGAGATTCATTATTTTTTTCAAAAAAGGAGACTGTGTTAAATAATCTATTCGTGAAGGATAAACGTATTTAATGGGTACAAAAATTAAAGCTGAGCATATTAAAAGTATTATAGCGTTAGTTAATGCATTTGTATGAAGCAAAAACATATAAAAAATCGCAATATTCCAATAACAAGGAAAGCCTTTGAAAAAGTGATCGGGTGTTTTGGCATCGGCTTGGCAAAATTGATACGCAGAGACAATAGCTATAATGCTCACGATAAGTGCAGCGCCATTGCGCGGTAACAATTCTTCATTTACCAACAAGAAAAAACAAGGCGTGATAACATAGTTTAAAAAATCCACGATATTATCTAATAACGCACCGTCAATTTGCGGCAATACTTTTTTAACTTGCGCCCAGCGCGCTAACGTACCATCAACAGCATCAATGATTATAGCAATTGCCATGAGCCATAATGCCATTACATAGTCCTGTTGACAAATTTTGAGCAAAGTAAAAATTCCAATACATGTTCCACTGGCAGTAAAAAGATGAACAAGCCATGAAGCAGCATATTTAAACGGTGAGGGTGTGCAAGTAGTCATTAATATCTCATTAATAAGTAAGTAAAAATAATAACAATAAACAAGAAGGCAGAGCAACTGATGTTTCTAGTTATTCAGGGCAAACGCATCTAAATTGTGCACACTAAAACAGCCTACTTTACCTACGTACAGTGCTTTATCCACAATATCCAGACGATGTTGAATCGAGATTTGAACTGGATTCCGCGCATAAAGCGTGGAACGTAGGCGATTTGAATCAATTATGTGCGTTAATATGCGTTTGTCCTGCTAGTTATTGAGATGATTTATGTAATCTATCGCATAAATAGTCTAAACTAAATTCATTGTATTATTTAAAGGATACCCCATGGCTATTCAAACAGTAAATCCTGCCAATGGAGCGGTGATTGCAACGTATCAATCTCTTAATAATCAAGAAATAAATTATAAAATAGAATGCGCGCACGAGTGTTTTTCGCAATGGAAAAAAAGCGATTTTATAGCGCGCATTGGTTATATGAATGCATTGATACATTTACTCGAAGAAGAAGGTTCTCATTTAGCGCATCTCATGGCTTTAGAAATGGGAAAACCTATTACGCAAGGTAAGGCTGAGATTGAAAAGTGTATTCGTCTTTGCCAGCATTATATTGAACATGCTCAAGAGTATTTAGCTGATCGTATTATTCAAACAGAAATGAAAAGCGCTAAAGTATGCCATGTGCCCTTGGGGATTATTTTTGGCATCATGCCGTGGAATTTTCCTTTTTGGCAAGTATTTCGTTTTGCCGTCCCAACCATTATGGCTGGTAATGCCGTTATTTTAAAACACGCCTCTATTTCAACAGGTACCGGCAATAAAATAGAAGAGTTATTCGCACACGCTGGTTTTCCCCAAGCATTATTACAAAACTTTATTATTGATAGTGAGGGCGCATCGCGTGTTATTGAACATCCTCATGTTGTTGCTGTGACTTTAACAGGCAGTGAGCGAGCAGGGAGCAGTGTGGCAGAGCAAGCGGGCAAACATTTAAAAAAATCCATATTGGAGTTAGGTGGCTCTGATCCTTATATTATATTAGAGGATGCTGATTTGGCGTTGGCGGCAAAAGCCATAGTTTCTTCTCGCTTAAATAATTCAGGGCAAGTATGTATTGCTGCCAAACGCATTATTGCATTAAAAACAATTGAAAAAGAGCTGACACAATTAATTTTAAAAGAGCTGACTTTATACAAAATGGGTGATCCTCTTGATCCATTAGTACAATTAGGACCAATGGCACGAGAAGATTTGCGCCATTCCTTGCAAATTCAAGTAGAAAAATCAGTGAAACAGGGTGCTAAATTATTAGGTGGTGGTATAATTCCTGAAGGTATGGGCTTTTATTATCCTCCTACTTTGCTAGGGGATGTACGGCCAGGAATGACTGCTTTTGATGACGAATTGTTTGGTCCGGTGATTGTTCTTTGTTCTGCTGCAGATGAGGCGGAGGCAATTAAATTAGCTAATTTGAGTCAGTATGGCTTAGGGGCCGCAGTTTTTACTCGCAATTTGGAGCGAGGTGAGCGAATTGCGACACAAGAAATAGACGCCGGTGTGTGCTTTGTTAATGCTGCTGTAGTGTCTGATCCGCGCCTGCCTTTTGGTGGAATCAAGCAATCGGGATATGGGCGTGAGTTATCCAAAGAAGGTATTTTAGAGTTTGTAAATACTAAAACGGTTGTAGTTAGTGACTTGGGCTGATGAATAAAAAAAGTAAACTCATAGTTGTATCTATTGCACAACAAACAATGGCTTGTTTTGAGCACGATCAATGCATTGCTTCTTATCGTGTATCTACCGGAACTAATGGTGCAGGGGAGCTGATAAATAGCCAATGTACTCCGCGAGGTTGGCATAAAGTACATTCTATTTTGGGTATGCAACATGATATTAATAGTGTTTTTGTAGCGCGACAATGGACTGGTGAACTTTATTCCGCAGAGTTGGCGCAAAATAACCCGAATAGAGATTGGATTTTAACACGTATTTTGCAACTAGATGGTTTAGAGCCTGGTCGTAATCAAGGTGGAACAGTTGATAGCTTAAGTCGCTATATTTATATTCATGGAACGCCTGATTCAACACAACTAGGTATTCCTGGTTCGCACGGCTGTGTGCGGATGAACAATGAAGATATTGTTGCTTTGGCTCAATGGGCCACAACAGATACAATGGTATATATTCAATAATGACGGTTGATTTTTTTCGAAAAGCTGCTGCGTGGATAAGCATCGCGGAGTGTTTCGTAAAAAATTATATAAATAAACTGATGCTGCAGTAACGCAGCAACTGATGGGGTGAGTAATGTCATATAAATTTGAAGAAGGCAAAGATGCTTTAATTGCAGCGGTAGTCAGCAAAATAGAGCAATCTACACTTGGTGAGCAAGCACCATTTTGTGCTGAATTTGCAGCGCAATTTTATGGAACCGTTGCTTTAGAAGATTTGCGCTCCTGGAATATTGAAGATTTATATGGTGCTGTTGTTAATTTTTGGTCTCTTATTGAAGAGCGTAAAGCAAATGAAACCAAAATAGCCATTTATAATCCTGATTTTGAACGTCATGGCTGGCAGTCGACCCATACGGTAGTTGAAGTCATTTGTAATGATATGCCCTTTCTTGTGGATTCTTTACGCATGGTTATTAACCGAATGGGGTTATCTTCTCATCTGATTATTCATATGGGTGGTATTAAAGTTAAGCGAGATGAGCATGAGCATATTTGTGCGGTATTACCGCGTTATGCTAAAGATACTGATTCGCTTTGTGAAGCTCCTATTTTTATGCTCATTGACCGGCAAACAGTTCCGGCGGTTTTAACACAATTACATAAAAACGTGCAACGTGCGTTAGAAGACAATCATATTGTTTTTGAAGATTGGGATGAAATGCGTGCAGAGGTTAAAGATGCGATTACTGAATTAACTTCTGTATCCGAAGTACTGGATGCAAATGAAGTACAAGAGACCAAAGCGTTTTTACATTGGATTGAAGACCATCATTTTACCTTTTTGGGTATGCGGGACTATGAGTTAGTTAAAAAAGGTAAAGATACCTTATTGCAAGCTATTCCTAATACTGGGTTAGGAGTATTGCGTGATAGTTTAAGCGCAGGACATACGCGTAATATTTCGGCAATGGCTCCTGAGGCGCAAGAATTTTCCTTATCACCACGCATATTAGTGATGTCTAAAACGAATAATTTGGCTACGGTACATCGTGATGCCTACACGGATTATATTGGCATTAAACGCTTTGATAATGAAGGTAATGTCGTAGGTGAGCGACGAATTATTGGTCTTTATACTTCTGCGGCTTATCATACTAATCCAAAGCATATTCCATTTTTAAGACACAAAGTCGCTTTAATTATGGAAAACTCAAAGCTTAATCCGCATAGTCACTCTGGAAAAGTGTTGCTTAATATATTAGAAACATTACCACGTGATGATTTAATTCAAGGTGCAGAAGAAGAACTTTTAGAAATTGCTATGGGTATTTTTTACATGCAAGAACGTAAACGAATTCGTTTGTTTGCGCGCATGGATGTTTATCGACGTTTTATTTCCTGTTTAGTATATATTCCCAAAGAATTGGTTAATGCCGAGTTGCGTTTGGCTATGCAGCATATTTTAGCCGAAAGTTTTCAATCCGAAGAAATTGATTTTTCAACTCGATTTTCTGAATCTGTTTTAGCGCGCGTTCATTTTTTAGTGCGTATCGATCCACAAAATGTACCTCATTATGATTTAAAAGAAATCGAGCAGAAATTAATAGAAGCAGGGCGCTCTTGGACTGATGATTTACAACAATACTTGTCTGAGTCTTATGGTGAAGAACAAGCAAATGCGTTGTTTTCTCGTTATAGAATGGCTTTTCCTGGGGCTTATGTCGAAGTGTTTTCCCCACGAACTGCAGTATATGACATCAAACATTTGGAATCATTAACGCCAGAACATTCTTTAGGTATTAATTTTTATAAGCCTTTAGATGAAGGTGAGCAGCAATTTAGATTGAAAATTTATCAACATGATTCAACTATTCCGTTATCGGATGTATTGCCTATTTTAGAAAATCTTGGCTTACGCGCCATTAATGAGCGTCCGTATGTATTAAAATTTGATGATGGCAAGGTGTCGTGGGTCAATGATTTTGCTTTGCAAAATAAACGTGATATTGAAGTTCATTTAGATGATATCAAAGAATTATTCCAAAAAGCATTTACCCGAGTTTGGTTTGGCGATGCAGAAAATGATGGATTTAATCAGTTAGTTCTAGCCGCTGGATTAAATTGGCGAGAAGTCGCAGTATTGCGTACATATGCCAAGTACTTTAAGCAAATTAGCTTTACTTTTAGTCAAGAATACATGGAAATGGCGCTAAATAATAACGTCAGTATTGCTAAAAAATTAGTGAAACTTTTTAGCATTCGTTTTAATCCTGAACATAATGAAAATAGAGCGTCTCATTTTGATGCACTGACGCAAGAAATATTTGCTGATCTGGAACAAGTATCAAATCTTGATGAAGATAAAATTATTAGACAATATATTCATGCGATCAATGCAACTATTCGTACTAATTTCTATCAAAAAAATGAACATGGCGGTTATAAAAATTATATTTCCATTAAGTTAAACAGTAAAAATATTCCTGGTGTTCCTAAACCGCAGCCCATGTTTGAAATTTTTGTTTATTCACCTCGTTTTGAAGGGGTTCATTTACGGTGTGGCAAAGTAGCTCGTGGTGGTTTACGTTGGTCTGATAGAAGAGAAGATTTTCGCACTGAAATTTTAGGCTTGATGAAAGCACAACAAGTGAAGAACTCTGTAATTGTACCTTGTGGTGCCAAAGGTGGTTTTGTGCCTAAACGCATGCCTATTAATGGCAGTCGTGAAGAAGTGATGGCCGAAGGCATCGCGTGTTATCAATTATTCATTAGAGGCTTAATTGATATCACTGACAATTATAAAGAGGGCTTAGTGGTCAAGCCTCTTAACGTGGTTTGTTATGATGAGGACGATCCCTATCTTGTGGTTGCCGCAGATAAAGGTACCGCAAGCTTTTCTGATATTGCTAATGCCATTTCTCTTGAGCATCAATTTTGGTTAGGAGATGCCTTTGCATCGGGTGGTTCGATAGGGTATGACCATAAGAAAATGGGGATTACTGCTCGTGGTGCTTGGGAATCAGTAAAAAGACATTTCTATGAGTTAAATTTTGATATAGATAATAATGACTTTACTGTGGTGGGTATTGGTGACATGTCTGGGGATGTGTTTGGTAATGGCATGTTATTATCTCGGCATATTAAATTAGTAGCTGCATTTAATCATCAGCATATTTTTGTTGACCCTAATCCTGATGCAGCGCTTTCTTATAAAGAGCGGGAGCGGTTATTTTATTTGCCACGCTCTAGCTGGACTGATTATGATAACAGCCTTATTTCAGCTGGCGGTGGTATTTTTAATCGTAGCGCTAAATCGATTCCTGTTAGTCCTGAAATGCAAAAAGCGTTAAGTATTAAAGTGGCGCACATAGAGCCTAATGAATTGATTAAATGCATTTTAAAAGCCAAAGTGGATTTATTGTGGAGTGGTGGTATTGGCACTTATGTCAAATCCAGCTCCGAATCTAATGCAAGTGTTGGTGATAGAACGAATGATTCCACACGAATTAATGCAAAGCAATTACGCGCCAAAGTTGTAGGAGAGGGCGGTAATTTAGGATTAACTCAGCTAGCGCGTGTTGAATACAATTTAAACGGTGGGATGGTTTACACTGATTTTATTGATAACTCTGGTGGCGTAAACTGTTCGGATAAAGAAGTAAACATTAAAATTTTACTTAACGCGATTGTAGCTTCTGGTGATTTGACTGAAAAGCAACGCAATGAGTTATTGGGGCAAATGACGGATGAAGTCGCACAATTGGTGTTACGCGATAACTTCTTACAAACTCGAGCTATTAGTTTAACTGCATCTCAAGCATTACGTGGACTCGAATTGCAAGGCCGCTTTATTAATCAACTTGAACGATATGGTAAGTTAGATAGAGCGCTGGAGTTTTTGCCTGATGACAAAGCATTAATGGAGCGTAAATTAAAAGGACAAGGTTTAACTCGTCCTGATATTGCAGTGCTTATGTGTTACACAAAAACGATACTAAAAGAGTTGATCTTAGATTCAGAAATTCCGGAAGAATCGTTAATGAGTGATGTGTTAATTAGTGCATTTCCAAAACCATTGCAAGAGCGTTTTAGTAAGCAAATGCAAGACCATCCGTTGCGACGCGAAATTATTGCTACTCGTTTAAGTAATATCATTAATAATGAAATGGGATTCACTTTTGCTTATCGCTTAAGAGAAGAGACGGGGGCTGCGGTATCTGCAATTGTTAGAGCGTATATGATTGCGCGTCATGTTCTTGGCTTAGAGTCTATTTGGAAACAATTAGATGAGCTGGGTACTAAAATTAATGCGCAAAGACAAATTGAAATGATGATGTTTTATGTGCGCTTGTCACGACGAATTACTCGCTGGTTTATTCGTGCTCAACGTCGCGCGTTGGATGTTTCTCAAGCACTTATGCTGTATTCTGAAGGAATTAATGAGCTGAAAAAAGCAATGCCGCAAGTCCTTGGTGAGCATAATTTAGAGCAATATAATCAAGAGTATCATCACTTGCTTGATGAAGGAATTCCGCCAAATTTTGCTCATGATCTAACCGTCACTAGAGGATTATTTGCTGCTCCTGATATTATTGAGATAGCACATATAAAAGACATTTCTGTGTCTCAAGTCGCGCAAATGTACTTTGCTTTGGAAGAGTACTTAGATATTGCCTGGATAAGAACACAAATCATTATTCATTCTACTGAAAACAGTTGGGAGTCATTATCACGCGAAGCATTACGAGATGATTTGGACTGGCAGCAACGCCAACTCACCGCGCAAATGATGAGCTTCGATAGTACTAACCCTGATATTAATGCGCGAGTGGAAGCATGGGGCACGTTACATCATGATTTAATCGAAAGATGGCGCTCTATTGTAACGGATCTTAAATCGAGTTCGGCACTCAATTATACAATGTATTTTGTAGCTGCCAGAGAGCTTTCCGATTTGACTCAAACATTAATGCAAGAATAAGTGCACGAGGAATGATCTTCATATAAATCATTGAGCTCAATGACAAACAAGAGGCTACTGATACTTGCTTCTTGTTTGTCATTGCAATGCCAGGAGAAGGGAACGAGGTTTTAATTTAAAAATGAGCTTAGATGAATACTTATTTGATAGTTAAAACAATAGATGTTTTATCACCTACCTTAAAAGCGAAACCTATGAGCCCGCTATAAAGCTATCCTTGGAGCGACGCAGCTGAAATGCTTGTTTATTATAGGGTTGTGATGATAAAACTTTAGGATCTAGCGTTCCTAAATTATCAAATGTTTGTGCATCACTAAAAACCTCATCCATCAATTGCTTCAAGTTATGTTTTTTAGGGTTAATATTAGCAATTGAACCTAATTTGTTTTTACACGTGTCACTATTAAATGGCTCATCTTCTAATGCCACTGCAGCAAGTGTTATTAATACAAAACCAGTACAATTTACTCCTTTATCTATATCTGTTTTTTCTGTTGCATAATGAATTAAATTAACAAAAAAACTAACGAGTAGTTGAGGAATATTTAAGATGGGTACTATTATGCAAGAACAAAAAATTAAAAAAACGCTGGGTGTAATCGTATTATCTATCAATTTCGCCTTGCTTCTTTGGGCGTAATCCCAATATCTTTGAGTATTCCATTCTTGCTCTTGCTCGTTAATTAGGGCAAATGGTGCTTTTGTTGCATCCATAATATCGGCTAAGCTGCCCACATCATAAGCAACTCCGGTTTGACACCAATTTTTTGCTTGTTGTGCAGTTTTCGTCCATTTAATTTCGTGCTGCGCACTACATTAATTTCTATTTTATGCGGAAAAAGACCACACAAATTACCTACCATGGCACCTTTGTTTAAATTTAAATATAGCCCCTCTAATGTATTCATAGCTACGCCTTTAGGTGATGTAGCATCAACAATATTAGAGATTTTATTTACTTCAGGAGTAAAAATAGCGGCATGAAAAAGCTCATTTTTCCATTTGAAGAGGATAATATCTCCGGCTTTTAATTCACTAAAATTCATTTATATATTCCTTAATTCGATGATTGATGTGTTTATCGATCCCACATTCCGCAGCAAAATTAAGAATAAAAGGCCCAATATAATGAAC
>CAZSAO010000017.1:0-31978 GCA_964605275.1 uncultured Legionella sp.
TGCAGGCATGATCTCTAATTACACAAGAGTAGGAAGTTATTTTTGGCCCGTTCCTTAGTTGGTTAATGAGCTGTTCAACCTAGGATTCTATACACAGCAAATTTTTTGCAGTAAAATTGAGCACTCATCCAATTATAGAATAAGTTTATTATGACCGATATAAAAACAAATCCTGCAGAATTTGCCATTGCTCAACTTAAATGTCGACAAGAACAATTAGAAAAGTGGCATAATTTTTTAGTCCAGGGAAATTTGCCATGTGCAGCTTCTACTTTTTTTCATTCGTTCTAATAACTTCTATTTATAACGAAAGCTTAAAAGTTTTCTTAGGCAGTGTAACCGGCGGTTTATTTTTGGGAGCTGCTGTTTGTGCTACTTTAAAAACCATTCAAAATGAAGCAAGTAAGAATCGAATTTTAATTGAAATTTTAAAATCTGTGCAAAAGCCCATATATCGCTTTAGCTCCGAACGTATTAGTGATCCTACTGAAGTTTGTGAAATGATTCTTGCCTTTCAAAAAGACAATACTTTTCTGAGTTTTAATTATTCATCTAGCGTATGAAACCATACTTGGCGCAATTAAAATTGCTAATAATATTAAAACGCCCTTAGAAAACAATAGAGACGCTGCGTCAATAAAGCCAGTAGAAGCAGAAGCTGTTTCATCAATTAATTATAATACTCTATTTGGTTCAGTTAAAAGCAATCTACCTCCTCCATCAGCTCCAGAGGAACATAATTCGTTATGGAGTAATGCAGTATAAAAACGTATTAAATTAACATATTGCTGCAATTAAACATCACTTATTGCGACAATAAGATGTGAATCGGCTATTAAAGTCGATTCATTGCTTCTACTATTTATTTTATAAGTAAGATTGGTACTTTTTTTCCAAATAAACTATTCGAAAATAGCTATACTCTAAATATGAAATTATTACATTAGGACCGATAATGATTATTAGAGAGGCGATTTTGGATGATGCTGCCCAACTAGCGATATTGTTAGGACAAATGGGGGCTGTTTATAAACGCAGTATTCAAGATATTCACGAGCGCATCACCTCATTTAACCGCGAACGTCATCAACTGCTTGTAGCTGAAATGGATAGCAAAGTTGTTGGTTTAATTGCCTTTGGCTGTTATGAACAATTTAGATTACAAGGGTGCTGTTGTCATATTGATACATTAGTCATCGATGAGTTTTATCGGGGACACGGTGTGGGGAAAGCGTTGCTTCTGCGAGCAGAGCATTTTGCACAAGAACGAGGAGCAACCGAAATTGAATTAACCACGGCGAATCATCGAAAAGCTAGTGGAACACATGATTTTTATAAAGCTCTTGGTTATATAGATCATATTGAGGAAGATTGTGCTTATTTTTTAAAGAAAACAGCTCGTTAAGATAAAAAATTATTTAAGATTCTCGACAATTCTCTTTATTATTGGGATACTACAAATGGCTCAGGAACGAGCCCTTAGTCCAACAATTAGGAGAATCAAATGAACAATCGTTCGAATGCGTTATTATTAACCTTATCACTGTGTACTATTCCTTTTAGTAGTGCCTTAGCGCAAGCTAAAGACCAGCTCTCCAGCAAACAATTAGTCACACCATCACCTATTATTGAGCAGCATAAAATTGATTTAAATAAAGCTAGTGTTGCTGAGCTTAGTGGCTCCTTTAAAGGGATTGGTAAAAAAAGAGCCGAAGCAATCATTGCGTATAGAGAAGCGCATCAAGGTTTTAAATCGGTAGAAGAACTTGCTGAAGTGAAAGGATTGGGAGTGCATTTTGTTGAGAAAAATAAAGAGCAATTAGCCCAGCTTTATTCTGTTCAATAAAAGAGAGGCTAGCAGTTAATATGCCAAACGTTCACTTAAATGCACGATGAAGCGCATTTAAGTGAATATTAGATATTTAAAATGATTCTATTATTGCGAGCTGCGCATCTATTAACTAATAGATGATTCATATATTAGTCTTAATTTCAAGTATATAATTGCACAACGTGCTCTATATTTTTTGCTTAATATTGAAAATTCTTCCACCATAACTGTCGATCTTTATTCAAATTTGCGCTAAAGTACACCCACAAAAAGAACCAGGTTGCACCAAGTTATGTTTAGAAAATTACGGGGCGTGTTCTCTAACGATTTATCCATCGATTTAGGAACCGCTAATACATTAATTTACGTTAAAGACAAAGGCATTGTGCTTAATGAGCCTTCTGTGGTTGCTTTACGTAATGAGTCGGGTCAAAAACGTGTTGCAGCGGTAGGTATTGAAGCAAAACGTATGTTGGGCAGAACACCAGGCAATATCAATGCCATTCGTCCTATGAAAGATGGGGTTATTGCTGATTTTTTTGTAACTGAGAAAATGTTACAACATTTCATTCATAAAGTGCATGAAAATAAATTTTTACGTCCTAGTCCACGTGTATTGGTCTGTGTGCCATGTGGTTCGACGCAAGTAGAGCGTCGTGCTATTCGTGAATCGGCAATGGGTGCTGGTGCTCGGGAAGTATTTTTAATTGAAGAACCAATGGCTGCAGCGTTAGGTTCTGGTATGCCTGTAGAAGAGGCAAGTGGCTCGATGGTAGTGGATATTGGTGGTGGTACTACTGAAGTCGCTATTATTTCCTTAAGTGGGATTGTTTATCATCAATCAGTGCGTATTGGTGGTGATAAGTTTGATGATGCTATTATTTCTTATGTTCGTCGTAATTACGGTACATTAATTGGCGAAACAACAGCTGAGCGTATCAAGCATGAAATCGGATCAGCATTCCCAAGTCGTGATGTATTTGAGATAGAAGTTCGCGGTAGAAACCTTGCTGAAGGCGTACCACGTAGCTTTACATTAACGAGTGCTGAGATTTTAGAGGCACTACAAGAGCCTTTATCTGGGATAGTCGGTGCAGTACGTGCTGCTTTAGAGTTAGCGCCGCCTGAATTAGCTGCAGATATAGCTGAACGAGGAATGGTTTTAACTGGTGGTGGTGCTCTATTGAAAAATATTGATACCCTATTAATGGAAGAAACAGGTTTACCTGTACTTATTGCAGAAGATCCACTTACGTGTGTTGCTCGAGGTGGCGGTAAAGCATTAGAAACTATGGATTTACGCGGCGGTGATTTCCTCTCCACAGAATAAACACAATAGATTATTTTCTAAGAGCGGGCATAGTCCTATTGGATTTATGCTGGCTCTTTTGTTGTCTATTGCACTCATTTTTTCCGATTATCATTATCGTTATCTAAACGTTATACGTAGTGCATTTTCTCTTGTTGTTTCCCCGTTACAGTATGCTGTTGATTATCCCGTACGTATTGTCGGGTGGGTACACTCTTTAGTGAGCACCAAAAAAACGTTGATAGATGAAAACATGCGATTACGTTATCAACAAACTATTTTGCAAGCAGAGTTACAAAAATTATTAGTCATCCAAAAAGAGAACTCACAACTTAAAGAGCTGCTTTTAACCTCATCAAAAGCACAAATGCGAGCGATGGCGGCACAAATCTTGGCGGTTGATACCTCGCATGCACGTCAAATTGTCGTTTTAAATAAAGGAACACGAGATAAGGTTTATGTAGGGCAACCCGTGCTTGATGCTAAAGGGGTCATGGGGCAAGTTATTGATGTTGGTCCAATGACGAGTACGGTATTACTTATTTCTGATTCTAAAAGTGCCGTGCCTGTGCGTAATAATCGCACGGGAGAGCGAGCTATTTTAATTGGTACTAATCATCTGGATCAATTATTTTTAATTAACTTACCTAAGACCGCTTCTATTCATCCTGGTGATATTCTTGTTACTTCAGGTCTTGGCGGACGATATCCCGAAGGATATCCTGTTGGAAGCGTAGAGCAAGTCAGTAGTGTGCCTGGAGAGGATTTCGTAAAAGTTGAAGTTAACCCATTTGCTTTACTCAATCGCAATCGTTTGGTTCTTTTAATTTGGCCTGAGGCGGAGCAAGAACAATTAATGACGCAAATTGATGAGCGCCTTAATAAAAAAGAGGATAATTAATGAACAATTTAAGCATTAAGTTATTCTTAGCTTTTTTAGCAACTCTGGCCTTATCCATCTTGCCTATGCCTGAGTCTTTTGCTGTATTCAGACCGCCTTGGGTGCTATTGCTTTTGTTATATATGGAGTATTTTATTCCAGGAGCTGTTTCTATTGTAACGTTGCTATTTATTGGGTTGTTGTTAGATGTTTTATTGGCAACCGTTATTGGTGAGCATTCATTGTCATTATTATTAGTTGTTTGGCTTGCTACCACTCGCTCAAGACGATTTCGTTTTTTCTCTATGTTTCAACAAATTATATTAGTGGGCATATTTTGCTTTTTATACCAATTGACGATTAATCTAAGTGATGCGTTTTTATCGTTTAACTACAGTCTTGTTGCTCCTTTTGCCAGTGCTTTCTTGAGTATGTTTTTATGGCCTTGGATTCGTTTATTAGGTGAAAGTCTATTACAGCCCCATTTATCTTATCGAGAATAAGCAAGGAATCCTGGTTTTTAACAATCAGGATTTTTGATCATCACTGTATTTTTAATAGCTATTTTGCAGCGTTCTGGTAAATAGAATGCTCGTCTTCTGAATCTAAATCTTCGTATCCCATAGTGTTCAAAGAAGCGCTATTATTTTGAGCGTTATTGGCAAAAAGGCGAAAAGGGTTTTGCGTGGATAGGGTATTTTTTGCGCGTTTTAATATCGGCTCTTCGTTATTTTCTTCTTTACCATCTGAGTCTATAGTGCATCAAATTGTTCACAACAAGTTATATCTGAAGATATTCACCAGGTTGTAAAGTACCAATGCTCCAAGAGCTAATGGTATGACGAATTAAACGCAAAGTAGGAAAGCCAATAGCTGCAGTCATACGGCGAATTTGATGATTTTTTCCTTCTTGTAAAATAATTTCTATCCAAGAGGTGGGAATAGTTAATCGTGTTCTAATGGGGGGGGTGCGTGTCCATAGATTGGCTGGCTCATCAATAACGCGTGCTTGAGCGGGTAAAAATGAGCAGTCTTTTATCTTTAATCCTTTTCTCAGCGCAATCAGATCACCATCTTTGATTGCACCGTCAACCTGCACCCAATAGTATTTCTTTTTATTATACTTGGGATCAGTTAATTGATGTTGTAATGCACCATTGTTTGTAAGCAGCAATAATCCTTCGCTATTTTTATCTAAACGTCCTGCCGCATAATATCCTGGCATTTTTATATACGCAGAAAGGGTTTCTTCGATGCGCTCTCCTGAAAACTGAGTTAAAACACCATAAGGTTTATTAAAAAGAATTAATTGCGACATAAGAGATAATAAAAAAGTACAGATAAAGAACAGTGTACTGGCAATACTCTTTTTCTAAAAGTTTTATTGATTGCATCTCACAAAAACTCTTATATAATGGTTTAAATTTATTCTTTTTGCTGAATTTTATTATGAAATACGGATTGTTATTTATTCTAATAGTACTGCAGGCTGGATGCGCTATGAATCATAAAGTCATGGTGGGCGATGAGCGAGTGATTATTAAGCACCTGCCTGGCAAGGGAAAAACCTATGTGCATGTGCATCAAAACGAATACACCGCGTTGCGAGCAGCTAAAACTGCGATTCAAAAACAAGGTGGCAGTCTTATTACGCTAGTACATTCTGGTGAGCGCAATATTGTTTTTCATTTAAATAATGAACGTTATGAGTTTGATCCTAATCGGATTTATACTAGAAATGGCATTAAAAAAACGTTAATGCAATACAGTCATTATACGCCTCAAGCGTACAAAGAAGTAAAAAAATTGGCTGATGAAATTAAAGGACTGTTGCCTGAGGGAAAAGTGATAGCAGTACATAACAATAATACTTATTCGTTAAAAGATTATTTACCTGGACACCAACTCGCACATGATGCAAAAGCGGTGCATATGAATACAGATAATTATTATCGTAACTTTTATTTAGTAACGAAGCTTCCTGATTATACGCGTTTAAAAGAAGAAGGCTTTAATGGTATTTTACAAAAAAAATCCGCTGTAGATGATGGCTCCTTATCCATTTTTCTGGCGAATCGAGAATATATTAATGTTGAAGCCGGATACAACCAATTAGGAATGCAAGTTACTATGCTGCTCCATGCTTAATAGAATGAATTTTTGAAGAGGTATTTATGAAAAAGATTGAAGTGGTATTGTCCCAGGATCCTAGAGAATACGATGAGGAGCTTGGTGCGCATCTTGTTTACAGCTGTAGGGATTTTGGCGGACAGATTTTATCTATTGAACAAGTCAAATATTCAATGAGTAATTTTTTTAAGTTATTTGTAGATAATAATATTTTATGCGGTGAATACATAGTGACGCTTGAAGTTGAAGAATTTTATCATTCACAGTTATTAGATTCGTTACAGCGCGATCTTTCTGTAAAGGCTATTGATGGCAAGCGTCTTGATGCTACGAGTCCTAGGACAGAACAACAAATGTCTAGATAATTACATGTATATTTGTCACTAATTAATTTTATCCATAACGCATATTAACTTAGAGTTTAAATGCGGATAAATTGCATCATACACATTCTTTTTCCTAACTTTTATGGGATTCCTGAAGTGCACATGCTATGATTTGAGTTCTCTAAAATTACGGAGTAGTCAATGACATACGATAAAATACAAGTGCCTGCACAAGGTGAAGCGATTACAGTGAATGCTGATGGTTCCCTTTGTGTACCCAATAATCCTATTATCCCTTTTATTGAAGGTGATGGTATTGGGGTTGATGTTACGCCTCCTATGATTCGTGTAGTTGATGCTGCAATTAAAAAAGCTTATGGCGATGAGCGCGCTATTTCTTGGATGGAAGTGTATGCCGGTGAAAAAGCAACCACAGTTTATGGTGCTGACCAATGGTTACCTAAAGAAACTGTAGAGGCCATGAAGCAGTACGTGGTGTCTATTAAAGGCCCTTTAACTACTCCTGTGGGTGGTGGTATTCGTTCTTTGAACGTGGCAATTCGTCAAGATATGGACTTATATATTTGTCAACGTCCTGTTCGTTATTTTGATGGTGTACCAAGTCCTGTAAGAGAGCCATGGAAAACGGATATGGTTATTTTCCGTGAAAATTCTGAAGACATTTATGCGGGTATTGAATGGCAGGCTGATACTGCTGAAGCGAAAAAAGTAATTCAATTTTTACAAGATGAAATGGGTGTTAAAAAAATTCGCTTCTCTGATCATTGTGGTATAGGCGTTAAACCGGTATCGAAAGACGGTACTACTCGTTTAGTGAAAGCCGCGATTCAATATGCAATTGATAATGATCGTGACACCGTTACTTTAGTACATAAAGGTAACATCATGAAATTTACTGAAGGTGCTTTTAAAGATTGGGGATACCAAGTAGCACGTGAAGTATTTGGTGCTGTAGAATTTGAAGGCGGCCCTTGGTTAGCGTTTAACAATCCAAAAACTGGAAAGCAAATTATTATTAATGATGTTATTGCTGATGCGTTTTTACAACAAATTTTGTTACGCCCAGAAGATTATAGTGTTATTGCGACGTTAAACCTTAATGGTGACTATATCTCTGATGCGCTGGCTGCTCAAGTAGGGGGTATTGGTATTGCTCCTGGTGCCAATATTAGCGATGATGTTGCCGTATTTGAAGCAACGCACGGTACTGCGCCAAAATATGCGGGACAAGATAAAGTAAATCCTGGTTCAATTATTTTATCAGCGGAAATGATGCTCCGACATATGGGCTGGCATGAGGCTGCTGATTTAATTATTAAAGGCATGGATGGTGCGATCAGTGCTAAAACGGTTACTTATGACTTTCAGCGCGGTATGGACGGTGCGACATTAGTAAGTTGTTCCGGTTTTGGTGATGCAGTTATTGCGCATATGTAAGTAGTATTCTCTGTCCTTGCAGCATCATGCTTCAAGGACATTCAATAAAGTATTATCCTTTCAACAGATTAGAGTTGAATGCTATGTAATCAACATGCTGGGGATTACGTCAACGATTAAAAATTTCTTTAAAAATCCCCCTTTTTACTGGCTAAAAACCTATTCCGAGTCTATAAAATTAATAAAGAGGTTGTAAGTTATGAGCGGGCAAATTTCGACAGAACTGGTTAAAGAAACTAAGACTGAGGCACAAGAACAGACTGAATTTAAAGTGCCGAGAAAATTTAAAGTAGTATTGCTCAATGATGACTATACACCAATGGATTTTGTGGTAGATGTGCTAAAGCGGTTTTTTCACTTAAATGAAGAACTTGCTATTCAGGTGATGTTACAGGTTCATGTTCAGGGTAAGGGCGTATGTGGGCTTTTTACACGGGATATTGCAGAGACTAAAGTAGCCCAAGTAAATGAGTACGCTCAAATGAATCAACATCCATTGCTATCTAGCATGGAACCCGCGTAAATGGTGTGGGCTTGAGAGGAGCAGCGACAATGTTAAATAAAGAACTAGAATTTACTTTAAATCTTGCATTTAAAGAAGCAAAAGAAAAACGTCATGAATTTATGACTGTTGAGCATTTATTGTTGTCCCTACTTGATAACCCCTCTGCAGAGCATGTATTACAAGCGTGTGATGCAAATATTGACGTATTACGTCGTGATTTACTTGAGTTTATTAATGAAACAACGCCTCGAATTCCTGATCATGAATTAGATAGGGAAACACAACCTACACTAGGTTTTCAACGTGTTTTGCAGCGCGCAGTTTTTCATGTTCAATCTGCTGGAAAAACTGAAGTAACGGGAGCGAATGTTCTTGCGGCAATTTTTAGTGAGCAAGAGAGTCAAGCGGTCTATTTTTTACGTAGAGAAAATATTACTCGTTTAGATGTTATCAATTACATTTCTCATGGTGTTTCTAAATATCAAAATAATGATATGAATGAAAACATGAATTCTTCTATGGAAGACGATATGATATCTACTGAAAGTAATGAATCACCTCTGGACGCTTATTGTACTAATCTTAATAAGCGCGCGAAACAAGGCAAAATTGACCCGTTAATTGGCCGTCATGAAGAAGTAGAAAGAACTATTCAAGTCTTATGTCGCCGCAGAAAAAATAATCCTTTATTAGTGGGGGAGGCGGGTGTAGGTAAAACGGCTATTGCTGAAGGATTGGCGCGACTTATTGTCGATGGCGATATTCCTGATGCAATTCTCAATTGCGTGGTTTATTCGTTAGATTTAGGGGCTTTATTAGCAGGCACTAAATATCGCGGTGATTTTGAAAAACGATTAAAAGCTGTATTAAAGCAATTAGAACAACAAGAAGGTGCCATTTTATTTATCGATGAAATTCACACCATTATTGGCGCAGGAGCTGCTTCAGGTGGCGTGATGGATGCTTCTAATTTGATTAAGCCACTTTTGGCTAATGGTGAGTTAAAATGTATCGGTTCAACTACATATCAAGAGTATCGTGGTATTTTTGAAAAAGACCGAGCGCTTGCGAGACGCTTCCAAAAAATTGATGTGCCAGAACCTTCAATTGATGAAACGTTTGAAATATTAAAAGGGTTAAAAGGTCGCCTGGAAGAGCATCATGGAGTGAAGTTTTCTATTCCGTCCTTACGTGCCGCAGCAGAGCTTTCTGCCAAATATATTAATGATCGGTTCTTGCCTGATAAAGCGATTGATGTCGTGGATGAGGCTGGAGCGTTTCAAAATTTACTTAATGTCTCTAAGCGTAAAAAAATGATTAGTGTCACTGAAATTGAAAATGTGGTGGCTAAAATTGCGCGCATACCCATTAAGAAAGTGTCTGCGCGTGATAAAGATACGTTAAAGAATTTAGAGCGTGATTTAAAATTATTAGTATACGGTCAAGATCAAGCGATAACCGCATTAGCATCTGCCATTAAATTAGGTCGCTCGGGCTTAAGAGAGCCACAAAAACCTGTGGGCTGTTTCTTGTTTGCAGGTCCTACTGGAGTGGGTAAAACAGAAGTGACACGCCAACTGGCTAATGTATTAGGTATCGAGCTATTGCGCTTTGATATGTCCGAATACATGGAAAAACACACCGTATCGCGTTTGATTGGTGCACCTCCTGGGTATGTAGGGTACGATCAAGGTGGATTACTTACAGAAGCAGTTACTAAAAATCCTCATGCGGTATTATTACTTGATGAAATTGAAAAAGCACACCCTGATGTATTTAATTTGCTACTGCAAATAATGGATCATGGAACGTTAACTGATACCAATGGACGTCAAGCTGATTTCCGACATGTGGTTTTAGTGATGACTAGTAATGCGGGGGCTGCTGAAATAGTACGTAATAATATAGGATTTTCGCATCAAGATAATACACATGATGGATTAGAGGTAATTAAAAAACAATTTACGCCTGAGTTTAGGAATAGATTAGACGCCATTATTAACTTTGCCCCTCTAGATAATTTAACTATAGGTTTGGTGGTTGATAAGTTTATTATGGAGTTAGATGAGCAACTAAGTCATAAAGGCGTGAGCTTTACTGTTGATAAAGCCGCTCGTGATTGGCTCATTGAACACGGTTATGATAAAAATATGGGGGCCAGACCTATGGCTCGTTTGATTCAAGATAATGTGAAGAAGCCTTTAGCCGAAGAGTTATTGTTTGGTACTCTGGTTCATGGCGGTCATGTAACCTTGAAGGTAAAAGACGGTGAGCTCCATTTTGAAAATCATGATCACCGGGAAGGAGTTGTGTAGGTCACGCAGGGTATATTCTCGCTTGATTTACTCCCGCCGTTCTCTACGTTCCGCGCGTTATGCGCGGAATTTAGTTTCCGATTATGTTCTACGCATAAGGCTCTGTAGATGATAAAAAAACCTGTCATGCCCGCGCAGGCGGGCAACCATCCCTCAAAATAATCCGATGGCAAGATCAAGCCACTGAGAATTGTTTTGCTCAATAAGGTTTTCCATTGTCGGTTCCATTTCTGGATGCGTTTTTCTCTGGTTATCGCCTCATAAACATCAGTGTGAATTTCATCATAAACCAAGTGATGAACAAGATACTTTTTGGTGAATCCCTTAGCCAAGCTTTCCTTCAACTCGCTGATACACTCCATATACCCTCCTGTGGGCGATCGAGATTATATATTTTTCATTGTATGTTAGCGAGTTATCTTAACTGATTTCAGTAGCACATCTGAAATGGTTGCCCGCCTGCGCGGGCATGACAGTTTTTGTGTCATGTACAGAGCGCATAAAGTATGAAAGATAGAGGAGCATGTAATTTATAAAAACCAAATATGATTGCCTACTCTGAACTAATTTTTAAATATAAAATAAGCGGCTCCAATCATACATAATCCCGCATAAAGAAAATTAAGACCTAAAGGTTTATCCATATAGTAATAAGAAAAAACGGCGAACACACTGACCGTAATTATCTCTTGCATTATTTTCAATTGTCCTAAAGTGAACATTGTATAACCGATACGGTTAGCAGGAACTTGTAATATGTATTCAAATAAAGCAATGCCCCAGCTTATTAAAATCGCGATATAAAGCGGCTTATTACTTAAGTTTTTTAAGTGCCCATACCAGGCAAAAGTCATAAAAATATTAGAGCCAATGAGTAGTACTATTGTTTGCATTCTTTTTCCAATCATTGCGAGAGATCATGAGAATAAAGTAATTGCATTCGGATAACAATTTATCTATTAATAGCAGGGTAAAAGCATGGGGGGTTTAAAATAGTCCTAATTGATAATGAGGTAGCTTCGCGACATTATTCAACCCCCCTCACCATTGATCCCTCTCCCCCCACGCTACGCGCGGTGGAGAGGGGAAATAGATAGATAGATAGAACATTACAATTTGATAGGATTTTGGCTATAATCGTTTCTTTTAGATTATTTTAAAAACTTATGCTTAGTGTAATCATTATTGCGAAAAATGAAGAGGCTAATATAGAGCGATGTTTGCAATCGGTATGCTTTGCTGATGAGATCATTGTATTAGACTCTGGTAGTACCGATAAAACAGTTGAAATAGCTCAGCGATACACTAACAATGTAAGCGTTACGGATTGGCATGGGTATGGTGTACAAAAGCAACGTGCACTAGATAAAGCGCGTGGTGATTGGGTATTAAATCTTGACGCTGATGAATCTATTACTGCAGCTTTGCAAGAGGATATAAAGCGTGTTATTGCTTTGAATGAAGCAGATGCTTATCGTATGCCTATTCAAATGGTATTTTACAATCAGCCGCTCAAGTATTCTTATAGCCCCAAACGTCACGCACGATTGTTTAGGCGAGCAGGCGCTACATTTAGTACGGATATTGTACATGAAAAAATTGTCTTGCCACAGGCTGCGCGTATAGGAACAATAAAAAAAGCAATTGAACATCATTCATTTCGCGACGTGAGCCATGTTTTATATAAGTTAAATAAATACTCTTCGTACAGTGCGAAGATTCGGATTGCAGAAAAAAGAGCGCCGGGTTTTGTAAGTATATTGGCCGCTACACTATGGATGTTTACGCGATGTTTTATTTTGCAACGTGGTTTTTTAGATGGGAAGCTAGGCTTTTTATTTGCAATATTTAGTGCTCAAGGCACTTTTTATCGAGGCATTAAACAAGTATATAAAGATGCTAATCTTGAGGATTTACCCTCTTTAGATGGAAAAAAGATAACCGATATTGAGGCAAATAATAGCAGTAAAGTAATGGAGTAGTATTTTATACTTGCCACTAATAAGTTTTCGGCTTTTATACTATCGCTTTTTGCCCCTCAAATACCGAAAACTCATTAGCGACAAGTATAGCATCCGTTCATAGTAAACAAGTACGTATTTTGAAATCAACAAGAACAAGGTAACTATAATGAATGTAGCAGCATGGCAAAAACAAGGCAGGATACTTACGCCTGCTTTATTAGTTCTTTTTGTATTTTTTATTCCTATCAGCCCTTCGCTCAAATCTATTTTTTTTGCTTTGGCACTTGCCAGTATTTTGTTCAATCCTTTTTATCGTAATCAGTTGAGCTATGCGTTTAATACCTATTGGGCAAAAAGCGCCTTGTTATTTTTAGCATGGGCAGCACTTGCTTGTTTGTGGAGCCCTGCACCTTTAGCATTGAAAATGACCATATTAAGTAAATATTCTAAATTATTTTATTTGCCGCTATTAGCGGTGGGTTTTATAGATCGTAAAACGAGATTCTGGTCGATTCAAGCGTATTTATTAGCGATGGTGTTCACGTGTATTGTTGCTCTTCTTAAAGTTAATGGGCTTGTTGATATTAACGATCCGGCCGATCCGGGCGCTTTATTCTATCATCATATTATGACGGGATTTATGATGTCTATTGCATGCTATGGTGCGGCTTTATATGCATGTCAATTTAAAGGCCGAGTACGGGCGCTGTATCTTTTTATTGTGATGCTTACCAGTTATCAAATTTTATTTTTAAATACAGGGCGTACTGGTTATGTAATTTATCTTCTTTTAATTGCGGTATTTTTAGTACAAAAACTACCCTTGAAAAAAGCATTTATCAGTGGAGTTGTATGTTTGGTATTTTTATTTTTTGCTTATCAAATCAGTCCTACCTTACAGCAGGGCGTTTCTGGTATTGTGCACGATGTGCAATTACTACAGCAAAATCAAGAATACACTTCGGTAGGTTTTCGCTTGTTATTTCATGATTATGCACGAGCAATGTGGACTGCTCATCCAGTTCAAGGAATTGGTACTGGTGGGTTCCAATATACGATTATGGAGGCAAAACCTGCATTTTTAAAATTTTGGGGGCCTGTTTTAACCGATCCGCATAGTCAGTATTGGATGACTTTAGCAGAACAAGGATTGGTCGGGTTAGTGCTTTTATTTGGTTTTTTAGGCAGTTTATTTTATGCCGCGTTTCATTTAAAAGAAAATAAAGCCTTTTTAGTTGGTATCATTATTACCTTTTGTGTTGGATCTTTATCAGATAGTATTTTGTGCTATTCAGCCATTGGCTATTTACTCATGGTAATGAGCTCTTTATGTTTTGGTGAGTTTGTTGAGCGTCATGCATTATTAGCTCGTTTTTCTGCACCTGCCGCTAATGATGAAGACATGCATCAATCAAATCTTGTTTAATAGCTGTTCTGTATTTCTGAAAAAGAGCACTAGTTGTTGTTATGTAACTGCTAAGGAAACCAGAGCAGTTACATTGGTTTTTATGATCATAGATAATTTATCGGCAAGTGCTATTGTCTGGGGATACGTCATCTGTATTTTCATCATCATTTTCAATCTTAATTGAAAGAGCGCTATTAAATTTGTTTTTAAAAGATTGAAAGTTCGTTGCTTGTTCATTGATAATTTTCTTCTTTGAAAAAGAGCTATCAATAGAGATTGCTGCTGTTTTTTCACGCAGAGCCTGTTGAATAAGTTCCTCTTCGCTACTAATTGTTTCTTCATCGGATGAGTTAGCCGTTAATGATTCTATGTCGTCTTGCTCAATTGTTATATGTAATGCCGCTTTGTTATTGACGAATTGTTTGTTAACAATCCTCCTTTCCTCTGTTAGTTTAGAGCGTTTATAGGGGATGTCGCGATCGGGATTTTTAACCGATGTATTATTAATTTCTTCATCAGATAATTCATTATCAGTAGACGATTGGGATACGTTATTATATTGAAGCGGTCTGCGATTATTTACAGCGTGTGTTACGTGTTCCGTGGATTGTTGATTTGTTAATGAGTCAATGGCATATGCTTTTAATGGTGCTATTGAGGTGCTTATAGTCATGCTTGCTCCCGGAGCAGCAATCTCTTGATTAGCAAAGTGAATTTCAGCGTATTCTGGTTTTTGATACTTATGTTGTAGCACACCATTTTTAATTAATTCATTGCCCTCTAAATTGGCAAGTAGCATGCGTAGTCCTCGTCCTTTTCCTCCAAACAAATCAGGATGCTTGTTTTGATCATGTTCTAAGTGCTTGGGGCTACCTTGCTCTAAAATGTATTCTTCACGTCCTCCTTTATCAACCATTAGCTTTTGGATAAATGCATCGGGATAACCTCGTCCTTTATCACTAAATGACATGCTGATAATATCAGGCATTTTGCTTAGATCGATACTTAATGTTAATGCTACAGTTGGATTGCCGCCTAAAATTGCTTCATCTAAAGTATTTTTAACTAGTTCAATAAAGCTATTTTTCATAAATGTACTGATAGGACAATTATTGATTTTAGTTCGAATGTCTTCATCCATACCGTGTGTTGCTTTGTCGAGCATGTCATGCCAAAGAAAACTGCCCGTCAATCCTGTTAGTTCTTCTACTAATTCATTATAATATGTTCGATACACTTGTTGTGCTTGTGAATCGTTAAGCCTTGCATTGTTATATGCACGCACGTATTTATTTAAATTTGTAGTCAGTTGTGCTGAGTGCTCTTTTTCTTGAAGTGTATCAGTTTGAATCCATCGAGACATATAATGCCTCCATAATACCCCTTATATGTTAAATATAGATCAAAATGATGCTTTTTGTTTTTAATTGTTTAATGGTTTATGAATAAAATAATCCAAGAGTGCAGGGGTGTTTGCCCCTGCGGTATATGAAATAGTGCCTTATAGGCCAGATAACTTGAATTTCTCGAGGAGATTTTTAGTAAATACCGCTAGGTTTTTGTGAGTATGCAATAGAGCATTCTTCCGAGACGGTGCCATCGTTACATAATACATCAGGGCCGCGAGAATAATTAGGTGATACTCCACCTTTCCACAAGCAGCATCCTTTTAGTAGTTGTAAGTCCATTACAGAGTGGCGCGTGCAATAGCAGGCTGAATAAAAGCCATTTTGGCATACCAATCGTCCAGACGAGGAATCACAGTAATTTATTCCCCCCATATTAGAGCAACAGGTTTCCGCAAAAGATTGGGATATAAATAGACTCAACATACTGGTTAGAATGATATTTTTTATTATTAGCATATTGATACTCAATGAATGTTATTAATTTTAGAATAGCATATTTTACATTAAATAACTGGTAGTTATTCCTGCTATTAAACCAAATAAATGCCCCTGCCACGACACGCCTTTTTCACGTGGGAAAATGCCAAAGAAAATACCGGCAAAATAATAGACACTTAGGATTCCTAATATGATAGTAATAGGTGTTGTATGGTGATAAATATTACTGACTAAAAATCCCCAGTAACCGGTGATTAATGCACTGGCTCCTATATGCAGCCCTCTTTTTGCAAATAACCAAATAGCACTGCCGCTGATTAACGTTATGAGTAGGGTGACTTTCAAATAATAGTTTAAGCCGCCAATGAGAATAAATGCACTTAACACAATTAAGGGAATAGAGTTAAAAAAGATATGATTAAAATCAGCATGTAATAGGGGAGCAAACAAAATACCCGGCAACCCCCATAGGGTGCGAGGTATAATACCTAAGAGCAATAGTGCTTTGGTAATGTAGCGAGAAACAAAATAAAAACACCAAGGAACCAAAAGAATAACTCCTAAGGTGGATAAATTACTTTGTAATTGCAATTGGATTATAGTAATACTGGTTAACAAATCATCTAGCATAATGCCTCTAATCGTTAATATGGGTTACGTTACATTCAATAGATCCTTGCGCTAATCGGACATGAATCGAATCATCTATTTTTAATAGCGATGCATTATCTATAATCTTGCCATGATATGAAGTGATTGAATAGCCTCTGTCTAATGTCGCTAGGGGGCTCACGGCATGTAATGTTGTAAGATTGCTCTTTAATGCGTACTGCGCTGTATTTATTTTTATTCGCATTTGCTGTGCCAATTGTTGCGCTAGCTGATTGATTCGTGCGTGACTATGCTGCAAATAATGCAATGGATTGTTGTGGTGTAATTGATTCGTGCAGAACATACTGCGTTGTTTTTTGTCCTGAATAATCCTCTTTAGGTTTAAAATAAGTTGTTTTTCAAGATAATCAATCGTTTGCCAATGAGACGCAACAATAGAGGAAGGCGAGTTTATTTTACTCGTTAAATAACCTAAATGGGTTTGTTGTTCTTGTAGTTTTTTAGTCATTGCTCGATGAATACGGGCTTCTAAAGTGTCAATGTATTGCTTTAAATCATCTTGATGCGGTGTACTGATTGTGGCTGCAGCGGTGGGTGTTTCTGCACGATAGTCCGCAACAAAGTCAGCGATAGTAAAATCGGTTTCATGTCCCACTCCTGAAACGATAGGAATGGTGCTTGCTGCGATTTCTCGTGCCAAAAGCTCATTATTAAAAGCCCATAAATCTTCTATACTCCCTCCGCCTCGCGCTAATAAAAGTACATCACAATGAGCCATTTGATTGGCATGGCGTAGGGCTTTAATTAATTGTTCGTGCGCTGTTGCGCCTTGCACTTCACTGGGAAAAATAAAGACATTGGCTAGGGGAAAGCGACGAGCTAGGGTTGATAACATATCGTGCAGTGCTGCACCATTAGATGAGCTGATAATCCCGATGTGTTTGGGGATTTTGGGTAAAGGTTTTTTACGTTCTGCTGCAAACAAGCCTTCTTGCGCTAATTTATTTTTTAAGGCTTCAAATTGCAAATAAAGAGCCCCAAGTCCTGCTTCTTGTAAGTCTTCAACAATCAGTTGATAATCGCCTCGTGCCTCATAGAGGCTTAATTTACCACTGGCAATAACTTTAAGCCCATCTTTTAACTGATGGCATAAAGGAGCTACGTGGCGATTTTTAAAAAACACACAACGAATCTGAGCGCTGGTATCTTTTAAAGTAAAATAAAAGTGTCCAGAGCCCGGTTTGGTCACGTTAGACAATTCGCCCTCGACACACACGCGACCTATTTCTTGTTCTAAGTAATTTTTAATTAAACGATTAAGTTGGCTAACAGAGACGGCAGCAGTCATAAAGAGTTTAGTAAGGAGTCGTATCTAAAGAGTATACCCTACCTTAAATTTATTTTCATTTCGAAGTACAACTAATCAGATTCTAACAGACTGCAATTTTCCTGTACAATGAAGCAGCAGTGCGGCTATAATTGCGCTCTTTGAAATTTTATCCTTAAAATAAGTATGCCGATTTTAACTTATACCAAAAAAATTAAATTAATAGTGATTTTAATCGTCATAGGCTTAAGCGGCTGCGTTGATTTATCAGGATCACGTAGTACTTATGGTACTAACAAACACCTGCACGCCTCCTATAATACCCGCTATTATGGCGAGGTGCATACCATGCTCGGTGGTTTGGGGATTTTTAGTAAAGGGATGAATACGCTGCGTGTGGCGGTCAGTGATCGTTATGATATCCCTGCTTATGGCACTATCTGGTATAACGCCGGCCATGTAACCCGATTTATTATTGATAATTATTATCGTCAAGGTAATCATGCTCCTATTATTTTGGTCGGCCACTCTTTAGGTGCTAATGATCAAATAAAAGTGGCGCGTAATTTAAATAAAGTGGGAATTCCCGTCGCATTATTAATTACGGTGGATGCTGTATCGCAAACAATAGTTCCTTCTAATGTACATCAGGCAGTTAATTTTTATAAATCAGGCTATGTGCCAATGTTTAGTGGTTTGAAATTAAAGGCGGCCGATCCGTCAAAAACGTCTATTGAGAATATTAATGCAGCAACGCTAAAAGGGATTAAGGTCAATCATTTTACTATTGACAAAAACCCATTAGTGCAAGAAATGATTTTAGAAAGAATAAAAAAGGTAATAACCGATGGAAAGCAAAAACGTAGTTAATTCAATATCCAAGCCACGTATTTGTGTTATTGGTGCTGGTCCTAGTGGTATCACGACCATTAAAAACTTACAAGAACAAGGCTTAACGAATGTAACCGTTTTTGAAAAAAACGAGCAAATAGGCGGAAACTGGGTTTTTGGGGAGCAGCAAGAGCATTCCAGTGTTTATGAAACCACGCATATTATTAGTTCAAAAAAATGGTCGCAGTTTGATGATTTTCCTATGCCACAAAAGTATCCTGATTACCCATCGCATACGCAATTGTTGCATTATTTTAATCAGTACGCAGACCATTTTAATTTAAAACAATACATTCAATTTAATACGTCCGTAATTAAAGTAGAACAAAAAAATAAAAATCAGTGGCTCGTTTATTTTCAAAATGAACAGGGCATACAACAACAAGAGTTTGATTATTTATTAGTGGCTAACGGTCATCATTGGGATCCTTATTGGCCCTCTTATCCTGGCGAGTTTGCTGGAAATTTAATGCATTCGCACCATTATAAAAAAGCAGCACCTTTTAAAGATCAGCGTATTTTAGTTGTTGGTGGTGGTAATTCGGCTTGTGATATAGCGGTCGAAACTTCACGTATTGCACACACGATGATTAGCATGCGAAGAGGGTATCATATTTTTCCTAAATTCATTTTTGGCAAACCCACAGACACGGCCGTTGCGAAGATTCAATGGATTCCGCAACGATTAAGACAAAAAATAATTAAGATAGTGATTCGAGCGCTACAAGGGCGTTATACGAAATATCATCTCAAAACACCTAATTGTGGGCCATTAGAAATTCATCCGACGATTAATTCAGAACTATTATATTTTATTCGTCATGGCAAAATTAAAACAATGCCTGGGATTGAGCGATTTGACGATTCGCATGTTCTTTTTACTGACGGCAGTAAAGAAGAATATGATAGCGTTATTTTTGCTACGGGTTATAAAATCAGTTTTCCTTTTTTTTCTGATGAACGCTTAAATTTTTCTAATGCAACTAAAGTACCTTTATACCGCAAAATGATGCATCCTGATTTTGAGACGTTATATTTTATTGGTTTGTGTCAACCGCAAGGATGTATTTGGCCCTTGGCTGATTATCAAGCTAAAATTGCTGCCCGTATTATTGCTGGTAGTTTAGCAAGACCTGAATCGTTAAAGGAAAAAATAGTAAAAGAGATGAGTCAGCCGCATTATCGTTTTAAAACGCATCGACGCCATGCTTTGGAAGTCGATTATCATTTATTTCGCGCCGAACTGGCACTGATGTTGCGGGTTAAAGGATGATGTATTGATGAATGCTTTATTTCATTTAGCTTTTCCGGTTTATGATTTAGCTCGCGCTAAAATTTTTTATGTAGATCAATTAGGCTGCTATTTAGGTCGTGAATCGGAACATGCATTAATTTTAGGTCTTGGTATTCATCAAATTGTGGCGCATAAAGTGGCTGATCTTCCCGAAGAGCAAGCAGGAATTTACCCGCGTCATTTTGGCCTGGTTTTTCTTGATCGGAAAGAGTTCGACCATTTCATTGCCCGACTAGATGCGCATAATATAGTGTACGAGCATCATCTACGGGTGCGTTTTGCTGGGACGTTGATTGAACATCATTCTTTTTTTCTTAAAGATCCAAGCAATAACTTATTAGAGTTTAAATATTATGCTCATCAAGAGGCCATTTTAGGCGCTCAGCAAATTAAAAATATTGGAGATAGCGAGTCTACCATGTAACAAGGAGAAGAATGTTTAGTTTACCAAGGAATGGTTTTAATTTTTTTTTAATAAAAATATTGTCGATGACTCTACTAATAGAGTCAGTGAAAAAATTAATGAATTTAGTAATAGTCCCCATTATTACGTGCGACAAACTACTAAAATGGAAGTGATTCCTTTATCTTTTCTTAGTTTAGCGGCGGGACCTGCTGGTTTTTTGGTGACGGTAAGTTGTATCTCCATTGTTGTTTTATCTTATATATATTTGTATTTTTTAGAAGATAGTTCAAGCTTAAGTAAAGACGACTTTAGAACGTATTTGCGTGCAACAAATTGAGCAGGACCAATATTTTGATGAATGTTACGCTCAAATAAATATCCAGCCAGGCCTAGCAACAAATGATAAATATTCTGAGCGCGGATGGACTTTTTTTAAGGAAAAGCCAGATTTAATAGCAACCAATCTTTGTTCTGGCGAACGATTTTTTAATAATATAAGCTCTAGTTTATAGGTGGTTTTTGCCTGCATTGCACCTATTTTACTTGAATTTCTGCTTTTTATAAGTTTAAAGATCGGAAATACTCATTTGCCTCTATTTCATCTTCTGTAGAAGTAAATGTTTTATTAGATGAATTATATAATTCTAAAAAATCATTTGTATTATCTAACTCCCTATGTTGTTTTAGATACTCGCCAATCGGTGTGTTTAAAATAGATAGATTTTGCTCTTTTGTTTGAGTTTGTATTTTGTCTCCAATTCTAATCTCTTTGTGAAGTAGTTCGTCTGAAATAAGAGGCAGATTACGACCTTTGTTTATATCATCAAACGTTAAATTGACCACGAATAGGTGCTCTTTAGTATATATAGATGTTGTAAACGTGTACGTATGATCGGCATTAAATATGCCCTTATTTTGAATTGTTGGGGGAAATGATTCGGCTGGCATTGCTTCAAAGGAAAAGCCTATAAGTTTAGCGGTGCTCTGTGCATCTCCTTCTTGGAACTTATTCACTGTAATTATTGTTTCATCTGCTTTAATAAAACGACATGACGCAGCGAATTTTTTCACAAGAGTTGTAAGATTATTCATAATAAATCCATTTTGGCTATTTTTTATTATTATAGTCTAATTTAAAGAGTTCTTTTTGCCTTTTTTTATCATTACGTTTTATTAGCGATTGAATCAGTTGTTCTATTTCATTCAGATGAGGTTTTGTTTGCTCTAACATTGCTTGGGTGCGTTTTGCTCCATACTCTTTAACTTCTTCATCGGGGAAAATATAGAATTTGTTTTCTTCTACTTCATTGATAATGGATTGTGCTATTTCCTTTGCCGAACGTGCATGCGCGAGTAAATTGTCAAGTATGTGATGAAAATCTGGAGCATCAGTTGTTGATGAAGGGCTACTTAACAAAGAGGTATTGCTAAAGGAAGGAAAAGCCACTGAAATGTCGACTGGTTTGTCCATTCGCTTGAGATCATAATAAAGTGATTCTGATAAAGCGAGTACTGCATGCTTGGACATGGCATAAGATGCAACTTGGCCGCCAGAGCACACTCCATACAAGCTGGCAATATTAATGATACGGGAGGTGTGTGATTGGGAAAACAAGAAGGGCATCAATGCTTGAATAACATGAATCATGCCATAAAGATTAACATCCATTACTTGATGAATAGATTGTGGTGATACGTCCCAGATGGGCGCTAAAGAGCCTATAATGCCGGCATTGTTAAAAAGCCAATCAACACGTTTTACTTGTTGGGTTATGATGTGTGCTAATTGTTGTACTTCTTGCGGTTTGGTGATATCACACCCCACTGATAATATCTGTTGAGTATAATGCTGATTCAACTGCTGTATTTCATGCGCTAATGCCGATTCATTTTTATCGACCATTACTACGAACATACCTTTTTCTAAGCATACTTGTGTTAACGCAAGTCCAATGCCACTTGCGGCTCCTGTAATTACTGCTACTTGCATTAGTTAACTCCAATAAAATTATTTAAGAGCGATAAACCGTGCTCACTTAAAATGGCTTCAGGGTGAAATTGTAAACCAAACAAAGGGTAGTGACGGTGAGAAATGGCCATGATGGTATCATCAGCCCAGGCATCGATGGAAAAACAAGTAGGTAAGCTCTCAACCTCTACCGCTAAGGAATGATAGCGTGTGGCGGTAAAATAATTAGGGATATTACGAAATAATCCTTGGTAATGATGGGTGATAGTAGACGTACCGCCATGAATGATTTCGGGAGCTGCGATAATTGTGCCGCCAAATGCTTGTGCCAGGCACTGATGTCCTAAGCAGACCCCTAATATAGGGATACTTTGATACAATGTTTTGATGGCTTCAAGACAAATTCCTGCATCATTAGGCGCTTTAGGCCCAGGGGAGATGACTAAATAGTCTGGATTAAGTGCTCTAATTTGTTGCATTGTTAATGCATCATGAGTATAAACTACTACTTCTTGCTCAAGCATTTCAAAATATTGCACTAAGTTATAAGTGAATGAATCATAGTTATCAATTAATAACAGCATGGTTAAGTACTCTACAATGAAAAATCTTCGCCTAAATAGACTGCTCTAACTTGTTGGTTAGCTAAAATAAATTCAGGTGATCCTTCACATAAAATCGCTCCTTGGCTGACAATATAAGCACGCTCACAAATATCTAATGTTTCGCGCACATTATGATCGGTAATTAATACGCCAATGCCTTTTGCGCATAGATGCAGGATAATTTTTTTAATATCAATAACCGAAATAGGGTCTACACCAGCAAACGGTTCATCTAATAAAATAAAAGAGGGTTCGATAGCCAATGCTCGCGCAATTTCCACCCGTCGACGTTCCCCACCTGATAACGACATCCCTAAACTATTAGCGATGTGCGTGATATGAAATTCTTGTAATAATAAATCGAGCTTTTCTTCGCGTGCTTGTTTGTTTAAGTCCTGACGCAGCTCTAAAATAGCCATAATGTTTTGTGCCACCGTGAGCTTGCGAAAAACAGAAGCCTCTTGTGGCAAATAGCTTAGGCCTAAACGTGCTCTTTGGTGCATGGATTGGGCGGTAATATCTTGATTATTTAAAAAAATTTGTCCTTCATCACAAGATTGTAAGCCTACTATCATATAAAAACTGGTGGTTTTTCCGGCCCCATTTGGGCCTAATAAACCAACACATTCACCTTGTTTGATGTGCACACTAATTCCATTCACCACCGTACGTGTTTTGAATGATTTTTTTAAATTACGTGCTTCCAATATACTCATATAATATTCTTGTGGTAAGTGTTTAATGGGGCTTAGTTATTCAATCATATTAAAGAAATTTAATAGTACAAGTAAATAATTATTTCTTTTCAGGATAGAGAATAATGACCGTTCGTTTTGTTGCATCGCTTTTTGATATTAAATGCTGATTTTCTGTGTCGTATGTTATTTGGGCGGCTGAAAGTGAGTTTGGGCCTTGTTCAATACGTGCGTTACCGGTTAACTCTATAAGATGTTTTAATGGATAATATTTTATTGTATCCGCATAGGCGTGAAATGGTGGTTTGTCAGGGCCTACTTCAGTCCAGTAATGTGCTTGGGCTTCACCCGCACCTTTGGCTACCGCTAAAACCAGTTGATTTTTACTATCGCCTTGGGTTAATGCATGCTCGGCATGTAGATTCGTGCTGCCCTGGACAAAAACAACATGACCGTTATATGTTCCGGTATGTTTTTGTTGGCTGAGATCGGCCGTATCGGAAGTAACATGAATTACTTGCTCTTTATCGGCAGGCAGGGCATAACTCATGCCAGTAAAAAGGCACATGCACAAAAATAAGCTAGCCTTGATTTGTTGGTACATAGCTTCCTTTTGCTCCATGCAGTAGTTCAACGCGTTTTTCTTCAAGATAAGCATTCATTCCTGTAGATTCGACTAGATTTCCTGGTTGTTCGAACGTGACGAAAAGATCGGTAGTCGCTCTTTTTTCTTTGGGGTAATAGATTATTTTTTCTGTTTTTAGTGTGCTTTCTTGATGTGCATCACCCATATTTTGATGCATGATTACTTTATCAATAAATGTAATGCGCGATCCACCTTCAAACGAGGTGGCATTATGTGATTTGATTTCCCAATCCGGTTGGTTTTTTTCTTTAATCACAATATGAGGTGTTTGTAATAAATGCAGATTATTTTTAGGAATATGTTCCATGAGCGGTGTTGTGAGTAAACTCACCAGTTCGCCTTGCTCGTTAAATCGTTTTACGGTTAATTGCGTAATTGTCGAGTCGATAGAGGTGGATAAGGTGTCATTGTCTAAAGGAATAGTTGGTTTTATGCGAGCATAGTACCAACCAGACGCGATTAGAGTAATTAAGGTAAGGCAAAGCCATAAGGGTTGTTTAGTATTCATTGTGGTAGAAAGTCTTGTTTTAAGTATCCTTCGATTGCTTGTTGTGTTTTATTTTGGGCGCTTAAAATTAAATCGCATAATTCTCTAACACCGCCATTACCACCTTCTTTTGTGGTATGCCACTGAGCATATTCTTTGACTAAGGGAACTGCATTCGCTACTGCTACCCCTAAACCTACTTGTTTAATTAAAGGCAAATCAGGTAAATCATCACCAACATAAGCAAATTCGTCATCGTTAAAACCCAATGTGGTTTTTAATTGTTGATACGCATTGCGTTTATCTACTTGATTCTTAAAATAATGAGTAATACCTAGTTGTTGCATACGGTGCTCAATGACGGCATTTCGTGATGTAGTAATCACAGCAACTTCTATGCCAGCAGCCATTAATAATTTTAATCCCATGCCATCTTGCACGTGAAATGCTTTTAATTCATTACCTTGATTGTCTATATAGAGCAATCCATTAGTTAACACACCATCGATATCACAAATAAGGCATTTTATTTTTTTTGCTTTTTCAACTAATTCATTCATATTAAGGTCACTCCTAAATAAAGCACGATTTATTAAAAGACGCCTGCTTTTAATAAATCGTGTAGATGCACGACGGCAATAGGTTTGTTGTGTTCATCGACTACAATCAAAGAGGTAATGCTGTATTTTTGCATTAATGTTAACGCCTCTGCCGCTAACATGCCAGGTCGGATGGTTCGGCAACTTTTAGTCATCACTTGGTGGATTGGGGTCGTATTGATATCATATTGATTATGTAGTGTACGACGGATATCGCCATCAGTATAAACCCCTGCTAAATAGCCTTTTTTATCTACCACACAGGTCATACCCAGTTTTTTATCGGTTACTTCCAATAAGGCTTCGCTAATAGTGGCTTGTTCTGTTACTACGGGCAAATCGTGACCGTGGTGATATAAGTCATCAATATGCAATAATAATCTTTTTCCTAAAGAGCCACCTGGATGTGATAGGGCAAAATCTTGCGCACTAAAGCCTCGGGCTTGTAATAAGGCAATGGCCAAAGCATCTCCCATTACTAGTGCTACGGTGGTGCTGGTTGTTGGTGCAAGACCAAGCGGGCAGGCTTCTTGTTTAATGCTCACATCAAGAAAAATATCTGCAGTTTTAGCTAAAATAGATTCACTATTGCCAGTGAGGGCAATTAATGGAACTTCAAGACGTTTTAATAACGGAAGTAGTGTGACTATTTCGGCGGTATTACCCGAATGTGAAATGGCAACGACTACGTCTTGGCGGGTGATCATGCCTAAGTCGCCGTGGCTTGCTTCGCCTGGGTGCATCGCAAATGCCGGACTACCTGTGCTGGAAAATGTAGCTGCTATTTTATTGCCAATGTGCCCTGACTTACCCATGCCAGTAACTACAATGCGTCCTTTGCAATTTAATAGTAAATGACACGCTTTATCAAAGCGGTGATCAATTTTTTGGGTTAATTCAAAAACTGCCTGTGCTTCTGTTTCAATAACGGACAATCCAAGAGCGCAGAAATTCATAGGTCATTTCGTTCATTTTTTGTGTATTTTTCATTCTATCATAAAGCTTTTGCTGGATGTAACCTTATTTTTTTATGTGAATGTATTTTTTTTTAAATGAAACGCAATTAAAAACCGCAATTTTTTCTGATCCGGTATATACTTCAAGTTCATGTTACAAGTGGAACACTGCAATGTCTGAACATTGGGTAGAAATAAATGATCTAACCTTTACTCGAGACCAACGGAAGATCTTCAATAAAGTAAATATGACCGTACAGACAGGTAAAATTACTGCCATTATGGGCCCTAGTGGTTCTGGAAAAACAACCTTATTACGTTTAATTGGTGCTCAATTAGCTCCTGAAGCCGGGAGTATTGTGGTCCATGGGCAAAATATTCATCAATTGCCGCGTAAAGCATTGTATGAAGCACGAAAAGAGATGGGATTGTTGTTTCAAAGCAGCGCATTATTTACTCATCTTTCGGTGTTTGATAATGTGGCATTCCCTTTAAGAGAGCATACTGATTTAACTGAATCCATGGTACGTGATATAGTATTAATGAAATTAGAAGCAGTGGGCCTACGTGGTGCGGCATCTTTAATGCCGGAGCAATTATCAGGTGGAATGGCGCGACGAGTAGCTTTAGCTAGAACCTGTGCTCTTGATCCTAAATTAATGATGTATGATGAGCCCTTTACAGGGCAAGATCCTATTTCAATGGGTGTTTTAGTTCGTTTAATCAAACGGCTAAATGAATTATTGCATACCACAACGATTATTGTATCGCATGATGTAGAGGAAACCTGCTCTATTGCTGACTATGTTTATCTTATTTCGCATGGCGCGGTTATTGGTGAGGGTAGTCCTGCTGAGTTAATGGCTTCTTCTGATGCCAAAGTAAAGCAATTTATGCATGGCGAAGCAGATGGTGCCGTGCCTTTTCATTATCCAGCAAAACCTTATATAGAGGAGTTATTAAATGCTTGATGCGATTGCGCGTTTAGGTGGTCGTGGTGTGCAGACGGTACAAAGCATTGGTAGTTCAGGCGTCTTTTTATTTGCTATGCTTTTTAGAAGACCTAACTTATTAAAGTTATGGCCATTATTGCGTTATCAGTTGTATTTTGTTGGTGTTTTGTCTTGTGTCGTTATTGTTGTTGCCGGCTTGTTTATTGGTATGGTTGTGGGTTTGCAAGGGTTTAATACCTTGCAAAAATTTGGTGCTTCCAGTCAATTAGGGCAATTACTTGCATTGAGTATCGCTCGTGAATTAGGCCCTGTTATTAGTTCTTTGTTGTTTGCTGGTCGAGCGGGCTCTGCTTTAACTGCAGAAATTGGTTTGATGAAAGCAACCGAACAATTATCCAGTATGGATATGATGGGTGTTGACCCATTGGGCCGAGTAATTTATCCGCGCTTTTTTGCCGGTTTAATAACCTTACCTTTGTTATCGTTGATTTTTTCAGCTGTAGCTATTTATGGTGGTTATTTTATTGGTGTGTGTTGGTTAGGTGTAGATGCAGGAAGTTTTTGGTCTAACATGCAAGCGTCTGTAAATTTTCACTCCGATATACTCAGTGGTATTATTAAGAGTTTGGTGTTTGCTTTTGTAGTGACGTGGATAGCGGTGTATGAAGGATTTGAATGTGTGCCTACCGCTGAGGGCATCAGTAAGGCCACAACGAAAACGGTAGTGTATTCGTCGTTGGCTGTATTGGGACTGGATTTTTTGTTGACTGCAATGATGATTGGAGGTTGGTAAATGAATAAGCAACGTTACGTAGATGTGAGTGTTGGATGTTTCATGTTGCTAGTGCTGTTGGCTTTGTTGGTTATGGCTTTAAAAGTAAGCAGTGTCTCAAACCTTATGGGACAAAAAGAATATGCGGTGACTGCTGATTTTACTGATATAGGCGGATTAAAAGTGCGTGCACCGGTAACTGTTGCTGGCGTGCGAGTAGGGGAAGTAAGTCGTATTGATTTGCAGCCTGGTGATTTAATCGCACGAGTAACCATGACGTTACGCAGTGATAAAAAGATACCTTATGAAGATTCTTCAGCACGAATCTTAACAGAGGGTTTGATTGGCTCTAATTATGTAAGTATTGTGCCTGGCTTTGATGATGAAGAACATACGAATCATCCGTATTTGCAAAATGGCGATATCATTGCAAAAACACAAGAAGCGGTTATTCTTGAAAATCTTATTGGGCAGTTACTTTTTAACATTAATAAAAAATAGGTGAATCATGAGCGTAGTTAAGACAATTCTATTATTTTGTTGTGTTTCTTTTTCTTCGATGATTAATGCTCAATCGTCTCCCTCACCGATGTTGGAGCAGAGCGCAAATCAAATTATTGCAGTGTTGAAGGCGAATAAATCCAGTTTAAAAGCGAACCATAAAATTATTTATGATGCAGTTGCAACCTACTTTTTACCACATGTGGATGTAATGGGGATGTCTCGTTCTGTTTTAGGCCGACAAGTATGGCAAAAAGCAAATGCGGCGCAACGTGCTGAATTTGCTAAAGTATTTACGCAGTTAGTCATTCGTACTTATGCAAGCCCTCTAGCTGAATACTCGGATGAAACGGTGCAATTTTTGCCAATCAGAGGTTCATTAGACAGCCGATTTTTACGGGTTAATAGCGTTATTGTGCGCTCATCAGGACAGAATATTCCATTAAGCTATAGTTTAGTAGCTAAAAATGGCACGTGGAATGTTTATGATTTAAGTGTAGAAGGTGTGAGTTTATTACAAAGCTTCAGATCGCAATTTGCACAGGTATTAAAAAACTCAGATATTGATGAAGTGATCAAACAAATGCAACAAAAACAAGCAAATAAGGCGGCTTAAGTAATGGAGCAGATTCATTTTAAACCTAGTGGCTATTTAACTTTTGATTCAGTAGTTAAGGTACGGGATAGCTTATGTACCTATCTTAAAGATCATACCAGCGCTGAGTTTTTTTTGGACTTAGCCGCAATCACTCATTGTGATAGCGCAGGGCTTGCATTACTGATAGAAGCAAAAAAACTATGTGTGCAGCATAGTAAAATATTTAATGTTATTGGTGTGTCTGCTAAAATTCATGATTTAGCTGAATTTTGTGGTGTGAATGATATTTTAGTGACGCATCACACATAGATTTTAAGTTAAATTAATATGTATTGTATTCTTTTTATTTTTTTGGTGGGTGTTTATGGTTAGTATGCCTGCCAACCAGCCTCTGTATTAGCCTATTTCGGATAAGTAGCTGTTCAATATAGTGAGAAAGTGCTGTTCCAATATGACAGGATGCTTTTTATTTTTTACCAGTAAAGGTAAAAAATTGTATTTATTTCAATAAGTGGGCTAAGTTTTATGTTAAGTAATGAAGAAATTGAAGCGCGCTTTAAAGCGCTAGATGATGTCTCTTATGTCAAGATAGATGGTGATGGTTATCAGTATCAGTTAACTGTTGTCAGCGATGTATTTTTAGAGAAGTCTAAAGTAGCACGACAACAATGGGTTTATGCCCAAATAAAAGATTTTATTACAAGTGGCATGCTTCATGCTTTAACAATGAAGACATGGACAATAAAAGAATGGGGAGAGCAACAAAATGGATAAATTGTTAATTAATGGCGGCAAAGCCCTACACGGTGAAGTTGTCATTTCTGGTGCAAAAAATGCCGCGTTGCCTATTATGGCTGCCACTTTGTTAGCTAGTGATCATGTAACCATTTCTAATGTGCCACATCTAAAAGATATTACAACCATGATGGAGCTATTAGGTCAATTAGGTGCTCATCTGGTTGTTGATGAAAAAATGAATGTGCAAGTTGACGCAAGTCAAGTTAATGAGTTTGTCGCACCTTATGAGCTGGTTAAAACCATGCGTGCCTCTATTTTGGTATTAGGCCCTATGCTTGCTCGTTTTGGTAAAGCAGATGTGTCCCTTCCTGGTGGTTGTGCCATTGGTACACGTCCTGTTGATTTGCATTTGAAAGCCTTAAAAGCAATGGGCGCTGAAATTAGTGTGCAAAATGGTTATATTAATGCACGTTGCCCTAACGGTAGATTACAAGGTCGTCGAATTTTATTTGATACCGTGACAGTAACCGGTACGGAAAATATTTTAATGGCTGCTGTTTTAGCAGAAGGCGTTACCACGCTTAAAAATGCAGCGCGTGAACCTGAAGTAGTCGATTTGGCTAATTTTTTAATTCAAATGGGCGCGAAAATAACGGGTGCTGGAACCTCTACTATTGAAATTGAAGGAGTTGAATCTTTAGGTGGTGGGGCTTATTCGGTGATGGCAGATCGCATTGAAGCAGGTACCTATTTGGCGGCTGGTGCGTTGACTCGTGGTCATGTGACCGTAAAAAAAGTCAGACCTGATACTTTGTTATCGCAATTATGCAAATTTGAAGAGGCTGGAGCTGAGTTAACAATTGGCGAGGATTGGGTTACTTTGAATATGCATAACAAGCGTCCACAAGCCGTTAATTTGATTACAGCACCTTATCCTGCTTTTGCGACCGACATGCAAGCGCAATTTATGGCAATGAATGCTGTAGCAGAGGGCTCCTCTACGATAGTAGAGAATATTTTTGAAAATCGCTTTATGCATGTGCAAGAGTTGCAACGCATGGGTGCGCAAATTCAATTAAATGGCAATACGGCGTTAATTAACGGTGTTGAGCGATTAACTGGAGCCCCAGTTATGGCAACAGACTTACGTGCTTCTGCCAGTTTAATTTTAGCAGGGTTAGTGGCTGATGGTGAAACTGCCGTTGAGCGTATTTATCATGTAGATAGAGGCTATGAGCGCATAGAAGAAAAACTATCTCTTCTAGGTGCTGATATCAAGCGAGTTTCTGAAAGGTGATCTCTAATAAAGAACTCGCAAGTTATGTGCATGAGTTTTTGAATGTAGCACAATACCAAGACTATGCACCCAATGGGATGCAAGTTGAGGGTGGCACTACTATTCAACGCATTTGTACCGCTGTGACTGCTTCGGCAGAAGTAATTGCTCAAGCAGCACAGTGGCAAGCAGACGCGCTCCTTGTTCACCACGGCTATTTTTGGCGTGGTGAAGAGCCCATTTTGGTTGGCATGAAAGGGCAGCGTATTAAGCAGTTATTTGCCCACAATATCAATTTATTTGCCTATCATCTACCGCTAGATTGTCATCTTGAGCTAGGAAACAATGCATGTTTGGCAAAAATGTTCTCGTTTAGCGCTATTAAAAAACACAAGGTAGGCACAGCACCTAATTTATTATGGTCGGGGGAGCTGGTTCAACCGCTAGATTCTTCTGATTTATTGCACTTATTACAGGCGCAGTTACATCGTGTACCCTTGCACATTGCTGGACGAAATGACTCAATTATTAAATCTATTGCCTGGTGTAGTGGTGGGGCGCAAGATTATATAGAAGAAGCACATAAACTAGGTGTAGATGCTTATATTAGTGGGGAAGTATCAGAACGTACTTATTATCAAGCGAAAGAATTAGGGCTTCACTATTACTCTTGTGGTCAT
>CAZSAO010000017.1:32166-35650 GCA_964605275.1 uncultured Legionella sp.
CATCTATGCTGCGCTCATTTTGTCTGACTTTATCCCAATATGAACTCAAGTATGACCGTTCGAGTGCTTGTTTAGCCATATCCTCTAAACGGTTATATCCTTTGAGCCAATAAGTAATACATATATTTTAACCAAGGGCAATACCTCGTGGCGCGCTAAATGCAATGCCGGTGTTGCCGGATTCTACACAAGCAGCAAAGGTACCATTAGTATTGATGGGGCATTCAGACACTGTACTGTTCCCCACATTAGCAATGTAGGCAATGTTTCCTGCCGTGTTTAAAGTAATGGGTTGTGGACTATTAAATGCAACACCGGTGTTGCCCGAATCGGAACAAGCGCCAAATGTTCCATCGAGATTGATTGGGCATTTGGAAACAGTATTATTTCCATTATTGGCGATGTAGATAGTATTTCCTTCGCGATTTAATGCAATTCCTGAGGGGGAATTAAATGGAACACCGGTGTTGCCCGAATCAGCACAAGCGCCCAATGTTCCATTAGAATTGATAGGGCATTTGGATACAGTATTGTTGCCACTATTGACGACATACATAGTATTTTCCACGCTATTTAAAGTAATTCCTACTGGTTGATTAAAGGTAATACCGGTGTTACCTGCATTAACACAGGTACTGAATGTCCCATCAGAGTTGATAGCGCATTTAGATACGGTGTTATTGATAAAATTTGTGACGTAGACAATACTATTTGTATTATTTAACACGAGTGTTCTTGGTCCAGAAAATACAGAGCCTACACCGGAGTCTGTGCACGTCGCAAATGTACCATTGATAGTGATAGGGCATTTAGATATAGTGCTCGTAGTCGCGTTAGCGACATAAGCAAGAGATTTCGTTTGGTTTATTATTATTCCTCTAAGCCCGCTGAATGTATTTCCTGGATTACCTAAATCAATGCAGCTTCCAAAGCTTCCATTAGAGTTGATAGGGCATCTTGATACAGAGTTACTATTGGTATTGGTGACATAGGCTGCGACATTAAGAGCACAACTAATAGCAATATTATTGATATCAGTTATTACATGGGTACCAGAAGCATTGTTCACCGCGCATGTTAGCTCTGTGGGCTGATTAAATACAGTGACGTTATAGCTGGCTCCAAAAGGTATTGTTTTGGCGAATTGAAATGATGTGGCACCACTGCTTACAATTAGATTATCGTTGCCATTGTTTTGTAACACTAAACCACTAGTCATAAGATTAGAAATGGAGCCACTGATAGAATATCCGCTTGTTTTGTTAATGAAGATGGAAGTGGGTTGAGTATTATTGGCTGAAAATAAGCAATAGCCATTGCTAGTTACTGTACAATTTAATCCTATATTTGCCAAGGTATATCCTGGCGTATTTATTTTAATGCCAACGATTGGATACGTATGATTAGGTATTGTGGTTGTGATACTTAAGTTTAATGCGGATACGTTATAATTTTGGCAACTAAGAGGACCTTTCCCATTTAGGCACAGTGTGATGTGTACGTTGGCAGGCTCTCCTGTAGCTGCAACATTAAATAGTAAACCGTTTCTTGCAAACAAGCACTCCATAAACAGTACTGTAGTCCATGCTAACGCTTTTATCCATTTCATCATTAATTTATTTACTTATAAAGTATTAGGCTTTATTGCATATTCACGCAACTCTGGCAAGAGCTCCGCTTTGAACCAAGGCAATCATTTTATTATAAAATACGGTTCGTGTTGCCTGATATTTGTGCGTCATGAGTTATGTACTGGCAATATGAGTTTGAATTGGGTTTTTGATGAGTTTTCCTTGCGCTTTTAACTCGTGTTTGTATAAAAAAAACAGGTATTGGTTTGCAAAAAGTAAGAGGTACATAACATGGGCGCGGTTGTTAATACCGCGCGATATGAACAATTAATGCTTTAAGTTAAAAAAAACGACTTTTTATAATTAAAGAGTTAATACAATTTTGACGATACATGTTGAGTATTTTTAGTTAACTAAAATGTATCTTGTTTTATTTATCTTTAATGGGCTCTTCGATAACCGGTTCATCGGGCGTAGTAATAGGCTCGACAGGCATTTCCTCAGGCTTAATGCCTACAACCGTTTCTTCCACTATTACTGTTTCTACAGGAGGAGTCGTTGGTGTGACCACTACAGCGGCCTCTCTTTTTTCTTTATAATCATGCATAATTTCATTAACTGTCTTTTTTATGCCATTAAAAAGTTTGCTTGTCATTGAGCCAAGTTCTTCCAAATCAGGCAGTTTTGATTTCTCGTTGCTCATCTTCAACTCCATTGATAGGGAGACGTATTCTGTTCGACAATGAACAGTTAATGGTCTCCAATGTTATTAATTTAATGTCACGTTGTTGCAAAAAGTCAGATCTTACGTACTGTATTAAAAGTATATACTCTAATTTTACTTTTTGTATAATTAAATAAGCTAAATCTATGATAAAAAATATAAATTGTTATTTTTTGGTTAAATAGGCGGGGCACGAGCATTAATGGTTTAAAAGATTTTTAATTGTCTGTATGCCGGACTTTATGTGAAGGTCAGGATAGTAATTAAAAGATTATTACTATAAGTACCGCTGGATACCGCGAATAAATCGCGGTACGTAGGATTTGAGGAGGTGAAGCCTTTTCGTGAAGGCTTTACACCGAGCTGCTACTTTATATTAAGAATATGTATGCTTATGCCCATGGGTGTAGTAAACGCATCGCGGGTTTACATAGCTTATTGATTAACGATTCTTTGCCGTGAGCAGTTAACTTAAATAGCTTATGGCTGACTAATTTATCCATAATATATTCATCACTAGTTTGCAGTGTATCTACTAAATGTAATTTAAGTGCATCTTGTGCTAGCCAATGCTCTCCTGTTGCCACCGCATCAATATCTAAATCCTCACGATTGGCAAGTACATAATTTCTAAATGCTTTATGAATTTCTTCTAAGTCTTCTTGAAATTTTTGCCGATCTTTATCGGTATTTTCGCCCAGTAACGTTAATGTTCTTTTGTATTCACCAGCAGTAAGTAATTCGATATCAATATCATTTTTCTTAAGCCAACGATGGAAGTTCGGTATTTGCGCCACCACGCCTATTGAGCCAATAATGGCAAAAGGAGCGGCGATAATTTTATGCGCTACACAAGCCATTAAATAGCCGCCACTGGCTGCAACTTTGTCAATACACGCAGTTAGAGGAATATTTTTATCACGAATACGTTGTAGTTGTGATGCGGCTAAACCATAACCATTTACTGCGCCACCGGGGCTTTCTATGCGAATGAGCACCTCGTCGTTAGGGGTGGCAATCATTAAAATGGCATTTACTTCGTGACGTAGTTGCTCTACCTGGGAGGCTTTGATATCGCCATTGAAGTCTATTACATACACTTTAGGCTGCTGAGTTTTAGTTTTTTTTGCTTTTTTAAGTGGTTTGCCTAATATTTCTTTGCTCATTATTGTGCGTGTTTCTTCATAAT